>NZ_JAMYTU010000003.1:0-303263 GCF_040322615.1 Mesorhizobium sp. M0119
TCGTCGGCAGCGATTGCAGGATGATCTGGAAGGGGGTGCCGAAGGCGAGATCGCCGGTCAACTGGTCGGGAATGTCGACGACTGCTTCACGCGGGTCAGAGCGCGCCACCGTGACGACGGTCTGGCCGGGCGAGACCGTCTGGCCGACCTCGGCGCCGACGGCGGTGACCACGCCATCGAAGTCCGAGAACAACCTGGTATAGCCAAGCTGTTCCTGCGATTTGGCCAGCGCCGCATTGGCCCGCTCGACACCGGCCGCGGCGGCCTGCCTGGCTTGCCGCGCGGCGTCGAAGACGGCCTGCGAGGTGTTAGCGGCGACAAGCAACTGGCGCTGGCGCTCCTCGCTGGCGGCGACATTGGCAAATTGCGCCTGCGCGTTGGAGAGTTCTGCCTTCGCCGCCTGCACGGCAAGCTCCAGCGCCGTCGGATCGAGCGCCGCGATAGTCGTGCCCCTGGTGACGATATCGCCGACCTTGACATCGCGGACGACGACCCGGCCAAGCAGGCGGAAGGCAAGGTCGGCGCTGAACTGCGGTTCGACAGATCCGGCGAATCCGAAGGTCTCTACTGTGCGGGGCTCGACCACCACCGACAGCACAGGCCGAATGATCTCGGGCGGCTTCTCTTCCGATTGCGAGCAGGCGCCGAGCACGAGCCCAAACAGGGCAGGAACAAGCGGGGCAGGGCTGCGCAGGAGCCGGTTCATTGCTCCGCTCCCGCTATCTCGACGGTCTGGCCGAGGCTGAGCAACTGGCCGCCGGCGGTGACGACGGTTTGGCCTGCCTCGAGCCCCTTGTCGATGATGACCGAGCCGGATCCGAAGGCCAGCACCTCCACCTGTCTCGCTGCCACCGCTTTGGTCGCTTGATCGACGACCCAGACGGCCGGCTTGCCCGCGCTCGAGGTCAATGCCTGCCACGGCACGATGACGGCCTTCGACGGCTGGGCGCTGACCGACCCGATGACGGCCGCGCCGAGCGGCATGCCCGCGGGCGTGTCGGGAATGGCGACCTTGACCCGGATCGAGCCTGAAGTCGGATCGACCGCCGGCGAGATTTCACGCACCTTGCCCATCGCCTTGATCTGCGGATCCGACAACAGCGTGATTGTCACCGCGGGTGCTGCCGGCGTCTTTGCTACCATCGTTTCCTCTACGTTGAAGACCGCATCGCGGTCGCCGTCCTCGGCAAGGGTGAAGACGGTCTGCGCCGCCTGCACCACCTGCCCGGCTTCGACCTGGCGCACTGTGATCACGCCTGCCGCACCCGCCTTGAGTTCGGTGAAGGAAAGGTCCTCTTTTGCATTGGCGAGCGCGCTTTGAGCGGCATCGACGCTGCCTCGCGCCACCTTCGACGCCTGTTCGGCCGCATCATAGTCGCGCCTCGTGGTGTAGCCCTGGGCAAGCAGTGTCTTTTGCCGTTCGAAGGCGGCGGCGGCCTGGGTCAATTGCGCCTGCGCGGCGTCGAGATCGGCCTGCGCCGAGCGCAGGTCGAATTGCTGTTCCTGCGGATCGATGCGGGCGAGCACGGTGCCTTGATCGACATGCTGCCCGACGTCGACAAGCCGTTCGGCGACGCGGCCGCCGACCCGGAACGAAAGATTGTTTAGCGTGCGCGCCGCGATCACACCGGTGAGCGAAGTCCTTGGCGCATAGTTGGCGATCGCCACGGTCTCGGTGAGGACCATGACTGGCAGTTTCTTCGCGGCGGCCTCCTGCTTCTGGCAACCGGCCAAAAGCAAAGGCAGCATTGCCATTGCGCAGGCTAGAATTGTGGAGGCAGGAAAAGACAAATGGCTAGGGGCTTTAACCGATTGCGGCGAGGCGGACGATGTCGCGTTCCTGCTCATAGCTCCCTCAACCGCGCGGACCGCCTCCTGTAGCAAGGCGGCGCGGACAATGGCGAGGATAATTGATCTCCGCAAAAAGGAAACCTCTTCCCGTACGCGTATAGGCGGTTGGGTAAGCTGGCCAGTTAACGCATCGGCCACAGGCCCAATCACCCGCCGCCAGTGCCAACTTGAGGAAAACCTGAAATAAGGTCAGAAGAGTCTCAACAGCCATCAAACGAGAGCGGGCGCCGGCCCGGTGAGGGATACGATGACAAATTCAGCCATTTCCGAACGCAAGAGCCAGTCGATTTCGCGCGGCGTCGGCATGACCACGCAGATCTATGCCGATCGCGCCGAAAACTCGGAGATCTGGGATGTGGAAGGCCGCCGCTACATCGATTTCTCGTCCGGCATCGCCGTCGTCAACACCGGCCACCGTCATCCGAAGGTGATCGAAGCGGTCAAGGCGCAGCTCGACCGCTTCACCCACACCTGCTACCAGGTCGTGCCCTATGAGAGTTATATCAGGCTGGCCGAACGTCTAAACGGCATGCTGCCCGGCAAATTCGACAAGAAGACGATCTTCGTCACCACCGGCGCCGAGGCGGTGGAGAATGCCATCAAGATTGCCCGCAGCGCCACCGGCCGGCCGGCGGCCATCGCTTTTTCCGGCGGCTTTCACGGCCGCACCTTCATGGGCATGGCGCTGACCGGTAAGGTCGTGCCCTACAAGGTCGGCTTCGGCGCCATGCCGGCGGATGTCTTCCATGCGCCGTTCCCGGTGGCGCTGCACGGCGTGTCGGTCGCCGATTCGCTGGCTGCGCTCGACCGGCTGTTCAAGGCCGACGTCGATCCGGCCCGCGTCGCCGCGATCATCGTCGAGCCGGTGCAGGGCGAGGGCGGCTTCTACGAGGCGCCACGCGACTTCGTGACCGCATTGCGCAAGATCTGCGACCAGCACGGCATGCTGCTGATCGCCGACGAGGTGCAGACCGGCTTTGCCCGCACCGGCAAGATGTTCGCCATGGACCACCATGAGGTGGCAGCCGACATCACCACCATGGCCAAGAGCCTGGCCGGCGGCTTCCCGCTGGCGGCGGTCACCGGGCGTGCCGAGATCATGGATGCGCCGAACCCCGGCGGGCTCGGCGGCACCTATGGCGGCAGCCCGATCGGCGTTGCCGCGGCGCATGCCGTGCTTGACGTCATCGACGAAGAGAAGCTCTGCGACCGCGCCAACACGCTGGGCAACCGTCTGAAGCAGCGCCTGCAATCGATCCGCGACGAAGCGCCGGAGATCGTCGATATCAGAGGCCCCGGCTTCATGAACGCGGTCGAGTTCAACGATGTTAAGAAGGGCTTGCCGTCGCCGGAACTCGCCAATGCGGTCCGGCTGAAGGCGCTCGACAAGGGCCTGATCCTGCTCACCTGCGGCGTCTACGGCAACGTCATCCGCTTCCTCGCGCCGATCACCATCCAGGATGGCGTCATGAACGAGGCGCTCGACATCCTGGAAAGTTCGATCCGAGAGGTCCGCGCCGCCTAGAGCTATCCCGCCGCTCTTGCAGGCTCTGCCTGCTGGAAGGCGGCGAGCGCCGCCTTCAGCCCGTCGGGCCCGGTCGCGACAATCTGAGGCGACGGCGAAAAACCGGCACCGAGCATCTTGCGGCCAAGCATATGGTCGCCCGGCCGGTTGACCGATTCGATGCCGAGCAGCCGGCTTCCGGCATAGTGGTAGATGGAGAATTTGTTCTCGGCCACGTCGCCCAGTACGACATGGCTGTCGCCGCCCGCAATCAGGCCGACCATCTGCAGCTTCATGTCGCCGATATCGGACCAGAACCACGGCACTGCCGAGTAATTGTCGGCGTGGCCGACGATGGTGCGCGCGGCGAGCCGCGCCTGGTCAGTGGCGTTCTGTACCGATTCCAGCCGCACGTCGCCGCCGGTGAACCAGTGCCGGTAGGAGGCGGCGTCGCCGATAGCGAGGATTTCCGGCACTGACGTGCGCATCTGCTGGTCGACGCGGATGCCGTTGGCGATGGCAATGCCGGCGGCTTCGGCCAATTCGACATTGGGCACGACGCCGATGCCGATGACGACCATCTGCGCCGGCAATCTTTCGCCGGATGAGGTGATTGCAGCCGAAACACGGCCGTTCTCGCCCTCCAGCAGTTCGACGGTGATGCCGGTGAGGACGCGCACACCGGTGGCTTCCAGCCGTTGGCGCACATGGCCGGCGATGACCGGTGCCACGGCGCGGCCGAGCAGCCGGTCGACCGCCTCGACCACCGTAACCCTGCGGCCTGCCGCGGTGAGCGTTGCGGCAATCTCCAGGCCGATGAAGCCGCCGCCGAGGATGACGACGTCCTCGCTTTGCGCGCTCAATTCGCGGATCAGGCGGGCATCGCCGAGCGAGCGCAGCGACATAACGCCGGAAAGCTCCGAACCCGGCAGCGGCAGCAGGCGCGGCCGCGCGCCGGTGGCGAGGATCAGCCGCTCGAACGGCAACACACCGCCGCCCGATATCTCCAGCCGGCGGCCGCCCGCGTCGATGCGCTCGACCCGGAGGCCTGGCCGGTAGTCTATGGCGCTGCCGGTATAAAAAGCCTCGCCGCGCAACGGCTGCGGCTTTGCTTGCTGATCCTTGATGAAGGTCTTCGACAGCGGCGGCTTGTGGTAGGGCAATTCGTTTTCGTCGCCGACCAGGATCACCGGGGCGTCATAGCCCTCTTCGCGCAGGCTGGCGGCCGCTTGCACGCCCGCATGACCCGCACCGACAATGACGACCCCGTTCTTCATAACAGCCCGATTCCTCATCCAAATCTAGGACGTCCCGCCAGGTGGCGATTGTCCGGCGCCGCCGCAAGAGCGCCGATCCGGGTCGCACCCGGAACGGCCGCCTGTCAACTGCGTCATGCGCCGGCATTCCCTATACATCGATGTTAAAGTTGACAGTTCTAGTTTAGAATAATTCTAAACTGTTGTTTCAATTGAATTTTTTCTGCGCCCCCAGTTGACATCCGGCGTCTTCGCCGTTTTATGGAAGCTCGCGCGTCAGCGCATCCCTTTGATGTCTGGGCCTTGAACCCTTTCGATTGGAGGCATTTCGGTGTCTTTCTTCCGCGAACCGCGCGATGGCGCGACCTTCTTTGCCCGCTGGCAGCTGCCCGCCGCGGCGCCGGCATTTCATTGATTCCCGAGGAGAGACAATCATGAGAACGATGATGACCGCGCGGTATGGCGGCAGGCTTGCGGCGATCGGCGCCACCGCGATGCTGACGGCGGCGGTGTTCGTGCTGCCGGCCAAGGCGCAAACCGATGCCAAGGCGGTCGTCAAGACCTATTCCGACATCGCGCTTGCCAAATACGAGGATTCGCTGATCACGGCCGAGGCGCTCGACAAGGCTGTCGATGCACTGCTCGCCAAGCCATCTGCCGAAACGCTGAACGCCGCCCGCGAGGCCTGGAAGGCATCGCGTGTTCCCTATCAGCAGACCGAGGTCTATCGCTTCGGTAATGCCATCGTCGACGACTGGGAAGGCAAGGTGAACTCCTGGCCGCTCGACGAGGGCTTGATCGACTATGTCGCCAAGAGCTACGGCACCGAGTCGGACGCCAACGCGCTCTACACCGCCAATGTGATCGCCAACAAGTCGATCGAGATCAACGGCAAGAAGGTCGACGCCACCAACCTGACGCCGGAGTTCCTCTCCGGCACACTGCAGGAGGCGGGCGGCATCGAGGCCAATGTGGCGACCGGCTATCACGCCATCGAATTCCTGCTTTGGGGGCAAGACCTGCACGGCACCGGTCCGGGCGCCGGCGGGCGGCCCTACACCGATTACGACCTCACCAATTGCACCGGCGGCAATTGCGACCGCCGGGCGCAGTACCTGAAATCGGCGAGCGACCTTCTGGTTTCCGATCTAAAGGATATGGTCGACGACTGGAAGGAAGGCGGCGCCGCCCGCAAGAACCTTGTCGATGGCGAGCCGAACGCCGCCATTTCGATCATCTTCACCGGCATGGGGTCGCTGTCCTATGGCGAGCTCGCCGGCGAGCGGATGAAGCTCGGCCTCTTGCTGCACGATCCGGAAGAGGAGCACGATTGCTTCTCCGACAACACCTACAACTCCCATCTTTATGACGCGATCGGCATCCGTGCCGCCTATCACGGCAGCTACACGCGGCTTGACGGCACGGTCGTCGAGGGGCCGTCGGTGGCCGACATGGTCAGGCAAGCCGATCCGGCGATCGACAAGGAATTGTCGGCTAAGCTGGATGTCACCATCGCCAAGATGGAGGCCATCAAGGCGCGGGCGCTTGCCGGCGAGGCCTATGACCAGCAGATCGGAGAAGGCAACACGGAAGGCAATGCCACCGTGCAGGCGGCGATCGACGCGCTGGTCAATCAGACCAAATCGATCGAACGCGCCGTCGGTACCCTGAAGCTCAATGCGATCGCCTTCGAGGGCTCGGACAGCCTCGACTCACCGGACAAAGTGTTCCAGTAAACTTCGAAACCACCAGCCACGCGGCGCAATGAGCGCCGTCAGCCAGAGCGACAAATGCTGATCTGCCATTGCAACATCATCACCGAAAAGGAGATAGAGCAGACGATCATCGGACTGCTGGATGAGGACCCCTGGCAGCTGATCGTGCCGGCGAAGGTCTATCATGCCATGCACAAGCGCGGTCGCTGTTGCGGCTGCTTCCCAAATGTGGTCGAAACGATCATTCGGGTCACCGAAAATTACCACGCCCGCTCGGCGGCGAGCGGCGTGGACATCGTTTCACACCTGGATCGCGTCAGAGGCCTGCGCGTCCAATACGGGAGCAGAACCCATGAAAGGCGAACAGCAGATCATAGAGCGGCTTAACGAGGCTCTGTTTCTGGAACTTGGGGCGGTCAATCAATACTGGGTGCATTTCCGGCTGCTGGAAGACTGGGGATACGCCAAGCTGGCGAAGAAGGAACGCGCTGAATCGATCGAGGAAATGCACCATGCCGACCGGCTCGTGGCGCGCATCATCTTCCTCGAGGGCCATCCGAACCTGCAGTCCGTCGCGCCGCTGCGTATCGGTCAGAATGTCAAGGAAGTGCTCGAATCCGATCTTGCCGGCGAATATGACGCGCGCACCGCCTACAAGCGTTCGCGCGAGGTTTGCAACGAGGCAGGCGACTACGTGACGATGAAGCTGTTCGAGGAATTGCTGGCTGACGAGGAAGGTCACATCGACTTCCTCGAGACGCAACTCGACCTGCTGGCCTCGATCGGCGAAGAAAAGTACGGCCAGCTCAACGCGGCATCGGCCGACGAGGCGGAATAAGGATATGCGGGAATGCGGCGCCCCCTAGATTTCATGCGCCGCTTGCGGCCGGCCGAGCATTGCGGCCTGCCGCCACAGAAGAAGCCGCGATACGGTATCCTTCGCGGCGCTTTTCTTGCAGTGATGGCGACGCTCACAGCCTCGGCGCTGGCCGGAGCGCCGCAACCGGCGGGGCTTGCCACCAGTCGCACCGATCTGACGCCGAAGGATCTGGCGCGCGTCATCGCCATCACCAAGCCGACCATCGATTTCTCCAAGCCCGAGCAATTCGAGCTGATGCAGGGCGGCGCCGGCACCTCGAAGAAGGACGTCAACAAGGACGCCTTCTCGCAATCCTCCGCCAACATCAGCTTCGAGGAAGAGGGCACCTTCAAGCTCGGCAACGCCATTTTCCGCAAGAACTGGGTGTCGTCGCCATCCTCGACGCAGGCCTCGGATGGGCTCGGTCCGCTGTTCAACGAGCGCGCCTGCCAGAACTGTCATCTGAAGGACGGCCGCGGCCATCCGCCCGAAGGCGACAGCGGCACCACCTCGATGTTCCTGCGCCTGGCAAGGGAAGCCAGTACCGATGAGGAGAAAGCCGCGCTCGCCGATCACAAGGTGCTCAACTTCCCCGACCCGGTCTATGGCACGCAACTTCAGGAGCTAGCCGTTCCCGGCTTGCAGGGCGAAGGCAGGATGCATGTCGATTATCAGGAGCAAAAAGTAAAACTGGCGGACGGCAGCACGGTGTCGCTGCGCAAGCCGAGCTATTCGGTCGAGGGTCTCGCCTACGGATCGCTCGATCCACGCACCACGCTGTCGCCGCGCATGACGCCGCCGATGATCGGCCTTGGCCTGGTCGAGCAGATCGCTCCTGCCGACATCCTTGCGCGCGCCGATCCGGCCGACCGCGATGGTGACGGGATTTCCGGCAGGCCCAATATAATTCGCGACGGCAGCAGCGGTGAACTGACGCTCGGCCGTTTCGGCTGGAAGGCGCAGGCGGCATCGATCCGCCAGCAATCGGCGGACGCTTTTGCCGGCGATATCGGCATTTCGACGCCTGAGGTGCCGAAGCACTGGGGCGATTGCAGCGCCGCGGAAAAGACCTGCCTTGCCCTACCCAACGGTGTGCAGGAGCGTCTCGGTCCGGTCGAAGCGCCGCCGCCGGTCATGGACCTCGTGACCTTCTATTCGCAAAATCTTGCCGTGCCCGCCCGGCGCGACCTCGACAGACCGGACGTGCTCGCCGGCAAAAAACTGTTCTACGATATGGGCTGCATCTCCTGCCATACGCCGAAATTCGTCACCCGTCGCGGCACCCCGAACAAGGCGCAGGCCTTCCAGCTGATCTGGCCGTATTCCGATTTCCTGCTGCATGACATGGGACCCGCCCTTGCCGACGGACAGGCGGTGGGCGAGGCCACCGGAAGCGAATGGCGCACGCCGCCGCTGTGGGGCATCGGGCTCACCCAGACCGTCAGCGGCAACACCTTCTTCCTGCATGACGGGCGCGCGCGCAGCCTGGCCGAGGCAATCCTGTGGCATGGCGGCGAGGGCCAGAAGGCGCGTGGCCGCTTCGCCGCTGCCGATGCGGCCGACCGCGCCGCGCTGATCAAGTTTCTGGAGTCGCTTTGATGCGGAAGCGTCTTGCATTCGCTCTGATGCTGGTCCTCGCCGGTGCGCTGCCGACATCCGCGGCGGTGAAGGCTTCGGATGTGATCCAGCGGGCGATCGACGGCTTCGTCCGCCCGGCCTATGCCAAGCTGCATGACCATGCGGACAGCTTGACCGAGGCAATGCACGCACTTTGCCAGGCGCCCTCGCAAGACAATCTCGATACGGCACGCGCCGAATTCTCGGGTGTCGTGGATGCCTGGTCGGTGGTGGAAATCATCCGTTTCGGGCCGATCGCGGAAAACAACCGGCTCGAGCGCATGCTGTTTTGGCCGGACCGCAAGAGCATCGGCCTGAAGCAGGTGCAGGCAGCACTTGCCGGCAAGGATCCGACAGCCGCCGATCCGGCCCAGCTGGCGACAAAGAGCGTCGCTATGCAAGGGCTCGGCGCACTGGAATTCGTGCTCTACGGCGACGGCGCCGGTCGATTGGCGGGCAAGGACGACGCCTATCGCTGCGCCTACGGTGCGGCCATTGCCGGCAATGTCGAGACGATCGCCGGCGAGGTCGGCGATGCCTGGAACAAGCCCGACGGCTTTGCCGCGCTCTGGGCCAATGCGGGTCCGCAGAACGCGCTCTACCACAATGGCACCGAAGCGGTGACCGAACTGGTCGGCGTCTTCATCAACGAGTTGGAAATGGTCCGCGACGTACGTCTGAAGGGCTTCCTGGGCGCCAAGCCGGAGGCCGACAAACCGAAACAGGCGATCTATTGGCGCTCGCAAAACACCGCCCGCTCGCTGACCGGGAATCTGGCTGGGATGGACGCGCTGTTCCAGGCCTCGCAGCTTGGCGACGCGCTGCCGCCCGAGGCGCGCTGGATGGCGGAATCGGTCCACATCCAGCTCACCAACGGGATTGAGGCGGCCAAGGCGATCAGGGGTTCGATCGACAAGGCACTTGCCGATCCGGCGCTGCGCCGCAAGCTCGACTATTTCTCGCTGGTGACATCCAGCCTGACGACCCTGATCGGCACCAGGCTGACCGCCGAATTCGGCCTAACCGCCGGGTTCTCGTCACTGGATGGCGACTGATCATGAGGACGCCGCTGATCGATCGGCGCGATTTCCTGAGGGCCGCAGGCGCTGGTTTGGTGGCGGCGATGGCGCCGTCGGCCTGGGCAAAGACACTCGACGCCGACGCGGTCTTCGCCACCGCTTTCGTCAAGCGCGACGGCGGCTATGGCGCGGCCGTCCTATCCGAGGCCGGCAAGTTGTTGCACACGATCGATCTGCCCGATCGGGGCCACGACGTTACCTTCGACCCGGTGTCTAAGCGTTCGGTGGTGTTTGCCAGGCAGCCGGGCACCTTTGCTGTCGTCTTCGACCATACCGGCCGCGATGAACCGCACACCATTGCCAGCGTTGCCGGCCGGCATTTCTTCGGCCATGGCGTGTTCTCGGCCGATGGCGCGCTGCTCTACGCAACCGAGAACGATTTCAACAATGCCGCCGGCGTCGTCGGCATCTATGACGCGCATGCGAAATTCAAGCGCATTGGCGAGTTCCCGACCTACGGCATGGGCCCACACGAGCTTTTGCTGCTTTCCGACGGCAGGACGATTGCTGTGGCCAATGGCGGCATCGAGACGCATCCGGATTATGGCCGCGCCGAGCTCAATATCGCAACGATGAAGCCTTCCTATGTTCTGGTCGACCGCCTTACCGGCGATCTCACCGAAAAGCACGAATTGCCGCCGGCGCTGCATCAACTGTCGATCCGCCATATGGATGCCGACCGGTCCGGCACCGTCTGGTTCGGCTGTCAGTACAGGGGGCCGGGCACCGATTGCCCCCCGCTGGTCGGCCGCGCGGCGCGTGGCAAGGACTTGCAATTGCTCGACATGTCGCAGGACGTGCTCTCGGCCTTCAGGAACTATATCGGCTCGGTCGCCGCCAACCCTGCCGCCGGCACCATCGCCGTGTCTTCGCCTGAGGGCAATTCGCTTGCCGTGATCGACGCGGCCAGCGGCCGCATCGTCGCCAGCAAGGCGCTGGTCGAGGTCTGCGGCGTGGCGCCCGATGGGGAAAGCTTCATGGCGACGACCGGCGCCGGCGAAATCGTCGAGGCCGGTGGCTCGATCCGTTCCGAGCCGGACTATGTCTGGGACAATCACGTGCTGCGTATCGAGCAGGTCGGCTAGTCCCGATACTTATTGTGGCGATTGTGTGCGTCGAAACTTACATTCTTGGACCCGCGCCGAACCGAAGTCGCCTGGCGATTTATCCATTATTCCCTTGCGGGGATCAGCCCTGGCGGGCAGAGGGAAGCTGTTTTCGAAACTGTCTCAACCGGCCGCTTCATGAAGTTGCTTGCCATCGACTGTGCCGCCAATCTCTGCGCCGCCTGCGTCTACGACGCGGCGGCCGGGAAAGAACTCGGCCGTTCGGTGCTCGATCTCGGCAAGGGTCATGCCGAGCATCTGATGGGTGTCATCGAAGGGGCGTTGAAGGCGGCCGGAACGGAATTTACCGGCCTCGGCGCCATTGCCGTTTCCACCGGTCCGGGCTCCTTCACCGGTCTGCGCGTCGGCGTCTCGGCGGCGCGCGGCCTTGCGCTGGCGCTGAAAATCCCGGCGATCGGCGTGACGACTCTGGAAGCACTGGCGGCGCAAGCGAGAATAACGTTTCCCGGCCGCGCCGTTCTCGCCGCGCTCGATGCAGGGCGCGAGGAAATCCATGCGGCACTTTACGATGAAGCATCCGTTTTGATTTACGGTCCCTCGGTGACTACGCTTTCGCAGGCCGCCGCAATGGCGGTCGACAGATCTCCGGTTCTCGCCGGCACCGCGACGTCGCAAATTGCCGCCTCGGTCGGGCGCGTTTTTGACACCGGCCCGATAGGAGCCACTGCCGACATCGCCGTCTATGCCCGGCTAGCGACTGCCAAGGACGATGGTGAAAAGCCGAAGCCGTTGTATTTGCGCGGCGCGGACGCCAAGCCGCAGGCCGGCTTTATTCTATCAAGGCAAAAAAACTGATGCGCATTCCGTTCCTCCAGCCGCGCCGCAGGGACTATGCGCTCGAGCCGCTGACGATTGCCGACAGCGCGGCCATGTCGGTGCTGCATCGCGAGGATTTCGCGCGGCCGTGGACCGACGACGAATTCGCCGCGCTGCTGGAGCAGGACACCGTGTTCGGCTATGCCGCGCGCGAGACCGGACAGGGCGCCAAGCCGCCGGTCGGCTTCGTGCTGGCGCGGCTCGCGGCCGGCGAGGGGGAGGTCCTGACGGTCGCGGTGGCACGCTCGCATCGGCGGCGGGGGCTCGGCTGGCAATTGATGGATGCGGTGCTGCGTGAACTGCACGCACAGCGCGCCGATGCACTTTTCCTCGAGGTCGACGAGACCAATGTCGCCGCGATCGCGCTCTATCGGCGGCTCGGCTTCCGCGAGGTCGGCAAGCGCGCCAACTATTACAAGTCGCCGGAGCACGGCCCGACCGGCGCGCTTGTCATGCGCCGCGATCTTCGCTAGCCAAACGCCGGGGTGGTACGAATGATCGGAAAAATCAGGATTTTCCTGGCGCTGGGGCTGGTTGTTGTCGGCTCATTGGTGCTTGTGCCGCTGCAGATCCTGTCGATGAAGACCGGACTCTGGCGCGAGACCTTCATCCTGAAGATCTGGCACAGGATGATCGTCAGGGCGCTGGGGCTGCGCATCCATGTCAAGGGAGCGCTGTCCGGCCAGCGCCCATTGCTGATTGCTGCCAACCACATCTCCTGGACCGACATCATGGTGCTGGGGTCGATGGTCGACGTGACGTTCATCGCCAGGGCCGACATGGCCGGCTGGCCGCTGATCGGCATGCTGTCGAAGCTCCAGCGCACCGTCTTCATCGAACGTGAGCGCAAACGTTCGTCGGGCGACCAGGCGAGCGAGATCGCCGGCCGCATGGCCAAGGGCGACGCCATGGTGCTGTTCGCCGAAGGCTCGACCGGCGACGGCAACATGATCCTGCCGTTCAAGAGCACGCTGTTCGGCGCCGCTACAATGGCGATTGCGGAAGGGGCGGCCGAACAGGTCTTCATCCAGCCGGTGGCCATCGTCTATACGCGCCTGCATGGCGTGCCGCTCGGCCGCCGGCATCGGCCGGTAGCCGCCTGGATCGGCGATGAGGAGCTGATGCCGCACCTCAAGGTGCTGATGGCCGAGGGCGCCCTCGACGTCGAGGTGCATTTTGGCGAGGCGATCGCTTTCTCCAAGGGCTCCAGCCGCAAGGAGACGGCAAAGCAGATGGAACGCCAGGTGCGCGAGATGGTGCAGGCGGCGCTCGCCGAACCGCGCCCAAGCCGGTAGGCTGCGCGGGTTTCGGCCAGATTCGTCTGTTTTTTGTCAGGGAAAGGCGCTAGAAGCCGCGAAATGGAATTGAACACGATAGAACGCGACGACACCGGCGCTGCCGCCGAAGGCCTGGTCGTTCCGCCTGCCGCGACCAGGAAGGTCTTCGTCAAGACCTATGGCTGCCAGATGAACGTCTACGATTCGCAGCGCATGACCGATGCTCTGGCGGCCGACGGCTATGCCGCGACCGATGCCATTGGCGAGGCCGATCTGGTGCTGCTCAACACCTGCCACATCCGCGAGAAAGCGGCGGAAAAGGTCTATTCCGAACTTGGGCGCATCCGTGAGTTGAAGGCGGAACGTGCCAAGGCCGGGCGCGAAATGCTGGTCGGCGTCGCCGGCTGCGTGGCGCAGGCCGAGGGCGCCGAGATCATCCGCCGCTCGCCGGCCGTCGATCTGGTCATCGGTCCGCAGACCTACCACCGGCTGCCCGGTGTGCTGGCGAGGGCGCGTGGCGGCGAAAAGATCGTCGAAACCGACTATGCCATCGAGGACAAGTTCGAGCATCTGCCGCAGCCAAAGCGCGCCGAACTGATCAGGCGCGGCGTGAAGGCGTTCTTGACCGTTCAGGAAGGCTGCGACAAGTTCTGCACCTTCTGTGTCGTGCCCTATACGCGCGGCTCGGAAGTCTCGCGGCCGGTGGCACAGATCGTCGCCGAGGCCGAGCGCCTGGCGGATGCCGGCGTGCGCGAGGTGACGCTGCTCGGCCAGAACGTCAATGCCTGGCACGGAAGAGGCGAAAACGGCGAGGAATGGGGCCTTGGCCGGCTGCTGTTCAGGCTGGCAGAGATTCCAGGTCTGGCGCGGCTGCGCTACACGACCAGCCATCCGCGCGACATGGACGATGAGTTGATCGCCGCCCATCGTGATTTGCCTGCGCTGATGCCCTATCTACATTTACCGGTGCAATCCGGCTCCGACCGCATACTCAAGGCGATGAACCGCAGGCATATGGCCAAGGACTATCTGACGTTGATCGACCGCATCCGTGCCGCACGGAACGACATCGCACTGTCCGGCGATTTTATCGTCGGCTTTCCCGGTGAGACGGAAGCGGATTTCGAGGCGACCATGCAGTTGGTGGAAGACGTCAACTATGCCTCGGCCTTCTCGTTCAAATATTCTCCGCGCCCCGGCACGCCGGGCGCGGAGATGAGCGATCACGTGCCGGAGGCCGTCAAGGACGAGCGCCTGCAGCGGCTGCAGGCGCTGCTTCTGAAACAGCAGCAGGATTTCGGCGCAAGCCTG
Source organism: Mesorhizobium sp. M0119 (assembly GCF_040322615.1). Lineage (NCBI taxonomy): Bacteria > Pseudomonadati > Pseudomonadota > Alphaproteobacteria > Hyphomicrobiales > Phyllobacteriaceae > Mesorhizobium > Mesorhizobium sp. M0119. Next base: position 14,413 of record NZ_JAMYTU010000003.1, read on the forward strand.
GTCGGCAGGACTATCGACACGCTGATCGAAAAGCCGGGCCGCCAGGCCGGCCAGAAGGTTGGCCGCTCGCCCTGGCTGCAGCCGGTTATTGTTGATGAAAAGGCCGGCGAAATCGGTGACATTATCCAGGTGCGAATCACGAAGACGGGCTACAACAGCCTGTTCGCCGAATTGGCCTGAAGGCCTCGGCAGATGAGGAGAGACGGTTGAGCGCTGCTGAAGTCAAGAATCTGCCCCAGAATCTACCCTCCGGGGCCTCGGATATGGCGCACATCGTACTGACTTTCGACAATAACAAGCTTGCCAGCGCCCTTTACGGCCAGTTCGACGAGAATCTGGCCAGGCTCGAGCAGAAGCTCGGCGTCGACATCCGCTCGCGCGGCAATCAATTGACCATCAAGGGCTCTTCCTCGGCCGCCGAGCAGGCACGCCGCGCCTTGGACAATCTTTACGGCATTCTGCAGAAAGGCACCGATATCGGCCAGTCCGATGTCGACGGCGCCGTGCGCATGGCGATCGCCACCGACGACCAGCTGACGCTGCCGACGCTGGAGCGCAAGGGCAAGGTGTCCGCCGCCCAGATATCGACGCGCAAGAAGACCATCTATGCCCGCTCGCTCAACCAGGACGCCTACATGCGCGCGCTGGAGCGGTCGGAACTCGTCTTCGGCATCGGCCCGGCCGGCACCGGAAAGACCTATCTGGCGGTGGCGCATGCGGCAATGCTGCTCGAACGCGGCATGGTCGAACGCATCGTGCTGTCGCGCCCCGCGGTCGAGGCCGGTGAACGGCTTGGCTTTCTGCCGGGTGACATGAAGGAGAAGGTCGATCCCTATCTGCGGCCGCTCTATGATGCGCTCTACGACATGATGCCGGCCGACAAGGTCGAGCGGGCGATTGCCGCCGAGGTCATCGAGATTGCGCCGCTGGCATTCATGCGCGGCCGTACGCTGGCGCACGCTGCCGTCATCCTCGACGAGGCGCAGAACACCACGCCGATGCAGATGAAGATGTTCCTGACCCGGCTCGGCGAGAACTCGCGCATGATCGTCACCGGCGATCCGACCCAGATCGATCTGCCGCCAAACACCAAGTCCGGCCTGGTCGAGGCGCTGAGAATCCTCGACGGCGTCACCGGCATGGTGACCGTACGCTTCAATGAAGGCGACGTCGTCAGGCATCCGCTGGTCGCCGAGATCGTCAAGGCCTACGACCGTGACGGCAAGCTGGCTAGGGGCTTGGGTGTCGAAAGCTGATATGATTATGCGGCCGCATGGCTGAGGAGCAAAAGGCGGGGGGGCCGCTTCCCGTCGAAATCGATGTGGCGATCGAGGCGGGCGACTGGCCCGACGAGGCGGTGCTGATGCGGCTTGTCGACCGCGCCGTCTCGGCCGCCTTTGCCGAAACCGGTGCAGACGGCCGTTCCGAGCTCAGCATCGTCTTTTCCGACGATGCCCATATCCGTACGCTCAATGCCGGCTGGCGCGGCAAGGACAAGCCGACCAACGTCCTGTCTTTCCCGGCTTTTCCGTTTGCCAGGGGCGGGCCTCTGCCGCAGATGCTCGGCGACATCGTGCTGGCCGCCGAGACTGTCGTGCGCGAGGCGGCACTGGAAGACAAGCCCGTCGAGGACCATATCTCCCATCTCGTCATCCATGGCCTGCTGCATTTGCTCGGCTATGATCACGAAACCGATGCCGAAGCGGAACTGATGGAAGCGACAGAGCGCGCAGCACTTGCGAGGCTTGCCATTCCCGATCCCTACACGTAATTACAAAAGACCAATTGACCGGACGATGATGAACGACAAACCAGAGACTGCCGCCCGCTCCGACGCCGGCAGTGCGATCAAGCCTTCCGAAACGACGGAAGAGGGCTCGAGTCCGAGTACCACGACCGGCAGCTTCGCCAGCGAGGCATCGCCTGCCGGTCCTTCCCTGTTCGATCGCGTGCTCGGGCTTTTCAGGCACCGCAACGGCACCAGCCTGCGCGAGGAGATTGCCGGTGCGCTCGCCGAAACGGCGAGCGATGCAGAATCCTTCTCGCCCGGCGAACGCGCCATGCTCAACAACATCCTGCGCCTGCGGGAAGTGCGGGTCGAGGACGTCATGGTGCCGCGCGCCGACATCGAGGCGGTCGAGATCACGACGAAGCTCGGCGATCTTCTGGGGCTGTTCGAACAGTCTGGCCACTCCCGCATGCCGGTCTATTCGGAGACGCTCGACGACCCGCGCGGCATGGTTCATATCCGCGACGTGCTGGCGCACATCACCAAGGTCGCCCGCGTCAGAAAGGGCAGGACGACCAGGAAAACCCCGGTCGCGACGGTTCTCGATCTCGCCCAGGTCGATCTGGCGCGCACCATCGGCGATCTCAACCTGATCCGACCGGTGCTGTTCGTGCCGCCGTCGATGCTCGCCTCCGACCTGATGGGGCGAATGCAGACGACGCGCACCCAGATGGCGCTGGTCATCGACGAATATGGCGGCACCGACGGTCTCGTCTCGCTCGAGGATATCGTCGAGATGGTGGTCGGCGACATCGAGGACGAGCACGACGAGGACGAGCCGATGATTACCCAGGCCGGCGAAGGCGTCTTCATCGTCGACGGCAAGGCCGAGATCGATGACGTCGCCAAGATGATCGGCGAGGATTTCGCCGCCGGCGAGCACGGCGAATATGTCGACACGATCGGCGGCATGATCTTCAACACGCTTGGTCGGGTGCCGGCGCGCGGCGAAGTGGTGCAGGCCATACCCGGCTTCGAGTTCCATGTGCTCGACGCCGATCCGCGCCGCGTCAAGCGCGTGCGCATCGTCGAGACCTTGAAGGGCGAGCGGCGGCGCCGCGCCGTCCGCACCGAGCAGGCTTAGGGTTCATTTGGAACCGGGGCTCCGGCCTGATAGATCTTGCTTCCTGATTCGCACGACTCGGAAGCATAGATGGAGCGCCAGGCCGGCCGGATAATTCTGCTTTGGGGCTGGCGGCGCGCGCTGGTGGCGTTTCTTGCCGGGGCGCTGGCGGTTCTTGCCCAGGCGCCTTACGATTTCTTCGCCGTCTGTTTCGTTTCGTTCCCGCTGCTGGTGTGGCTCCTCGACGGCGCGACCGGCGAAGCCTCGGACGGTTTTCTGCGGCGCTTGCGGCCGGCTTTCGCCACCGGCTGGTGGTTCGGTTTCGGTTACTTTCTTGCCGGTCTCTGGTGGGTCGGCTCGGCGCTGCTGGTCGAGGCCGACAGTTTTGCCTGGGCCTTGCCGTTCGCGGTGGTCGGCATCCCCCTCGCGCTGGCCTTCTTTTACGGTTTCGCTGCCGTGGTTGCCCGGCTGTTGTGGAGCAACGACATTGGCCGCATCGCCGCGCTCGCCTTCGGTTTTGCGCTGGCGGAATGGCTGCGCGGCTTCCTGTTCACCGGCTTTCCGTGGAATGCCGTCGGCTATGCGGCGATGCCGGTGCCTTTGCTGATGCAGAGCGTATCGGTGACCGGCATGGTCGGCATGAACGCCCTTGCGGTCTTCGTCTTCGCGCTGCCGGCCCTGCTTGCGGCGCGCCAGCATCTTCGCCTCGGCGCGGCATTGCTTGTCGTTCTCGTCGCCGCCGATGCCGGCTTCGGTTATATCAGGCTCGCCGCCCCCGAAAAGCCGGCGGCCCGCAGCCTCGACGTCCGTATCGTGCAGCCTGCCGTCGACCTCACGGAAAAATGGGATGCCTCGGTGCGTGACCGCATCTTCGCCACCATGATGGGCCTTTCGGCCAAGGCGCCGGAACCCGGCCATGACAGGCCGCAATTGATCCTGTGGCCGGAGACCTCCGTGCCGTTTCTGTTCACCGAACGTCCGGATGCCCTGCCTGCCATCGGAGAGATGCTTGGCGATGGCCAGATGCTGGTTGCCGGCGTCGTTCGCGAGGAAGGCGGCTCGGCGACCGGGAGCCGTTACTACAACTCGGTAGTGGCGATCGACGAAAGGGGCGAAATCGTCGATGCCGTGGACAAGGTCCATCTGGTACCCTTTGGCGAATATCTACCTTTCGCCGATCTGCTCGGCCGCTTCGGGCTTGAGCAGCTTGTTGCCGGCCCGATGACCTTCGCGGCCGGCAATGAGCGGCACCCGATCGCGCTGCCCGGCGGCATCGGGGCGCTGCCGTTTATTTGCTATGAGGTCATCTTTCCTGATCTGGTCGCAGTTGACGCAACGTCAGCCGAGCTTATTGTGAACGTCACCAATGACGCCTGGTTCGGCGACACGCCGGGGCCGTACCAGCACTTCAGGCAGGCGCAGATCCGGGCGGTGGAGAATGGGGTGCCCCTGTTGCGCGCGGCTAATAACGGCATTTCGGCCGTTGTCGACCCGCGCGGTCGCATCGTCGACGCGCTGGCAATCGATGCACGCGGCGCCATCGATGTGCGTGTGCCGATCTCCAACCAAGCCATCGTTTCCTCCGGCCAACGACGCATTAACGGAATGCTGATCATGTTTTTGCTTGCCGTTGCGGCATGCATTTTGAACGTAAGGCAAAGGCTACGGGCGAATTGACAGCCGACACATTAGAAACTCATACTGTAAGCGCCTGAAAAATTATCGAAGTCGATAGGTCGTTCTGTTGGGGCACGGGCCGCCGTCTTCGTTTGGGCAGCAAAATAGAAAAAGCCGGAAAAATTCGGCGAGGAAAAAATGACAGAAGAAAACAAGAAAAAGCCGAATCCGATCGACATCCACGTCGGAAGCCGCATTCGGCTTCGCCGCAATATGCTGGGAATGAGCCAGGAAAAACTGGGCGAAAACCTCGGCATAACGTTCCAGCAGATCCAAAAGTACGAAAAGGGCACCAATCGCGTCGGCGCCAGCCGTCTGCAGGCAATCGCCTCCATACTCGGCGTCCCCGTCGCCTTCTTCTTCGAGGATGCGCCCGGTCAGGAGCCCGTGGGCACCCGCGGATTTGCCGAGGATGCGTCGATGACCTCCGCCGTCGAATTCTGCGGCAGCCCGGAAGGCCTCCAACTGAACCGCGCCTTCGTCAAGATCGCCGACGTGAAAGTGCGCCGCAAGATCATTGAGCTAGTGAAGTCGCTCTCCGCCGACGAGGTCGATTGACTGGCCCGTGAAGAGTTCAAAGAGGAAGAGGTCGTCGTAGCTGGGATGTAATTTCTCGCGGCTGTGCGCATCGAGGGATGTGCATTCCGCAGATGCGCTAAAGCGCGGATCGATTTTGCTCGACACGCTTCCTCGAAGCCGTTTTCCTCAGTCTGTTGGTGCAAGGGCTGATGGCAGTGCGCCCTGCCGCCGTCTCGGGATGCAAAGATAATGACGTCAAAATTCATGCCAGAACGGCTGCACGGCTTGACGAGCGGCGCCCGGCACCGTTAACAACTGGCGCGCCAAAATCGGCGGCCTGCCGATATTTTTTCAAGAGGGGACACCCGTGACGCGGCACAATTACTTCTTCACCTCGGAATCCGTTGCCGAGGGCCATCCCGACAAGGTCTGCGACCGTATCTCCGACGAGATTGTCGATCTCGTCTATCGCGAAGCCAGAAAGACCGGCATGGACCCGTGGAAGGTCCGCGTTGCCTGCGAGACGCTTGCGACGACCAATCGCGTTGTCATCGCCGGCGAGGTGCGCGTCCCCGAGACGCTGCTCAAGAAGGACAAGGAGGGCAACGTCCTGAAGGACGCGGCCGGCCATCCTTTTGTCAACCCGGCCAAGTTCAAGTCGGTCGCCCGCAAGGCAATCCGCGAAATCGGCTACGAGCAGGCCGGCTTCCACTGGAAGACGGCCAAGATCGAGGTTCTGCTGCACGGCCAGTCGCCGGATATCGGCCAAGGCGTCGACAACGCCTCCGACCGGCAAGGCGAGGAAGGAGCCGGCGACCAGGGCATTATGTTCGGCTATGCCTGCCGCGAGACACCGGACCTGATGCCGGCGCCGATCTACTATAGCCATAAGATCCTCGAATTGCTGGCCGCGGCGCGCCATGAAGGCAGCGGTGATGCAGGCAGGCTCGGGCCGGATGCCAAGAGCCAGGTTACAGTCCGCTATGTCGACGGCAAAGCGGCGGAAGTGACGCAGATCGTGCTGTCGACCCAGCATCTCGATGAGACGTGGGATTCGAAGAAGGTGCGCAACGTCGTCGAGCCCTATATTCGCGAAGCACTGGGCGACCTGAAGATCGCCGATAATTGCAACTGGTACATCAACCCGACCGGCAAGTTCGTCATCGGCGGGCCTGACGGCGACGCCGGCCTGACCGGCCGCAAGATCATCGTCGACACTTATGGTGGGGCTGCGCCCCATGGCGGCGGCGCTTTTTCCGGCAAGGACACCACCAAGGTCGACCGCTCGGCAGCCTATGCGGCGCGTTATCTCGCCAAGAATGTGGTTGCCGCGAAGCTCGCCGATCGTTGCACCATCCAGCTTTCCTATGCGATCGGTGTCGCCCAGCCGCTGTCGATCTACGTCGACCTGCACGGCACCGGCAAGGTCGACGAGGCAAAGCTCGAGCGTGCGCTGCGCACCGTGATGGACCTGTCGCCGTCCGGCATCCGCCGCCACCTCGATCTCAACAAGCCGATCTATGCCAAGACGTCGTCCTACGGCCATTTTGGCCGCAAGGCCGGCCGCGACGGATCCTTCTCCTGGGAGAAGACCGATCTCGCCAAGGCGCTCAAGGACGCTCTCGCCGAACCAGTCGCCGAAGCAGTCGCCGCTTAACCGCGGCGCCTATGGACCCGAAGGACCGGCCAAGCCGTGCGACCGAGGCATTTTTCGGTCGCCGGCGCGGCAAGACCATTCGACCGCAGCAGGCGGCGGCGCTGGAGAGCGGCTTCGCCGCCTACAGGCTCGATCTGACGGTTGAACCGCCGGCCGATCTGCGCAGCCTTTTCGAAGCCGAAGTTTCGGCTGTCCAGCTCGAAATCGGTTTTGGCGGCGGCGAACATCTTCTGCACCGTGCCACGGCCAGCCAGGCGACCGGCTTTATCGGCGTCGAGCCTTTCGTCAACGGCATGGCCAAGATGATGATGGCGGTCAGGGAACGGCCGCTTGCCAATCTTCGGGTCTATGACGACGACGCCACGCGCCTGCTCGACTGGCTCCCGCAAGCCTCGCTCGACGGCATCGACCTGCTCTATCCCGATCCCTGGCCGAAGAAGAAACACTGGAAGCGCCGTTTCGTCAGTCCGGTCAATCTCGACCGTTTCGCGCGCATCCTGAAGTCAGGCGGAAAATTCCGCTTTGCGTCCGACATCGACAGCTATGTGAACTGGACGCTCCTGCATTGCCGTGCGCACGGCGCCTTCACGTGGCAGGCAAGCGAAGCAGCCGACTGGCACCGGCCCTATGATGGCTGGCCGGGGACGCGCTATGAGGCCAAGGCCATTCGCGAAGGCCGACGGCCCGCCTATCTCACCTTCGTACGGAAATAAGCAGAAAGTCCGAGCTGGGCAAAAGGCGAGCGGGCCGAAGGCTCTAGGCGCTCACCTGGCTCAGAAGCGACGGATCTTGTCGAAGGCTGCCGGCTCCATGCCGAGATTGCGCAAATCATGCGCACGCGGCTTGCGACCACTTTCCACAGCCCGCGACGCTGCTACGGCGCTGCCGAACACGCTAAAGACATTGCCTATGGCTGAAAAAAATCCACGATCGTTCATGATGGTACCCTTTCGAGCGCAGCGAGCGCTCCGATTGTGCAATGCAACATAGATAGTCGTGCGCCGCCGGTGCTCAAAGGGGGATCACTGCATGGGCGCCATGCATTTGGCGCAGCGCTGCGGACTCGGAGCCCTGCCGTCATGCAGGACGGGCTTGAAACGAGGACCATGATCGTCTATATCAGTTTCAAATTCTTGGTCGGTATGACGAAGAGTGGGTCCACCCGGTCCCGCTCTTTTTTATTACCTGCCGACCAAACAGGAATCGAGTGACAGAGACCGAATGACAATGACGTCAAGCGAAGGCGACGACCGCATCATCCGCGAAAGCGGCATCGATGCGCGCATCGCGCTGATCGTTCAGCCGGTACTGCGCGCCATCGGCTTCCGCTTGGTGCGTGTGCACCTGTCGGGCCAGAACGGGCTGACGCTGCAGATCATGGCCGAGCGCGAGGACGGCACCATGACGGTCGAGGATTGTGAAGAGGTCAGCCGGGCGGTGTCGCCGGCGCTCGATGTCGATGATCCGATCGAGAAGGCTTATCATCTCGAAGTGTCGTCGCCGGGCATCGACCGGCCGCTGGTCCGCAAATCGGACTTTGCAGCCTGGACCGGCCATCTGGTGAAGATGGAAACGTCGGTTCTCGTCGCCGACCGCAAGCGCTTCAAGGGCAAGATCGCCGAAAGCGACGCGGACGGTGTGCTGATCGAGCGCGACAAGGCCGCTTACGGCGAGGAGCCTACGGTGCGTGTCCCCTACGATGCGATTGCCGAAGCGCGGCTGATTCTGACCGACGACCTTATCCGCGATGCCCTGTCGAAGGACAATCGGGCGCGCAAGGAAGCCAGGAAACGCCGCGGCGAACCCGAAGATGCACCAGAGGGTGCGGAAGACGAAACCGAACAGGAAATGTGATTGGGCTGCCGGCCGTAAAGGTCGGCAACAAGCTCGGGAGAAAGAAGATGGTTGTAAGCGCCAACAGGCTTGAACTGCTGCAGATCGCCGATGCGGTCGCGCGTGAAAAGTCGATCGACAAGTCGATCGTCATCGCCGCCATGGCTGACGCGATCCAGAAGGCCGCGCGCTCGCGCTACGGCCAGGAAACCAATATCCGCGCCGACATCAACGCCAACACCGGCGAGATGAAGCTGCAGCGGCTGATGGAAGTGGTCGAGAAGGTCGATGACTACGCGACGCAGATTGCCATTTCCTCGGCGCGCGAGCGCAATCCGGACGCCCAGCTCGGCGATTTCATCGCCGAACAGCTGCCGCCGATGGATTTCGGTCGCATCGCCGCCCAGTCGGCCAAGCAGGTTATCGTGCAGAAGGTGCGCGAGGCCGAGCGCGACCGGCAATATGACGAATACAAGGACCGTATCGGCGAGATCGTCAACGGCACCGTCAAGCGCGTCGAATACGGCAACGTCATCGTCGATCTCGGCCGCGGCGAGGCGATCATCCGCCGCGACGAGCTGATCCCGCGCGAAAACTACAAGTATGGCGATCGCGTCCGCGCCTATGTCTATGACGTGCGCCGCGAACAGCGCGGCCCGCAGATCTTCCTGTCGCGCACCCATCCGCAGTTCATGGCGAAGCTGTTCACCATGGAAGTGCCGGAAATCTACGACGGCATCATCGAGATCAAGTCGGTCGCCCGCGATCCGGGTTCGCGCGCCAAGATCGCTGTCATCTCCCGTGACAGCTCCATCGATCCGGTCGGTGCCTGTGTCGGTATGCGCGGCAGCCGCGTCCAGGCGGTCGTCGGCGAATTGCAGGGCGAGAAGATCGACATCATTCCGTGGTCGCCTTCGGCCGCGTCCTTCATCGTCAATGCGTTGCAGCCGGCAGAAGTCGCCAAGGTCGTGCTCGACGAGGATGCCGAGCGCATCGAGGTCGTCGTTCCCGACGATCAGCTGTCGCTGGCCATCGGCCGCCGTGGCCAAAACGTCCGTCTTGCCTCGCAGCTCACCGGCTGGGACATCGACATCCTGACCGAGCAGGAAGAGAGCGAACGGCGCCAGAAGGAATTCGTCGAACGGTCGTCGCTGTTCATGGAAGCCCTCGACGTCGACGAGATGGTCGGCCAGGTGCTCGCTTCCGAAGGCTTCACCAGCGTCGAGGAGGTCGCGTATGTCGACTCCGGCGAAATCGCGTCGATCGACGGCTTCGACGAGGACACGGCTTCGGAAATCCAGACCCGCGCCCGCGAATATCTGGAAAAGATCGAAGCCGAGCATGACGAGAAGCGCAAGGCGCTCGGCGTCAAGGACGAGCTGCGCGAGATTCCCGGCATCACCACCGCCATGATGGTGACGCTCGGCGAGGACGGCGTGAAGACGATCGAGGATTTCGCCGGCTACGCCGCCGACGACCTGACCGGTTGGAAGGAACGCAAGGACGGCGAGACGAAGGTATTCCCGGGTGTGCTCGCCAACCACGGCGTGTCGCGCGCCGATGCCGAGCAAATGGTCTTGGCCGCTCGCCTGAAGGCTGGCTGGATCACCGAAGACGAGCTTGCCGCCGAGGGCGTGCCGGCTGACGAAACCGTCGGTGCGTGAGGTGAAACCGCATCGCACCGAACCCGCCCTTGGACGAGATGAACGATCGCACCTGCATCGTCACCCGCAGGAAAGCCGAACCGGATGAGCTGATCCGTTTCGTCGTCGGCCCGGATTCGGCCGTCGTTCCGGACATCAAGAGAAACCTGCCCGGTCGCGGTTGCTGGGTGACCGCCGACCGCCTACATATAGACAAGGCAGCGGCGAAGAACCTGTTTGCCCGTGCTTTTAAGGCGCAGGTGACCGTGCCAGCCGATCTTGGCGGCATGGTCGACGCGCTGCTTTCCAGGTCCGCTCTGGGCATGCTTGGCCTGGCCCGCAAGGCGGGCGCCATAGCGCTCGGAGCGACCAAGGTCGAGAGCGCCGTGCGCGGCGGACTTGCACTTTTCGTGCTCCACGCGACCGAGGCTTCCGACGATGGCGTCCGCAAGATAAGCCAGGCGCGACGGGCAACCGTCCACCTCGGCGGGCCTGCGATCCGCGCTTACAAACTTTTCTCCGAGGCCGAGTTGAGCTTGGCATTGGGGGGTACAAATGTGATACATGCTGCCGTTCTCGCGGGAGACGCGGGCAGGGCGGTCCAGAAGCGTATGGTTGCGCTCGACCGATATCGGGGCGGTTCCCCGGACGATCTGGCAATGCTTGCGGCCGTTGCTGACGAAGATGATGCCGCAGAGGATATGGAATGAGCGATACGAAATCGGGCGACGACAAGACGCTGAGTGTTACGCCGAAGAAGACCTTGACGCTGAAGCGCCCCGGTATGGAACAGGGCACTGTGCGCCAGAACTTCTCGCACGGCCGCACCAAGTCGGTGGTTGTCGAGACCAAGAAGCGCAAGTTCTCGCTGCCCGGCGACAAGCCGGAGCCGGCGGCAGCGCCTGTGTCCGTCTTCACGCCGAAGCCGGTCGCGGCAGCGCCTGCCGTGCAGGAATCTCCCAAGGCGGCGCCGCCTCCGCCGCCAGTCGAACGCAGCGGCATGGTGCTGAACGAATTATCGCGCCAGGAAATGGAAGCACGCCGCCGGGCTCTCGAAGGCTCGAAGGTGCGCGACGTCGAGGATCGCCAACGCGCCATCGAGGAGGCCAAGCGCCGCAGCGAGGACGAAGAGCGCCGCCGCCGCGAGCGCGAGGAATCGGCCCGCCGTCAGGCCGAAGAAGAGGCGCGGCTGCAAGCCGAGGCCGAATCCCGCCGCCGTGCCGAGGAAGAGGCACGCCGCCGTGCGCCCCTGGCCGCCGAACTGGCGACAGTCGATGACGAGGAAGAGGTCAAGCCGAAGCGGACGGGTGCCGGTGCACCAGTGCGCCGCCTGGTCACGCCCGAAGTGGCGCGTCCAGCCAAGCCGACCAAGGGCGAGGAAGACCGCCGCCGCGGCAAGCTGACGCTGAATTCGGCTCTCTCCGACGAGGATGCGCGCGCCCGCTCGCTGTCGTCGATGCGCCGCCGTCAGGAGAAATTCAAGCGCGCGTTGCATAACGAGCCACGCGAGAAAGTCATGCGTGAAGTGATCCTGCCCGAAACCATCACCATCCAGGAGCTGGCGCAGCGCATGTCCGAGCGCGCTGTCGACGTGGTCAAGTTCTTCATGAAGCAGGGTCAGATCCTGAAGCCTGGCGACGTCATCGACGCCGACACGGCCGAACTGGTCGCGACCGAATTTGGCCACACGGTCCGTCGCGTCGCCGAGTCCGACATCGAAGAGGGCTTGTTCAATATCGCCGATCGTCCCGAGGACCTGCAGCCGCGTCCGCCGGTGGTAACGATCATGGGCCATGTCGATCACGGCAAGACCTCGTTGCTCGATGCAATCCGAAATGCCAATGTGGTGTCCGGCGAAGCCGGTGGCATTACCCAGCATATCGGCGCCTATCAGGTCGAGAAGAACGATAACAAAATTACCTTCATCGACACGCCCGGCCACGCCGCCTTCACGGCGATGCGTGCCCGCGGCGCCCAGGCGACCGATATCGCCATCCTCGTGGTGGCAGCCGACGACAGCGTCATGCCGCAGACGATCGAATCGATCAATCACGCCAAGGCGGCCGGCGTTCCGATCATCGTTGCGATCAACAAGATCGACAAGCATGACGCCGACCCGCAGAAGGTGCGCTCGGAACTGCTGCGCCACGAGGTGTTCGTCGAATCCATGGGCGGCGAGGTGCTGGATGTCGAGGTGTCGGCGACCAAGGGCATCAATCTCGACAAGTTGCTCGAAGCGATCCTGCTGCAGGCCGAAATCCTCGACCTGAAGGCCAATCCGGACCGCACCGCCGAAGGCGTGGTCATCGAAGCCCAGCTCGACAAGGGCCGCGGCCCAGTCGCTACCGTGCTGGTGCAGACCGGCACGTTGATGCCGGGCGACATTCTCGTCGCCGGCAACGAATGGGGCCGGGTACGCGCGCTCGTCAACGATCGCGGCGAGCAGGTCAAGGAAGCGCCGCCGGCAATGCCGGTGGAAGTCCTCGGTCTGCAAGGTACGCCGCTGGCCGGTGACCGCTTCGCCGTTGTCAACAACGAAGCCCGCGCCCGCGAGATCACCGAATATCGCCAGCGTCTGGCGCGTGAGAAGGCGGTGGCCAGGCATGCCGGCCAGCGCGGCTCGCTTGAACAGATGATGTCGCAATTGCAGACCAGCGGATTGAAGGAATTCCCGCTGGTCATCAAGGGCGACGTGCAGGGCTCGATCGAGGCAATCAATGCGGCGCTCGACAATCTCGGCACCGACGAGGTGCGCGCCCGCATCGTCCATGCGGGGGCTGGCGGTATCACCGAAAGCGACGTGTCGCTGGCGGAAACCTCCGGGGCTGCGATCATCGGCTTCAACGTTCGCGCCAATGCGCAGGCCCGCGCGGCCGCGGCTGCGGCAGGTATCGAGATCCGCTACTATTCGATCATCTACAATCTGGTCGACGATGTGAAAGCGGCTCTTTCCGGCCTGCTCTCCCCGGAGCGTCGCGAGACCTTCATCGGCAATGCCGAGATCCTCGAGATCTTCGACATTACCAAGGTCGGCAAGATCGCCGGCTGCCGTGTCACCGAAGGCAAGGTCGAGCGTGGTGCGGGCGTGCGCCTGATCCGCGACAATGTCGTCATCCACGAAGGCACGCTGAAGACCCTGAAGCGCTTCAAGGACGAGGTTTCGGAAGTTCCGGGCGGTCAGGAATGCGGCATGGCCTTCCAGAACTACGAGGACATGCGCGTCGGTGACGTCATCGAGTGCTTCCGCGTCGAGATGGTGACCAGGACGCTCTGAATTCGAGCACCTTGAGTTCGACCACATATTGAGACCGGGCGGTGGTCGAAAGGCCGCCGCCCAAACCATATGAGACATGCGGCGCGGTTCCATCCCGCGCTTCACGATTTCAGGACCGAGGAAAATGCCCCGTTCGACCCCGTCAGGCCCATCCCAGCGCATGCTGCGCGTCGGCGAGCAGGTGCGCCATGCGCTGTCCGAGACCTTGCAGCGCGGCGAGATTCTCGATCCGCTGATCGAGAATGCCGTGGTCTCGGTCTCGGAAGTGCGCATGTCGCCCGATTTGAAGATCGCCACCGCCTTCGTCTCGCCGCTTGGCGCCAAGGATGCCGGTGTGGTGGTCGAAGCGCTCAACAAACATGCGAAGTTTGTTCGCGGCCGCGTTTCCGGCGCGCTGCGGCAGATGAAGTACATGCCGGAATTTCGCTTCCGGCTCGACACCAGCTACGACAATTTCCAGAAGATCAACGAATTGCTGCATTCCCCCGAAGTGGCACGCGATCTCAGTGCCGACGACAAAGACAAAGACGACCGGAAGGACAGCGAATAGTGGCGCGTCGCGGCAAGAAGAAAGGCCGGCCGATCTCGGGCTGGTTAATACTGGACAAGCCGGTCGGGATGGGCTCGACCGAAGCCGTCTCCAAGATCAAATGGCTGTTCCAGGCGGAAAAGGCCGGCCATGCCGGCACGCTCGACCCGCTGGCGTCGGGCATGCTGCCGATCGCGCTCGGCGAAGCGACCAAGACCGTGCCTTACGTCCAGGACGGCGCCAAGATCTACCGCTTCACCGTCGCCTGGGGCGAGGAGCGTTCGACCGACGACCTCGAAGGCCCGGCGACCAAAAGCTCAGACCGCCGTCCGGCGGAAGCCGACGTGCTGGCACTGCTTTCGAAATATACCGGCGTCATCATGCAGACGCCGCCGCAATTTTCGGCGATCAAGATCGCCGGCGAGCGCGCCTACGACCTTGCCCGCGATGGCGAGACGATCGACATTCCGGCACGCGAGGTCGAGATCGGCCGGCTCGACCTGGCCGAGCATATGGCCGATCGCACCATCTTCGAGGTCGAATGCGGCAAGGGCACCTATGTCCGGTCGCTGGCGCGCGACATGGGCCGCGACCTCGGCTGCTTCGGCCACATCGCCGAGTTGCGGCGGGTCGAGGTCGAGCCGTTCACGCAGGAAGATTTCGTCACCTTAGCCGAGCTGGAAGCCGCCCGCTTCGGCGAACAGAGCGAGGAAGGTTCGCTCGCAGCGGACGCGCCGATCGACTTCGGTGCCATCGATGCGCTTCTGGTCGATACCGCCGCTGCGCTTGAATGCTTGCCGCAGGTTGCGATCAGCGATGATGCGGCAACCAAAATCCGCCTCGGCAATCCGGTCATCATTCGCGGCCGTGACGCGCCGGTAGAAGCTGAGGAGGCCTGCGCCACCGCGCGCGGCAAGCTGGTCGCCATCGGCGCCATCGAGCAAGGCATGTTCAAGCCAAAACGGGTCTTTATCGGGTAACAGCTGCCTCTCGGCACATGATCTCCAAACCGGATTCTATTTTGGGAAAGGATCATGCGCTAAATCAACGGGGCTACGGCGTCGTTTGCCGTCCGAAGGGATGCGCTGCGCAGTAGTGCCGTTCGACGCTGCACTCGAGGGGGTACATGACAAAGGCTGAGACGGGCAAGAAGCGGGCGGTGCTTAACACACGGCGGCCGCCGGTCGGGGCTTCGCCCGGCACACTGATCGCCGACCCGGCGGCACGCCGCTCCGAGCTCAGGCTGACATTGATCTCGCCTGAAAAGTTCAAGACGATCGACAATGCCAGCATCGACGACGTCAACACCCATTGCCACAATTGGCCGATCATCTGGCTCGACTGCACAGGCCTAGCCAACATCCAGCTGATCGAGGAGATCGGCCGGATATTCAACCTGCATCCGCTGGCGCTGGAAGATGTCGTCAACACCGGTCAGCGGCCCAAGGTGGATTTCTTCGAGGACCACGCCTTTGTCGTCGTCAGGATGATCGACGACATCACCGCGCACCGTTACGAACAGATCGCCGTCTTCTTCGGCAAGAACTTCGTCGTCACCTTCCAGGAGCGCGAAGGCGACCCGTTCGATCCCGTGCGCAAGCGGATCGCAAGCTCGGTGCCCAACCGCTTGCGCTCGCGCGGCGCCGACTATCTCGCCTATGCTTTGATCGACGCCATCGTCGACAGCTATTTCCCGCCAATCGAGGCTGCCGGCGAATTGGTCGACAGCATCGAGGACCAGATGCTGAACCAGGCGCACAAGCACCAGATGCGGCAGCTTCACGAATTGCGGCGCGACGCCAATGTGCTGAAGGGCGTGCTTTGGCCGATGCGCGACGCGCTGGCGACCATGATCCGCAACGACGTCTCTTATGTGAAGGCCGAAACCAAATTATTTCTCAATGACACGCTGGATCATTCGCTGCGATTGATCGAATTGGTCGAAACCCAGCGCGACATGCTGACCGGCCTGATCGAGATGCACCTGTCGCTCAGTCAGGCGCGCACCAACGACGTCATCAGCTATCTGACGATCGTCTCGGTGATTTTCATGCCGCTCACCTTTCTTGTCGGCGTGTGGGGCATGAATTTCGATCCCGACACCTCGCCCTGGAACATGCCGGAGCTAAAAGCCTATTACGGCTATCCTTTGTCGCTCGCCTTCATGGCGCTTGTTGCGGTCGGGCTCTTCGCGTACTTCAAATGGAAGAAATGGCTCTGACTGAGCGGAAGTGCCCGTTTATGCAGCAAAAAGCCGGCTTGTGAATTGGGCTGGCCTTTTTGCCGGAATTGCACTATATGCGCCGCAGCTTCGCGCTTTGACGCGTTGCTTGCACCGGCCCCTGCTGGACGACATCCCGGCTGTGGGCGTCCCGTTTCCTCAAACAGACAAGGAAAAACACGATGTCGATTACTGCCGAACGCAAGAAGGAATTGATGGGCGAATTCGCAACCGCCAAGGGCGATACCGGGTCTCCGGAAGTCCAGGTGGCTATCCTTTCGGAGCGCATCAAGAACCTGACCGACCATTTCAAGGACCACAAGAAGGATAACCATTCCCGCCGTGGTCTGCTCGCTCTCGTTTCCCAGCGCCGCAGCCTGCTTGATTATCTCAAGCGCAAGGACGACGCGCGTTATCAGACGCTGATCGAGAAGCTCGGTCTGCGCCGTTGACGAATTGACCGGCGGGTTCTTTCGAGAGCCCGCCGGTCGCGCATTGGAGCATCGGGTCATCCAAGGCTCCAATGAAGAAAGTAGAGCGCCGCGCATCGGTTTGGATGCGCAAAGGACGCTCTGAAGTTTAGATTTGCGCAGGGTACTTTCCGAAAACCTGGTTTTCGGGTTCACGCGCAAGGCCAGTCGGATCGATTGGCCAACCCGGTTTCGAAACAGCAGAGGGCCACTCGAAACCGCCCATGGACGGTCATGGGGCAGGATTGCAGGACGCTCGTGCGGCACCGCGCCGAATAGCCGAGCCTCCCGTTGTCTTGCCCGTGGCTGCCCGAGAAAGGAAGCCAAGGGAAAGGGGCATCCGCGCACGCTGAAACGGCGCGGCCCTTTCCGCATACGAAGGACAAGACATGTTCAATTACCACAAAGTGGAAATCGAATGGGGCGGCCGCCCGCTCATTCTCGAAACCGGCAAGATCGCGCGTCAGGCCGATGGCGCGGTGCTGGCCACCTACGGCGAAACCAAGGTTCTCGCCACCGTCGTCTCGATGAAAGAGCCGAAACCCGGCCTCGATTTCTTCCCGCTGACGGTCAACTACCAGGAGAAGACTTACGCCGCCGGCAAGATCCCGGGTGGCTATTTCAAGCGTGAAGGCCGTCCGAGCGAGAAGGAAACGCTGGTTTCCCGCCTGATCGACCGCCCGATCCGCCCGCTCTTCGCCGAAGGCTACAAGAACGACACCCAGATCGTCGTCACCGTCGTCCAGCACGATCTCGAAAATGACCCGGACATCCTGTCGATCGTCGCCACCTCCGCCGCCTTGACCTTGTCCGGCGTGCCGTTCATGGGCCCGGTTGGCGGCGCCCGCGTCGGCTACATCAACGGCGAATACGTGCTCAATCCGCATGTCGACGAGATGCAGGAATCGAAGCTCGACCTGGTCGTCGCCGGCACCGCCGACGCCGTGCTGATGGTCGAGTCCGAAGCCAAGGAACTCGGCGAGGATCTGATGCTCGGCGCCGTCATGTTCGGCCACAGGGGCTTCCAGCCGGTGATCGACGCGATCATCAAGCTGGCTGAAGTCGCGGCCAAGGACCCGCGCGACTTCACCGCGCCGGACTATTCCGCACTTGAAGCCGAGATGCTGAAGATCGTCGAAGGCGAGCTTCGCGACGCCTACAAGATCACCGACAAGCAGAAGCGCTATGCCGCCGTCGACGCCGTCAAGGCGAAGGTCAAGGCCGCGTTCGCGCCGGCAGAAGGCGAAGAGGCCAAATACACGTCCGAACAGATCGGCACCGTGTTCAAGGAACTCCAGGCCAAGGTCGTGCGCTGGAACATCCTCGACACCGGCTCGCGCATCGACGGCCGCGACCTGAAGACGGTCCGCAAGATCGTCTCGGAAGTCGGCGTCCTGCCGCGCACGCACGGCTCGGCGCTGTTCACCCGTGGCGAGACCCAGGCTCTGGTGGTCGCGACGCTCGGCACCGGCGAGGACGAGCAGTATGTCGATTCGCTGACCGGCATGTACAAGGAGAAGTTCCTCCTGCACTACAACTTCCCTCCCTATTCGGTCGGTGAAACCGGCCGCATGGGTTCGCCGGGCCGCCGCGAAATCGGCCACGGCAAGCTCGCCTGGCGCGCCATCCGGCCGATGCTGCCGACCGCCGACCAGTTCCCCTATACGTTGCGTGTCGTTTCGGAGATCACCGAGTCCAACGGCTCGTCCTCGATGGCTACCGTCTGCGGCACCTCGCTGGCTCTGATGGACGCGGGCGTGCCGCTGGCCAAGCCGGTCGCCGGCATTGCGATGGGCCTGATCAAGGAAGGCGAGCGCTTCGCCGTGCTCTCCGACATCCTTGGCGACGAGGACCACCTCGGTGACATGGACTTCAAGGTTGCCGGCACCGCCTATGGCATCACCTCGCTGCAGATGGACATCAAGATCGAAGGCATCACCGAGGAGATCATGAAGATCGCCCTCGACCAGGCCAAGGATGGCCGTCAGCACATTCTCGGCGAAATGGCCCATGCGCTGTCCGGCGCACGTGCCGAGCTCGGCGAGTTCGCGCCGCGCATCGAGGTCATGCACATCCCGACCGACAAGATCCGCGACGTGATCGGCTCGGGCGGCAAGGTCATCCGCGAGATCGTCGAAAAGACCGGCGCCAAGATCAACATCGAGGACGACGGCACGGTCAAGATCGCTTCGGCCAATGCCAAGGAGATCGAGGCGGCGAAGAAGTGGATACACACCATCGTCGCCGAGCCGGAAGTCGGTGAAATCTATGAAGGCACGGTCGTCAAGACAGCCGACTTCGGCGCTTTCGTCAACTTCTTCGGTCCGCGTGACGGCCTCGTCCACATCTCGCAGCTCGCCAATGACCGCGTCGCCAAGACTTCCGATGTGGTCAAGGAAGGCGACAAGGTCTGGGTCAAGCTGATGGGCTTCGACGAGCGCGGCAAGGTCCGCCTGTCGATGAAGGTTGTCGACCAGGCCACCGGCAAGGAAATCGTCCGCGACAAGAAGAGCGAAGGCGAAGAGAACGCCGCCTAAGCTGATCTAACTGCAATCGAAGCGGGCGCGCCGGAAGGTCGCGCCCGTTTGCGTTTCAACAACAGCCTTGCAGTTCAAGAGTGGTGAATGTCCGCCGAGCCGCTGAAGACGCTTTTCCATCCATTCGAGGCCGGGGCTGTTTCCCTGCCACGAAAGGATGAACGCATTCTCTTTCTCGGCGCCGAGCCCGGCTTTCGCTTGCCGGAAGGCTTTGATGCCAAGCTTCATCTCATCCAAGGCTTCAGGCCGCATTTTCGCGCCTTGCAGGCATCCGGCTTCACGGTCACGCCGCAGGTCGAAGGCGAGGCTTTCGACGCGGCATTTGTGCTCGCCGGCCGCCATCGCGGCCAAAACGAGTTGCGCGTCGCCGAAGCGGTCAAACGCGTAGCACCAGGCGGGTTGATCGCCGTTGCCGGCGGCAAGGACGATGGTATCGCCAGCCTGCGCAAGCATGTCGGCGCCCTTGTGCCGCTCGAAGGCCACCTGCCGAAGCATCACGGCATTGCCTTCTGGTTTCGCCGGCCGGCCGATACCGTTGCCGCGGCAACGCTTCGCGCCGCCAATCCGAACTTGGTGGTCGAGGACCGCTTCCGCACGGCCCCAGGCATGTTTTCGTTCGACAAGATCGATGCGGGATCGAAGCTGCTGGTCGAAAATCTGCCCAACGATCTGCGTGGCAGCGTTGCGGATTTCTGTGCCGGCTGGGGCTATGTCGCCGCCGAAGTCGCCGCCCGCTCACCCGGCATATCGGCGCTTGACCTTTACGAAGCGGATTTCGAAGCGCTGGAGGCGGCGAAGGCCAATGTCGGCAACACCGGCGTGGAGCCACGTTTCTTCTGGATAGATCTTTTGGGCGAGCCGGTCGAGCGCCGCTACGATGTGGTCGTCATGAACCCGCCCTTTCACCGCAGCCGAGCGACTGAGCCGGAGATCGGTGCCGGCATGATCCGCGCGGCAGGCAAAGCGCTGAAGCCGGGCGGCCGGCTGTTCATGGTGGCGAACCGTCAGCTTCCCTACGAACCGGTGCTGGCGGCCGCCTTCTCCAGCCATGCGGAGCTCGCCCGCGACGGCATGTTCAAGGTCTTCTCGGCGCGACGCTGAAACGCTGCGGGGCAAGCCGGCGACGTCGCTTGCGCTATTCCCGCCCGCCGTCGGTCTGCTTCAACTCGTCAAGCGTCGGCATGGACACGATGTGATAGCCGGAATCGACATAGTGGATTTCGCCGGTGACGCCGGAGGACAGGTCGGACAGCAAATAGAGCGCGGAGCCGCCAACTTCGTCGATCGTCACTGTACGGCGTAGCGGCGAGTTGCGCTGCTGGTAGGAGAACATGTGGCGTGCGTCGGAAATCCCGGCGCCCGCAAGCGTCCGTACCGGTCCCGCCGATATCCCGTTCACCCTGATGCCGCGCGGGCCGTAGTCGTTGGCTAGATAGCGGACGCTGGCCTCCAGCCCGGCCTTGGCGACGCCCATAACGTTGTAATTCGGCATGACGCGGACCGAACCGGCATAGGTCAGCGTGATCATCGAACCGCTATCCTTCATCAACGTGGCGGCGTGACGGGCGACCTCGGTGAAGGAGTAGCAGGAGATCACCATGGTGCGGATGAAGTTGTCGCGGCTGGTGTCGGCGTAGAGGCCTTTCAGCTCGTTCTTGTCAGAAAAGCCGATGGCATGGACGACGAAGTCCAGCCCGCCCCACGCCTTGCCAAGGGTCTCGAAGGTGGCAGCGACCGATGCGCTGTCCTCTACGTCGCAAGGCACGACCAGCGATGCGCCCAGTCTCTCGGCGAGAGGCCTGACCCGGCGCCCGAAGGCCTCACCCTGATAGGTGAAGGCGAGTTCCGCGCCATGTTCGGACAGTTTGCGGGCGATACCCCAGGCGATCGAATGATCGTTGGCGACACCCATGACAAGCCCGCGCTTGTCCTTCATCAATCCGTCCATGGTCGGCAAATCCTTATGCGGAATAGCGCTGGAAAATCAGCGTAGCGTTGGTGCCACCGAAACCGAACGAATTGGACAAAACGGTGTCGATCCTGGCTTCGTCGATGCGCTTGCGCACGATCGGCATGCCTTCGAATTCCGGATCGAGGTTGTCAATGTGGGCGCTCTCGCCGATGAAGCCGCCTTGCATCATCAGGATCGAGTAGATCGATTCCTGCACGCCGGCCGCACCCAGCGAATGGCCGGTCAGCGATTTGGTCGACGTGATGAAAGGCATCTTCTCGCCGAACACCTCGCGGATGGCGCCCATTTCCTTGGAGTCGCCGACCGGCGTCGAAGTGCCGTGCGTATTGATGTAGTCGACCGGCGAGGACACCGTTGCGAGCGCCTGCTTCATGCAGCGCGCTGCGCCTTCGCCCGACGGCGCCACCATGTCGTAGCCGTCCGAGGTCGCGCCATAGCCGACGATCTCAGCATAGATCTTGGCGCCGCGTGCCTTGGCATGCTCGAGTTCTTCAAGAATCAGCACGCCGGCGCCGCCGGCAATGACGAAACCGTCGCGATCGACGTCGTAGGCGCGGGAGGCGACCGATGCCCTGTCATTGAACTTGGACGACATGGCGCCCATGGCGTCGAACAGGTCCGACATCGTCCAGTCGAGGTCCTCATGGCCGCCGGCGAAGACGATGTCCTGCTTGCCCCACTGGATCAACTCGTAGCCATTGCCGATGCAATGCGCAGACGTCGAGCAGGCCGATGAGATGGAGTAGTTGACGCCGTGGATCTTGAACCAGGTGGCAAGCGTCGCCGAAGCGGTCGACGACATCGCTTTTGGCACCGCGAATGGCCCGATCCGCTTGGGGCTGCCGTTTTTGATCGTGGTCTCGGCCGCCTCGACGATTGCACGGGTCGACGGTCCGCCGGAGCCCATCACGATGCCGGTGCGCTCGTTGGTGATGTCGGTCTCGTCGAGGCCGGCGTCTGCGATCGCCTGGTCCATTGCGACATGGTTCCAGGCAGCACCCTGCGACAGGAAGCGCATGGCGCGACGGTCGATCATGCCCGATGGATCCAGCGTCGGCGCGCCCCACACCCGGCAACGGAAGCCATGCTCGGCGAAAGAGTCGGAGAAACTGATGCCGGATCTGGCATCGTGCAGCGAGGTCTGCACCTCGTTGGCATCGTTACCGATCGACGACACGATTCCGAGACCTGTGACTACGACCCGTCTCATTCGCAACTCCTTCCAGCGCGAACCCCGAACCTGAATCAATTTCCGGAACGGAGCCATGCGCAAAATTAAAGTGCTACAGCGTCCATCAGACGTCCAAGACGTCGTACTGTAGGGTCTTCGTTCAGGCGGCGGCCGATTGCTTGGACAGACCGACCTTCAGATCCGTTGCCGCATATATGGGCTCGCCATCTGCCTTCAGCCAACCATCGGCGATACCAAGCACAAGCCGACCGCGCATCACTCGCTTGAAGTCGACGCCGTACTCCACCTTCTTGACCGAAGGCGTGACCATCCCTTTGAATCTCACCTCACCGGTCGACAGCGCCATCCCCTTGCCGGGTTCGCCGAGCCATCCAAGATAGAACCCCGTCAACTGCCACATGGCGTCCAGGCCCAGGCATCCCGGCATGATCGGATTGCCGATAAAATGGCAGGCGAAGAACCACAAATCCGGCTTGATATCGAATTCCGCGCGGATGAAACCCTTGTCGAACGCACCGCCAGTTTCGCTGATTTCGGTGATGCGGTCGAACATCAGCATCGGCGGATAGGGCAGCTGCGCATTTCCCGGTCCGAACAGCTCGCCGCGGGCGCAGGCAAGCAATTCCTCGTAACCGTAACTGGACTTCGAACCCGCCATCAATCTCGTCCCCGTGATCGTCCCGGGCGATAGGCGCCCTTGTCGGTGGTTTCCTAACACAATCTGTTTCAGGCCGGAAACCGGCGTTTGCGCTTAACCTGCCCATCTGCCCGGGTCAATGCGCGCTATTGATCGCATTCGGCCGACAGAATATATGTCAGGACACGTTCAGTTTCGGCAGATGCTCTATTTCTGCCATTTTGGACGTGTCTGAGGCGGAACTGTGAGCGCGACGGATAGATGGATCTGGGTTGCCGGAAGGATAATGTCGCTGTGGACAAGCGGGTTCGCGAGGCCGGTCTGAGGCCGACACGCCAGCGCATCGCGCTGGCCGATCTGCTTTTCGCCAAGGGCGACCGTCATCTTTCGGCCGAGGAGTTGCACGAGGAAGCGCTTGCCGCCGGCGTGCCGGTGTCTCTGGCCACCGTCTACAATGCTCTGCACCAGTTCACCCAGGCTGGCCTTTTGCGCATCCTCGCCGTCGAGGGATCGAAGACCTATTTCGACACCAACACCTCCGATCACCATCATTTCTATATCGAGGGCGAAAACAGGATCTTCGATATCGACAGCGGCCCGGTGACGGTTTCCAACCTGCCGGAACCGCCGGAAGGCATGGAGATCGCCAATGTCGATATCGTGGTGAGACTGCGTCCGAAACGCTGCGACTGACCGGCGCCTTATGAAATTCCTGGATTTGACGCTCCGGCTCGAATGGGTCGCCGTCGCGGGCGCGGCTCTTGTCTTCTATGCAATCGCCGGTGCTTCCTGGTGGCTATTTGCAGTGCTCATTCTGGCACCCGACCTGTCGATGCTGGGTTACATGGCCGGGCCGCGCGTCGGGGCCGTCGCCTACAACGCCTTGCACATACTGATCTTGCCAGTTCTGCTGGCGCTTGTCGGCAGCGTCTTTGACAATGCAATGGCGATAGCTGTTGCGCTGATCTGGATCGCCCACATCGCCATCGACCGCGCTCTGGGCTATGGCTTGAAGCTGTCGAGCAGTTTCCAGGATACCCATCTCGGCCGCATCGGCCGCTAGACCATCTCCGAACCGAAGATCAGCGAAACAAAATGCCGGATCCGGTGCTTGCAGCGCTGGCCTAACCTCCGGTTCGGAAAGGTCAGTTCTTGACCTTTTCGCCGGGATAGGCACCCCAGACGAGCGACTGGGCGAGCCAGCCGGTATGGCCGTCGAAGGTCATTTCGCACCACTGGCCATCGCAGGACTTGATCGTGCCCATCACCCCCGGTTCGAGGATCGCGATGACGCCTGCATCTTTTGCCGGGTCGTCGAGGAGGTTGACGCGAGCGTCCTTGCCGCGCTGCCAGGGGGCGACGATCGCCGTGCGGCGGCCCGAAAGCAGCGACTGATTGATCCAGCCTTCCGAGCCGTCGGCATCGCGCACCCGGCGCCACGTATCGAACTCCTGGATGATCTCCATCGGCAAGCCTGGCTTCATATACATCCAGTCGACGGAATAGTTGACGCCCGGCCCGACGCGCGAGTTGACGCGGCCGGATTTCAGGCTGACAAAGCGCGGCAGCGGCAAGCCGCTTGGTCCGAGCGTGACGCTCTGGGCGGGTGCCGCCGCACTTTGCGCCATCACCAGTGGGCTATGGATGAGAGCGCCGAGAAATGCTGCACTGAGGGTCAGGCGGAGCGACGCGAAACCAGACACTTTCGTTCCTTTCGGCGCCGGCCCATCGGCCTTCGCGCCCCTTTTTCTTTGTCTTCGGCGGAACCTCTTGTTACATGGATGACCGGTACCGCGATCGGCTCTCAGTTTCGCCGTTCTTGGTTAAAGAGGTCTCAACGAGATCGGGTTCGAGGAAACAATGGTAGGCAAAAAGAAGCCCCTCGTCGTCATCACGCGCAAGTTGCCCGACCCAGTCGAGACCCGCATGCGCGAGTTGTTCGACGCCCGCTTGAATGTCGAGGACAGGCCGATGACGCAGCCGGAACTGGTGGCGGCGGTCAAGGAGGCCGACGTGCTGGTGCCGACCGTGACCGACAATATCGACGCGGCGCTGATTGCCCAGGCCGGTGACAACCTCAAGCTGATCGCCAATTTCGGCAATGGCGTCGACAAGATCGACGTTGCGGCAGCGGCCAAGAAAGGGATCACCGTCACCAACACGCCGAACGTGTTGACCGAAGATACGGCCGACATGACCATGGCGCTGATGCTGGCGGTGCCGCGGCGGCTGGCCGAAGGCGCCAACGTGCTGACCGGCGACAAGAAATGGGCGGGCTGGTCGCCGACCTGGATGCTCGGCCGGCGCATCTGGGGCAAACGGCTCGGCATTGTCGGCATGGGTCGCATCGGCACCGCCGTCGCCAGGCGCGCCAAGGCCTTTGGCCTCTCGATCCACTACCACAACCGCCACCGGGTGCTGCCGGCAATCGAAGACGAGTTGGAAGCGACGTATTGGGAAAGCCTCGACCAGATGCTCGCCCGCATGGACATTATCTCGGTCAATTGCCCATCGACACCGGCAACTTTTCATCTGCTGTCGGCACGGCGGCTGGCGCTTCTGCAACCGTCAGCTTACATAGTCAACACCGCGCGCGGTGATATCATCGATGAGGAATCGCTAGTCAAGCTCATCCATGACGGCAAGATCGCCGGCGCCGGCCTCGACGTCTACGAGCACGAGCCGGCGCTGAACAGCAAGCTGCTGAAGCTCGCCCACAAAGGCAAGGTCGTGCTGTTGCCGCATATGGGTTCGGCGACGCTCGAAGGCCGTATCGACATGGGCGAGAAGGTGATCATCAACATCCGCGCCTTCTTCGACGGTCATCGCCCGCCCGACCGCGTGCTGCCGCTGCGGGCGTGACCTGCCATCATGCCGGCATGGTCTTGCCGCGGCAACCACGCGTTCGTCTTTGGATAATGTTGGCTTACGAAAGCACCTTGCGCATGGTGATTGAGGTCGGCCGGTCGTAGCCCTTGTGCGCTGTCTGTTCGGTTTCACGAAAACCGAGGCGGGCAAAGGCTGCGTGATTTCCGATCAGCTCGATCCGGGTCTGGAGCTCGATGGCGGTCCTGTTGTGGCTACGGGCAAGATCTTCGACGGCCTGCATCAGCCGTTTTCCAACGCCTTGTCCCTGAAGAGCCGGCTCGACCGCGAGCTTTCCAATATAGAGGTCGTCTGCGCGCTTCAGGACGAAGACGCAACCGACGATCTCGCTTTGCTTCAGCGCCAGGAATGCTGTCTCCTCGATCGCTTTAGCCCTGAGATTTTCGACGGTGAGCCGATGCGCCGAGGACGGCGGGTCAATAACCCCGTCCATGAAGGCGAAGGCGCGCAGGACAAGTGCCAAGACCTCGTCCCAACGGTCGAAATCGGCCGCAAGCTGCACGATGGAAACGTCGGCAGGCAGGCTCACCGGTTGGTTCGCTTGTAGCGGATCGTGTCGAAGCGTGCCGCCAGCGCATCGTAGAGCAGCAGTCGTCCGACCAGCGGCTCGCCAATCCCGGTGATCAGCTTGATCGCTTCCATTGCTTGCAGCGTGCCAATGACCCCGGTCAGCGCGCCGACAATGCCGGCCACCGCGCAGGACGGCACCAGTCCCGGCGGCGGCGCCTCGGGAAAGAGATCGCGGTAGCTTGGGTTCAACGTGCCGTCCGGGCCGGTTTCGAACGGCTTCAGCACGGTGACCGAGCCGTCGAAGCGGCCAACGGCGGCATGCACGAGCGGCCGGCTCTCGGCGGCGCAGGCGTCGGCCACCGCGTAGCGTGTCTCGAAATTGTCGGAGCCGTCAACGACGATGTCATAACGGGCGATGAGAGCAGGGGCGTTGTCCACGGTCAGCCTGAAATTGTGCTCTTCCACGACGACGTTTGGATTGATGCGGATGATCGCCGCTCTGGCGCTGTCGGTTTTGGCCATGCCGACATCGCCCGTGGCGTGGATCACTTGTCGTTGCAGGTTGGAAAGCGAAACGATGTCGTCGTCGACGATACCGAGGGTGCCAATCCCTGCGGCGGCGAGATATTCGAGCACCGGCGCTCCCAACCCGCCCACGCCGATGACCAGCACCCGCGCACGCTTCAGCCGCTGCTGGCCGGCGCCGCCGATTTCGGGCAGCACGATGTGGCGGGCGTAGCGTTCGAGCTCTTCATCGGTAAGGGCGGCTGTGATCATCGCCGGACCATATAGCGGAGGAGAAAGCTTGTCAGGCATCAATGCATGCTGCGCAGAAGTGCGGCATGAACCAAGTTCAAGTGGTCGGCCTGACCTTACCGTGATCGACGGTCAGGAATTGCGCGCGTCCCTTGAGGCTGTCAAACAACGCGGCATCGGTCCCGGTCATGAAGGCCTGGCAGTTCAGTTCCTCCAGGATCGAGAACAAGGCCGCCCGTCGACCGCCGTCGAGATGGGCGGCAATCTCGTCGAGCAGCAGGATCGGCGTCATGCCCGACATCTCGCCGGTTAGCCGCGCATGCGACAAGACAATGCCGACCAGCAGCGCCTTCTGCTCGCCGGTCGAACAGAGCTCGGCCGGCATCGCCTTGGGCCGGTGGCGCACCACGAGGTCGGAACGGTGCGGGCCGTCGAGCGTGCGTCCGGCGGTGCGGTCGCGGTCGCGCCCCTGGGCAAGCGCGCGACGGAACCGTTCCTCTAGGTCGACGGCCGGCAAAATACCGATTTCGCCTTCCAGTTCGCCCGAGATGCCGATGTCGGCTTGCGGAAACGGTCCGTCGCCGGGCAGCCGGTCGATCATGGCGGCGAGCAGGCGCACCAGTTCGGCACGCGCCGCGGCAATTGCCACGCCGGTCTCGGCCATTTGCATCTCGATCGCATCGAACCAGGCACCGTCGCGCGAACCGTCGGCGAGCAGTCTGTTGCGGCCGCGCATTGCCTTTTCGTAGTCAAGCGCGCGCTGGCCGTGGCTGGGATCGATCGCCAGTACCAGCCGGTCGAGGAAGCGCCGACGATCGGCCGCCGGCCCGGGGAACAGGCCGTCCATGGCCGGTGTCAGCCAGACCACGCGCAGCCATTCCAGCATGTCTTCGGCTGAGCGTGCCGCCGCGCCGTTGATCCGCACCCGCCTGCCGCCTTCGCCGTCGCTGCCCGGTATCCCGGTACCGATCTCGACCTGGCCTTCCGGCCCGTCAAGCCGAGCATGCAGCGCGAAGCCACCGTCGCCGCCTTCGCGCGCCACCTCGGCATAGGGTGCGCGGCGCAAGCCGCGGCCTGGCGTGAGCAGCGAGATCGCTTCAAGCAGATTGGTCTTGCCGGCGCCATTGTCGCCGGAGAAAACCACAGCGCCGGGATCAAGGTCGATTGCCAACGCCGCATAGTTGCGGAAATTCGTAAGTGTGAGCTTACTTATGTAGGTCTGCTGCGGTTTTGCAGATCTGGTCACGACAGCAAGATGGCCCCGTTCGGGCCCTACACCCGCATCGGCATCAGCACGTAGAGCGCGGTCTCGTCGGCCATGTCGTGGATCAGCGTCGGGGAACCGGCATCCGCCAGCATGAACTTCGCCTCCGTGCCGGTCAGTTGCGCGGCAACGTCGAGCAGGTATTTGGCGTTGAAGCCGATCTCGATCGGATCAGACGAATAGTCGGCCGCCAGTTCCTCGGTGGCACTGCCCGAATCCGGGTTGTTGACCGCAAGCGTGACCTGCCCTTCGGCGATCGAAAGCTTCACCGCCCGGCCGCGTTCGGACGAAATGGTCGAAACGCGATCGACGGCAGCGGCGAAACTCTGACGATCGATAATCAGCTTCTTGTCGTTGCCGGTTGGAATGACGCGCTGGTAGTCCGGGAAAGTGCCGTCGATCAGCTTGGAGGTCAAGATGACGCTGCCGATGGTGAAACGGATCTTGGTGTCCGACAGCTCGGTGGTCACTGCAACATCGGGATCGTCGACCAGCTTTTGCAGCTCGCTGACCGTCTTTCGCGGGATGATGACGCCAGGCATGCCCTCAGAGCCTGCCGGCGCATCGATCTCGGCGCGCGCCAGCCGGTGGCCGTCGGTCGCGACCGAGCGCAGCTTCAGCTTGCCGCCGGCCTCGTGCGTGTGCAGATAGATGCCGTTCAGATAATAGCGCGTCTCCTCGGTCGAGATGGCGAACTGGGTCTTTTCGATGAGGCCCTTTAGTCCGACGGAATCGAGCCGGAAAATATGCGAGAACGACCCGGCTGAAAGTTCGGGAAAGTCGGACTGCGGCAGGCACTGCAGGCGGAAGCTCGAGCGCCCCGACGTCACCGTCATGGCGTTGCCGTCTTCGTCGGTCTTCAGCGCCACCTCCGCGCCGTCGGCAAGCTTGCGCACGATGTCGTAGAGCAGATGCGCCGGGACCGTCGTCGCCCCGCCACGCTCGACCTTTGCCGGCGTTGCTTCGGTCACCTCCAGGTCGAGGTCGGTCGCCTTCATTTCAAGGCTGGCCCCCTCAGCGCTGAGCAGCACGTTCGACAGGATCGGAATGGTATTGCGCCGCTCGACCACGCGGTGAACATGGTTGAGCGACTTCAGCAGATTTGACCGTTCCAGGATAACACGCATGACGAAACAGGCTCGCTTGAATGAATGAACGGGTCTCCGGCAAGCGGCGCCCCGCGAAAGGTCTGAACAGGCTCAGAATCTGCGTAAACTGACAGGAAAAACCCGGCAAACGCAAGCCCGCGCCACCGGTTCGGACCGGCTGCACGGGCTTTCTGGGGATAAAAAGGCCGAAGTCCGCGAGCCGACGTTTTTCGGGCCGTCAGGCCTGGTCGTTGATCAGCCTTCTCAGCAATTCGAGTTCCTGCGCCAGTGTGTTGTCGGCACCGGAAAGATCCTCGATCTTGCGCACCGCATGCAGCACGGTCGTATGGTCACGACCGCCGAACCGCCGCCCGATCTCCGGCAGCGAGCGCGGCGTCATCACCTTCGACAGATACATGGCGACTTGCCGTGGCTTGACAATGGTGCGTGTGCGCCGGTTAGACAGAAGTTCGGTCTTCGACACGTTGTAGTGGCGCGCGACGATGCGCTGGATGTCCTCGATACGCACCCGCTTGGGTTCGCCCGAACGATAGATGTGGCCGAGGATCTCGTCGATGCGGTCGATGGTGATCTGCGGTTCGAAGGATTGGCGAAACAAAAGCTGGTTGAAGGCACCTTCGAGCTCGCGCCCGCTGCCGGTCACCGTGCGGGCGACGTGGTTGAGGATCTCTTCGGAAATATCGAGCGACGCATCGTCGAGCTTGGCGGTGGCCAGCCTGAGCTTGAGCATACCGATGCGCATGGCGAAATCCGGGGCTGACATTTCCAACGCGACGCCGCCATTGAGGCGCGAGCGGACGCGTGGCTCCAGCGACTCCAATTCCGACGGCGGCCGGTCGGCAGCGACCACCACTTGCTTGGCGCTGTCGAGCAGCATGTTGATCAAATGGCAGAATTCGTGCTGGATCGACTTGCCCTGCAGGAACTGCATGTCGTCGATGATGAGGAGGTCGATGTCGCGCAGCTGTTCTTTCAGCGTCAGTGCGTTGTTGTCGCGGATCGCGGTGGCGAACCGCCACATGAAATACTCAGCCGTCAGATAGACGACCCGCGATTTCGGATTCTGCTTCAGCGATTCTGCGGCGATGGCCTGCAACAGATGCGTTTTGCCCAGCCCGACCGTCGCGTGAAGAAAGAGCGGATTGAAACGCACCGCGCTCGACTGCGATTCCGCGACCGCCTTGGCGGCGGCAAAAGCCACTCGGTTCGATGGTCCTTCGATGAAGGAGGTGAAAGTGTAGCGTGGATCGAGTGGCGAACCGAGAACATTGTGCCGGAACTCGGTTTCTGCCGGCATCCCCGGGCGGGGTGCCGGGACCCGTTCGACCCTGCTGGGGCTCGCCGTGCCGGCGGAGAGCGCGGTTTGCGTCTGCCTGGTCATCTTGCGCGCCGGGGCCACTTCTGGCTCGACGCTGTTGCGGCCCTGGCGTGTGGCGGTACGAACGACGATCTCGATCTTGAGGATCTCCGGATCCTCGTGCTTCCACAACTCGGTGATGAGATCGAGATAGTGGCCGTTGATCCATGAACGCAGGAATGCGGTTGGCACCGAGATGCGAACAATGCCCTTGGAGGATTCAGCGACCTTCATGCGCCCGAACCAGCTCGAATAGACCTCGGTTCCCAGACGCGCCTTCAGCTGGGCCTTGACCCGATCGAACTTCTGTTCAGCTTCATTGGAAGCCGCCATGTCGTTCCTTCCGATTAACGTTCCAGGAAATGGGAGGTCGCCTGTAAGCTCCCTTTCGATGCCGCCGCTCTGCATGATCGAGTTCCTTGTCTCTTGTACCTGTTTTCCGCCGGGGATGCGCCTCCTGCATCCATGTTTCCGGCGACCGTGTCTTCGCTGCGACACCATCGCCGCCGCCGGCTGATGAATCGCCTCGTTGTCGGTCCGGCGCCGAAGAGCCGATCCGCTTTGGTCATGTCAGGGCAACAAAATGCCGTCCGGCGAAAAACCGCCGGCGCACCGTCGACCTGCCATGTACAATTACGCCAGTCCCCTACCGTATCGAAAAGACAAACCAACCCCGTCCGCGGAGTTGAATCCGCGCTGTAAACTCTGCCAATTTGAGCTGGCCGGTTTCAGGCTGGTCAAGGGCCAAGGGCCCGTCCCTTCGATGGACAGACATTACCGAAATCGCTGTGGATAGGGCAAGGCCACCCCTAACGGATTTTTAAGGAATCTGACTAGCAAGGGACGTTTCGAACGCCATGCTGCAACAGTTGATTTTGACAAAGCCATTGTGATTCAAACCCTTTTCCGGCGAATATGAAAAAGGCCACACAACGCGAAATTTTCTGAAATAATTCACTTGACAGCCAATTGTCGCCTATCGGCCGCAGCTGATGTGAACAAGCTGTGGATCACCATCGGTAAGCTTCTGAAAAGAAACGATAATCTGTGACGCTCGGAAATTTTCGTATTGGCGGTTTCGGAGGCTCCGAATATGAGCGGGCATGTATATGCCGGCAAAGCATTTCGAACTTTGAAATGCTCGCGGACGCCGTTTTGCGGGCTTTCTTTTAAGTACTTGCCGGCAAACGAAAAAACCCGGCGCGATCGGCCGGGTTTGAACAAGCGCAGTTCACGAAAAGGTATATTAGGCTGACAGCACCTTGACCCGTTGGGCCAGCCGCGACACCTTGCGCGATGCCGTGTTCTTGTGCACCACGCCCTTGGTCGCGGCGCGCATCAATTCCGGCTCGGCCACCTTGAAGGCAGCCTGTGCGGCCGCCTTGTCGCCAGCCGCCAGCGCCTCTTCGACCTGGCGGATGTAGGTCCGGACGCGGGAGCGGCGGTTCTTGTTGATCGCTGCGCGACGGGCGATCTTGCGCGTTGCCTTTTTGGCCGAGGAGGTATTGGCCATGGTGCCTCTCTTCTGATCTGGTGGGCGCTTGCGGGATACCGCAGGGCGCAAAAAACAAACGGGCAGCCACAGGGCCGCCTCGGTTGGTGCGGCTTATAGTTCAGCTTTTCCGGCGCGTCAACGCTGCAGCGCTTTCTTTTTGACCGACGCCTTCGTCATCTCATCGGTTCGTGAAATTCGGCTTCCGCTTGCCGGTGAAGGCCGCCATGCCTTCCTTCTGGTCATCCAGCGCAAACAGCGAATGAAACAGCCGGCGCTCGAACCGCAGACCCTCGGTGAGCGTCGTCTCATAGGCGCGGTTGACGGCCTCCTTTGCCATCATCACCGACGGCAAGGAAAAACTAGCGATCTTGGCCGCTGCCTTAAGCGCTTCCTCGATCAACTCGCCGGCTGGCACCACGCGCGAGACCAGGCCGGAACGCTCGGCCTCGGCTGCGTCCATCATTCGCCCCGTCAGGCACATATCCATCGCCTTCGACTTGCCGACGAAGCGGGTCAGGCGCTGCGATCCGCCCATGCCAGGCATGACGCCCAGCGTAATCTCGGGTTGGCCAAACTTGGCGGTGTCGGCGGCGATGATGAAATCGCACATCATCGCCAGTTCGCAGCCGCCGCCCAGCGCATAGCCCGCCACCGCCGCGATGATCGGCTTTCGTGCCCGCGTAAATTCTTCCCAGCCGACGAAGAAATCCTGCAGATAGGCATCCACATAGGAGATCGACTGCATTTCCTTGATATCGGCACCTGCCGCGAAAGCCTTTTCCGAACCAGTGATGACCATGGCGCCGATGTCGGCATTTGCGCCCATGCTGTTCACCGACGCGACCAGTTCCGCCAGCACTTGTGAATTCAGCGCATTGAGCGCCTGCGGCCGGTTCAGCGTAATCAGCCCGACCTTGCCGCGGGTTTCGACGATGATGGTTTCGTAGCCCATGCTTTGCTCCTCCTCCTCGCTTCTGGTTCAAGCCTGACAGGTCCGGCAGTGGAAAGTCGAGCGACCGCTTTGCACGATACGCTCGATGTGGCCGCGACAACCAGGCTTGGAACAGGCTTCGCCCTCGCGGTCGTACACCGCGAAAGAATGCTGGAAGTAGCCCAACGATCCATCTGTCTGCATATAATCGCGCAACGACGAGCCGCCGGCGGCGATCGCATCGGCGACGACCGAGCGGATTGCTTCGGCCAGGCTTTCGCTCTGCTCTTTGGCTTTCTTGCCGGCTCTCGCGAGGGTGCCCGCTTCGCGCAGCGGCGACAGGCCGGCCCGCCAAAGCGCTTCCGAGACGTAGATATTGCCTAGCCCGGCGATCAGCCGTTGGTCCAGAAGTGCCGCTTTCAGCGGTGACTTGCGACCTTTCAGCAACGAAGCGAGCAGCGCGCCGTCCAGTGCATTGCCCGTAGGCTCGACGCCTAATCCCGCCAGCATCGGATGCATGTCGGGCTCGCCTTCCGAAAACAGCATAAAGCCGAAGCGGCGCGGGTCGTTGAAGATCACGCGAGAGCGGACGCCGGCAGGTGATACGATATCGAAGACGACGTGATCGTGAGCGGTGTTTTTCGAACGTTCGTAGTGGAACGCGCCGGGCGTTGCGCTCTCGTCGGCCGTTTCGATGCGAAACGACCCCGACATGCCGAGATGGCAGATCAGAACCGGGCCGTTGTCCACGTGCATCGTCAGATATTTGGCACGGCGGCCGAGCGCCGCAATCGTCTTGCCGGTCAGCCGCTCCGAAAATCTCTCGGGGAACGGAAACCGCAAATCCGGCCGGCGTGCCTCGACACCGACAATGCGGGCACCTTCAAGGGCCGGCTGCAGACCGCGCCTGACTGTCTCG
Organism: Mesorhizobium sp. M0119; assembly: GCF_040322615.1. Classification (NCBI taxonomy): domain Bacteria; kingdom Pseudomonadati; phylum Pseudomonadota; class Alphaproteobacteria; order Hyphomicrobiales; family Phyllobacteriaceae; genus Mesorhizobium; species Mesorhizobium sp. M0119. The sequence goes on from NZ_JAMYTU010000003.1 coordinate 48,653, forward strand.
ACCTCCGGCAGCTCAGGCATGGCCACCTGTCGCGGCATGGAAGGAGGTGCCGTGACGGCCGCGCGCCAGCCCGAGATGTTCGGCCACGGTTTCGCCGATGTCGGCAAATGTTGTCCTCAGTCCGACGTCTGCGCCTTTGAAACCCGGCCGTGTCCCGATAACCGGAATACGCTCGCGCGTGTGGTCGGTGCCGCGCCACGTCGGATCGTTGCCGTGATCGGCGGTCAAAATGAGCAGATCGCCTGGCCTCAGCCGTGCGAATGCCTCGGGCAGGCGCCGGTCGAAAGCTTCGAGTGCGGCGGCATACCCGGCAACGTCGCGCCGATGCCCGAACTCGGTGTCGAAGTCGACAAAGTTCGCGAAGACGAGGTCGCCGTCGCGGGCGTCTTCCATGGCACCAAGCGCTTTGTCGAACATCGCCATGTTGCCGGCAGCCTTGCGGACTTCCGAGATCCCCCGATGGGCGAAAATGTCGCCGATCTTGCCGACCGCGATAACCCGGCTGCCGCGCGCCGTCAGCCGGTCGAGCAGCGTCGGTTCCGGCGGCGGTACGGCATAGTCGCGACGATTATGCGTTCGCTCGAACGTGGCGGCGGTTTCACCGATAAACGGCCGTGCGATGACGCGGCCGATATTCAGCGGATCGACGAGCCTGCGCACCCCTTTGCAGAACTCGTAAAGCCGTTCCAGGCCGAAATGGACCTCATGCGCGGCGATCTGCAGGACGGAGTCGATCGAGGTGTAACAGATCGGTTTGCCGGTGCGAATATGGTCTTCACCGAACCGTTCGATGATCTCGGTGCCCGGAGCATGGCAATTGCCGAGGATGCCGGGCACCTTCCCTTCACGCACCATTGCTTCGGTCAACTCGGCCGGAAAGGCGGGAATCGTGTCCGGGAAGTAACCCCAGTCGAAACGGACCGGCAGGCCGGCTATTTCCCAATGGCCCGATGGCGTGTCCTTGCCGCTCGAAACCTCTTGGGCCGCGCCGTGAAAGGCGGCGGCAAGCGGGGCACTGCCGCCATTCTCGAACCTGAAACCCGTCGCCGTTGCCGCGGCCTGGCCGAGGCCGAGCGCGAGCATGTTTGGTACGAGAAGGGGTCCGTCACGCAAGCCTTCGCGATCGGCGCGGCCTTCCGCGCAGGACCGCGCGATGTGTGCGAACGTGTTGGAGCCGGTGTCGCCATAGCGTTCGGCATCGGCCGCGCCGCCGATGCCGAAAGAGTCAAGGACAAAAAGGAAGGCGCGTGCCATCGAAAGGTTCATCATTGCCTGTGTGTTGGCTCAGACATAGGGTTCCGCGCCGCCATTGGCAATTCGGAAACCCAAACAGCACGGCTTGGCGTGCTGGTCCGGGAGAGACGAATCGCGGCATGGTCGATCTGCCGATGGAAATGCGCGGCGTGGAGCTCGCATGAGGCCTGCCCTGAAAGCATTCGCTGCCGTACTGGCTTTGCTGCTGGATGCATCTTGCGCAAACCTGGCGCGCGCCGATTGGCGCGATGTTATCGGATCGTTCCATATCGGTATCGTTGCCGAGCCCGGCGCCGGCAACACTGTTCCAGGTCTCGCGCTGCTGACCGACGCCTATGCCAAAGCGCTCGGAATGAAGGTGGAGTTTGTCGTTGCCCGCGACTATGCGGGCGTTGATCGAGCGCAGGCCAATGCGCGGATCGAATATGCCATCTATTCGGCAACCGCCTACGCCATCGCCTCCGAACGGTGCGGATGTGTCGAACCTCTCGCGGCGCCGCTCGATTCCGACGGGGCCAGCGGCATCCGTTCCGTTCTGCTGGCGCGCGACGGGAGGGTTCCCGATCTTACGGCCATGGCAGCCCATCGAGTCGTCATGGCGCCTTCCGACAGCGTCGGTGCTCTGCTGCCGCTTGCCGGGCTGGCTGCGGACGGGGTCAAGGTGGCGGAAGATGCACCGTTTTTGACCCACGCCAATTCGGCTGCCGCCGCAGCTGAAGCGATGCTGGTCGACGGCGTGGCCGATGCGATATTCGGCTGGATGCCGGCTGTGGCCGACGGACTGCCAAATCCTACTGGCGGCACGGTGGCGAGGCTCGAGGCCGCAGGGCTCTCGAAATCGGCGCTTCAGGTCGTCTGGACGTCAGGCCTGCTGAGATATGGGCCGCACGCCGTCCGCAGCGATCTGGACCCCGAAGCCAAACGCCGGCTCACCGTCTTTCTCACCAATCTCAGATCAACCGCGCCGGACATTTACGATCTTCTGGAGCCGAGACATTCCGGCGGGTTCGCCGTTGCCGGTCCAAGGGACTATGTGCTGGCTGCAGCCATCGTGCGTCTAGTCTCGGCCCGCGGTCGCAAGCAATAGCAACAGCCAGTTAGCGGGCCTCAGGCGTCAGCAATCGCTGCACGGAATGGTCGGGCTCCGGCGCGGCCGCAGATAATAAGTTTCTGCCATCGATATCGAATTGAAGACCGAGCTCAACCCGAACCGGCTTTGGCCGTCCGCCGACCAGGTGATGATTGGCTTGTAGGCGAGATCGCTTTCGACCCGAATGAGGAAAGTGCCTTTGATCTTGAGCGCGCTCGGGACCGTTGTGGTGGAATCCTTGACCGCGTCGACGCTAGAGACGCCATCGACCAGTTTGCGCGACCACACGACCAGGACTTTCGGCGTCGTCTCGTTCGTCACCTGTATCGCCGTGATAATGATCTTCGGTTTCGAGCGGTTGTAGGGCTGCAGCGTGGAACTGCCGATCTCCATGATGGCATCGACATCGGCCGCCTTGATGGTCTGCTGCTGCGTGACGAGATCCGCTACCATGCTGCCGATGCGGCTGACCTTCTTGCTGGTCTCGATGGCTTGCGAGGCCTCCATTGTCATAAAGTACATGATCAACAGGACAGGCACGATGAGGGCAAACTCGACAGCCGCAATACCGCGGCGGTCCGAGCAAAGCCGGACTACTCTTGTACAAACCCCTGCGATGCCCAGCTGTGCCCCCGCACGAATCATGGCTTTGCCCTTTTCAAGCGACTACGTGGTTCAGTTGTCGAATGGCTCGTTCTGCCAAGTGATCGAAGCAAAATGCAGCGTTTTGCCGTCCTTCAGGTTGGCCATCGATTTGGCCATGAAGTCGGTCATCACCGGCCATTTGTAAAAAACCCGCAGCATGTTTCTCGACTCCGCCAGGCCAGGTGCGACGGTGAAGGTCTGTGTGCTCGTGCCCTTGGTCAGCACGACATCGCCATCCTGGATCTTGAAACCGGCCAGCGCCGCATCGGCGAAGGTCGGGTATTCGCGCAAATCCACCAGCAATCCGGGACAGGTGCTGGCGACCATGATCTCCAATTTGGTGCAGATCATATCCCGCAGCTTGGTCCCGGACACATCGGCCGGTCTTAGCTGGCCGGTACGCAGTTGGCGCGCGATGTCGTCTGTGGCGTTTGCCATCACTTCCTGTGCGGCAAATGAAATGCAGCTCTCCAGGATGGCGAAGACCAGAAGCGCGAATGGAATTGCAAGCATGGCGAATTCGATCGCCGTGCTTCCGCGTCGGTCGCCCAAAAACCGTCCGGGAAAACCTGCTCGTCCTGCCTTGCTCATGTTCTCTACACGCCGATGCCGCTTCTGTATCGGTCCCACCCTTAGTCGGAACCGATTGAAGTCCGGTTGGAATGGCCGTTAAATTCAACGGGAAGGCCTTAACCCGGCGATAACCGAAGCACGTTCCCGCCAAAGGCGGAGACGTCGGCTAGCTAATGCCCGGCGCTCATTTCGGCTTCAGAGGCCTTCTCGGCATCGCTCTTATACGAGCTTTCGCAATATGGCGCGCAGGACATGGTCTGTACTTCGGAACGCCGATAGATGCGCACCGACGACGCTGCCTGGCGCACGACGGTTATTTGCTCATCGACGATCGGGTTGCCCTCCTGGTCGAGGACGACGAGATTGGTGACGCCAAAGCCCTTGCCGGTCAGTACGATCGTCGATGCGTCCTGCACGGAGGCGTCGGCGATCGCCGGATTGCCGACGACAATCGTATCGGCGGCGCGCGACAATTTGATAATCTTTGCCTGGTTCATCGTCACCTCGATGCCGGCGCCGGCCTTGGCTGGAACGGCGAAAGCCGCTGCGGCAAAAAGCATGGCAACTGGAAATGATGATCTCGGCCCGGCCATTGAGGCGCTCCCCTGGCAAACTGTTCAACAGAACATGAACGAGATTGGTGAACCAACCGTTAAGCGGCTGGAGTTCAGGATTAAGCCGGAACCGGTATTTGGGCTCAGCCGGCACGGCTGGAACGTCTTTGCCGAATTGCGCCTTTTGTCAGCCCGTGGGCCCAGCGGCGGGCATTTTAGTTCTGGGTTAACCACGCAATGTCGTCGAAGCGGGAAAGGAATCGGTAAGCCTGTTTATTAAGCCGATTGAAACAGCTTCTCCTTAGATTCGCAGTATCCGATCAGCCACCAAGAGAAGTTGACGGAAGTGCTGTAACAATTGGAGTAGGAGCTCGAATGTCTAACCTCATCGCACGTTTTGTGAAGGACGAATCCGGCGCGACCGCTATCGAATACGGTCTGATCGCCGCTCTTATCGCACTCGCCATCATGGTCGGCGCCGGCCAGCTCGGCAACTCGCTGAACGCCAAGTTCACCGCCATCTCCGCTAAGGTGAACGGTAGCTGACCGTAACAGGTTCGGTTGTTTCCAAATAAGGGCCGCCGCACTGGCGGCCCTTATTTAGTCCTAGCATGATTTGAAATTTAGGCCTCATCAATCGTTAATCGAATTGGACTAGGCTTGGGGGCCAGATGCAATTTGGTCATAGGCGCGCTGATGCTTGAAGCCGTGATCTTCGTCGTGTTTCCGTTCTGCATGCTTTTTGCCGCGATCTCCGATATGCTTTCGATGACGATCGCCAATCGCGTGCCGGTGTTGCTTGTGGTTGTCTTCGCCTTGGTTGCGCCTTTGACCGGCATGGACTGGGCCACCTATGGCTGGCATTTCGCCGCCGCCGGCCTGGTTCTCGCGGTGACGTTCGGCTTGTTCGCGCTGGGCGGCATGGGCGGCGGCGACGCCAAGCTTCTGGCCGCCACTGCTATGTGGATGGGACTGAACATTCATCTCATCGAGTACCTCGTCGCCTCGACATTCATCGGCGGTCTGCTGACGCTCGCCATCCTCGCCTATCGAAAATCGCCGCTTGCCGCCGTCACAAGCCACAATCCGTTCCTGCGCCATTTCGCCGATGAGGCGACCGGCGTTCCGTACGGCATCGCGCTTGGCATTGGCGGTCTGCTCACCTATTCGGACTCGCCGTTGATGGCCTGGGCACTTGCCAGGCTGGCGGGCTGAATTTCGCTTTACATTGTTGGCGCCGAGCGGGCGAGTTGGCCAGGTTTTCCTTCGGGCCGGGCTTGTCGCTCTAATTTATATAAACGTTAAATTAATCACGATCGTAAGTATAACATTAACCTTGTTTTGACGATTGCCGCTGCAAAGTCCGGCTTGGCTACGTGGTTTGCCAAGGGCGAGGTTCGGACAGATGCCAGCATCCCGATTGATCATTCTGAGCGTGGGGATAGCCGCGGCCGGTGGTGCAGGCTATGTCGCGAAGAACATGGTCGTCGCTCCGCCGCCTCCGGTTGTCGATTCCGGTCCCCAGGCGCCGACGATCGCGCTGCAGGATGTGCTTGTCCTTTCCGGCGACGTTCCGATGGGCAGTCCGCTTGAAAACAACATTTCCTGGGAGTCATGGCCGTCCGCCGGCATCAACGCAAATTTCATCACCCGCGCCGCCGAGCCTGAAGCGCTGGATAAGCTGAAGGGCGCCGTCGCCCGCGTGGCACTGTATGCCGGCGAACCGTTGCGGCGTTCGAAGCTGATCGGTGAGGGGCAAAGCTTCATGTCGTCGATCCTGCCCTCCGGCATGCGGGCTGTCGCCACAAGCATCTCGGCCGACACTTCGGCCGGTGGCTTTATTCTTCCCAATGATTTCGTCGACGTCATCATGACCCGCAGAGCCGATGCCGCCAATGGCGGTGGTCCGGGCTTCACGACCGAAACTATCCTCAAGAACATTCGCGTCCTGGCGATCGACCAGACCATTCAGGAGGACGAGGAAGGCAAGAAGACCAGGGTCGGCCAGACCGCCACTCTGGAATTGACGCCGCAGCAGTCCGAGATCATCACCGTCGCACAGCAGATGGCGGATCGCCTGACATTGGCGCTGCGCTCGATCAAGGACAGCCAGGACAAGAATGTGGGCGAGGCCGACTACCTGGTTTCCGGCAATGGTCGGCGCGGAACGGTGCGGTTGATCAAGTCGGGCGAAGTTTCCGAAGTGGGGGCGAGGAAATGAAGCTAAGAACCAAACTGCCGGTCACCCTGGCTGCGGCGATCGGCCTGTTTCTCCTTGGAACGAATGCATATGGCACTCTCGATGCCAGTGCGGCGAGCAATGCCAGGGTCACGGCTTCGACCGCCACCCAGCGGGTCAAGCTTGGACTGAACAAATCGGTGGTCATCGACCTGCCAAGCGATGCCTACGACATTCTCGTCGCCAACCCTGCGGTAGCCGACGCCGTAACCCGCACCGCTCGGCGTATCTATCTGTTCGGAAAGGCGGTCGGCGAGACCAACATCTTCGTCTTTGGCCCGAATGGCGAGCAGATCGTCAGCCTGGATCTGGCGGTCGAACGCGATGTTGCCGGGCTGGAGGATTATATCAAGCGCTTCATCCCATCATCGGAGGTCAAGGTCGAGCTGCTGAACGACAACGTCGTTCTGACCGGAACCGTGGACACTCCTCTGGACGCCAAGCGCGCGGCCGATCTGGCAACCATCTTCGTGTCCGGCGGCGAGGCGACCACGGGTCAATATTCGCAGACCGCTGCCGGCGGTTCGGCCGAATCCGGCGTCGCCATCGATAACCCGGATGCCGAGCGCCGCGTCAGCCAGATCGTCAACCTGCTGCAGATTATCGGCGACGACCAGGTGACACTGAAGGTGACGGTCGCGGAAGTCAGCCGCTCGGTGATGAAGCAGCTCGGCGTCAACATGGTCGGCAACGGCAGCAGCAATGGCATCTCCTATGGCGCGATGAGTTCTCCCGCTTATGGCTTGGGCAAGCCGATTTCGCAGTACTCCAACTTGCGGTTAGGTGATGGGCTCGGAAACGGACTTCAGGCGTATATCAATGCCATGGAGCAGAGCGGCGTCATGAAGACCCTGGCCGAGCCTACGCTTACCGCCGTTTCGGGCGAGAAAGCGACATTCAAGGTCGGCGGTGAATTCAATCTTATCACAAGCCGAACGAACAACGTTTCAAATGACAACCAAACGGGCCAGGTCACTTACAGCAACGAACGGCTCGAATATGGAATTGGGCTTGAGTTCCAACCGGTTGTGCTCTCGGCCGGCCGCATCAGCCTTAAAGTGAGGACGTCGGTTTCGGAGCCCACGAGCGAAGGCGCCACAGTCCTGGAAGCGGCTCGTGATTTGCCCGGCACCACTTTGCTGTCAATTCGCAAACGCTTGGCAGACACCACGGTGGAATTGCCCTCCGGCGGCTCGATGATGATCGCCGGTCTTGTCCGGGACGACATCAGGCAGGCGGTCGCCGGGCTGCCCGGCCTGACCAAGATACCGGTGCTCGGCACGCTGTTCCGCAGCAGGGATTTCGTCCGCAACGAGACAGAGCTCGTCATCATCATCACGCCCTATCTGGTGAAGCCGGTGGCGCGCAACGATCTTGCCAAGCCGGATGACAATTTCAACGCCGCCAGCGATGGCGCCGGCATTTTCCTTGGCCGCGTCAACCGTGTCTACGGCACCATGCAGACCGACAAGCCCAACGGCCGTTACCACGGCGTTGTCGGCTTCATCTACAAGTAAGCGGGGAAGCGGTCATGTCTAAGTCAACGTCGAAGGCGCAGGCGATCACCGCGACGCGGTCAGTCCATTCGCGAATCTGGCGGCCGGCCGTTCCCATCATAGCGATCGCGGTGGCGGCATCACTGGCCGGCTGCGCCAATCGCGACAGCGTCACGGTCGGTGCCATACCTGACGATTACCGCACCACCCATCCGATCGTCATCGCCGAGAAGATCCAGAAGATCGACCTTCCGGTCGGCGCCGGCGACCGCGGCATGACCAGATCCCAGCGCGACACGCTCCTGGGCTTCCTGGACGGATACGACAGGAGCGCGGCTCCGGTGCTGACGATCGAGATTCCGAGCGGCTCGGCCAACGAAATCGCAGCGGCCGCGGCCGGCCGCGATTTCGCCAGGCTAGCCATAGCCAGCGGCATCAGCCGGAAGCGGATCGCCATGCGATCCTATCAGTCTGTTTCGGCCGAAGCGTCCGCACCGGTCCGTGTCGCCTACGTCTCGGTGAAGGCTCAGACGGATAGATGCGGGCGCTGGCCCGAAGACCTGCTGGAGACTTCGGAAAACAAGCACTATGCCGATTTCGGCTGTTCGTATCAGAACAACCTGGCTGCTCAGATGGCCAACCCGTCCGATCTGATCGGGCCACGCAAACCGACGCCGATCGACGCGGAAAATCGCGGCGCGGTGATCGACGTCTATCGTGACAGAGGTATTTCGGACGAATTCCTCGGCAATTCGGAAGTCGATTATTAACGAATGTTGAGGCTCCAACAGACCGTAAGCCGCGCAAGTCACGGAAAGAGATGACAATGAGCAATCTTGCCTATGACACAGAGGTACCGGGCGGCGAAACCTCGGAGCAGGATATTGCCGCGATGCAGGCGTTGCGGCCGATCCCGCGCATTTCGATCCAGGCATTTTGCGAGACCGAAGGCGTAGCCAATCCGGTCGAGCGCGCCGGCGAGGATCGCCGCATGGCCAAGGCCCATCTGAAAGTGCATATGGGGGGCATCCCCACCGCCATCGAATTCTATCAGTCTGCGCCGACACCGAACCTGATCCTGCTTGAATCGCGCAGCGAGCCGAAGCTGTTGCTGGAACAACTCGCCCAGCTTTCCGAGCATTGCGATCCGACCTCCAAGGTGGTGGTTGTCGGCCACTACAACGATGTCGGCCTGTACCGCGAACTCATCCGTTCGGGCATTTCCGAATATGTCATCGCGCCCGTATCGATGGCCGACATCGTCAGCGTGGTGTCTTCGATCTTCGTCGATCCGGAAGCTGAGCCGATCGGCCGCTCGATTGCCTTCATCGGCGCCAAGGGCGGCGTCGGCTCCTCGACCATAGCCCATAATGTGGCCTGGGCCATGTCGTCCCTTTTCAAATCCGAAGTGGTTGTCGCCGATCTCGACCTCGCCTTCGGAACGGCCAACATCAACTTCGACCAGGACCCGGCGCAAGGCATTGCCGAGGCGGTATTCTCGCCGGAACGCGTCGACGAGGTCTATCTCGACCGGCTGCTCGCCCAATGCGCCGAGCACCTGTCGCTGCTTGCGGCACCTTCGACCCTGGAGCGGGTCTACGATTTCGATCCCGACGCCTTCACCCAGCTTATCGACATAGCCCAGCGTAGCGCGCCGCTCCTCGTGCTCGATGTTCCCCACGTGTGGGCCGGCTGGACCAAGAACACGCTGGTCAAGGCCGACGAGATCGTCATCACGGCGACGCCCGAACTGGCCAATCTGCGAAACACAAAGAACCTGGTCGACATGCTGAAGCGGCTTCGTCCGAACGATCCTGCGCCAAAGCTTGTAATCAACCAGGCCGGTGTGCCGAAACGTCCCGAGATTACGCCGTCCGACTTCTCCGAATCGCTCGGCCTTTCGCCGATGTCGATCATCCCGTTCGAGCCGCTTTTGTTCGGAAATGCTGCCAACAATGGACGTATGCTCGGTGAAATGGATGCCAAGAGTCCGGTCGTCGCCATGATCAACGAGATCGCCCATGTGCTGACAGGGCGCAGCGAAATCAAGGTGAAGAAAAAGGCTGGGCTCGGCAACCTGATCGGCAAGCTTTCGCGCAACAAGAAGTGATGCCTCAGCGGTGGAATTGGTAAGCGATCATGTTTGGTAAAAGAGGCAGCGACGACGGCAACCGGACCATTCCGGAATTCCGTCAGCCAGCACCTGCGCCTGCTGCGCCGGCGGCCGCGAACCCTGTGGAAGCGGCTGTAGCTGCCAGGCCGGCGGCGCTGCCGCCATCTGGTGCGCCGGCGGTTCGCCGTGCGGTCGAGCCGCCGCCATTGGCCCCGGAGCCGAAAACGATCCAGCGCCAAAAGAGCGAAACCTACTACGATACCAAAAGCCAGGTCTTCGCCGCACTGATCGACACGATCGACCTGTCGCAACTGGCCAAGCTCGATCCCGAAAGCGCACGCGAGGAAATCCGCGACATTGTCAACGACATCATTGCGATCAAGAATTTCGCGATGTCCATCGCCGAGCAGGAGGAGCTTCTCGAGGACATCTGCAACGACGTTTTGGGCTATGGGCCGCTGGAGCCACTGCTTGCCCGCGACGATATTGCCGACATCATGGTCAACGGCTCCAAGAACGTCTACATCGAAGTCAACGGCAAGGTCGAGCAGACCGGCATCCGTTTCCGCGACAACCAGCAGCTCCTCAACATCTGCCAGCGTATCGTCAGCCAGGTCGGCCGCCGCGTCGATGAATCAAGCCCGATCTGCGATGCGCGTCTTCCGGATGGCTCCCGTGTCAACGTCATCGCACCGCCCCTGGCTATCGACGGCACCGCACTTACCATCCGCAAGTTCAAGAAGGACAAGCTGACGCTCGACCAGTTGGTCAAGTTCGGTTCGATTTCGCCGCAAGGGGCCGAGATTCTCAAGATCATCGGCCGTGTCCGCTGCAACATCGTCATCTCGGGCGGTACCGGCTCGGGCAAGACGACGCTGCTCAATTGCCTGACCAACTATATCGACCGCGAGGAACGCGTCATCACCTGCGAGGACTCGGCTGAGCTACAATTGCAGCAGCCGCATGTGGTGCGTCTCGAAACCCGTCCGCCCAACCTCGAAGGAGAGGGCGAAGTGACCATGCGCGACCTGGTCAAGAACTGTCTGCGCATGCGGCCCGAACGCATTATCGTCGGCGAAGTGCGCGGACCCGAAGTGTTCGACCTGCTGCAGGCGATGAACACCGGCCATGACGGCTCGATGGGAACGATCCACTCGAACAGCCCGCGCGAATGCCTCAACCGGATTGAGTCGATGATCGCCATGGGCGGCTACACGCTGCCGCAAAAAACCGTGCGCGAAATCGTCGTCGGCTCCGTCGACGTGATCATACAGGCTGCACGCCTGCGCGACGGATCGCGGCGCATCACCCACATCACCGAGGTGATCGGCATGGAGGGCGACGTCATCATCACCCAGGATATCGTTCTCTATAACATCAAGGGCGAGGACGCGAACGGCAGACTGCTGGGCGAGCACGTGTCGACCGGCATCGGCCGTCCGCATTTTTGGGAACGCGCCCGCTATTACGGTGAGGAGCAGCGCCTCGCGGTTGCGCTCGAGGCGATGGAGAAACGCGCTGACTGATCCGTCTGGAAGCGTGGGGGCCAGGGTCGATGTTCGGAATTGACGGCACCGTATTGGCATTCGTCGTGCTCGCCGGCTTCAGCGCCGGCGCTGTGGCCTATGCTTTCCTGTTCAACCGGATCAGCACCGAGAAGCAGGTCGGCAAGCGGCTTGAATCGATCAAGACCGCCGAGACAGATCGTTCCGTCGTCAAGGCTTCGCGCGATCGCGTGGCGGAAGCGGCTAAGCGTCGCAAGTCCGTCCAGGATTCGCTGAAGGATCTCGATCAAAAGCAAAAGTCCAATCAGAGCCTGGTCAAGAAACCACCGCTGAAGATCCAAATCCGTCAGGCCGGCATGAAGATCTCGCTTGAGCGCTTCTATGTCTACTCGGCGGTCTGCGGCATCGTCTTGACGGCTCTTGTCTATTTCATCGGCGCACCGTTGCTGGTCTTGCCGGCTGCGCTGCTGGTCGGCGTTTTGGGTCTCCCCCGCTGGTTCGTCTCGTTTCGCCGCGCGCACCGCGTCAAGGCGTTCCTCAACGAATTTCCGAACGCGCTCGATATCATCGTGCGTGCGGTAAAATCCGGCCTGCCGCTGAACGATGCCGTGCGCCTGATCGCCAACGAATCCCCCGAACCGGTCAAGACCGAGTTCCGCCGCATAGTCGATTCGCAGCAAATGGGTTTGTCGATCCCCGACGCGGCCATGCGCATGCCCGAAACGATGCCGTGCACCGAGGCGAGCTTCTTCGGCATCGTCATCCAGATCCAGTCTCAGGCCGGCGGCAATCTTTCCGAAGCGCTGGGCAATCTTTCGCGTGTACTTCGCGACCGCAAGAAAATGAAAGCCAAGGTCCAGGCGTTGTCCATGGAAGCCAAGGCATCCGCCGTGATCATCGGCGCGTTGCCTTTCGTCGTCGCCTTTCTCGTCTATTTGACGAGCCCGAACTACATCATGCCCCTCTTTGTCACCAGCACCGGCCATCTGATCCTCGGTTGTTCCGGCATCTGGATGTCGATGGGCGTCCTGGTAATGCGCAAGATGATGAACTTCGAAGTCTAGGACTCGCGTATGACCGATCACGTCATCAGAACTCTCACCGACCCGTCCCTGCTGATCGCACTGCTGGTCGGCATCGCGGTTTTTGCGACCGTCTTCACGCTGCTGCCCGCCTTTGGCGGGAACCAGCTCAAGGCGCGCATGAAATCCGTAGCGCTGGAGCGCGATGAGCTGCGCGCCAAGCAGCGCGCGCGACTGGCAGTCGAAGCCGACCGCCGCCGCAAGGGCCTGCGCGAAGAACAGTCGGTCGGCATGCGCAATATTGTCGATCGCCTGGATCTCAGGCGTGCGCTGGCGGATGAAGGTACCTTGCAGAAATTGAAAGTGGCGGGTTTTCGCGGACAAAATCCGCTGACACGCTTCCTTTTCTTCCGTCTCGTCCTGCCCTTCATCGGCTTTGCATTGGCGGCGATGTATCTGTTCGTGCTCGGAGGATTGCCCGAGCAGCCGCTTTTCGTGAAGCTGTTCGTGTGCATCGTGGTAGCCTATGCGGGGTTCTACGCGCCGGTGCTCTACGTCAACAACCGCGCTACCAAGCGCAAGCAGTCGATTCAGATGGCGTGGCCGGACGCGCTCGACCTGTTGCTGATATGCGTCGAGTCCGGCATGTCGGTGGAAGCAGCGCTTCGCAAGGTCGCCGATGAGATCGGCGCGCAATCGGTGGCATTGGCGGAAGAATTCATCCTGACCAACGCCGAGCTTTCCTATCTACAGGAGCGCAAGCAGGCCTACGAGAACCTTGCAAGCCGAACTGGCCTGGAATCCGTCAGGTCGGTGTCCCAGGCGTTGGTTCAGGCTGAGCGCTACGGCACGCCGGTGGCGCATGCTCTGCGCGTGCTGGCAGCCGAAAGCCGCGACATGCGCATGAATGCCGCCGAGAAGAAGGCCGCGGCCTTGCCGCCCAAGCTCACCGTGCCGATGATCCTGTTCTTCCTGCCGGTGTTGTTCGCCATCATTCTGGGTCCCGCCGGCATCCAGGTGAGCCAGCGCGGCATCTTTGGCGACCAGCCGAAATCCAGTAGCGAGTAGCGCCAGCGGCGTTGCCAGAAACGCTGATATGATTCAGAGCCGCGCTGCCGGTGCAGCGCGGCTCTTTGCGTTAGACGTGTTGCGGAATTTCGCGCACCGGTTTGGCGCTCGAGCCGGTCAGTTGGTGGCGGGCTTTGCCTTGTCCTGGTCCTTGAGCTGGCTCCAGGCATTCTGCTGCGCCAGCATCTGGCGCAGGTAAGCGACATTGGCCTGCGCCTGATCCGGCGACAGCTCTTGCGAGGCGATCTTCTCGGCCTCGTCGAAACGGCCTTGCAGACCGACGACCAGCGCCAGGTTCTGGCGGACGCGACTGTCTGCATTCGGCTGCTGGGCGGCTGAGCGCATATAGGTTTCGGCCGTGCGCAAATCACCTTCCAGCACGTACGACATGCCGAGATTGGAAAGGACCGACGGTTCGTTCGGCCTGAGGTCAAGCGCCTTGCGATAGCCTTGGCGCGCCTCGTCCTTCTGGCCGAGCTGGTCGAGAATGGCAGCTTCCGCCGACACTAGTTTCCAGTCAGGATATTCGGGGGTCTGCGCGCGGCGCACGGCATCGAGAGCCGGCTCGAACTGACCGTTGGCGGCTAGCGCCTTGCCATAGGCGGCGAGCACGTCGCGATCCTTCGGCAAGGCAATCGCCAGCTTGCGCATCACCGCAAGCGACTGGTCTGCGTCGCCGTCCATCTGCAGCGCCGCTGCATAGTTTGTCGCGATCCGCTTGTCGCTGGGGTTTTTCGAATAGGACTGGCCGAGCGCCATCGTAGCGTTGTGCAGTTCGCCCGCCGACATTGTTTCCAGCGGCTTGCCGCTTGGACGAGAAATCGAGCCAGTCGTCAATTTGCTGGTTCCGCAGCCGGCGACGCCTGCGGCAAGCACCATCATCAACGCCGTGGTGATCAGCCTATTTGCGCTGGCGTTCATCCTGCGGTTGGTCGGCATCGGCACCAGGGCTCCGTTCATCGCGTGACCATTTGCGTGGCCATCTTCCCTCCCGCAGAAATATTCTGTTAACCCTAACGGAGAGTTAAGAAACGCCGACTCGGAAGCCGGAGACCAGTGGATGCCTGTCGAACTCGTCGAGAAAGAATTGAGCAATGCGCTGCCGGTCCATCTGGTGGGGAAGGATGCTCTGGCGGCGTCGGGCCTTGCGCCTTCCTCGGTCGCCTGGGCCAAGGCCAACGGCTTTTCCGGCGAGGCCGGCAGGACGCTGATCCTGCCTGGCGACAACGGCGCGATTGCCGGAGCCCTGTTCGGCACCGGTGATGGCGAGGGCGCACTGGCCGTCGGCGCACTGGCAAGAGCCTTGCCCGAAGGCGACTGGCATTTTGCGTCCGCACTGGCCAAGCCGGAGCTTACGGCACTCGCCGTGGCGCTCGGCGGCTATGCCTTCACCCGCTACGGCAAGAAGCCAGGCAAGACGCTTCGCCTAGCGCTGCCGGCAGGCATCGACGCCGCCCGCATCCGCCGCCTCGCCGATGGCGTTTTCCTGGCGCGCGATCTGGTCAACACGCCGACCAGCGATATGGGTCCTGGGCAGTTGGAGAAGGCCACCCGGACCTTGGCCGCGACGCACAAGGCCGAAATATCGGTGACCAAAGGCGACGATCTTCTTACCGCCAACTTTCCGATGATCCACGCCGTCGGTCGGGCTTCTGTCGACGCACCGCGCCTGATCGACATGATTTGGGGACCGAACAATGCCCCCAGGATAACGCTGGTCGGCAAGGGCGTCTGCTTCGATACAGGCGGTCTCGACATCAAACCGTCCTCGGGCATGCTTTTGATGAAGAAGGACATGGGCGGCGCTGCCAACGTGCTGGGCCTCGCTTCCATGATTATGGCCACCGGGCTGAAGGTCCGGCTGCGCGTGCTCATCCCCGCTGTCGAGAATTCGATTGCCGGCAATGCGTTCCGGCCAGGCGACGTGCTGGCGAGCCGCAAGGGCATCACCGTCGAGATCGGCAACACCGACGCCGAGGGGCGGCTGGTGCTCGCCGATGCCCTGGCGCTGGCCGATGACGAAGAGCCGCAGATGCTGGTCGATATGGCAACGCTGACAGGCGCTGCCCGTGTTGCGCTCGGTCCCGACCTGCCGCCGTTCTACACCGGTGACGAGGCGCTTGCATCCGAGCTGTCGGACGCCTCCGTTGCGGTCGAGGATCCGCTATGGCGCATGCCGTTGTGGAAGCCCTATGACGCCAAGCTGGCGTCGAAGGTGGCCGATATCAACAACGTCACGTCGGACGGTTTCGCCGGCTCAATCACCGCGGCGCTTTTCCTGAAGCGCTTCGTGGAAAAGACCGCCGCCTGGGCACATTTCGACATCTTCGCCTGGAACCCGTCCGACCGTCCGCACGGCCTTGCCGGCGGCGAGGCGCAAGGCATCCGGGCGCTGGAGCAGGTCATTTCGAACCGCTTCGGCTGATCTCTCGGGCATAGCCGACGAACGTGTTGACTGAAACGGAACCGAAACAATTTTCCGTCATGCTGGACGGATGTCGATTATCATGCGTCCAAGCCAGGCCTTGCGACTGTGGCAGCAGGTGGTGCTGTCGGAGGTGCGCGACGACGCGCCCGATCTCACCATGCGCCAGACGGCGATCCTGTTCACCATCTATCTCGATCCGCCGCCGCACACGGTCCGCGGGCTCGCCGCCCGCCTCAACGTCACCAAGCCGGTGATCACCCGTGCGCTCGATACGATGGGGGCGCTGAAACTGGTGTCGCGCCACCGCGACGAGCTGGACAAGCGCAACGTGCTGGTCAGGCGCACAGTCGAAGGCGCACTCTTTGTCGAGCGCTTTGGCGATGTTATCATTGCCAGAGCCCAAGAGTTGCCCATTTGACAAATTGTCCATTTGAACGAGTTGCCGATTTGACCGCCAGGGATGCCCGCCTCCATGCCTTCCGATCCGATCTCGCCGACGCCAGGCTGAGAGGCGAGGTCGCCGCCGACCGTTTCGTCGCCGGCCGGCCGGCTCGCATCACCGCTTCCGTCGCAGACATACGCAAGGCGCCGCGGCCGGACGCCGGCGTCAACACACAGCTTTTGTTCGGCGACGATATTCTCGTCTTCGAGGACGCCGAAGGCTGGGCCTGGATCCAGGCCGAACGCGACGGTTATGTCGGCTATGTTGCCGACACGGCACTGGGCGCGCGGGACCATGCGCCGACCCATGTCGTTTCGGTGCCGCGCACCTTTCTCTATCCAGGACCCGACTTGCGCTTCCCGGTGAGCGGGCAGCTCTCGATGGGATCGTTGGTGACGGTGACGGGCTCAGCCGAAACGCGCGGCACGCATTATGCGCTGTTGCCGTCCGGCCAGGCGGTCATCTCGGGTCATCTCAGGCCTGTCGCCGAGGCAGCCGCCGACTACGTTGCTGTTGCAGAGAGCTTTCTCGGCACGCCCTATTTGTGGGGGGGCGCCTCGGGCTTCGGCATCGACTGTTCCGGCCTGGTGCAGCTTGCGATGCAAATGGCCGGCAGGCAAGTGCTGCGCGACACCGACATGCAGGCGGCAACGATCGGTGAGCCACTCGTTCCGGGGCCGGATTTTTCCGGGTTGCGGCGCGGCGACCTGGTCTTCTGGAAAGGCCACGTCGCGATCATGACGGACCCGGAGACCATGATCCACGCCAACGGCCACACCATGCTGGTGTCGCGTGAGGGACTGAGGGAGGCGGTCGCCCGTATCGGCTATCTCTATGGGGGACCGACCGGGTTTCGCCGGCCGTAACGCGAAATCGATCACCTTTTGTTCTGATTCTGCTTGGCGATTGCGCGTCGCCGCGCTACCTCTGGCGCGTGACAGAGCAGCCGCGCCTTGCCGAACAGAATGCCGCTATCGTCCTGCCCGAGCCATTCGTCAAATGGTTTGCGGAAAAGGGCTGGTCGCCGCGCGCCCACCAGATCGATTTGCTGGCCAAGGCCCAAGGCGGGCAGTCGGTATTGCTGATCGCCCCGACCGGCGCCGGCAAGACGCTGGCCGGGTTCTTGCCATCGCTGACCGAACTGGCTGGCCGGCCGAGGAGAAGGCCGGGACAGGCGCATCGAGGCATCCACACACTCTACATCTCGCCGCTGAAGGCGCTGGCCGTCGACATCGAGCGCAATCTCGGCAAACCCGTCGCAGAGATCGGGCTGCCCGTCACCGTCGAGACGCGCACTGGCGACACGCCCGCACACAAGCGCCAGCGGCAGAAGCTGGCGCCGCCCGACATTCTCCTGACCACGCCCGAGCAATTGGCGCTGCTGATTGCCGCGCCCGATGCCAGGCGCTTCTTCGAGGACCTGCGCTATGTCGTGCTCGACGAATTGCATTCGCTGGTGACCTCGAAGCGCGGGCATCTCCTGTCGCTCGGGCTGGCCCGGCTGCGCTCGTTTGTGCCCGCCCTACAGACGATAGGCTTGTCGGCGACGGTCGCCGAGCCCGACGATTTGCGGCGCTGGTTGGTCAACCAGAACCCGCCAGGATACATGGCCGAACTGATCGTCGTCACTGGCGGCGCCAAGCCCGAGATCTCCATTCTCGATTCGGAGGAGCGCGTGCCGTGGGCGGGACATTCGGCCCGCTACGCAACGCCGGAGATCTACGACGAGATCAAGCGCCACAAGACAACCCTGCTGTTCGTCAACACGCGCAGCCAGGCGGAGCTGCTGTTCCAGGAGTTGTGGCGGGTCAACGAGGACACCTTGACTATCGCGCTGCATCACGGCTCGCTCGATGTCGCCCAGCGCCGGCGCGTGGAGAAAGCGATGGGCGAAAACGCCCTGCGCGCCATCGTCGCCACATCGACGCTCGACCTCGGCATCGACTGGGGCGACGTCGACCTGGTCGTCCATGTCGGCGCGCCGAAAGGTGCCAGCCGGCTGGCGCAGCGCATCGGCCGCGCCAACCACCGTATGGACGAGCCGTCCAAGGCGATCCTGATCCCGGCCAACCGCTTCGAGGTGCTGGAATGCAGGGCGGCGCTCGATGCCAATTATCTCGGCGCCCAGGACACCCCGCCGTTGGTCAATGGCGGTCTCGACGTGCTGGCGCAGCACGTGCTGGGCTGTGCCTGCGGTGCGCCATTCCATGCCGATGCGCTGTTCGAGGAAGTGCGGACGGCTGCACCCTATGCCGATCTCGACCGGCCGACATTCGATCGCGTCGTCGATTTCGTCGCCACCGGCGGCTATGCGCTGAAGAACTACGAACGCTACGCCCGTATTCGTCTCAACAAGGACGGGCTGTGGCGGGTCTCAAATCCTCGCGTCGCCCAGCAATACCGGCTCAACGTCGGCACCATCATCGAAGTGCCGGCGCTCAACGTCCGCTACGTGCAGGCCGGCAGCAGAGGCGCGGCTTCGCGTGGCGGCCGGGTTCTGGGCAAGATCGAGGAGGCCTTCCTCGAGACGCTGACTCACGGCGATACCTTCATGTTCGCCGGCAAGGTGCTGCGTTTCGAAGGCATCCGCGAGAATGAGTGCTTCGTCTCGAACGCGCCCGGCAGCGACGCCAAGGTACCGTATTACGGTGGTGGCAAATTCCCGCTTTCGACGTACCTAGCCGAACAGGTCCGCGCCATGCTGGACGATCCGCAGCGCTGGAAGAAGCTGCCGGAGCAGGTCGCCGACTGGCTACGCTTCCAGGCCGACAAGTCGGTGCTGCCGAAACGCGACGATCTGCTGATCGAGACCTTTCCGCGAGGCAATCGCTACTACCTTGTGGCCTATCCGTTCGAGGGCAGGCTGGCGCACCAGACGCTCGGCATGCTGCTCACCCGCCGCCTCGACAGGGCGGGAGCCAAGCCGCTCGGCTTCGTCGCCACCGACTATGCGCTTGCCATATGGTCGCTGGCCGATATGGGCCACATGTTCAGGGCGAAGAAACCGTCGCTGGCTGCGCTATTCGATCAGGACATGCTGGGCGACGACCTCGAAGCCTGGCTCGCCGGCAGTTGGCTGTTGAAGCGCACCTTTCGCAATTGCGCGCTGATCTCGGGATTGATCGAGAAACGCCACCCGGGCCAGGAGAAGAGCGGCCGCCAGGTAACCGTGTCGACTGATCTCATCTACGACGTACTGCGCAGCCACGAGCCCGACCATATCCTTTTGCAGGCGACACGTGCCGATGCCGCGACCGGTCTGCTGGATGTCAGCAGACTTGCCGAGATGCTCTCGCGCGTCCAAGGTCGAATCATGCATAAGAACCTCGAGCAGATATCGCCGCTCGCCGTGCCGATCATGCTCGAGATCGGCAAAATGCCGGTGCACGGCGAGGCCGATGACACGCTGCTGATGGATGCAGCCACGCTAGTCGAGGAGGCCATGGGGACGAAATGACTGTCGCGCGCGCCACGGCTGCGCCTCTGGCGGATGCGGGCGCTGTCCGTATCGCCGGCGAACGCGCGATCTGCGACCGTCGCGGCGTGCTCTATTTTCCCGAATTTCGGCTTCTAACGGTGTCCGACCTGCATCTGGAAAAAGGCTCATCACTGGCCAGGCGCGGCACGCTGGTTCCACCTTACGACACCGGCGCGACGTTGCTCCGGCTGCAGGCGGTGATCGCCGATTATCAGCCCGCGATCGTCATCAGCCTGGGCGACAGTTTTCACGATGGCGGCGGCGCAGCGCGTATGCACGCGAGCTTTCGCGAAAGGCTGGAAGGGCTGATGGTCGGGCGCGACTGGTTCTGGGTCGCCGGCAATCATGATCCTGAAGCGCCGGCCGATCTGCCCGGCGAGACCGTGCGCGAGCTGGCCATAGGCTCTCTACTCTTCCGGCACGAGCCTTCGGCGGTGAGAGTGGAAGGCGAGATATCAGGTCACCTGCATCCTTGTGCCCGCATCGTGCAGCAAGGCCGCTCCGTGCGGCGGCGCTGCTTTGCCGGCGATGGCGGCCGTATGATCATGCCGGCGTTCGGCGCCTACACCGGTTCGCTCAACCTGCTTGACCGCGCCTATGCCGGGCTGTTTCGCCGCGAAACGCTGATGGCCTATATGCTTGGCACAGAGCGCATTTTCGCGATTTCCCACGCGATGCTCAGGCCGGGCTGAGGTCGTCGTCAGGTCTTGGGTGAAGACTCAAGTTTTCTTAAGCGCCGCTTGAATACGAGCAAGCACTTCTTCCGCGCCGTGGTATTCTTGGGCTGCCGAGCGTTTTAGCCATTGGATGGCAAGGTCAGCATTTTCGTCAACCCAACGCCTTTTAAATACATCAATCCCAAGTTGAACTGTGCCTTGCCGTCATTCAGTTGTGCGGCCTTTTCGTACCAATAAAAGGCTAGCTTGGGGTTTTTATCTACAGCCTCACCGGTCAGGTAAGAAGCTGCCAAATTGATCTGTGCGTCAACGTTACCTTGCTCTGCGGCTCTGGTCCACCAACGGATCGCATCCGCGCCACTTTTGGGCACTCCCTTCCCAGAGAAATACACATATCCAAGATATTGCTGAGCTTCAGACAAACCCTGGATCGCCGCCCTGCGCCATAGCTCTGCCGCTTTGGAATCGTCTCGCTGAACGCCCTCACCCCAGGAGTACAAAAGTCCAAGGTTCAACTCGGCCACTGCCATGTCTTGATCCGCTGCCTTATCCCACCATTCGGCCGCTTTGGAATAATCCAGAGGCACACCAAGTCCCCTGGAATACAAAAATCCGACATTAAATTGCGCAGTAACATCGCCCTTTTGGGCGAGGGCCGTCCATTCTTTGTAGGCTTCTGGATAGTTTTTCGCTTCAAAGGCTGCTTCGGCTTCGAGCGCGCCTGCCATTAAATCGTGGGGTGGAAGGAAAAATATACACGGAAGGAAAAATCGCCATGCGACATAAGTCGGAAGGTAGGCGGTGAGCTTCATCGCTTTAATCTACAGATAACTAGCTGGAATTCCAAGGAAATATCGAGTTCACTGCGTACAATAATTTTGGATTCTACTCCTGTCGAGTACATTGATCGAAGTCATTTTTAGGTGCCTCTAGCGTCCGTAATAGAGCGTGATCGTGTGCTTCGCTTCGGCGAAGAACAGCCAACGCTCGACCAGCATGCCTGCGAGTTGGACGATTGCTGCGAGTATCGACAGTGCTGCCGCAAAGGGCCACGGCAAGGCGAACGCCGCGACCAGCAGCAACGCAGGCAAAGCAAAGGCCAGCACCTGTGTGGTCTGGCGAAGTTTAGCGCTGTGCTTGCGTGCGATGCGAAAGCCCATTTCCTTGAGCAGATAGTTTTCCTCGGTATGCGGCCATTCCAGCGATCGCACCGTGCCGCCGGCGAGCCCGGTTGCGGTGTTGGCATTGGTCGGCGTCTCCAGCCTGTCATTGTATCGCCAGGTCGCCAGCTTCAAACCCCAGCCGAGCACGGTCAGCAACAGGGCAGCCGTCATAAGCGTATTCGAACCGACGGCAAAACCCTGCAGCACCGCATTGAGCAGCACGCAGCCGGTCATCGCCGAAAAGATCAGATAGCCGGGCAGGGTGAAGCGGCTGTGCCATTGGGCGATCGGCTTCAACGACGCGTAGATCATGCCGGTGGTGCAAACGGTGGCGACCGCGCCGATGGCAGCGAGCAGCCCGGCGACAGCCACCCAGCCGCTCGTTCGGCCGAGGACCACCCAGCCAATACCGAACAGTCCCGCCGGCACGAAGGTGGCGACCGAGGCAATGCCTTCGCGCGACAGCCATGAGCTTCGCCATTGCGAGAAGGCACGCCAGGCGCGTTCGGGCCGGCCGAGATGGCCGGCCGACGACAGCAGGCCTGCCGAGATCAGGCCAAGCGCCAGCCCCATGCCGGTAAGGCCAAGCCAGAAATCGGGCGGGATAAAGCCCTGTCCGGCGAGGACGCCAATCAGCGCGAGCAGGCCGTAACCGGCGCCCGTGGCGGTGGTGAAAAAGACGACGGAGAATGCTGGATGCATGAAGGCACGGGTCAGTTCGAAAGCATGCGGTCGACCCAGCCGAGGAAGCCGCCTTCGGCCCGCACCGCTTCAAGCGCCGGCGCCGGCACCGATGCGGCGCGGGTGGTGTGGGCACGTGGCGGCAGATATTTGTTGGTCGGCTTATAGCCCATTTCCGGCATCAGATCGACACCGCCGCGCTCGGCCACCAGTTGCGAGATAGCCGATGCCGGATCGCCCAGATCGCCGAAATGCCGCGCGCTGGTCGGACAGGCGGCAACGCAGGCAGGCACGCGATCTTCTTCAGCCAGATTGTCGTTGTAGATGCGGTCGACGCACAACGTGCATTTCTTCATCACGCCAACATCGGTGTCGAATTCGCGCGCACCGTAGGGACAGGCCCAGCTGCACAGTTTGCAGCCGATGCACTTGTCCTCGTCGACCAGCACGATGCCATCCGACGCCCGTTTGTAGGAGGCGCCGGTCGGGCAGACCGTGACGCACGCCGGTGTCTCGCAGTGCAGGCAGGAGCGTGGGAAATTGACCGTGCGCCCACCCATCTCCGTCATGTGCTCATAACTGTGCACGCGGTTGAACCAGACACCGTCGACATTGCCGCCATAGGGGTCGATGTCGGTTAGCGGCGCCATATGGCCGCCGGTGTTCCATTCTTTGCACGCGGTAACGCAGGCCTGGCAGCCGACGCAGGTGTCGAGATCGATGACAAGGCCGAGCTTCTTGTCGGTATTGGCGGGAAGGCAAGTCATTCGGCAGCCTCTCTCTCCCGGCGGAATTCCGCGCCGAAACTGAGTTTGTCGGGCGAGGGCTGGAAGCCCGGCGGCTGCCGGAACCGCTCGAACTGCGGTTCGGTGAAGCCAGCTTCCTCGGCCGTGCATTTGACGATGCGCACGCGCAGGTCGAACCACGCCGCCTGGCCGGTCACCGGGTCGGAATTCGAATAGCGTTTGCCGCTGGCATCGGCAGAGGTCTGGTCGCCGATGATGTGGTTGAGCAGGAAGCCGCGATTGGATTCGGCCGCGTCGTCCTTGAGCCCCCAGCTGCCGCGCCGTTTGCCGATCGCGTTCCAGGTCCACACCGTATCGGCGTTGACGCCGTCGATCAGGCTGATCTGCCCCTTGACCTTGCCGTTGATGCTCTCGATCCAAACCCAATCGTCATCGACAAGCCCGAGGCCGGCTGCGGTCCGGTGATGCACGAACAGCCTGTTCTGGCTGGTGATCTGTCTTAGCCAGGCATTCTGCCCGCCCCAGGAGTGGTACATGTGCATCGGCCGCTGCGTCAGCGCGTGGAGCGGATAGGCTTGGCCATCGACCGCAGCCTCTTCGAAGGGCGCGTACCAGAACGGCAGCGGGTCCATATAGGTCTCGACCCGGCTGCGCTCCGCCTCCGGCAGCACCCGGCCATGGCCGCGCGCCGCGAGGCGGAAGCGCTGCATCGGCTCGGAATAGAGTTGGAACACGATAGGCTCGGCCTTCGGGATGAAGCCCATGCTCTTGGCGAATTCGAGATACGAGCGGTTGGCCATTTTGTAGTAGCGCTGATCGGCGTCGAAATCCTGGTGCCAGAAGCCGCCATTATCAATGTAGCGCTGCAATTGGTCGGGATTGACCTCGCCCTTGCCGACCGAGGCCCCGTCCTTTCCGCGCCAGCCGGCGAGCGGGCCGACACCTGGCGTGCGCTCGTGATTGACGATGTAGTCGGCATAGTCACGGTATTTGGCGGAACCATCGTCCTCGACGAAGCCGGGCAGGCTGAGCCGCGCGCCGAGTTCGATCAGCACCGTCTGGAACGGCCTGACGTCGCGGTCCGGCTCGACGACGGGATGGCGGATGGCGTCGCCCGGCCCGTCGGCGTGGCTGATCGGCCGGTCGAGCAGGCTGATACAGTCATGACGCTCGAGATAGGTCGTATCCGGCAGCACCAGATCGGCGAACGGCACGGTCTCGGAATAATAAGCGTCGGAATAGATGATGAACGGGATCTTGTACTCACCCGATGCATCCACATCGGTCAGCATCGCCATCGTCTCGACCGTGTTCATCGACGAGTTCCAGGCCATGTTCGACATGTACATGAATAGTGTGTCGATCGTGTAGGGATCGCCGGCCCAGGCGTTGCGGATGACCGTGTGCATGAGGCCGTGTGCTGCAAGCGGCGCATCCCAGGAGTAGGCCTTGTCGATCCGAATGGGCTTGCCGGCTTCATCGATCAGCAGGTCCTCCGGTCCGCAGACGAAGCCGAGCGGCATGCCGTCCAGCGGCGTCATTGGCTTCACAGTCTTGCCGGCTGGCTTGGGACCCGGCGGCGCGGACCGCGGATAGGGAGGCTTGAAGCGGAAGCCGCCCGGCACGTCCACCGTGCCGAGAAGCACCTGAAGCAGATGAATGGCGCGGCAAGTGTGAAATCCGTTCGAATGAGCCGAGATGCCGCGCATTGCATGCATCGACACCGGGCGGCCCTTGATGGTCTCGTGCCGGCGGCCCGCCCAGTCCGTCCAGGCCACCGGCAATTCGATTTGCTGTTCGAAGGCGACATGAGCGAGTTCTGCGGCAATGCGTCGGATGGTGTCGGCGGAGATGCCGCACCGGTCAGCGACGGCGTCCGGTGAATAGCTCTCGTCCAGATAGCGGTCGGCGACGAGTTGGAAGACCGGCACGCCGCGGCGGCCGTCAACTAGAACGCTGCCGGTCAATGCCGGTTTCGCATCGGCATTGCTGGCATCGACAGGCATCTTCGCCACCCTGTCCCAAGCCAGTGGATTGCCGCCATCATCGCGCATGAACAGCCCGTCGTCGGCCGCACCAGGCTCCTGAATGACGAGAAGATGGGCGTTGGTGTAGCGCAAGAGGTAGTCGAGATCGACGCGCCCTGCCTTCAGCAATTCGTGGATGAGAGCAAATACGAACAGGCCGTCGGTGCCAGGCCGGATGCCGATCCAGTCGTCGGCAATTGCATTATAGCCGGTGCGGCAGGGGTTGATCGAGACCACCTTGGCGCCGCGCGCCTTGAGCTTGCCGAGGCCGATCTTGATCGGATTGGAATCATGGTCCTCGGCAACCCCGAACAGCATGAAATACTTGGTGTTGTCCCAGTCGGGCTCGCCGAACTCCCAGAACGAGCCGCCAATCGTGTAGAGGCCGCCGGCCGCCATATTGACCGAGCAGAAGCCGCCATGAGCGGCAAAGTTCGGCGTGCCGAACTGGCTCGCCCACCAGCCGGTCAGCGATTGCGACTGGTCGCGCCCGGTGAAGAAGGCGAGTTTCTTCGGATCGGTTCGGCGGATATTCGAAAGCCGCTTCGTCGCGATCGACAAAGCTTCCTCCCACTCGATCTCGCGGAACTCACCCGAGCCGCGCGGGCCGGTGCGTAGCAGCGGCTTCTTCAGCCGGGCCGGGCTGTAATGCTGCATGATGCCGGCGCTGCCCTTGCCGCACAGCACGCCGCGGTTGACCGGGTGGTCCTTGTTGCCGTTGATGTAGCGGACCTTGCCGTCCTTGATATGGACGTCGATGCCGCAGCGGCAGGCGCACATATAGCAAGTGGTCTTGGCGACGCTGTCGGAGACATCGGGCGAAGTATCGACGCCGTCGCCTTCAGCGGGCGCGTGCGTATCGGCAAGCGGCCGTTGGGATGGTGCTGAGTTGGCGCCGCGCAGCGGTTCGTTGGTCATGATCCGGCGATGTTTTTGCGTTCCGCGGCCTTGGCTCTCGTCTTCGGGCCTGGGCCGCGCATATAATGCTGTTCCGGCCGATAGCGTTCACCGACCAGCCGCCACCGCAGGCTGCGGCTCCAGTGCGCAAACACGGATTTGAACAGTCTCACCAATTTCTAGCCTCGACTGTTCTGGCGCGACTTTTTTCCAATTTCGGGCCAAAATTTAGAACAAGGCAATCGATCCGTCTAACAACTTGTTCTTGTAATTCCAATCGGATTTGCTTCTTAATGCTGGCATGACTCTGGACCAATTGCGGATCTTCGTCGCCGTCGCCGAACGGGCGCACATGACCAAAGCGGCCGAGTTGGTGGGCATCTCACAGTCGGCGGCATCCGCCGCGATCCGCTCGCTCGAGCAGCAGCACGGCGTGCAGTTGTTCAACCGAGTGGGCCGCAATATCGAGCTCGCCGAGACCGGGCGCCGGTTCCTGCCGGAGGCCAAGGCGGTTCTCGAGCGGGCTGCGGCCGCCCACAATGTGCTGGAGCATGTCTCGCAGACGATATCAGGCAGTCTCTCGATCGCTGCCAGCCAGACCATCGCCAGCTATTGGCTGCCGCGCCGGCTCGCCTCTTTCCACGAAGCCTATCCTGCCGTCAGGCTGAGCGTGAGCATTGGCAACACCAGGCAGGTCGAGACCAATGTACTTGATGGCGCAGCCGATTTTGGCCTGGTAGAGGGGCGCACCGAATCCGACATTTTGCGGCGTGCCAAGGTCGATATCGATCGCATGATGCTGGTCGTGGCGCGCTCGCACCCTGAGATCGCGGAAGTTTCGCCTGGACATCCCGACCTTGGCGGGCTTCGCTGGATCATTCGCGAAGGCGGGTCGGGCACGCGCGAGGCGCTGGAGGACCTCGCCCGACGCGACGGGATTTCGTTCGCGGATCTGCAGATATTCCTGGTGTTGCCGAGCAATGAGGCTATTCGCCAGGCAGTCGAGGCCGGCGCCGGCGCCACCATCATTTCGGAACTCGTCGTCGCGCGCGCGGTCGCCGAAGGCAGTCTGCGTTCCGTGCCGATCGATCTTCCGAAGCGCGAATTTGCCATGATCACGCATCGCGACCGGCAGCCAAGCCTGGCCCAGATGGCGCTCAAGGCGCATCTCGGCGGCAAAGCTGAGAGAGCCGCGCCGCTTTAAGCCGATCAGGCGAACTTCCGCTGCGCGTCGAGCGCCAGCCCAAGCCCGACCGAGCCGAACACATCGCCTTCGATTACCGACGCCTGCGGCACCAGAGCCAGGATCTGCTGCCTGGCCAGCGGGATCGCGGTCGATCCGCCGGTCAGGAACACCGCCGTGATATCGGAGGGCTTCACCTGCGCGTCGCGGACGGTCTGCTCGACCGTACCTGCAACGCGCTCAATATCCCGAGCGATAGTGGCTTCGAGACCCGCGCGCGTGATCTCTGCCATGAACCTCACCTCCGGTAGCGCGACCTCGATACCGGCCGACGATCGGTCCGTCAGCTCGATCTTGGCCTTTTCGACCAGCGCCGCCAGCGCGTGGCCGTAACGATGCTCGACGATGTGGATGAAGCGGTCGACCAGGTCTGCGCGCTCTGCCTCGTAGCGGATCTGGCGAAGATGCGTCATCGCCCTTGCGGTATAGACCAGGTTGATGCGCTGCCATGTCGCCAGGTCGATGAAGTAGCTCGCCGGCAGATTGCGCTTGCCGTCCTTGGTTGGCGTCAGATAGCCGAGCTGCGGCATCACATGGGCGATGCTCAGCAGCCGGTCGAAGTCGGTGCCGCCGATGTGGATGCCGCGACTGGCCAGAATATCGTTCTTGCGGTCGAGCGAGCGGGCGCGCTCAGGCGAGACCCGCACGATCGAGAAGTCGGACGTGCCGCCGCCCATGTCGACGATCAACGCCAGTTCCTCGCGCGTCACTTTCTGCTCGTAATCGAGTGCCGCCGCGATCGGCTCGAATTGGAAGGCGATGTGCTTGAAGCCTTGGGCGCGAGCGGCATTTTCGAGTTCGTGTTCAGCCTCGGCGTCGGCCCCGGCGTCGTCGTCTACGAACTGTACCGGCCGTCCGAGCACGACGCTTTCGACTGTGTCGAGGGCGTTTTTTTCGAGCTTCTTTTTCAGGTGGCCGACAAATAGGCCGACAATTTCCATGAAGCCGATCGAGCGCGCCTTGATGCGCGTCTTTTCGTGAGCGAGCGAGCTGCCGAGCACGCTCTTCAGCGAGCGCATCAGGCGGCCCTCGATACTGTCCGTATAGTTGGCGATGGCGCGTCGCCCGAAATAGGTGCGGTTGTCCTCGAAATTGAAAAACACCGCACTGGGCAGCGTGACCTGGCCGTCTTCCAACTCCACCAGCCGCGGCTGTCCGTTCCTGACCACGCTCACGGTGGAATTTGAAGTGCCGAAGTCGATCCCGGCAAATGCTGGTCGCATCGTGCGTTCCTGTATTTCTGATTTGGGGAGCAGCAGCTCGTGTCCGGTCGGGCCGGGGGTCGCGGTCTAGCCCATACCCTCGGAAAGGGAAACCACTTTTACGAGAGTTCAGTCTTTCCTGAAGACCAGTCTTCCGAGCCAGCCTGTCAGCATGGCCAGCGATACGGCAAAGACACCGTAGAGGAAGGAGTAGTCGTGGGCGACGCGGAAGATCGACTGTTCGAAACCGGACTTGCGGATTTCGAGCTGGGCGGAGCTTTCCTTGATGAACAGGCCGCTCTTGAACAGGAAGGCGCGGGCCTTGTGGGTGCCGACCGGAACGTTGGGAGCGAGCCTGACGGTGGCGCGGAACAGGTTCTGCGACAGGAACTGCACACCGCCGACATTCTCGCTGTAGAGGCCTGTCGCCGCCTTGCGCTCGCGCAGCGCGGCGGTGAACTCCTCGATTGTCGCCGGGCTGTCCTCGGCGTCGGCCGGCTGCAAATAGAGGTTGGAGGCGCCAAGCGACAGCTGCTTGTAGCTGTTCGGATCGGTGACGTCCTGCAGCGGCCGCGTCGTCGCCACCGAATAGGAGACAGGTACGTTTTTGAAGGTCTCCGACTCCAGATTGACCCAGACGCCGAGCACCCGGTCCTTGCGGCGCACGACGACCGGTCGGGCCGGGCCTTCCAGCACGACGATCACGTCGTAGCGCCCTTGCCGCGCGACAAGCGGATCCGCATTTTCCAGCGAGCCGAAGATGGTCAGGTCGGCGCCGGAAAAGCCGGCGGTAATCGAGACATTGTCGGTGGAAAGGCCGATCTGGATGTTTTCGGTTAATGGCGTCTGCGCCTTCGCCGGTGGCGCAATGGCCAGCAGCGACAGCAAGGCGGCGGCCGCGAGCGTCCTCAAGCCAGCCATCAGCTCAGGCCCACGCCGGACAGCGAATAGAGATTGGGCGGCGTGACGAAAAGATCGATGGCAAGCCGGATGGCTACCGCCAGCACCAGCAGCGCCAGCAGCGCCCTGAGTTGCTCGCCCCGCAGCCTCTGACCAGCCTTGGCGCCATATTGCGCGCCGGCGACGCCGCCTGCCATCAACAGGAAGGCGAGCATGACGTCGACCGTCTGATTGGTGGTGGCGTGGACCAGCGTGGTGTAGGCCGAGGTGAAGATGATCTGAAACAGCGAGGTGCCGATGACGACGTTGGTCGGCACTTTCAAAAGGTAGATCAGGGCCGGCACCATGATGAAGCCGCCGCCGACGCCCATGATCGAGGACAGGAAGCCGATCGCCGCGCCTAGCCCAAGCACCGGAATGACGCTGACGAAGAGCTTCGAGGCCCTGAACCGCATCTTTAGCGGCAAACGGTGGATCCAATTGTGCTGGCCGGATTTCTTCAATACCGGTGCGGCGCCGCTGCGAGTGGCGCGCAGTGCATTGACACTCTCGACCAGCATCAGTCCGCCGACGGTGCCGAGCAGCACGACGTAGAGCAGCGAGATGAACAGGTCGAGCTGGCCGAGCCGGCGCAGGAGCGCAAAGACATAGATACCACCGGTCGAGCCGACGATGCCGCCGGCTAAAAGCACGCCGCCGAGCTTGAAGTCGAGCGTGCCGCGCTTCATGTGCGACAGGGCGCCGGAGAAGGAGGAAGCGATGACCTGGTTGGCGCCGGTGGCGACCGCGATTGCCGGCGGTATGTTGTAGAAGATCAGCAGCGGCGTAATGAGAAAGCCGCCGCCCACGCCGAACATGCCCGACAGGAAACCTACCGCCGCACCCATGGCCAGCAGTACGAAGATGTTGACGGAAATTTCCGCGATCGGGAGATAGATGCCCACCCGTCAGTCTCGATCAGTTTGCCTCCTGGCGAATGCAACCGTTGCGGGCATCTTGCGCCAAAAGACTATTTCGTTCTTGCGCCGGCCGGGCGGTCAAGTCAAACTTCGCCGCGCCGCCGAAACAAAAAACAACTCAATCAGTTAACAGGCAAATCTGTGGCAAGGGCGTCGCGGAAACGACGCATCTGCCGTTATTTACGCGCGAGTAGCGCCTTGACCAGCTTTTCGTCGATCGCGCCGGTTGCCTTCATATCGTTGTCGGCCTGGAAGGCCATGATCGCGTTCTTGGTTTTCTGGCCCATCATGCCGTCGGGATTGCCGGCCTCGTAGCCGTTCTTGTTGAGAATGCGCTGGATGTTCTGGACCGCTTTCTTCATATCGATGCCGGCCGTTGTCTGCGGAGTGCCGTCCTGCCACGATTCAGGAATGTCGGCCGAATTGGCGGCTGGATCGAGCGGCTTGGCCTTCCACAGTTCAGCCGCGGCCCGCGCACGCTCCAGCTGCTCGGGCCTCAGCGCCTTGGCGATCTCGTCGCGCTTGGCCGCCGCATCCTTGTCGCCGGTCTTGGCGACGAGCGCGAACCATTTATAGCTCTCCTCGAGGTTCTGCTTCATGCCGACGCCCTTCGCCGCGAGGATGCCGAGATTGAACTGGCTGTCCTTGACACCGAGATCCGCCGCCGCCTGGAACCAGCGCGCTGCCGATTCATTGTCGGTCACGCCATCCGCCGCCATCGCAAACAGCACGGCCAGATTGTGCATGGCGCTGGCATTGCCCTGCTCTGCGGCAAGCTGGTACCAGGTCTTCGCTTTCTTGACGTCACGTGCGACGCCAATGCCCTTCTCGTAGAAATTGCCGATGCGGTATTCTGCCGGTGCGAAACCGAGTTCAGCAGCTTTCTCATACCATTTGGCCGCCGCCGCCATGTCTTCCTTGACGCCGCGCGACTCGGCGTAGCGCGAGCCGATCTCGAACAACGCCTTGACGTCGCCGTCGGCCGCTGCATCGCGCAGGGCGACCGGACCGGCATCGGCCGGAACGTCGATCTTGGCGCCTGCTGCCGCGGCAGCATCCGCCGGCGGCACCGTGCCGGTCGTGTCCTGCGTCGCGGCGGTGGTGGTAGCAGGCGCGGCAGCCATTGGCTCAGCGTCGCTGGCCGTCGCCGCTGACGGCGCGGGCACTGCGGCCGTGGTGTCTGGCGCCGCCAGGTCAGCGGATGCCGCGGCAGCCGAGGGCGCCGTCGATGCCTCGGTTGCCGCTGTGGCGGGGCCGGTTTGCGCCGCCGTGTCGTCCTTGGTCATCGATGCGGATGGCTCTGCCTGCCTGACGGTGGGCGACGGCGCACTCTCCTGTGTTGTCGTCTGCGCGTCCGCCTTCGGCTCGCTGGCAACGCTGGCCAATGCGGTTTCCACCGGCTGTACGGCCACGGCCGGTGCCGCCTCATTGTTGGCGACTTCGACCGGGTCGGAGAAGAAGGCTTTGCCCAGTTGCAGGCCGGCAAGCGCCAGCATGATGGCGATTGCCCCCATCAGGATCGGCTTGCGCCGCGCCTTGAGCAGGTCGCCGATCCTGAGCGCCTTGACCGGGCCTTTCATCGTCGACTGGCGCTTGAGGGCGTCCGCCTCGGCAGCCGCCGCCTGCGCAGCCCGTCTGGCTGCCGCGATGAAGTCCGACTTCGCCGCTTCGGCGCCTTCCCGGGCCGGCTGCCCGCGCTCGTCGCGCACGCGCTTCATGATGGCGCTGAGGTCGGGTGCACCGGAGCCGGGTTCCAGTGGCCGGTTGGCGAGCTTGGGGTCGAGGGGCTCGTCGAGATCGACGCTCGGTATCTCGGCGCTCGGCGCCGAGCCTGCAAGCGGCGGCATCTCGGCGTCCTTCTTGCCCTTCAAGGCGCGCGCCAGCCCGCCTAACATCGATTTCCTGCCGCCGCCTTGCTCGGTTTTTTCACGCGTCGTGTCTGAACCGAGAGCCGCCAGGGCGGCTGCGGCGGCGGCCTCGGCCGGCGTACGCGGACCTGGTTCGTCTCGCACGAGCGCCGCGGCGCGACCGTCGAGATCGGCCATGCTGCCCGTCAACGGCAGCGGCTGGTCGAGGTCCATCGACGGTGCGTCCTGCACCGAGATCTTGGATGCCCGGCCGAAGCGCTTGCTCAACTCCGCGCTTGCCGGTTCGCCGGTCTCCAGTGAACCAAGCCTGTCAACGATCTTGAGCAGCGTATCGTGGATAGCCTCGAACGTCCTCGAATTGCGCTCGTCCGAACGGCGCGTCAGTGCCTCAAGCGTCTTCAGGTCCTGGGCGAGGCCGGTAACGGCCGCCGTGTTCGCGCTTGATCCGGCCAGCGAGCGGACGGCGCTCTCAGCCGCCTCGCGCGCCGCGCCGAGGATGGAATCGCGGGTTCCGGCCAGCGACTTCTCGATGTCGTTGAGACGCGGGCTGATGTCGTCGAATTCCGGCAGCGGCGTGCCGGGCTGGGAAAGATGCGCCGTCAGGCCGGCGACCTGCGCTTCAAGGCTGCGGATCAACGCCGGGTCGATGCTTGCGACCTGTGCCGCGGACGAATCCAGCCGGCTTGAGATGTCTTCGAGCCGGCTCTCCAGGCCACGGATCGCCGCCTCGTTGGCAGGATCCGGAACGCGCGTCTCCATCCGCTTGGCCAGCGCGGTGAAGCGGGCGTCGATGGCATCCATGATGCCGGCGCTGTCGACCTGCGGCATGCGCTGGTCGAGCCTGTCGGCGACCTCGTCCAACCGGCGCTCAAGGTCGCGAAACAGCATGTTGCCTTGTTCGATGGCGTCGCCCTGGCGACGTTCCATCATGCTGGACAGCACGTCGAAGCGCTGCTCGAGCCCCTGGAAGATGTAGTCCGCGTCGGGCATGGCAGGTGCGTGGTCGATCTTGTCGGCAATAAGCGCGACTTGCCTGGCAAGGCGCTCCATCGCCTGTTCCGGCAGATTGGCTCGGCCGGCCAGCTCATCCACGCGGCTCGACAATGTGTTGAGACGGTCGATGACCTCCCGACCCGGACGATCCTGCGACACTTCTTCGATTTGCTGGGCCAGTGAATCGATCCGCTTCTCGATGCGTTCGAAGGGCTCGGGGTCGAACGAATTGGCTTGCGCGGCAACCGTCGAGGCGACGATCGCGCGGGAAATCTCGTCGAGCCGCTCGTCGATCTGACGGAATGTGTCGCCGCCGCGATTGTCCTGCTGGCGGGCGAAATGGTCGACCGCTCCGGCAAGCGTCCGGACCTTTTCCTCGAGCGAGCGCAGCGACAGCGATTCCGGCAGATTGCTGACGGCATTGCTGATCTGTTCGAGCCGCTCCGTCAGCGCCGACAGGCCGGGTGCATCGGAACGCTTGCGCTGATCGGCCTCGACGCGGTCCTCGAAGGCGTTCCAGCGGCGGTCGAAATCGTCCCAGCGGCGTCCGACCGCCTGCACGCTCTCCTCGCGCGCCAGCGTATCGAGCGCGGCCTTGACCTGCTCAAGCTCGAGCCGCAGCATATTGACGCTTCTGTCGTCGCTTTTTTCGGCCAGTGTCTGGATGGCGCCGGAAAGCCGCTCGAATTCGACGCCGAGTTCGGCGCTGCCTTTGCCGCCGCCATTTGACTGGAAGGCTCGCTCGACATTCTTGCGCAGTACCTCGAACTCGCGTTGCAGGCCGGAGGTCATCTGCTGGCGCAACTCTTCGCGCAGGCCGCGCAATTCCCCGGCGATCTTGCCGGCTAGGGCGACGCCGTCCTCCTGCCCGCGCACCCGGTCTATATCGCGGGCGATCGCCTGGTAATTCTGGTCGAAAGCCGCTGCTGGACCTTTCGGCCGCTGCGCGCGTGGGTCCTCATACCGGCGCTGCTGGCCATAGGGTTGGGCGCTGGGATAGCGCGGTTCTGCCCCTGGTCGGCGCGGATCTGGGTGGCTTGCCGTCTCCTCGCGCGTCCGCTCCAGCCGCTGCTCCAGCGTTTCCAGGGAGCGGTTGAGCTCTTCAAGCGTCGTGTGCGGCCGGCGTTGCCTGCCGGCGTTGAGTGTATCGAGGTAGGACCGCTTGCTGTTCATCAATGCGCCCGTTCCAGAATTGCTGGCTTTCACCAGGTTCCCAAAGTCCTGCCGGGACGAAGGCGACTGCTTGGCTTGTTGCAGTGGAAGACGAGCTTCCCGGGTCTCATCCGCGCTCCGAAAACCGTGAAAAATTCAATACAGGATAGACACGGGTAACCGACATGCGCACATTTCGCCCCAACGTGGTAAACAACGCGTTAACCAAGCTTAAGAAGTTGCAACTTTGTCGGCTTGCTGCCGAGGGCGCCGGGTGTCCCTTTGGACGCACAAAGGACGCTGTAGAATTTTGATCTGCCGCAGGGTTCTTTCCGAAGTCGACCGCGATTTTTGGGTTTATCCGCTGGTGCTGCGGCATAAAGTTGCAAGACCAGAACGCTCTTGCGTGGTGAGGCGGCTATCGATATAGAATTGACGTAAACGTAAATGAGCGGATTACGCCGTTTGCGATTTGTTTGTTGAAACCACGAGTGGAAGCACGCCCCCGCTTTCACTCAGGCGACGCAAGGTCCGCGACCGCGACGCCACCAGACGGGGAAAGCCAGTGACCATGAAACTTATTTCGCCCGGCCAAGCCGCGGCCAACACCAACGATATGTCGAGCGAAGCCGGTGAAGAGCTTGTCCGCATCGGCGAAATGGCCAAGAAATACGGAGTGACGTTGCGTACGCTGCGTTTCTATGAGGACAAGGGTCTACTCAACCCGCAGCGTGACGGATCGACCCGTCTCTATACGCGCCGCGACAGGGCCCGGTTGAAGCTGATCCTGCTTGGCCGCAAGCTCGGGTTCTCGCTGCGCGACGTCAAGCAGATGATGGACCTCTACGATCCGAACGGCTCCAACACCAAGCAGTTGCGGCTGGCGCTCGACAAGTCGGAGAAGCAGCTTGCCCGTCTGCAGAAGCAGCGGGCGCTGATCGACGATGCCATCAGCGAACTGAGTGCTTCGATGTCGACCGTCCGGAAAATGCTGATCGAGCGCTCGGCGCCGCAGGCCAGCGTGGCGAGCTAAACTAACCTGTCGATTTCCGACGAATGAGAACCGCGTGGCTTTCGCTGCGCGGTTCTTCGTCGTTTGCCGTCCTTCGTCGTTTGCCGTCTTGGCGCGCGGCAGAAAATTTGCCGCACCGCAGAATTGACGTTTACGCAAACGTCAATATTTGTTATCTCGACCGTAACGTTGGTCCGCCTGCCATCCTCATATGCTGGGGCTGATTTCGGGGCCAAGACCGCATGGTGGAGGAAACGCATGCCGATCTACAGAGCGCCGGTCCGGGACACGCTGTTCGTGCTGAACGAAGTGTTGGGATATCAGCGTTATTCCAATCTTCCCGGATTTTCCGACGCGACGCCGGATGTGCTCGAGGCCATCCTTGCCGAGGGTGCGAAGCTCGCCGAAAACGTGATGCAGCCGCTGAACCGTGTCGGCGACGTGGAAGGCTGCATGCGCCATGACGACGGTTCGGTAACGACGCCGAAAGGCTTCAAGGAAGCCTTCGACCAGTATCGCGAAGGCGGCTGGATGGGGCTCGCCGCACCTGTCGAGTTTGGCGGGCAAGGCTTGCCCTACGCGGTGCACACTGCGGTTGCCGAATATATGGTGTCGGCCAATATGTCGCTGATGATGTATGCCGGCCTGACGCAGGGCGCGATCGCTGCGATCATCACCCATGGCACCAAAGAGCAGAAGGCAACATGGTTGCCGAAGCTGGTCGAGGGCGCCTGGACCGGCACCATGAACCTGACCGAGCCGCACTGCGGAACCGATCTTGGCCTGCTGCGCACCAAGGCCGTCCCAAATGGCGACGGCACCTACAGGATCTCCGGCCAGAAGATATTCATCTCGGCCGGCGAGCATGACATGTCGGACAATATCGTCCACCTTGTGCTGGCCCGTATCGAGGGCGCGCCGGATGGCGTGAAGGGCATCTCGCTGTTCATCGTGCCGAAGCTCAAGCTCGATGCCTCAGGCAATCCGTGCGAGAAGAACACCGTCTCCTGTGGCTCGATCGAGGAGAAGATGGGTATCCATGGCAACTCGACCTGCGTCATGAATTACGACGACGCTGAAGGCACGCTGCTCGGCGAGGCCAATGGCGGGCTGAAAGCAATGTTCACCATGATGAATGAGGCGCGGCTTGGCGTCGGCCTGCAGGGGCTCTCGCTATCGGAGGTCGCCTATCAGAATGCGGTTTCCTACGCCAAGGATCGTCTGCAGGGCCGCTCGCTGTCAGGGCCGAAGGCGCCGGACAGGAAGGCCGATCCGATCATCGTCCATCCGGACATCCGCCGCAGCCTGATGACCATGAAGGCTTTCAACGAGGCCGGCCGCGCGCTGGCGCTGTGGACGGCGATCAAGTCCGACATCGCTCACCGCTCCGATGACGACAAGGATCGGCAGGCCGCCGACGACTACACCGGCCTGATGACGCCGGTGGTCAAGGGCGTGCTCACCGACAAGGGTTTCGATCATGCGGTAATGGCGCAGCAGGTCTTCGGCGGCCACGGCTATATAGAAGAGCACGGCATGAGCCAGTTCGTCCGCGATGCGCGCATCGCCATGGTCTATGAGGGTGCCAACGGCATCCAGGCGCTCGACCTCGTCGGCCGCAAGCTGGCCTTGAATGGCGGTCGCGCGGTGCAGGCCTTCTTTAGGGAAGTCGGCGAGTTCTGCGAGGAAAACCGCACCGACGAGAAGATTGCGCCCTTCACCAAGGCGCTGAAGAAGGGCCTCAACGATCTGCAGGCGGCGACGATGTGGCTGGTGCAGAACGGCATGGCCAAGCCCGACAATGCCGGTGCCGCCTCGACCGACTACATGCATCTCTTCGGCCTGGTAGCGCTGGGCTATATGTGGGCCCGGATGGCCAAGGTGGCCGCAGTGAAATTGGCGAATGGCGCCGACGGCGCTTCGTCTTTCTACGACAACAAGCTGGTGACGGCGCGCTTCTTCATCGAGCGGATCATGCCGGAGACGTCGGCGCATCTTGCCCGCATCTCCAGCGGTGCCGATACATTGATGGCACTGCCGGCGGAAGCGTTCTAGGTTCCCCTCCTCCTCGAGAGGAGGGTGGCCGCGAAAGCGGCCGGGAGGGGTCGCCACGGCAGCGCGCCAGCCTCAATTCTGGCGGCGTGCTTGGAAGGAGGATCAGAGAAACATGACCAACCCCGCCGAAATCCTTGGCCTTCCCAAGCCCGCCTGGGCGGCGGACGAGGTTGCCATGCTTTACGACATGGCGCACCGCTTCATGTCGGAAGAGATCGCGCCGCGTTATGACGAGTTCGAGAAGAACGAGATGGTCGACCGCGAAAGCTGGCGGAAGGCGGGTGCTGCCGGCCTGCTCTGCGCCTCGATGCCGGAGGAATATGGCGGATCGGGCGGCACCTTCGCGCATGAGAGCGCCATCATCGAGGCGATCGGCCATGTCGGCGTCGACGGGTTCGGCATTGGCCTGCACAATTCGATCGTTGCCCCCTATATCCTCCACTACGGCTCGGAGGAGCAGAAGAAGAAGTGGCTGCCGAGGTTGGCGAGCGGCGAGCTGATCGGCGCCATCGCCATGACCGAGCCGGGTACGGGCTCCGACCTTCAAGGCGTCAAGACGCGCGCCGAAAAGGACGGCAACCGGTACAAGCTCAACGGCTCGAAGACCTTTATCACCAACGGCCAGCTCGCCAATTTCATCATCGTCGTTACCAAGACCGATCCTGAGAAGGGCGCCAAGGGCATCTCGCTGATCGTCGTCGAGACCGACGAGGTGGAGGGTTTCGAGCGCGGCCGCAACCTCGACAAGATCGGTCTCAAGGCCAACGACACGTCGGAACTGTTCTTCAATGACGTGCGTGTGCCGACCTCGAACCTGCTCGGCAACGACGAAGGCCAGGGCTTCGTCCAGTTGATGCAACAATTGCCGCAGGAGCGGCTGCAGATCGGCACCACTGCTATCGCCATGGTCGAGCGGGCTCTGGCGCTTACCATCGACTACGTCAAGGAGCGCAAGGCCTTCGGCAAGGCCATCATCGAATTCCAGAACACCCAGTTCAAGCTTGCCGAATTGAAGACCGAGGCGACCATCGGCCGCGTCTTTTATAATGACTGCGTTGCCCGCCACATTAACGGTGGCCTCGACCCGGTGACGGCCTCGATGGCCAAATACTGGCTGTCAGACCTGCAAGGAAAAGTCGTCGACGAATGCCTTCAATTGCATGGCGGCTATGGCTACATGAATGAATATCCGATTGCGCGCATGTTTCGCGACGCCCGCGTCCAGCGCATCTACGGCGGCACCAACGAGATCATGAAATTGCTGATCGGGCGCTCACTCTGAGCGACTTTCAGCAAACCCAAGGAGCAGGAAAATGGCCGAAGCTTATGTCTATGATGCCGTGCGCACGCCGCGCGGCAGGGGCAAGAAGGATGGCTCGCTGCACGAAGTGCCGGCGGTGCGGCTCGGCGCCAAGGTGCTCGAGGCCATCCGCGACCGCAACGGACTGGACACCGCCGCTGTTGACGACATCATCTTCGGTTGTGTCGATCCGGTTGGCGAGGCGGGTGCGGTCATTCCACGTGCCGCCGCTTTCGAGGCCGGCTACGACACCAAGGCGCCTGGCATGCAGATATCGCGCTTCTGCGCCTCGGGACTGGACGCCATCAATTTCGGCGCCGCCAAGATCGCGCAGGGCGCCGACGAGATCGTCATTGCCGGCGGCGTCGAATCGATGTCGCGCGTCGGCATGGGCGCCTCCGGCGGCGCCTGGTTCATGGATCCATCGGTCGGCCTGCCCGGCTGGTTCGTGCCGCAAGGAATCTCGGCCGACCTGATCGCCACCAAATACGGGTTTTCGCGCGACGACGTCGACGCTTACGCGGTCGAAAGCCAGAAACGTGCCGCCAAGGCGTGGGGCGAGGGCCGCTTCAAGAATTCGGTGATCTCGGTCAAGGACCAGAACGGCCTGACCATTCTCGATCACGACGAGCACATGCGGCCTTCGACCGACATGCAGTCGCTGGCCGCGCTCAATCCGTCCTTTGTCATGCCGGGCGAAATGGGCGGCTTCGACGCCGTCGCCGTGCAGAAGCATCCCGAGGTGGAAGAGGTCAACCACGTCCACCATGCCGGCAACTCGTCCGGCATCGTCGATGGCGCGGCGGCCGTGCTGCTTGGCTCGAAAAAGGCGGGAAAGACGCTCGACCTCAAGCCGCGCGCGCGCATCCGTGCCTTCGCCAACATCGGCTCCGAACCGGTGCTGATGCTGACCGGCCCCGTCGACGTCACCGAGAAGCTGTTGAAGCGGGCGAAGATGAAGCTGTCGGACATCGACCTGTTCGAGCTCAACGAGGCCTTCGCTTCGGTGGTGCTGCGCTACATGCAGGCTTTCGACATCCCGCATGACCGGATCAACGTCAATGGTGGCGCCATCGCCATGGGCCATCCGCTCGGCGCCACCGGTGCGATGATCTTCGGTACGGTGCTGGATGAACTGGAACGCCGCGACCTCAACACCGCGCTGGTGACGCTTTGCATCGGCGCCGGCATGGGCACTGCAACGATCATCGAACGCGTCTGACGGAGAGAGATGATGAGCTACACCAATTTCACCCTCGACATCGACGCCGATGGCATTGCGCTGGTCACCTGGGACATGCCGGACCGTTCGATGAACGTCTTCACCGAGGAGGTGATGCTCGAACTGAACGCCATCGTCGACAAAGTGGCGAGCGATGCAGCGATAAAGGGCGCGGTGATCACCTCCGGCAAGGATACGTTCTCGGGCGGCGCCGACATCACCATGCTGCAGAAGATGCTGGCGACCTTCGCCGCCGACAAGGCGAAGGACCCGGAGAAGGCGACCAAGGCGCTGTTCGACAATGCGGGCACTATGAATGGCCTGTTCCGTAAGCTGGAAACCTCGGGCAAGCCATGGGTTTCGGCGATCAACGGCACCTGCATGGGTGGCGCGTTCGAATTGTCGCTCGCCTGCCATGGCCGTGTCGCGGCCGATTCAGACAAAGTGAGGATGGCGCTTCCCGAAGTGAAGATCGGCATTTTTCCGGGCGCCGGCGGCACCCAGCGCGTGCCACGGCTGACCGACCAGCAGCAGGCGCTGCAAATGCTGACCTCCGGCCAGACGCTGTCGCCGCAGAAGGCCAAGTCGATGGGCCTGATCCATGAGATTGCCGAGCCGCAGATGCTGGTCGAAACCGCCAAGGCGATGATCAAGAACGGCTTGAAACCGGTGGCGCCCTGGGACGAAAAAGGCTTCAAGCTGCCCGGCGCTCCGATCTATTCGATGGCCGGTGCCAATCTGTGGCCGCCGGCCATCGCCATCCTGCGCCGCGAGACCTATGGCAATTATCCCGCCGCTGCCGCCATCCTGAAATGCGTCTACGAGGGCCTGCTGGTGCCGTTCGACACCGCCTTGCGGATCGAGCAACGCTACTTCACCGAGATCATGCAGACCAGGGAAGCGGCGGCGATGATCCGTTCGCTGTTCGTGTCGCTGCAGGAACTGAACAAGGGCGCGCGCCGCCCGGCCGGTGTGCCGGAAACGACGTTCAAGAAGATCGGCGTGCTCGGCGCCGGCTTCATGGGCGCCGGTATCGCCTATGTGACGGCCAAGGCCGGCATTCCGGTGGTGCTGCTCGACCGAGACATGGAGTCTGCCGCCAAGGGCAAGGCGCATTCCGACAACCTGATCTCGGATCAGGTAAAGAAGGGCCGTGCCAAGCCGCAGGACAAGGATCAGTTGCTGTCGCTGATCACGCCGACGGCCGACTATGCGGATCTCGCCGGCTGCGATCTTGTGGTCGAGGCGGTATTCGAGGATTCGGCCGTAAAGAAGGGTGCCACCGAACTGGCCGAGGCTGTACTCAAGCCGTCGGCGATCTTCGCCTCGAATACGTCGACCATACCGATTACATCGCTGGCCAGGAATTCGGCGCGGCCGAAGAATTTCATCGGCATCCACTTCTTCTCGCCGGTCGACAAGATGATGCTGGTCGAGATCATCCTCGGCAAGAAAACCGGCGACAAGGCGCTGGCAACCGCGATCGACTTTGTCCGTGCCATCAAGAAAACGCCGATTGTCGTCAACGATACGCGCGGTTTCTATGTTAATCGCTGCGTGCTGCGCTACATGTCGGAAGCCTACAAGATGCTGATCGAAGGTGTTCCGGCGCCGATGATCGAGAATGCGGCGAAAGCCGCCGGCATGCCGGTCGGTCCCCTGGCGTTGACCGACGAGACGGCGATCGACCTTGCCCAGAAGATCATGAAGCAGACCATGCGCGACCTCGGCGACAAGGCGGTCGATCCGAAGCAGATGGCGCTGATCAACACGATGGTCGACACGCATGGTCGCTTGGGCCGCAAGAACGGCAAGGGCTTTTATGACTATCCGGCAAAACCGGCCAAGAAGAAGCTGTGGCCAGGCCTGAGGGATCTTTACCCGCAGCTGGCGCCGGAGCAGGTCGACTATGAGGAACTGAAGCAGCGGCTGCTGGTCACCATCGCGCTTGAGGCAGTACGGGTGATGGAAGAGGGCATCGTTACCGATCCGCGCGAGGCCGATGTCGGCTCGATCCTGGCCTTCGGCTTCGCGCCCTATACAGGCGGTGCACTGTCCTACATCGACGGCATCGGCGCGAAGAAATTCGTCAAACTCGCCAAGCGCCTGCAGAAGAAATACGGCGCCGAGTTCAAGGCGCCGAAGTTGCTGCTCGACATGGCCGAGAAGGGCGAGACCTTCTACGAGCGCTTCGATCCCTATACCAGGGACGAGGCCAAGGAGGCAGCCTGACGCCGTCTTCGGCGGTGGACAAGATGGCGGCCAAGGGGTAGAACAGGGAAGGTATTTTTTCCTGTTTCGAAGGAGAGCATGGTGCTCTCGCACGACCGCGTTTGGGCCGCCATCGACGCTCTTGCCGAGCGTTATTCGCTTTCGGCCTCCGGACTGGCCAGGCGCGCTGGCCTCGACTCGACCGCCTTCAACAAATCGAAGCGGCTGTCCTCAGATGGGCGGCCGCGCTGGCCGTCGACCGAATCGCTGGCCAAGATCATCGAGGCGACCGGCGCCTCGCTGGATGAATTTGCGGGGCTGGTCGAAGGGCGCGGTAATTCCGGCGCACTGCCCGTGCAGAGATCGTCGGTGCCGCTGCTCGGCTTCGCCCAGGCGGGCGCCGGTGGCTTCTTCGATGACGCCGGGTTTCCGGCGGGGCAGGGATGGGACCTGATCGAGCTTCCGGCACGGGCAACCGAAACCTCCTATGCCTTGAAGGTCCAGGGCGATTCCATGCTGCCGCTTTATCGCAATGGCGATGTCCTGATCGTCGAGCCGGGGGCTACCATACGAAAGGGCGATCGCGTCGTCGTCAAGACCAATGCCGG
Organism: Mesorhizobium sp. M0119; assembly: GCF_040322615.1. Classification (NCBI taxonomy): domain Bacteria; kingdom Pseudomonadati; phylum Pseudomonadota; class Alphaproteobacteria; order Hyphomicrobiales; family Phyllobacteriaceae; genus Mesorhizobium; species Mesorhizobium sp. M0119. The sequence continues at coordinate 91,476 of NZ_JAMYTU010000003.1, forward strand.
CGAGGTGATGGCCAAGGTGCTCGACCGCCAGACACCGAAGTCGATCGCGCTGGTCTCCCTCAATCCCGATCACCCGGACCGCGACATCCCCATGCGCGATGTCGAATGGGTGGCGCGGATTGTCTGGGCAAGCCAGTAGGCGCGGGGCCGGTGCGTCTGCCTCAGCTTGCCTTGGCTGTTCTGGCGATCTCGGCGATGGCCACGGCAATTGTCGCCGGCGGCCGCGCCGTCCAGAGCGAAAGCGGCGGCCCCTGGGAGCAAATCCAGGTCGGCGCTGAACCGCAGCCCGCCGCGGCGGCTACGTCGGCCATCCCGAAACCAGTGCCGGCCAAGCAGGCGGCGCATTCGAGGGCAATCGATCCAGAAATCGTGGTGCCGCCGCAGCTCGCTTCCAACGAGCTTGAACGGATAGAGCCGCGCGCCCCGTTAAGCGATCTGGCATTGGCCGGACCGCCCAAGCCGCCAAAAACGAAAATGCCCGACGACTGGAAAGGCACGAAACTATTCCAGCCCGTCGCGTCGGCCGCCGGGGTCATCGAAGCAAAGGGCTATTCGATTGCGGTTTCCGGTATCGACATCGTCAAGCAGGAGGAGACTTGCACCGACGGCGGCGAGTCCTGGAATTGCGGCATCCGGGCGCGAACGGCCTTCCGCGGCTTTCTCCGCAGTCGTGCGGTGGTCTGTGCCGTGCCGCCCGAAGGCGGTCGTGATCTGATCGCCGCCGAGTGCCGGATCGGCAATCAGGATATCGGCCAATGGCTGGTCGAAAATGGCTGGGCGCGCGCCGCCAAGGGCGGCCCTTACCTAGAAGCCGGCGAAAAGGCGCGTGCAGCAAAAAAAGGCGTCTTCGGGCCGGCGCCGAGCGTTTCAGGCCTGCCGCCGCTCCCGGCTGCTGCGTCGCGATCCGCGCCTGTAGCGCCTAGCTCGATCCTGGAGGAGCAAGACGGCATCCTCATGCCGCCAGCTGACCAGCCAGCGCCCGCTGAATGAGCTCGCGCGTTTCGGCGATGCCGTAGAGCGCGGCGAAGGAGCCGAAGCGCGGCCCGCGTTCCTGACCTATCAGCACCTGATAGATCATCTGGAAGAAGGCGACGGAGACACCGGGTCCGCCCTCCGGGCTCTGCTTGGAATGATCCTGGTAGCGCTCGATCTTGCGCGCAACATTGAGGGCAGCGTTCTGGATTGCCTCGCTGTCGGCATCAGCCGGCAGCGCGGCGAGCGCTTCCGAAAGCTTGGTCAGCGCCTCGCGCTCGACCGCGTCGGCAGCACGGTACACTTTCGCCGGCTTCACGAAATCGTCGAAATAGCGGATGGCATATTCGGCCAGCCGGTCGAGCTCGGGATGGGTTGTCGGCGTCACACCCGGCGCGTGGCGCGAAATGAAACCCCACAGCACGTCCCTGTTCTGCGCATTCGAGGCGCTGACCAGGTTGAGCAGCAGCGAGAACGGAACCGGCAGGTCGACTGCCGGGGGATTGCCGTCATGCATGTGCCAGACCGGATTGCCCAGCCGCTCCTTCCAGTCCTGCCTCTGATAGGCAGAGAGGAACGTGTAATATTCGTCTACCGCCTTCGGGATGACGTCGAAATAAAGCTTCTTCGCGGTTCGCGGGCGCTGGAACATATAAAGGCTAAGGCTCTCGGTCGGCGCGTAAGTCAGCCACTCGTCGATGGTCAGCCCATTGCCCTTCGACTTCGAGATCTTCTGGCCGTGCTCATCGAGGAACAGCTCATAATTGAAGCCCTCCGGTGCCGGAGCATCGAGCGCGCGGCAAATCTGCCCGGCGAGCTTGACGGAATCGATCAGATCCTTGCCGGACATCTCGTAATCGACGCCGAGTGCTGCCCAGCGCATCGCCCAATCTGGCTTCCATTGCAGCTTGGCATGACCGCCGGTCACCGGCGTCTCGAAGCGCTCGCCGGTGTCCGGGTCGCGCCACACGATGGTGCCGGCGTCGAGCTTGCGCTCGTCGATCGCGACTTGCATGACGATGCCGGTCTTGGGATGGATCGGCAGGAAGGGCGAATAGCTCAGCGCCCGCTCCTCGCGCAGCGACGGCAGCATGATTGCCATCACCTTATCGAAGCGTTCGAGCATCTTGAGCAGCGTCGCGTCGAAGCGGCCGGAAGTATAATAGTCGGTCGAGGAAGCGAATTCGTAATCGAAGCCGAAACGGTCGAGGAAAGCGCGCAGCCGTGCGTTATTGGCGGCGCCGAAGGACGGATAATCATTTGAGAAAGGGTCCGGTATCCTGGTCAGCGGCTTGCCGAGATAGGCGCGCAGCATGTCCTTGTTAGGCACATTGTCCGGCACCTTGCGCAATCCGTCCATGTCGTCGGAGAAGCACAGCAGCCGCGTCTTGACCTTGTCTTCAGTCAGCACGCGGAAGGCGTGGCGCACCATAGATGTGCGCGCCACCTCGCCGAACGTGCCGATGTGCGGCAGGCCGGACGGGCCGTAGCCGGTCTCGAACAGCACCGTTTCCGGGTAGCCGCTGCTCGCGTAGCGGGCGACGATCTTTTTCGCTTCCTCGAATGGCCACGCCTTGCTTTCGGCGGCGGCGGCGAGGACTTCCGGGCTGAGATCGATCGGCTGTTGTTCGGCCATGATGCTATTCCTGCAACTTTGCCAGCATCCATGCCGGCAGCCGCATGCTCTAGACCATGATCCCGAAAAGTGGAACCCGGTTTTCGGGCAGGACCGTGATCAGGCAAGAAGACTAAGAGCCCCGCTCCCGATAGTCAGGATGGATGAAGTTCCAAAGCGTGACCGGAGCGCCAACGATCGCGGCTGTTTTTCCTTGCGGCGCCGGTCCCTCGTTCCTAACTTCGGGACCATCGCAAGGAGTTGTAAATGCCATTGTCGCCACACGAAGCCATGATCTACCTGATGGTCATCACCTCGGCGTCAGATCGCGACATGACCGACGTCGAACTGGCGCGGATCGGCGACGTCGTTCGATCCTGGCCGGTGTTTGAGGATTTCAACCAGGAGCGGCTGGTCGAGGTCGCCCAGGCCTGCCAGAAAATGCTGCAGGAAAGGGACGGGCTGGAGGGCGTCCTGGCGCGTGTCGCCGAGGCGCTGCCCGAACGCCTGCGTGACACCGCCTATGCCGCCGCCTTCGAGGTCGCAGCTGTCGATCTCGAAATGCGCCTGGAGGAGGTGCGCGTCCTGCAGCTCGTCCGCCGGGAACTCGACCTCGATGCGCTGACGGTCGCCGCCATTGCGCGAGCCGCCAAGGCCCGTCTTCGCACGCTGACCTGAGCCGGCGGCCAAGCTCAGAAAAAACTGACGGGAAAATAGCGCAGATAGAACTCGGCGAACGTGCCTTTCACCGAGATTTCCTGCAGCGCGTAGTCGAAAGCGGCGGCCAGTGCCGGATCGTCGGCCCTGGTGGCGATTGCCATGCCTGAGCCGAGATATTCGGGCGCCAGATAGGGGCCGCCGGCAAAGCGGCAGCAGCCCGCTGCATCCGAACCGCCGAGCCAGAAGGCGAAACGCATGCCGTCGCCGAAGGCGGCGTCGATCTTGCCGGCTTTCAGCTCGCCATAAAGCTCCTCCGGCTTTGCGAAGGGGACGATTTGGACGTCGCGGAAATAATCGCGCAGCATCCGCTCGTGCGCGGAGCCGGCGATCACGCCGACACTCTTGCTGCGCAGCTTGTCGAACATTGGTTCGGTCAGCGCCTGTGTCTTCAGCATGATGAAGCGTGCCGGAAATTGCAGGTAGGAGCGTGAAAATGCGTATTTCGACCGCGACTCCGGCGTCGCGGCGATGCCGGCAATGATCGCTTCGCCCTCGCCTTTCCCGAGCGCGCCTTCGAGCTCGGCCCAGGGCAGCGCCTGGATCTGGCATTTTTCGGCAATGCCGAGCTCGGCGCAGATGGCGCGCGCCAGGTCGACATGGAAGCCCGACAGCCGGCCTGCCCCATCGAGGAAATTGAACGGCGGGAAATCCGTGGTGGTCAGGAATCGCAGCCGCGGCAGCATCGAAAGGTCCGGCTTTGGCAGCCGCTCCTTGGCGTCCCAAAACACCGGCACCTGCGGCTCCGCGGCGAGCGCAGCAGCCGCAAGCGATTGCGCTCCGATCAATATCGAGATCAATGAAATGGATATGCGCCGAAACGCCACGCGACGACTCCGTCCGGTCTTGCCCCGGCTTTCGTACGAAATAACACAGGTTTTTGTACGAAAAAAACACAGGCACAACGGTTTTTGGTTTCATCATTGCAATTTAGGGATATTGTTTAGTGAGTTTGCAAGTGACTGCGTGATGCCGGCTGAAGAGGAGCAGTAGGACGCACAGGGGAAGCAGCTTTGCAGTCCGGGGTTGATGGCGTGGTGCGGGTTGATCACTGCCATTGGCCTCAAGAGCGGAAGGCAACATGGGGTAGATGTTGCGATGGGTCATTTCGATCGTACCCTGGAGCTGATAGATCAGTTGCAGCACGCCGGCACAGCGGCCGCCGTCTGCGAAAAGCTGCTGGGGGTAACAAGCGGGTTCGGGCTGACGGCACTGATGGCCGGGACGGTTCCGCAACCTGGCACGCCGAGAAACCAGCAAAAGGACCATGTGCTGCTCTGCGACTGGCCGGCTGAATGGCTTGAGCGCTACGTCGCGCGTAATTACGTCGATCACGACCCCGTCGTCAGTCACATGAAGCAGCTTCAGGCGCCATTCCAGTGGCGGGAAGCGTCTCAGGGCATCCGTATCGGCAAGAGCGGCGGCGAGGTGATGGGCGACGCCGGCGAATTCAAGCTGCGCGACGGGTTGGCCTTCCCGCTAATCACGCTCGATGGCCAGATCGTCATGGTGTCGCTAGGCGGCGAGGCTGTCGAATTGTCGAGCGCCGAGTTCGGGTTGGTGTCGCTGGTCTCGACGTATGCGATTGGCCGCGCAATGCAGCTCCACACCATGGCGGGCAAAACCATCGATCATGTCGAATTAACGCCGCGTGAGCGCGAATGCCTGCAATGGGCCGCTGTTGGCAAGTCCGAATGGGAGATTTCACAAATTCTCGGCATTTCGGAACACACGTCAGAGAAACACCTTCTTAACGCCAAAAGCAAACTCGGTGCCGTCAACCGGGTCCAGGCCGTCGCGGAAGCGATAAGGCGCGGCTATATTAACTAGGTCGGCCGCGCCGGCCTAGAAATTCTTGCTTGCGTGATCGCGTAATTTTTTTGGGAAAGCACGGCCGTATCTTCCTATTGAAACAGGAGACGGCAAAATGTTTTTTTCCCTCACGACCCAGGAATTGATGGAACGGCCCGATCTCTGGGAGGCAGTTCATCGTTTGCGTTACAAGATTTTCGTCGAAGAGATGGGATGGACCGATCTGCAGCGCCCCGATGGCCTCGAGATCGATCAATTCGACCACGACGAGGCAGTGCACCAGATCGTCATCCGCAATGGCGAGCTCGCCGGTTATCAGCGGATGTTGCCGACGACCCGGGCACATCTTCTAACCGACGTGCTGGCGGACCTTTATGAGGGAACCCCACCTTCGGGCCCGAATGTCTATGAACTGACCCGCTATGCGGTTGCGCCGGGGTTCCGCGACGGCCGGCGCGGCGTGTCGACGGTGGGCACGGAGCTGATCGCCGGCTTCGTCGAGTGGGGCCTGAAGCGCAACGTCAACCAGGTGATCATCGAATTCGAGCCGATGTGGGTGCTTCGCGCGCTGCAGCTGCATTTCCTGGCAACGCCGCTCGGTTACCAGCGTACCTACGGCAACCAGCAGGTGGTTGCCACACTGCTCACCTTCAACGAGCACACGCTCGACGTGGTGCGTTCGCGCCGCAACCACTTTGCGCCGGTGCTGGCCAGAGGGTACCCGGACATGCTCGGACAGAGACGCGCCTCGTGAGATTGGAGAGAGGCCATGAACGTTCACTCAAAAGCAGAATTCCGCAATCACACGCTGATCGTCACGGTGTCGTCGGGTGACGGCCGCCCGGTGCTGGACAGGCGGGCCTATGAAAGCCTGGCCAGGACATTCCACGAAGCCGCCGTTGACGACGACGTCCGCGTTGTGGTCCTGCGCGGCCTGGCCGGGTGCTTCTGCCTCGGTGCCGACTTTTCCGAATTTCTCGACGCCACCAAACATCGGCGACTGATCGCCGCCGTCACCGATATGTTCCGCACGCTGGCGACGTTCCCGAAACCGGTCCTTGCCTGTGTCGACGGCGACGCCGTCGGCGTCGGCTGCACCATCCTGTTCCACTGCGACATGGTGATCGCCTCGAGCAAGAGCACGTTTCGGGTGCCGTTCGTCGATTTCGGCCTGGTGCCGGACGCGGCGACCAGCATTCTGGCGCCGCAGAAGCTCGGCTATGCCGGGGCGTTCCGCTTCTTCTGCCTGGGCGACACGCTCGCCGCCGAAGATGCCAGGGCACTGGGCCTTGTCGGCGAGATCGTGACGGACGGCAGCGTCGAGGAAGCCACGCTGGCAAGAGCCAGGCAGCTCGCCAAGAAGCCTGTCGCGGCGCTGCTGCAGACGCGCGACCTGCTCAGGGGGGACACCGGCGCGCTCTGCGACCGCATCGACCAGGAAATCTCGCTTTTCCAGCAGGCGCTGCAGGACGACACCACGCTGAAGCGACTGCAGCGGATAGCCCGGCTGGCGGCATGAAAGCCGCGTATCGATGAGGTGAGCTTATTTTTCGAGGAAAGTCGGCCCTTCGCCGATGATCTTCTTGTCCTCCTTGCCGATGACGTCGAGGTCGCGGCCGTCATAGGGAAGCGAAAGGAGAATGCGCTGCATGACGGCCAGCCGCGCGCGCCGTTTGTCGTTCGCCCGCACAATGATCCAGGGCGCGAACTCCTTGTGCGTGCGTTCGACCATCAGGTCGCGCGCCTTGGTGTAGTCGTCCCATTTGGTGATGCCGGCGACGTCGATCGGCGAAAACTTCCAGCTCTTCAGCGGGCTCCAGCGACGGTCGTGGAACCGCTCGAGCTGCGTTTCCCGGCCGACGTTCAGCCAGAATTTGAAGAAATGTATGCCCTCGTTGCGGATCATCCGCTCGAAATGCGGAACCTCGTCCAGAAATTGCTCGTGCTGCTCGGGCGTGCAGAATCCCATCACCGGTTCAACGCCGGCGCGGTTGTACCAGGAGCGGTCGAAGGTGACGAATTCGCCCGACGTCGGGAAGTGGTCGACGTAGCGCTGGAAGTACCATTGTCCAAGCTCGGTGGGTGTTGGCTTGGTCAGCGCCACGTTGCGCGCCGTGCGAGGGTTCAGATACTGGCGCAAAACGAAGATTGTGCCGCCCTTGCCGGCAGCGTCGCGCCCCTCGAACAGCGACATTACCCGCTTGCCTGTCGACTGTAGCCACGCCTGCGCCTTGACCAGCTCGATCTGCAGCTTCTCTAGCCTCTCGTCGTACTCCTCGCTCTTCATCTTCTTGTCGTAGGGATAGCCGCCGGCGGTCAGCTTGCGGTCCTCGACCCAGTCGGGAAGCGTGGGGGCCTCGATGTCGAACTCCCGCTCCTTGCCGTCGATCATGATCTTCAGCGGCCCCGATGAGGGTGCGGCGGGGATTTCCCTGGCGTTTTTCATCGAGACGAACCTTTCCAGCTTCCGGACTCATGCTATTGGGAGCCTTACTGCATCGGCCCGAAAATCGGAATCGATTTTCGGAAAGAACGATGCAGCATATAAAGTGGTAGAGCGTCCTTTGTGCGTCCAATTGGACGCACTGTGCTCTAGCGCCGGTCCAGCAGGAAGTTCTTGAAATGGCCGCAGACGGAGCGCAAATGGCCGACATCGGCACAGAGCGGAAAGGCAGGGCGCAAGCCGTCGCCATGCGGCTGTGGAACAGCCGCTGGCTGCTGGCGGCCGGCTTCGTTGCGGTGCTGATGGTGTATGGTTTTGCCGGCATGTCCGGCTATGTGGTGCTCCTGGCAGGCGTCGTGCTGGTTGCCGCTGCGATGCTGCCGGCCGGCGTCGCGCGTCAATCGACCGAAAATGCCGCGGCCATCGAGGCGAGCGGTCTGCAACGGCTTTCCGGCGAATATCTCGCGGCGGCGGTTGCCGATCCGCTGATCATTTTCGATCGCTCCGCCGCCATCGTCCACGCCAACGCCGCCGCCTTTGCCGCCTTTGGCGGAATTGCCCCCGGCATGTCGCTGTCGCTGAAATTCCGCGCGCCGGAAATGCAGGCCTTGCTGGATAGTATCTTGGCGGGCAACGTCGCTTCGGACAGCGTCGACTACATAGAAAAGCTGCCGGTCGAACGAGCCTACCGGGTGAGCGCGTCTTCTGTCGGCCATGCCACGGATCTCTACGTGCTGGTGTTCAAGGACCAGAGTGAGGCGCGCCGGATCGACAGAATGCGCGCCGATTTCATTGCCAATGCCAGCCACGAGCTGCGCACGCCTCTCGCCTCGATCGCCGGCTTCATCGAGACGCTGCGCGGGCCGGCCCGCAACGATCCCGCGGCGCGCGAGCAGTTCCTGCAGATCATGCAGAACCAGACCAGCCGCATGGCGCGCCTCATCGACGACCTTCTGTCGCTGTCGCGCCTGGAGATGAAACCCTATCTCAAGCCGGGAACCGAGGTCGACCTGCGCCAGGCCATCGACAGCGTCATCGATTCGCTTGGGCCGCTCGCAAAGGAAAACGGCGTCGTCATCGAGCGTGATTTCGCAGAAGGGCCGCTCGACGTGCCCGGCGATCGGGACGAGCTTTTCCAGGTCTTCGAAAATCTGCTGGAAAACGCCTGCAAATACGGTCAGTCGGGCGGACGCGTCGTGGTGTCGATCATGCGCAGCGATAGCGATCCCGAACCGGGCATCGACGTCACCATCAGGGATTTCGGCCCCGGCATCCCCGAAGAACACATCCCGCGCATCACCGAGCGGTTCTACCGCGTCGACGTCGAGAACAGCCGGACCCAAAAGGGCACCGGCCTTGGCCTGTCCATCGTCAAGCATATCCTGACGCGCCACAACGCCAGGCTCTCCATCAGGTCGGAGGTCGGCAAGGGCGCTGCGTTCACGGTCCATTTGCCGGCTCGCTGACGCGGTACTATCTCTAGCACATAATGGGCCGTTTCTTTTTTCTGTCATCCGGCTAGCGTATCAGCGGGGATTCGAGGGAACGACTCAACCAGAAAATCCCGGGAAGGCATTTCGTCCATGCAGTCCGTGCATATCGTCAGCGCCTATGACGAGGAGCTGAAATATCTGTCGAAGCGCATCGCGGCGATGGGCGGGCATGCCGAGCGCATGGTCGAGCAGGCAGTCGCGGCGCTGGTCAATGCGGATCCGGGACTTGCCCAGAAAGTCATTCGAGACGACCTGGTTCTGGATGAGGGGCAACGCGAGATCGACGACAAGGCGATCATCATCATCGCCAAGCGCCAGCCGATGGCGACGGATCTGCGCGAGATCGTAGGCGCGATCCGCATCTCGGCGGACCTCGAACGGGTAGGCGACCTCGGCAAGAACGTCGCCAAGCGGGTGGTTGCCGTCGCAGACGGGCGCCAGCCGAACAGCCTGTTCCGCGGCCTCGAGGCTTTGGCCAATCTGGCACTGACCCAGCTCAAGGAAGTACTCGACGTCTACGCATCGCGGTCGGTGGAAAAAATCGGTTTCGTACGCGACCGCGACGACCAGATCGATGCCATGTACACCTCGCTGTTTCGCGAGTTGCTGACCTACATGATGGAAGACCCACGCAACATCACGCCCTGCACACATCTCCTGTTTTGCGCCAAGAACATCGAGCGCATCGGCGACCACGCCACCAACATCGCCGAGACGATCTACTATATCGTCACCGGCGATCAGATGCCGGCCGATCGTCCGAAGGGCGACAAGACGGACAAGATTATTCTTCCCGCAACGCAACCAGCGAAGTGAGTTCTCTCAGCAATGATGCGAATTTCGGATTCGCCACCTGAGAGACAATTGCGCTAAGCTTTCGACGCGCCGACTTCTCAGTTCCGCGACGAAGGCCCCGCCTTCAGGAGGCTGCGATGGAATACGTCCGCGAGTTTGCTCCTGCGCCGCCGATGTCAGGCATAATCGCCTGCGGTGTCTATACGGCTGGGCGGCGCATCGCCGACATTCCGATCGAGGAAGCCGGTGAATGGGCCGGGAAGCCAGGCCACGTAGTCTGGATCGGACTGCTGGAGCCCGACCGCAATTTGTTGCTGCGCGTCCAGGCGCAATTCCATCTGCATGAGCTGGCGATCGAGGACGCCGAGCATCCGCACCAGCGACCGAAGATCGAGCAATATGGTGATGCCCTGTTCATCGTTGCCCGCACGGCGCAGCTGATCGACAGCCGTGTCACTTTCGGCGAGACGCATCTGTTCGTCGGCGCCGGCTACATCGTCAGCGTCAGGCATGGCCCGTCGACCTCCTACGCCGCCGTTCGCCAGCATTGGGAAAGCTGCCCGCATTCCCTTGCCAAGGGCGAGGATTTCGTCCTCTACGCCATTCTCGATTTCATCGTCGACAACTACATGCCGGTGCTCGAGCAGATCGAAAACGAGGTCGAGGCGATCGAGGACAAGGTTCTGCTGAAACCGATGACCGGCTCCGATATCGAACGGCTTTATATGCTGCGCCGCGATCTCTTGCGCCTGCGTAATGCGGCCCTGCCGCTGGTGGAGGTCTGCCGGCGGCTCACCAGCGCCGATCTGCCGCAAATCCACACAGCCATGCACCCGCTGTTTCGCGACGTCACCGACCACATCCGCACTGTCCAGGAAAAGATCGACAGCCTGCGTGAGGTTCTCGCCTTCGCCTTCGAGGCGAGCCTTCTGGTCGGTCAAAGCCAGGAGACGGCGATCTCCAAGAAGCTTGCCTCATGGGCTGCCATCTTGGCCGTGCCGACGGCATTCGCCGGCATTTACGGCATGAATTTCAGCGACATGCCGGAACTGAGGATGGAGTATGGCTACCCGGCCGTCCTGGCGGCAATTGCCCTGATCTGCACGTTTCTCTACTGGCGGTTTCGCAAGAATGGGTGGCTTTGAAGAGAGGGGAGTAAGAGAGTAGGGCAGTAAGGGAGTAGGGCAGTATGTAGTAAGTTGCCAAGGGTGCACTCGCAAAGCCCTAATCCTTACCTACTCCCTTACTCCCTTACTTCCCTATTCCCTTAACTATCTGCTCCGCCGCCGCTCGGATGCCGGCTGAAACGCCACGCGGGCATGGTACTTGCAGTAGGGCCCGGTTTCGGCGGCGTCGTTGCCGCAGAAATGGAAGTCTTCCGAAAGCGGATCGCCATTCGGCCATTTGCAGGTGCGCTCGTTCAGCTCGACGAGTTGCAGATGCCGCGAGATCGGCACGACGACGTTCTCGACCGGGCGGATATAGTGGCGCGCCACCGGTTCGGCATCGAACTGCGCCTTGAGCGCGGTCGCACCGATCGACATCGACGTGGTGGCATGGCGCGTGGCGCTTGCTGCCCGCGACACCGATTTCTGGATCGTCGATCCCTGTACCGTCTTCTTCTGGCGTGCCGGTGAGGCGGTCGTGCGTCCGCGACCGGACAGTTTCAGCCGGTGCACTTTGCCGATGACCGCATTGCGGCTGACCCCGCCAAGCTGTGCGGCGATCTGGCTGGCGCTGAGGCCCTCCGACCACAATTTTTTGAGAAGTTCGACTCGCTCGTCAGTCCAGTTCATGAGACCGCGCTCCTGCTGAAACGTGCGGCAATCGGAATCCATTCCCGACCCGGCTTCTGCCGGGCAGACACCACATATATCGGGTGATTAGGTCCGCCGCACGAAATCTAGTTATTTCTCTACTACAATTACCTTATGCGCTGACTCGGTGACAAGAGTCCCAAGGCCAACACGAATCGGTTTTTTCGGTTTTCCCCAACTTGCCCGGTCGCTTATGAGCCGGCGTTGTGCTGGAGGGCTTGCCGCACGTCCTTGCGCGACCTTTTCGTTGACTTCACGGCCGAAAAACACGATAAGCCACAAGGGCCGCCGCTTTGGCGGCTTTTTGATTTTTCCGGTTCCGGAGACGCATATAATGAGCGGTTCGGCGCTTTTCGAGACCTTTGTTCGCGCACCCCTGGCTTTCGACCACGGTGAAGGCACCTGGCTGGTCACTGATAAGGGCGAGCGATATCTCGATTTCGCCGGCGGGATCGCCGTGAATTCATTGGGCTACAGCCATCCGCATCTGGTCGCGGCCCTCACCGAGCAGGCCGCCAAGCTCTGGCATGTCTCCAATCTGTACGAGATTCCGGGACAGAGCCGGCTCGGCGAGCGGCTGGCCGACGCCAGCTTCGCCGACAAGGTGTTCTTCACCAATTCCGGCGCAGAGGCGCTCGAATGCGCCATCAAGACGGCGCGGCGCTACCACTTCGTCAAGGGCCATCCCGAGCGCTACCGCACAATCACCTTCGAAGGCGCTTTCCACGGCCGCACCCTGGCCACCATCGCCGCCGGCGGCCAGTACAAATACCTGGAAGGTTTCGGCCCCAAGGTCGACGGCTTCGACCAGGTCGGTTTCGACGATATGGATGCCGCCGAAAAGGCGATCACGCCTGAGACCGCGGCGATCCTGATCGAGCCGGTGCAGGGCGAGGGCGGCATCAGGCAAGTGCCGACGCAATCGCTGAAGCGCCTCAGACAGCTCTGCGACCAGCACGGGCTGCTCCTGATTTTCGACGAGGTCCAATGCGGCGTCGGCCGCACCGGAAAGCTGTTCGCGCATGAGTGGGCGGGTATCACACCCGACCTCATGGCGGTGGCCAAGGGCATCGGCGGCGGCTTCCCGATGGGTGCCTGCCTCGCCACCGACGAGGCAGCGGTCGGCATGACCGCCGGCGTGCACGGCACCACTTTCGGTGGCAATCCGCTGGCGATGGCGGTCGGCAACGCCGTGCTCGACGTGGTGCTGGAAGAGGGCTTTCTCGAGGACGTCCGGCGCAAGGCGCTGCTGTTGAAGCAGGGGCTTGCCGGTGTCGCCGACGAATTTCCGGATGTTATCGAAAGCATCAGGGGCACCGGCCTGATGCTCGGGCTTAAATGCGCGATGCCCAACACCAAGGTCACGGTGGCACTGCGCGACCAGCATCTCTTGACGGTTCCGGCCGGCGACAATGTTATCCGCCTGCTGCCGCCTCTCACCGTCACCGATGCCGAGATCCACGAGGCGCTCGAGCGCATTCGTGCCGGCGCCAAGAGCCTGGCGGATGCCATCGTCGCTGCCGCCGCGAAGTAATCCTGGAATTCCTGATGTCCCTTCGCCATTTCACCGATCTTTCCGCCGTTTCCGAAGGCGATCTGCGCTTCATGCTCGACGACGCAGCTGTGCGAAAGGCAAGACTCAAGGCCGGCGAACGCAGCAAGCCGCTCGAAGGCAAGGTGCTGGCCATGATCTTCGACAAGCCGTCGACGCGCACGCGCGTGTCGTTCGATGTCGGTATGCGGCAATTGGGTGGCGAGACGATCATGCTGACCGGCACCGAGATGCAGCTTGGCCGCTCGGAGACCATTGCCGACACGGCCAAGGTGCTGTCGCGCTATGTCGATGCCATCATGATCCGCACCACCTCGCATGACCGGCTGCTGGAACTGACGGAAAACGCTACGGTCCCCGTCATCAACGGGCTGACCGACGAGACCCATCCCTGCCAGCTGATGGCCGACATCATGACCTTCGAAGAGCATCGCGGTCCGGTGGCCGGCAAGACGATCGCCTGGACTGGCGACGGCAACAACGTGCTGCATTCGCTGCTGGAGGCTTCTGCGCGGTTCCGCTTCAAGCTGAACGTCGCCGTGCCCGAGGGCAGCGAACCGGCTCAGAAGCATGTCGACTGGTCGAAAGCCAATGGCGGCAAGCTGAAATTCACCCGTTCGCCCGAGGAGGCCGTTCACGAGGCCGACTGCATCGTCACCGACTGCTGGGTGTCGATGGGCCAGGAGCACCGTGCCCGCGGCCACAATGTCTTCTTGCCCTATCAGGTCAATGCGGCACTGATGGCGAAAGCCAAGCCGGACGCGCTGTTCATGCACTGTCTGCCGGCGCATCGCGGTGAGGAGGTTACCGACGAGGTGATCGACGGACCGCATTCGGTGGTGTTCGATGAGGCCGAGAACCGGCTCCATGCCCAGAAGGCGGTCTTGGCCTGGTGCCTGGGCGCTTGATACGGACCGCGGTGATCCGGGCCGGCCTGATCCGCGCCGCCTTGATCTGCGCCGCCTTGATCCGGGCCGCCTTGATCCAGAAGTGGGTGGTGCCTATCTCAGGCGCATCACGCAAATCGAGCGCGTCTCGTCGCATGCGCCCCGGAGGGCGGCATCGCCGCGCCCCGGAGCTTTGTCATGTTGGAAACTCATCAATTGGCTGAACATAAACCCAAGCTCGGCGAATTCGGCTACGCCGGCGACGACCATGTCGTGCCGTTCGAGGTCGGCCCGCTCGACGTGCGCGGCCGCACCGTCCAGCTCGGGTCGATGCTCGACGCTATTCTCAGCCGCCACGACTATCCCGAGCCGGTCGCCCGGCTCCTGGCCGAAGCCTGTGTGCTGACGGTATTGCTCGGAACTTCGCTGAAGTTCGAGGGCAAGTTCATTTTGCAGACCCGCACCGACGGGCCGGTCGACATGCTGGTCGCGGATTTCTCCACGCCGCGCGCGCTGCGCGCTTATGCCCGCTTCGATGCCGACCGGCTGCAGGCTTTGACGGCTGCCGGCGAGACGTCACCGCAGACGCTGCTCGGCAGCGGCGTCCTGGCGCTGACCATCGACCAGGGCGCTCACACGCAACGCTACCAAGGCATCGTCCAGCTCGACGGCGTCACACTGGAAGATGCCGCACGCACCTATTTCCGCCAGTCGGAGCAGATTCCAACCGACCTCCGGCTTTCGGTTGCCAAGCTTCTGACGCCCGGCGTCGGCGGTGCCCGCGAGCAATGGCGGGCCGGTGGCTTGCTGGCACAATTCCTGCCGCAGTCGGCGGAGCGCATGCGCGTACCCGACCTTCCCGGTGGCGACGGCGATCCGCGTGAGGAAATCCACGACCCGACCGACAATTCCTGGCAGGAGCTGCTGGCGCTGCTTGGTACCATTGAACCGACCGAGCTGATCGATCCGACGATCGGCGCCGAACGGCTGCTTTACCGGCTTTTCCACGAGCATGGCGTCCGCGTCTTCGGCGGGGTGCCGGTCGCCGACCAGTGCTCATGCTCGAGGGAGAAGATCCGCGGCATCCTCGAAGGCTTTTCCGCCGAGGAGATCAGGGACAGCACCGAGGATGGCAGCATTCACGTCGCCTGCGAATTCTGCTCGAAGCAATATGACTTCGATCCGGCGGAGTTTGCAGCGGCTGAATGATGGCCCTCAATTGACGGTGCGCCGCGTGCCTGGCAAATCGAGCGAGAAGGCAGGGATAGCGACGTCGAAGGTCTCACCCCGTTTGTTGCGCATTATGTAGTGCCCGACCATGATGCCGGACGGGGTCGAGAGCGGGCATCCAGACGTATACTGATAGCTGTCGCCGGGGTTGAGTCCAGGTTGCTCGCCGACGACCCCGGGGCCGCGCACTTCCTCGACCTTGCCGGTGCCGTCGGTAATGTGCCAGTAGCGTGACAGAAGCTGCACGAACTCATCCGACTGATTGTCGATGGTCACCTGATAGCCCCAGACATAGCGGTTTTGCGGCGGGTCGGAGTGATCCTCCAGATAGAACGGCCTGACCTGCACTTCGATGTTGCGGGTGACGGCGCTGTACATAAACTGCTCCAAAGCAATGTAGATGGAACTTTCGATGCTCAGCGCAGTTTGGTCAACGATGCGCGGCATCTTCTTGCCCGATCTCAAGCGCAGGTGCCGAAAAACAATGTCATTTGAGTGACACATGACAATGATGGTGTGCAGGCTTGTGCCGGGCGACTCAGCGTTTTGTCGAATTGTTGAAAACGGCCGTAATGCGGCCGGCATTTCTGGAGTGACCAGATCTCGATGGAACCGACATTCGCAGCCGCCCTCCTTTCCATAGCCCTCCTTCTTTCAAATCTCGCCAGCATCCTGTTAGCTTCGCTGAAGCTGAAGCGACCAGCCAGGATTGCACCGCCCGCGGCCAACGCGCCGCCGGTATCGATCGTCGTCCCGGCGCGCGGCGTCGAGCCGTTTGCCGAAGAGACTCTAGAGCGCGCCTTCTCCCTCGACTGGCCGCGCTACGAACTCATCTTCTGCGTCGCCCATGCGGACGATTCGGTAGTCAAGCCGATCACCGCCGCAATGACGCGTTTTCCGGCAATACGGGCCCGACTGCTTGTCGGTGACGACGGCATCAGCAGCAATCCGAAACTCAACAATTGCGTGAAGGGTTGGGAGGCGGCCCATTATCGCTGGGTCATCCTTGCCGATTCCAACGTGCTTATGCCGAGCGATTATGTCCAGCAGCTGATGGCGGCATGGCGGCCCGATACCGGCCTCGTCTGCTCGACGCCGATCGGCTCGCGGCCGGACGGGTTTTGGGGGGAGGTCGAATGCGCCTTTCTCAACACGCTGCAGGCACGCTGGCAGTACGCTGGAGAGGCGCTCGGCCTCGGCTTCGCGCAGGGCAAGAGCATGTTGTGGAACAAGCCGATGCTCGATGCCAATGGCGGTATCCGCGCGCTTGCTGCCGAGATCGCCGAGGACGCCGCCGCGACCAAGCTGGTCAACCGGCTCGGACTGCGGGTCAATCTTGTCGCTTCGCCCTTCGAACAGCCGCTCGGCCGGCGCACGCTTGGCGAGATCTGGTCGCGGCAGGCGCGCTGGGCGCCGGGGGGGCCCGGGGCCCGTTGGGGGGTGGTTTGCCCCCCCAATCAGGTGCGCGCGGCGCCGCCCCCGGGGGGGGCGGGGGCGGCCCGCGGCGGCGGCCGCCGGCGGCACCCGGCCGGCAACCGCCATCGCCGTGCTGGTCGCGGCCTACCTGCCGGAATGCGTCTTGGCCTCGGCCAAGGGATGGCACCTGTCGCCGCGCACTATCCCGGCGATGATGGCGCGAGACCTGATGCTTCCCGCCATTTGGGCGCGCGGATGGCTGAGCGGCGCCGTCGACTGGCGCGGCAACGTGATGACTATCCAGACCAAGGCCGTCGCGGAGCTGGAAGAGACCCCGTCCGGCGCCTGATCAGCGCGTCCCCGCTCGCCTCTGTTCGGCCAGCCCTTATCCGGCAGCTCTCAGCGCTTGCTCGATATCTTCGAGCAGGTCGTCGGTGTCCTCCAGGCCGACGGAAAGCCTGAGCGTTCCGGGTCCGATGCCGAGTTCGGCACGTGCTTCATCGGTCAAGTTCTTGTGCGTCGTCGTCGCTGGATGGGTGATCAGGCTCTTGGCATCACCAAGATTGTTGGAAATCAGCACGATGTCGAGTGCGTTCTGGAAAGCAAAGGCCGCCTGCTTGCCGCCCTTCACATCCAGGCAGATCAGCGTCGAGCCGCCCGACATCTGCTTCTTGACCACGGCCGCTTGCGGGTGGTCGGCGCGGCCGGGATAGATGACGCGGGCGACTTGCGGGCGCTCGGCGAGGAAATCCGCGATGCGGCCGGCACTTTCCGTCTGCTGGCGTACGCGCATCGGCAGCGTCTCCAGGCCTTTCAGCAGCGTCCAGGCATTGAAAGGCGAGAGGCTGGGGCCGGTGTGACGGAAATAGTCATGCAAGTTTTCGTCGATCCACTTCTTGTCCGACAGAACGATGCCGCCAAGACAGCGCCCCTGGCCGTCAATATGCTTCGTGGCCGAATAGACGACGATGTGAGCGCCGAGCCGCAAGGGTTTCTGCTGCAAGGGCGTGGCGAAGACGTTGTCGACGATCAGCCTGGCGCTGATCGAATTGGCAAGTGCCGCGACGGCGGCGATGTCGACCACCTCCAGCGTCGGATTGGTCGGGCTTTCCAGGAAGAACAGTTTGGTATTGGGCCTAACCGCTTTTTCCCAATTGGCGATGTCGGTGCCGTCCACCAGCGTTGCCTCGATGCCGTATTTCGGTGCCAGCGTCTCGACCACCCAGCGGCAGGAGCCGAACAGCGCGCGCGCCGCGACGATATGGTCGCCCGCCTTGGCGCTGCACAGCAGTGCTGCCGTCACCGCCGCCATGCCGGATGCCGTGGCGCGCGCGTCCTCGGCGCCTTCCAGCGCGCACATGCGTTTTTCAAACATGTCGACGGTCGGGTTGGCATAGCGCGAATAGATGAAGCCCGGCTCCTCACCCTTGAAGCGGGCTTCCGCCGCTTGCGCCGTCTCGTAGACATAGCCTTGGGTGAGATACATAGCCTCGGAGGTCTCGCCGAAGCCGGAACGCAGCGTCCCGGCATGCACGAGTGCGGTCTGAGGCTTCCAGTCGCGCTTCTTGGTCATCATTCTATCCAAACACCAAAATTGGTCCAAACAAAAAAAACCGGTCGCGAAAGTCGCAACCGGTCCATATGGCCTTGCGGCCCGACGGTCCTTTAGCGACTTGTTTAACGTGGCTGCAAGCCGACCGGCCAAATCACCACGGGATAACGAGCTTTAGACCCGCGCCACGCTTGCGTCAATTGCCGGCATGATTAAGAGGGTTGTACCAAGCAGGTGCCAAAGGCGTCCACGGTCGGACCTGCGACAGAACAAGACCTCGCCCGGCGTTCGAACGGAGCCAGACCCTTGCGGCAGACAGGCATTCTTCCCGATCAGGATATTTCCGCGCTGTTCCAGTCGGGCGCGCTGAAATCGCCGCGCACGCTCGATGCCGATCAGATCCAGCCGGCCAGCCTTGACCTCAGGCTCGGCGACAAGGCCTGGCGGGTGCGTGCTTCCTTCTTGCCCGGCCCGGACCACAGGGTTGTCGATAAGCTCGACCGGCTGAAGCTGCACGAGGTCAACCTCGCCGAAGGTGCCGTGCTGGAAACCGGCTGCGTCTACATCGTGCCGCTGCTCGAAAGCCTGGCGCTGCCCGCGCATATTTCGGCTTCGGCCAACCCGAAAAGCTCGACCGGACGGCTTGATATCTTTACCCGGGTGATGACCGACCGTGGCCACGAGTTCGACAAGATCGCCGCCGGCTATGAAGGCCCGCTCTATCTGGAGGTCAGCCCGCGCACTTTCCCGATTGTGGTGCGGACCGGCTCGCGGCTGTCGCAGATCAGGTTCCGCACCGGCAATGCGCTGTTGTCGGAAAGCGAGCTGCACGACCTGCATCGCGCCGAGATGCTGGTCGCCACCGAACCGCCCAACATCTCAGGCGGCGGCATCGCGCTGTCGATCGACCTCGACGGCGACAAGGATGGGCTGGTCGGCTATCGCGGCAAGCACCACACCGGCCTGGTCGACGTCGACAAGCGCGCCGCGCAGGATGTCGTCGATTTCTGGGAGCCGCTCTACAAGAGCGGCGCCGGCGAGCTGGTGCTCGATCCGGACGAATTCTATATTCTGGTGTCGCGCGAGGCGGTGCATGTGCCGCCGCTCTACGCCGCCGAAATGACGCCCTTCGATCCGCTGGTCGGCGAGTTCCGCGTCCATTATGCCGGTTTCTTCGACCCGGGTTTCGGCCATTCGGCGTCGGGCGGCACCGGCAGCCGGGCGGTGCTCGAGGTACGCAGCCATGAAGTGCCGTTCATCCTCGACCACGGCCAGATCGTCGGACGGCTAGTCTACGAGCACATGCTAAAACGGCCGCAAGCGCTCTACGGCACCGATCTCGGCTCGAACTATCAGGCGCAGGGCCTGAAACTATCCAAGCATTTCCGCGCCGCGCGCTGATCTTCCTCTTACTTGCGGGCTATGCCGCCTCAAAGCGCCTTCACGGCGACCTTCACCGGCTGCTCGATTTCGAGCGGGTTGCGCAGAGGCAGGCCGAAATCCTGCGCCTCGATTTCGAATACGTCACCGGCCTCGGTCCTGATGCCGTCGGCGAAGGACAGCGTCGCCGTGCCGAACATGTGCACATGCACGTCGCCCGGCTGTCGGAAGGCCGAGTATTTGAAGTGGTGATGCTCGAGATTGCCAATGGTGTGCGACATGTTCGCCTCGCCCGACAGGAACGGCTTTTCCCAAAGCAGCTTGCCGTCGCGCAGGATGCGTGAAGCGCCGCGGATATCGGACGGCAGATCGCCGATCAGGATCTCCGGCCCGAACGAAGCGTTGCGCAGCTTGGAATGGGCAAGGAAGAGATAGTTCACGCGCTCGGTGACGTGGTCGGAAAACTCGTTCGACAGCGTGAAGCCGACGCGGAACGGGGCGCCGTCGTCGCCGATCACATAGATACCGGCGATTTCCGGCTCCTCGCCGGCATCCTGGGCGAAGGCCGGCGACATAAGCGCCGCCCCGGGCGCCACTGCCATGGTGCCGTTGCCCTTGTAGAACCATTCCGGCTGCACGCCCGTCTGGCCCTTCGCCGGCTTGCCGCCCTCAAGCCCCATGCGGAACATCTTCATGGAATCGGTCAGCTGTTCCTCGCCGTCCGTGCTGAGCTTCTTATGCATGGAATCGCGGGTCGCGGCGGAGCCGAGATGCGTCAGCCCGGTGCCGGTGAGATGGAGATGCGCCGGATCGGGATGGTTGATCGGCGACAGCAGCCGCCCCTTCTTGTAGGCTGCGTCGAGATCGACGGTTTCGCCAAAGCCCTTGCGCTCGATCAGGGCGACAAGCCCGCTGCCGGTGCGCGCGGCCTCCATCGCCAGCGAATAGACGCTGCGGGCGCCGTTGATGACGCGGGTCTTGCCGCCGTTGCGGGCAACGACGCGGATCGTGTCGGCGTCGTCGAGGATCTGTGAGATCAGCATGGTAACCCTCTCTGAATTGCGGGCTGGCCTGCCTTTCTCGGCAAACCCTGCCCTGCGCGGCCCGGACCCTGTCCGCGCCTCGGTTGAAATTCTTCGTCCGGATTGCGCTCGCGGATCAGGTCCCTCGGGGGACTTTTTCGCGTCGCCCGGCAGCGCCGCGATATGACCCGTATGCCTCCTGGTTGCCTCTCAAGCCTTGTTCTTGTTGTAGACGTCGAAGACGACGGCGCCGAGCAGCACCAGGCCTTTGACCACCTGCTGCCAGTCGACATTGACACCCATGATCGACATGCCGTTGTTCATGACGCCCATGATGAAACCGCCGACCACCGCGCCGATGACCTGGCCGACGCCGCCCATCGCCGAAGCACCACCGATAAACACCGCGGCGATGACGTCGAGCTCGCTGCCGAGGCCGGCCGCCGGCACAGCCTGCCCCAGGCGCGCAGCGATAATCAGGCCGCCGAGTGCCGACAGCACGCCCATATTGATGAACACCATCAACGTCAGCCGTTCGGTCTTGATGCCCGATAGCTGAGCTGCCTTGGCATTGCCGCCCATCGCATAGATGCGGCGGCCGATGGTCATGCGTTTGGTAACGAAGACGAACAACGCGATCAGTACGCCCATCACCATGAGGACGATGGGAAGGCCCCTGTAGGTGGCGAATTGGTAGACGAGAAACAGCGCCAGCGCGCTGATCACCAGGGTCTTGACGACGAACAGCGAGAACGGCTCGGCTTCGTAGCCATGCTTCTCGCGGGTGCGCCGTGCCTTGAGTCCGAAATAGGCATAGGCGAGCACGGCGACGAGGCCGATCACGATCGTCGTCAGGTGCAGCGTCAGGCCGCTGCCGACAATGGTTTTGCCGGCGGCGTTGACGGTTGGCGGTATCAGCGTCAATGGGCCGATCAGGTCCGGAATGAAGCCGGAACTGAGCGCCTTGAAGCCGACGGGGAGCGGCCCCACGGAAGACCCGCCACCCAGCAGCGCCTGGCAGATGCCGCGGAAGATCAGCATGCCCGCCAGTGTGACGATGAAGCTCGGTATTCGATGATAGGCAATCCAGTAGCCTTGTGCCGCGCCGATCGCGCCACCGACGATCAGGCAGATGATCGATACCACCAGCGGATTGCTCAACGGGCCAAGCGGCCAGATGACCATCATCATCGCCGCCAGCGCGCCGATGAAGCCGGCGACGGAGCCGACGCTGAGATCGATATGGCCCGAAACGATGACCAGAAGCATGCCTAGCGCCATCACGATGATGAAGCTGTTCTGCTGAACCAGATTGCTGAGGTTCACCGGCTTGAACAGCGTTCCGGACGTGGTGAACTGGAAGAACACCATGATTGCGATCAACGCCAGCACCAACCCGTATTCGCGCAGGTTGGTGACCAGCGCCGAGACGGCAATGCGAGGTCCCTGTTGTAGGTCCTGGGCAACGCCGGTCTGCGGCCCGGGAGCGCTTTCGGTGCTCATGATGCTTTTCCTTCTCCGCGGACGATGGCGCGCATTATCTTTTCCTGGCTGGCGTCGCTTGCCGCCATTTCGCCGACGATGCGTCCTTCGTTCATGACGTAAATGCGGTCGGTGATGCCGAGCAGTTCGGGCATTTCCGACGAGATGACGATGATTGCCTTACCCTCGGAGGCGAGACGCGCAATGATCGTATAGATTTCATACTTGGCGCCGACGTCGATACCGCGTGTCGGCTCGTCGAGGATCAGCACTTCCGGATTGGCGAACAGCCATTTCGACAGCACCACCTTCTGCTGATTGCCGCCAGAAAGGTTGCCGGTCATCTGATAGACGCTCGAGGCGCGGATATTGGTCCTGCCGCGATAGTCATTGGCGACTGAAAGCTCGCGCAAATCGTCGATCACGCCATGGCGCGAGACGCCGGGCAGGTTGGCCAGCGTGATGTTGTGCTTGATATGGTCGATCAAGTTGAGACCGTAGGTCTTGCGGTCCTCGGTAACATAGGCGATGCCGTGTTCCACCGCCTTGCTCACCGAGGAGACGTCGATCGGCTTGCCGTCAAGGAACACCTCGCCGGTGATGCGGCGGCCATAGGACCGGCCGAACAGGCTCATGGCAAACTCGGTCCGGCCGGCGCCCATGAGCCCGGCAATGCCGACTACTTCGCCCTTGCGGGCGTTGAGGTTGATACCCTTGATGACCTGCCGCTCGGCATGGATGGGGTGGTAGACCGACCAGTTTTTCACTTCGAGAACGGTCTCGCCGATCTTCGGCTCGCGCGGCGGATAGCGGTCGTCGAGCGAACGGCCGACCATCGAGGTGATGATGCGGTCCTCCGAGATGTCCTTCTTGGCCAGCGTCTCGATGGTCCGGCCGTCACGGATGATGGTGACCTTGTCGGCGACCCGGTTCACCTCGTTGAGCTTGTGCGAGATCAGGATCGAAGTGATGCCCTGCCGCTTGAATTCGAGCAGCAGATCGAGCAGCGCCTGGCTGTCCTTTTCGGACAGGCTCGCGGTCGGCTCGTCGAGAATGAGCAACTTCACTTCCTTGCTGAGCGCCTTGGCGATCTCGACCAGCTGCTGCTTGCCGACGCCGATATTCGTGATCAGCGTGTTGGGGTCTTCCTTGAGGCCGACCTTCTTGAGCAGGGCGCTGGTGCGCGTCTCGTTGGCATTCCAGTCGATGACGCCGTATCTGGCGTGCTCGTTGCCGAGAAAGATGTTTTCGGCAATCGACAACATCGGCACCAGCGCAAGCTCCTGATGGATGATGACGATGCCCTTGCGTTCGCTATCATGGATGCCTTTGAAATGGCACTCATCGCCGCGATAGATGATCTGGCCGTCATAGGTGCCGGACGGATACACGCCCGACAGCACCTTCATCAGCGTCGACTTGCCGGCGCCGTTCTCGCCGACCACGGCATGGATCTCGCCTTCCTCGACCATGAGCTTGACGTTCGACAGCGCCTTGACGCCGGGAAACGTCTTGGTGATGTCGCGCATCTCCAAAATCGTCGATGCCATTGAGAATACCACTCCTGCGAGGTCCGCAAACAATACCGGGCTGGCTCGCCAACGAAAAGGGGCCCTGCCTGCGCAGGACCCCAGGCTTTGTAACCGCGATTACTTCAGTTCTTCGGCCTTGATGTAGCCGGAGTCGACCACCAGGGCCTGGTAGTTCGACTTGTCGACGTCATGCGGCGTCAACAGGATCGAGGGAACGACCTTGACGTCGTTGTTGTAGGTCGTGGTGTCGAGGCCTTCCGGTTTGCCGCCCGAGAGCACCTTGTCGACGAGTTCGACCGTCGCCTTGGCGAGTTCGCGGGTGTCCTTGAACACGGTCGAGTACTGTTCGCCGGCGATGATCGCCTTGACCGAAGCGGTCTCGGCGTCCTGTCCGGTGACGATCGGCCATGGCTGATCGGCAGTGCCGTAGCCTACGGCGCGCAGCGAAGCGATGATGCCGCGCGACAGGCCGTCATAGGGCGAGAGCACGCCATCGACGCGGCTGCCGTCCGAGTAGTTGGCGGAGAGCAGATTGTCCATGCGGGCCTGGGCGGTTGCCGCCAGCCAGCGCAGCGTGCCGACCTTGTCCATGCCCATCTGGCCGGACTTCACGACGAGGGTCTTGTCGTCGATCAGCGGCTGAAGAACCGACATGGCGCCGTTATAGAAGAAGAACGCATTGTTGTCGTCCGGAGACCCGCCGAACAGCTCGATGTTGAACGGACCCTTCTTCTCGGGATAGCCGAGGCCCTTGAGCAGCGATTTGGCCTGGATGACGCCGACGCCGAAATTGTCGAAGGTGGTGTAGTAGTCGACATTTGGCGTCTTCTTGATCAGGCGGTCGTAAGCGACGACGACGACGCCTGCGTCATTCGCCTTCTGCAGCGCATCGCCCATCGTGGTGCCGTCGATCGAAGCGATGATCAGCGCCTTCGGGCCCTTGGTGATTTCGTTTTCCAGCTGGCTGAGCTGGTTCGGAATGTCGTCCTGCGCGTATTGCAGGTCGACGGTGTAGCCCAGAGCCTCGAGCTGGGACTTGACGGCGTCGCCGTCGTTGATCCAGCGCTGCGAGGTCTTGGTGGGCATCAGCACGCCGATCAGGCCTTCGCCCGCCTGCGCCGGCAGCGTCATGGCCGCGATGCCTAGGGCCGCGACAGCGGCCAGTGTCTTGATAATCTTCACATTAACTCTCCCTGGTTGATGGACGCGTACCCTTGGGTTTCGTGGGCCGCGCAATCGTGCAGGAGCGCCAAACGCGCCGCTGCCGTCAATCGATCTCCGGTATCCTCCCAATCGGCCCCGAAACTCTGGTCTCAATCGATACGAGTTTTCCCTCATCACCGATCGTCAAGTCTCAGGACGCGCGAAGGGTGTGTCGCTTTGCCATAACTGTCAAATGCGATCTTTGATGGTTGCTATATCGAGACTGATATGGCTTAGGCTGGTGACGACGCTGCCGGATTCAGCCGGGGCGCCGGGCGTAGGAGTAGGGAAAAATCATGGCGGCGTTGCGAAATCCTGGCGGAATATCAGCCGGTTACGATGAGATTCCGGGTGATGGCGGAACCTTGCTGCGCAGCGGCTTGAGCCTGCGTCACATGCGCATGATCGCGGCCCTCGACGAGCACGGCCGGGTGAGTGCCGCGGCCCAGGTCATGAACATCTCGCAGCCGGCCGCCTCGCGCATGATCGCCGAGATGGAGGCCGTGCTCGACGTCAAGCTCTGCGAAAGGCTGCCGCGCGGCATCACGCTGACGCCTTATGGCAAGGCGTTGGCACGGCGCGCGCGATCGATCCTGCTCGAGATGCGCGAGGTCGACCGCGAGATTTTCGAGCTCAAGGCGGGCAAGGGCGGCTCGGTGTTCCTGGGCGCGGTGACAGCACCGGCGATCGAGCTGGCGGTGCCGGCGATCCGCGAGATCCGGCGTCTCTATCCGCGCATCGAAATCACCATGCAGGTCGAGACCTCGAACGTGCTTGCGCGCGAGCTGATCGCCTCGCGCCACGATTTCATCATCGCCCGCATCCCCGACGACCTCAATCCGCGGCTGTTCGAAGCGCGAGTCATCGGCGTCGAGAAGGCCTGCCTGATCGTGCGCCGCGGCCACCCGCTGACCAAGGGCAAGGCAGTGCGGCTGGAAGACACGGCCGCCTATGACTGGGTTTTCCAGTCGGGCGGCTCGCCGCTGCGCCAGGCGATGGAGAGCAACTTCCTGAACCGAAACATCGCGCTGCCGGACCGCATCCTCAACACCAGCTCGCTGCTATTGACTCTGGTCATGGTCGCGCAATCCGACGCCATCGCACCGGTGTCGATCCAGGTCGCGAAGTTCATCCAGAACCCGGAAGGCCTGGCCGGCGCCATCGATGTTGTCCAGACCGAATTCGACATCGAGGTCAGGCCCTACAGCCTGATCACGGTAAAGAACCGCGCGCTGTCGCCGGCAGCCAAGATGCTGCACGATTTTATTCTGCGAGAGGTGGGCTGAGGGTTGGAGCGGGTAGCGGGGCGCATCCCGTGGCCGGCCAGACGACCAGACAGGCCCGCCTGAGCGGCGCCGGTGCGCGTCGACCACTACTGCGTAATGCTCAAAAAAGCCCGCCAGCAGAAGCCAGCGGGCCAAGGGTAGACATTCCGGTAGGGGTCATTCGAGGCCCCGCCGACCCTCAATGTGAGATATTCCACGAACTGGCACATCGGCCAAACAGATGAAAGACGGCCAGCCGGGCTATAAAAAAATTGCCTGTGAATTCCGCTGGTTTTCAGCCTGGCCAAAACAAGTTTAATGCAGTGTGGCAAAAGCTGGAGCGGGTAGCGGGAATCGAACCCGCGCGTTCAGCTTGGGAAGCTGACAAGCTACCATTACATCATACCCGCGCTGTTCTTCCGATATCATGGCCCGGCGCCGATGCGCAATCCGGTTTGAGGGCTCGGCTTGATGCCGGGCGGTCAACTGCGTATTTCTGGGCATGTGCCCGAATCGCGGCACCCGACTGTGGAGACAGGCCTTGTCCGCACTGAACCGCTTTCTCGGCGATACGCCGCTCCGGGTGATCTTGAAGCTGCTCGTGGTGTCGTTCCTCGTCGGCCTGGTCATGAACGCCTTCGGCTGGTCGCCGATGGACGTGCTTTACGGCATCCGCAAATTCTTCATCGACCTGTGGAATTTGGGCTTCCACGCCATCGACCGCTTTCTCGGCTACATCCTACTCGGTGCCGCGATCGTCGTGCCGGCGTTCATCCTGCTCAGGATCGCTAACTACCGGAAGTGAATTTTCAGGCGTAGCCCGCCGCCACCTCGAACAGGATGGCGTGCCGTGCGGCGAGTGCTGCGACATCCGTTGAATAGCCTCCGCCGATAACGCCGCACACCGGTATGCCAAGCGTGAGGAAATGGCGGATCACCATATCGTCGCGGGCGCGCAGCCCGTCGTCCGTGAGCGACAACCTGCCGAGCCGGTCCTCGGCATGGACGTCGACCCCAGCATTGTAGAAGACGAGGTCCCAGCGCCTTCGCGCCGACAGCTCCGGCAGGGTGGCGTCCAGCCGCTCCAGATAGGCTGCATCGCCGGCGCCGTCGGGCAGGGCGACATCGAGATCGGAGGCGATCTTGCGCGCGGGGTAGTTGCGGTCGCCATGCATGGAGAAGGTAAACACGCGCGGCTCGTCGTTCAGGATATCCGCCGTGCCGTCGCCCTGATGGACGTCGAGATCGACCACCAGGATGTTTTGGACAGCAGCTTCGGCGAGCAGCACCAGCGCAGCCACGGCCACATCGTTGAAGGTGCAGAAGCCGGCGCCTTGCGCGCGCCGCGCATGATGGCTACCGCCGGCGGTGTTGCAGGCGATTCCGTTCAGCAAAGCCAGCCGCGCCGCCAGCACCGTGCCGGCCGTTGCGAGCTGCGCCCTCAGCGAAACCCGCGGTCCAACGGGAAAGCCGATCTCGCGCTCGATCCCCACCGGCACTTCGCAGGCAAGCACCTGATCGACATAGTCGGCCGCGTGGGCAAGCTTCAGCCATGATGGCCGCGCCGCCGCTGGCATGTTGAGCGCTTCGGGCCGCGCCAGGCCGCGTGCCCGCAAGGCGTCCATCAGCAGCGGATATTTGCTCATCGGGAAGCGGTGGTTGACGGCGAAGCCGGCGTCGTAGTCGGGATGATGAACGATCTGCAAGGGCATGGGACGGCCGGTGCGCCAGAGGCGGGTTTCGGTTGACCATAACGGGGTGGATGGTTGCGCGAGGTCCGCAAACTGGGGCACATCGGCTAGCCGATCAAGCGGCAACAGGAAGCAACACGCGTTTGGAGCAGGCTTTACCCACCGAAGCCCACGCCACCGAAGCCAGGGCCTTCATCGTCACCAACCGCTCGGTGCTCGCCATCGCCGTGCCGATGACGCTTGCCTATCTGACGACGCCGTTGCTCGGAATTGTCGACACGGCGGTGGTCGGACAGTTCGGCGACGCCGCCCTTCTCGGCGGCCTGGCGGCCGGTGCCCTGATCTTCGATGTCGTCTTCACCACCTTCAACTTCCTGCGCTCCGGCACCACCGGCTTGGTCGCCCAGGCCTTCGGGCGCGGCGATGCGCTGGAGGAGCAGGCGGTGTTCTGGCGCGCCGTGCTGATCGCGGTCGTCGCCGGCATTGTGCTTGCCGCACTTGCGCCGCTGGTCTCCACCGCCGGGCAATGGTTCATCGGCGCCGAGCCGCGCGTCAGCGCGGCGATGGACGTATATATCCACATCAGGATGCTCGCAGCACCGTTCTCGCTGATCAATTACGCCATCCTCGGTTACGTGCTGGGGCGCGGCGAAGGCGGGCTCGGGCTGATGCTGCAATTGATACTGAACGGCATCAACATCGCCCTCTGCTTCCTGCTTGGCCTGGAGCTCGGCTGGGGCGTTGCCGGCGTTGCCTGGGCAACGGTCACCGGCGAATTCGTCGCCATGCTGCTTGGTCTCGCCATTGTCGGCCGGCGCTTTTGGGCGGCGCCCAGGTTGCCGCGCCACCGCGTCCTCGATCTGCCGGCATTCCTGCGCATGATGTCGCTCAATCGCGATATCATGATCCGCTCCTTTTCGCTGCTCGCCGCCTTCGCGCTGTTCACGCGCCAAGGGGCGCAATTCGGCACGCTGACCCTGGCCGCCAACGCCGTGCTGATGAACCTCTTCCTGATTGCCGGCTATTTCCTCGATGGTTTCGCCACCGCCGCTGAACAGCTCGCCGGGCGCGCCATCGGTGCTCGTGCCGCCACGGCGTTCGACCGGGCGGTGCGGCTGACGCTGCTTTGGGGGCTCGGGCTGGCGGGCACGGCGACGCTCTTCCTCCTGCTGGAGGGCACCGATCTCGTCGCCCTGATCACGACCTCGACGGACGTCCGCGCCATTGCCGACATCTACTTGCCCTGGGCGGCGTTCACCGCGCTCAGCGGCGCGCTGGCTTTCGAGATGGACGGGGTTTTTCATCGGCGCGACGTGGTCGCGCGACATGCGCAACATGATGCTGGTGTCGTTCCTGGCGTTCAGCGCCGCGCTGCTGATCCTGGCGCCGGCCTTCGGCAATCACGGCCTATGGGCGGCGTTGCATGTGTTCCTGCTTGTCCGCGGCTTCAGCCTGCTCGCCATATTGCGGCTGCGGGTGCGCACGGCCTTTGGCTGATCGCTAAAGCGGTTTCGCTGCCCATTGATCGAGGCGGCTGTCGCGAAGCTCGCGCAGCGACTTCAGCCCATGACTGTCCATGAAACGGGCCATGCCGCAAAGAATGCGTCCCGGCAGCGCAGGCCCGGCATAGATCATGCCGGTATAGAGCTGCACGAGGTCGGCGCCGGCACGGATCTTTTCCAGTGCCGTCTCGGCGGAATCCACGCCGCCGACGCCGATGATGGCGCGATCCGGCCCAAGCAGTTTTCGCATCTTAGCCAGCACGATCGTCGAGCGTTCGAACAAGGGTTTCCCCGAAAGCCCGCCGGCCTCGCCGGCAAGGCCGGCGCTGCTCAGGCCGGCTCGCGCGATCGTGGTGTTGGAGACGATGACGCCGTCTATTTGCTTCTCAGTGACCTCGGCGGCGATATCCTCCAGCTCGGCCTCGACCAGGTCCGGCGCGATCTTGAGGAAGACGGGCGGTTTTGCCGGTGCCGCCGCACGCGCAGCCATGACCCGCGACAGGAGTTCGCCAAGCTGTTCGCGCGCCTGCATGTTGCGCAGGCCTGGCGTGTTCGGCGAGGAGATATTGATTGTCAGATAGCTGGCGTATCGCGCGAACCGGATCACGCCGCGCTCATAATCACTGACGCGGTCGGCGCTGTCCTTGTTGGCCCCGATGTTGATCCCGACGATGCCGGCGCGGCCCTTACGGGCGGCAAGGCGCTGTTTCGCGGCGGCGTGGCCTTCATTGTTGAAGCCCAGCCGGTTGATCACTGCCCCGTCCGAAGGCAGCCGGAAGATGCGCGGCTTCGGATTGCCCGTCTGCGGCAGCGGCGTGATTGTGCCGACCTCGGCGAAGCCGAAGCCGAGGCCGAGCAGCGCGTCCGGCACTTCGGCATTCTTGTCGTAACCCGCGGCCATGCCGAGCGGGTTCGGGAAATCGAGCCCGCAAAGGCTGACCTTTAGCCTGTTGTCCTGCGGCGAACGACCGGCGACCGGCAGCCCGCATCTCAGCGCGGCGATCGACAGCCCATGCGCGGTTTCCGGATCGAGCGTGAACAGCAGTTTCTGGCCGATCCGGTCGAACGCGCTCATTCGGCCTCCAGCGCCGGGAATTCATGCCGGCCGTCGGCGCCGAGCGGCAATGCCTGCACCGAAACGACCGCATCGAGGCCGAGCGCGCCATAGAGATGCGGGAACAAGGCGCCGCCGCGCGAGACCTCATATTTCAGCGCATCGCCGAGACGCGCGCCGTCGACGGCGACCAGCAGCAACCCGCTCCGGTCGGCGAAATGCTTGGCTGCCGTTTCCCGAACCTGCCCGGCGGTGGAAAAATGGATGAAGCCGTCGGCGACGTCGATCGGCGCGCCGGTGAAGCGGCCTTCTCTTTCAGCCTCGCGCCACAGCGCCTCGGGAACTATCTTGTAGATGATCTCGGACATCGTTGCGCTATAGTCCGAACAGATCATGCGGGGAAGGGGCAAGCGGGTTTCGGAGGCTCCGAACTCTTCCCCATTTCAGGCGCAAACATGTGATACATTGAGCCAACTGGCTCATGGAGGAAAACATGCGTCTGAAACACGTCTTGATCCCCGCGGCACTGGTGTCGCTTGTCGCGGCCTCGGCCTTTTCCGAGGAAGCCGATCGCTACCGGTTGGAAAAATCGGCCAATGGCTATGTGCGCATGGATACGCAAACCGGCGCCATGTCGCTCTGCGAGGAGCGCTCCGGTCAGCTCGTCTGCAAGACGGCGGCCGACGAACGTGCCGCCTTCCAGGATGAGGTCGACCGGCTGAAAAATTCGGTGAAGGCGCTCGATGAACGCGTCGCCAAACTCGAAAATTCGCTTGCCGCGCGTTTCGAATCGACTTTGCCCAGCGAGGAGGATTTCAACAAGACGATGGGCTATATGGAGCGCTTCCTGCGCAGCTTTATGGATATCGTCAAGGACATGGACAAGGACGAAGACGGCGCCAAGCCCAATTCGCAAAAGACCTAGGCAATTCGCAAAAAGACCTGGGGCGGGAATAGCAAGCCGGCCACGCCGAACAGCAGGCGTAGCGTTATGATCGTTCAGATCCTGCAAGGCGGAAAATCGCCAACGGGATTCGGGGAGGGACATCACTGTTGGGCTACACATTCGTCATTGCCGACGATCATCCGCTTTTTCGCGGTGCATTGAGGGAGGCACTCGCGGGCATCGGAGATGCCGCCATTCACGAGGCCGGCGATTTCGAAAGCGCCAAGGCGCTGGTCCTGGCCAATGAGGATGTCGATCTGGTGCTGCTCGACCTGTCGATGCCGGGGGCAAGCGGTCTTTCCGGCCTGATTTCGTTGCGCGGCATCCATCCGGCGGTGCCGATGATGGTGGTCTCGGCGCATGACGATCCGGTGACGATCCGGCGCGCGCTCGATCTCGGCGCCTCCGGCTTCATCTCCAAATCGGCCAGCATGGAGGAGATCCGCAATGCGGTCCAGTCGGTGCTCGCAGGTGATATCGCGGCACCCGCCGGGGTCGATCTCGGCGTCGAGCACGATCCCGAGATTTCCGACCTGATCAAGCGCCTACGGGCGCTGACGCCGCAGCAGACGCGTGTGCTCGGCATGCTGGCCGAGGGACTGCTCAACAAGCAGATCGCCTATGAGCTCGGGGTCTCCGAAGCGACGATCAAAGCGCATGTCTCGGCCATCCTGCAGAAGCTCGGCGTCGACAGCCGCACCCAGGCGGTGATCCTTTTGTCCAAAATCGGCAGCGACCCGTTGCAGACGGCCGGCTGATTCCTATTCGGCCGCCGGCGCCAGCGGCCTGACCCTGGCCATCATCGAGCGCAGCATCGCCGGTTTCAGTGGTTTGCTGATCACCGGCACGTCGAGCCTGCCGGCGGCGGCGCGAACCTCGCTGGAGCGGTCGGCAGTGACCAGCACGGCCGGCAGGTCCTCGCCATGGATCGCACGCAACTCGGCGATCAATTCGAGGCCGGTCTTGTCGTCGAGATGATAGTCGGCAAGCACGATGTCCGGCCGATGCATACCGGACCTGTCGAGATCCTCCGCGCCGGAAAGCGTGTCGACGCTGCAGCCCCAGCCCTCGAGCAACAGCCGCATGCCGTCGAGGATGCGGGCGTCATTGTCGATGCAGAGCACATGCAGCCCGGCAAGCGAGGCCGCGGCACGGGCAGGCGGCTTCGCCTCGGCCTCGCGCCGCGGTGCCTGCACGGCCACCACCGGCAGCAACACGGAAAAGCGCGTGCCCTTGCCGGGACTGGAGAATATCCGGATTTCGAGGCGCAGCACGCGGGCGATGCGGTCGACGATGGAGAGCCCCAGGCCGAGGCCTTCCGCCTCGCGCATGCCCTCGTCGAGCCGGGTGAATTCGCGGAACACGGTGTTGAGCTTGTCGCCGGCAATGCCGATGCCGGTATCGATAACTTGGATCTCGGCCAGTTCGCCGCGCCGCCGCACGCCGACTAGGATGCGGCCATGGCGCGTATACTTGATGGCGTTGGAGACCAGGTTCTGGATCAGCCGGCGCAGCAGATTGCGGTCCATCATGACGCTGAGCGATGACGGCATGATCGTGAGCTCGAGCTTCTTTTCGGCGGCAAGCGGCCGGAAGTCGTTGCCGATCTGGCGCAGCAGCCCGTCGAGGCCGAAGCTCGTATCGTCCGGCTTCATCGCGCCGGCGTCGAGGCGCGAAATGTCGAGCACCGCGCCGAGGATGGTCTCGACCGATTCCAGCGACGATTCGATGTTCATCGCCGCCTTGCCGGCAGGTCCCTTGCCGGTCTTCTCGATCAGCGACGAGCAATAGAGGCGGGCGGCGTTCAGCGGCTGCAGGATGTCGTGGCCGGCGGCAGCGAGGAAGCGGGTCTTGCCGAGATTGGCCTCCTCGGCCAGCATCTGCGCCTGCGCCAGCTCCTCGTTGACACGGGTGAGCTCGGCGGTGCGGTTCTTCACTCGCTGTTCCAGTGATTCGTTGGCGCGCTTCAGCGCCAGATCCTGTTCGACGCGTCCGGAAATGTCGGCATAGGTGGCGACGATGCCGCCGTCCGGCATCGGATTGGAGCGCAATTCGAGGATGCGTCCGCTGGTCTTCAACTCCATCTGCCATGGGCTGACGAAGCTGGTCAGGCGATTGAGCATAGTGACGCGCTGGTCTGCCGGTATATCACCGCGCTCGGCAAGGTGGCGCAGGATACGATCGAGCGAGACGCCGACCTGGCCCATCTCGTCGGGCAGGTCGAACAGCGCCCGGTACTGGCGGTTCCAGCAGATCAACCGGAAATCCCGGTCGAAGACGGTGATGCCCTGTTCCATCTGGTCGAGCGCGATCTGCAGCAGGTCGCGATTGTGCTGCAGCGCCTCGGTGGCGTCGTCGAGCAGTCGGAAGGCGTCCTTGGATTCGCGGTCGTTGCGGCGCAGCAGCAGCGACAGGATCAGCCGCGCCGAAGAGGAGCCGACGGCACTGGCCAGAAGCTGCTCGGAGAAGCGGATGACATCCATGCTGGCCTGTTCGTTGCCGTGCAGTGAAGTGCCGCTGCTCTTCTCGAACGACTGGAAGGACCGCTCGGTGCGTTCGACACCGAGATAGCGCGCAATCGTGTCCTTCAGGTCGTTGACGGTGATGGTGGTGCGGAAGCGGCGCAGGCTCGGCAGCGGCCCCGCCTCGCGCGGCACGAAGATCGATGCCTGGATGCGCTCCAGCGGCACCGACGCGCGCGACAGTGAGCCGAACACAAAAAACAGCGTGTTGATAGACAGGCTCCACAGCACGCCATGGTTCAGCGGCTCGGCGACGGTGCCGAACAGGGATTGCGGCCGCAACGCATCGAAGCCGAACAGGCCGTGGACGAGGATGCCGGTATCGGCCGCGGCGAGCGATGGAAGCAGCAGCGTGTAGCTCCAGACGACGATGCCGGCGACCATGCCGAGTGCCGCCCCCCTTCCGTTGGCGCCGCGCCAGACCAGGCCGCCGATCATTGCCGGCGCGAACTGCGCGATCGCCGCGAACGACATCAGGCCGATCGAGGACAGCCGCGCGCTGTTGGTGCTCTCGCGGTAGTAGAGAAAAGCGATGAACAGCATGATGAAGATCGCCGCCCGCCGCACATTGAGGATGAGCGTCGACCAGTCCTCGTTCTCGGATGTCGTGGTCCGCAGCAATCGCCTCACGAACAGCGGAATGACCAAGTCGTTGGAGATCATGATCGACAGCGCGACGCTTTCGACGATCACCATCGCGGTCGCCGCCGACAGGCCGCCGATGAAGGCCGCCATCGCCAGCACGTCGTGGCCGCTGAACAGCGGCAGCGACAGCACGTAGAGGTCGCTGCTGGTCCTGGTGCCGACCAGTTCCAGGCCGGCCAGCGCGATCGGCAGCACGAACAGGTTGATCGCCACCAGATAGAGCGGAAACACCCATGTCGCGGTGCGCAGCTCGGCCTCGCTGCGGTTCTCGACGATGGTGACGTAGAACTGGCGCGGCAGCATGAGAATGGCAAAGCCGCTCAGGCATGTCAGCACAAGCCAGGTGGCGAGTGAGGTGTTGTAGCCTATCGCCTGGCGCACCTGCGTGTTTTCGGCGAGCCGGTCGAACATATCGCCTGGCCCGCCGAAGATCAGAAACATGACCATCAGGCCGATCGCCAGGAAGGCGGCCAGCTTGACCACGGTCTCGACCGCCACCGCCAGCACCAGTCCGTCCTGGTGCTCGGTGGCATCCGCATGGCGCGTGCCGAACAGCACCGCAAACAGCGCCAGCAGCATGGCCACGACCAGCGAGATGTCGCTAACGAACGGATCGAACGACGGGGGCGAGCCGGTATAGTGCTCGACCATCAGGCTGACCGAGCCGGAGATCGCCTTCAATTGCAGCGCGATATAGGGCACGGCGCCGATGGTCGCGATCAGCGTGGCGATCGCCGCGACAGCGAAGCTCTTGCCGTAGCGGGCACCGAGAAAGTCGGCGATCGAGGTGATCTTCTCGGTCTTGGCCAGCCTGACGATGCGCTGCAGCAGCGGAAAGCCGAACACGAACACCAGGACCGGTCCGATATAGATGCCGAGGAACTCGAGGCCGCGCTCGGAGGACAGCCCGACCGAGCCGAAGAAGGTCCAGGAGGTGCAGTAAATGGCGAGGCTGAGCGCATAGATGAACGGCCGGGCGCGGCCGGGCCCGGATGAAGTCGAGCGGCGGTCGCCCAGGCTGGCGATGACGAACAGCAACGTCACATAGGCGATCGCGATGATGACGATGAACCAGCCCTGCACGCCTCGAACTTCCTCCCTGCGCCGGCTTTTTCATCCGGCCTTGCAGACGCAATCACAGCTTGGCGATCGAGTCCATCGCGGCTTTCGGCGTATCATATCGACTGCGTCGGGCAATCGTGACCGGCTGAAACCAGCTTTTGTTCCTGTTGCAACCGCAGGTTTTTGCTATTCTGCCTGCCGGTCGATGCCGGAGGAGCGGACGGCAGAACGGCCGGTCAGGACAAGGAGGAGTCGAATGCTGAAAGAGTTTCAGGAATTCATTTCCAGGGGCAATGTGATGGACCTGGCCGTCGCCGTCATCATTGGCGCTGCCTTCGGCAAGATCGTCACCTCGCTGGTCGACGACATCATCATGCCTATTGTAGGTGCGATCTTCGGAGGACTGGACTTCAACAACTACTTCATACCCCTGTCTTCTGCGGTGAATGCAACCTCGCTGGCTGATGCAAAGAAACAGGGTGCGGTCTTCGCCTATGGCAGCTTCATCACCGTGGCGCTGAATTTCCT
This sequence comes from Mesorhizobium sp. M0119, assembly GCF_040322615.1. NCBI lineage: Bacteria > Pseudomonadati > Pseudomonadota > Alphaproteobacteria > Hyphomicrobiales > Phyllobacteriaceae > Mesorhizobium > Mesorhizobium sp. M0119. Next base: position 127,611 of record NZ_JAMYTU010000003.1, read on the forward strand.
TATCCTCGCCCTCATCATCTTCCTGATGGTCAAGGCGGTGAACAATCTGCGCCAGCGTCTGGAGCGCGAGAAACCGGCCGCCCCGGCCTCTCCGCCGCCAGCCGACGTCGCGCTGCTCACCGAAATTCGCGATCTCCTCGCCAGAAAATAGCGCCTGCGAGAACCTTTCTGGACCAAAACCCCGGTCGCTTGCGGCCGGGGTTTTCTGTTTTCGTCCGCCCTGAAACACGCTAGCAGTCGAGCAAACGAAAACGGATCCATCCATGACCCTGATCGATACTCTGCGCGCCGAAGCGCGGGCGGCGCCTGAAAGCGGCATTGTCGCCGTCATGAACCGTGGCCGCGGCCGCGACGGCATGATCCCGCTCTGGGCCGGCGAGGGCGACCTGCCGACGCCTGCCTTCATCACCGATGCCGCCGCCAAGGCACTCGCCGGCGGCGAGACCTTCTACACCTGGCAGCGGGGCATTCCTGAACTCAGGCAGGCGCTCGCCCGCTACTACACCAGGCATTTCGGCAAGACTTTCGCCAACGAAGAATTTATCGTCACCGGCTCCGGCATGCACGCCATCCAGTTGGCCATCGATGCGGTGGCCGGCAAGGGCGACGAACTCGTCTACCTGTCGCCGGCATGGCCGAACTTCGCCGCCGCCGCAGGCGTCGCGGGCGCCGTTCCAGTCGCGGTCACGCTCGACCAATCGGGCAATGGCTGGTCCTGCGATGTCGACAAGATCGCAGCGGCGATCACGCCGCGGACCAAGGCACTGTTCGTCAACACGCCGTCCAACCCGACCGGCTGGACGGCCGACAAGGAGACGCTGCAGGCAATCCTCGATCTTGCCCGCGAAAGGGGCCTGTGGATCATCGCCGACGAGATCTACTCGCTGTTTCATTACGGCCATGGCCGCGCGCCGTCCTTCATCGACATCATGGCTGACGAGGACCGCATCCTGTTCGTCAATTCCTTTTCCAAGAACTGGGCGATGACCGGCTGGCGCATCGGCTGGATCAAGATCCATCCCGCCTTGCAGCAGGTGTTCGAGAACCTGGTCCAGTATTCGACTTCCGGCGTTGCGCAGTTCATGCAGCGCGGCGCCGTCATTGCTCTCGATGAGGGCGACGCCTTCATCGTCGAGCAGGTGGAGCGGGCGAGGGCCGCGCGCGACCTGGTCTGCGGCATTCTCGCCGAGACCGGCAGGGCGCGGTTCACCGTGCCGCAGGGCGCATTCTATCTGTTCTTCGCGGTCGACGGCATCACCGATTCCCGCGCTGCCGCCTTCGACATGGTCGACCGCGCCAATGTCGGCCTGGCTCCCGGCACCGCCTTCGGCCCCGGCGGTGAAGCCTTCCTCAGGCTGTGCTTCCACCGCCGTCTCGACCAGCTCGAGGAAGCCGCGCACCGGCTGGCGAAATGGATGAAGACTGTGTGAGGTGTGTTGAGCTTCGCGCCAAGTCTGAGCATCGCAGCACCGAAGAATAAGCGGCACCGGTGGCGGCTACGGCCCGTGGCGGCGGAGGTTACCCGCCCGATTTCGGCACCAGCAGCGGTATGACGCGGTCGCTCTTGGCGACCGACGGTCGGCCCGCCGAACCGTAGGGAATCCCCAACGCGTCCCATGTCTCGACCAGCGCGTCCTGCAGGGACGCAATCAGCGCGTCCGAATGGAACGGTGTCGGCGTGATGCGCAGCCGTTCGGTGCCGCGCGGCACTGTCGGGTAGTTGATCGGCTGGATGTAGATGCCGTGCACACCCAGCAGGCGGTCGCTGGCCATCTTGCAGAGCTCGGGATCGCCGACCAGAAGCGGCACGATGTGGGTAGGCGACTCCATCACCGGCAGGCCGGCCGCGGCCAGCACTTGCTTGGTCCGTGTCGCCTGACGCAGCTGCGCATCGCGCTCGGCCTGCGAGCGCTTGAGATGGCGGATCGAAGTGGTTGCCGCGGCAGCGATCGCCGGCGGCAACGCCGTGGTGAAGATGAAGCCCGGCGCATAGGAGCGCACCGCGTCGATCACCGCAGTGTTGCCGGCGATGTAGCCGCCAAGCGTGCCGAACGCCTTGGCCAGTGTGCCCTCGATGATGTCGATGCGGTCGGCCAGCCCTTCGCGCTCGGTGATGCCGCCGCCGCGTGGCCCGTACATGCCGACGGCGTGGACCTCGTCGATGTAGGTCATGGCGTTGTAGCGCTCGGCGAGATCGACGATCTGATTGATCGGCGCGATGTCGCCGTCCATCGAATAAACGCTCTCGAAGACGATCAGCTTGGCGCGCTCGCGGCCGGCCGTCTGCAGCAGGCTTTCGAGATGCGCGACGTCGTTATGGCGGAAGATCTTCTTCTCGGCGCCCGAGCGCCGCACGCCTTCGATCATCGAAGCGTGGTTGAGCTCGTCCGAGACGATCAGGCAATTGGGAAGCAGCTTTGCAATGGTCGAGATCGACGCCTCGTTGGAAACGAAGCCGGAGGTGAAAACCAGTGCGGCTTCCTTGTCGTGCAGGTCGGCCAGCTCCAGTTCGAGCTCGACCAGCGGGTTGCTGGTGCCGGAAATGTTGCGGGTGCCGCCGGCCCCCGACCCCATCTTGCCTGCCGCCTTCTGGAACGCGGCAATGACGTCGGGATGCTGGCCCATGCCGAGATAGTCGTTGGAGCACCAGACGGTAATTTCCTCGGCGCGGCCATTGGCGCGCCAGATGGCGCGCGGGAATTTCCCTACGATACGCTCAAGGTCGGCGAAGACGCGGTAGCGACGCTCTGCATGGAGCTGGTCGATCGCTTCCTCGAAAAACCGCTGATAGTTCATGTCGCCTTCCCAGTTTTGCGCGGGATCATAGTCATTGGCCCATTCGTCGTCCACCTGGCCTTTTTGGTCAAAATGCCACGCCCCGAGCCTGTTCCTAACGACCACGGAACGTGGCCTATTCCCTTGATGTGGATCAATCTTGTTTCAGGACAATGCCACGCGCCGATGAGACCGGTTACCGCAGGTTCTAATGGCTTGGCGGCAGGTTTTCCAGTAAGGCGACGATTGAGACAGTGCCGATAAATCATGAATAGCGAGGATGCGGATGACGGTTTTGGTGACAGGCGGTGCCGGCTATATCGGTAGCCATATGGTCTGGGAATTGCTGGACACGGGTGACAGCGTCGTCGTCCTCGACCGGCTTTCGACCGGCTTTGAATGGGCGGTGGCTCCGGAAGCAAAGCTCGTCGTCGGCGACGTCGCCGACAGGGAACTGGTCGCCTCGATCATTCGCGACAATAAGGTCGACGCGATCATCCATTTCGCCGGCTCGATCGTGGTCCCCGAATCGGTCGCCGACCCGCTTGCCTATTACGAGAACAACACCTGCAAGACACGCACCTTGATCGAGACCGCGGTGCGCGAAGGCGTGCCCAATTTCATCTTTTCCTCGACCGCCGCCGTCTATGGCGGCGCCGGACTGGAGCCGGTTCGCGAGGATGCCCGGCTTGCGCCGGAATCGCCCTATGGCCTGTCCAAGCTGATGAGCGAATGGATGCTGCGCGACGCAGCGATTGCCTATGGGTTGCGTTATACGGCGCTGCGCTATTTCAACGTCGCCGGCGCCGACCCGAAGGGCCGCACCGGCCAGTCGACGCCCGGTGCCACGCATCTGATCAAGGTCGCCTGCGAGACGGCGCTCGGCAAGCGCCCTTTCATGCAGGTGTTCGGCACCGACTATCCGACGCCGGACGGCACCTGCATGCGCGACTATATCCACGTCAGCGACCTGGCGGCGGCGCATCGGCTGGCGCTGCAGCGGCTGCGTGCCGGCGGATCGAGCCTGGTCGCCAATTGCGGCTACAGCCACGGCTATTCGGTGCTCGAGGTCATCGACAGCGTCCGCCGCGTCTTCGGCCATGATTTCGACGTGCGGATGGGCGATCGCCGCGCCGGTGACGCCGCCGCGGTCGTCGCCAATTCGGAGCTGGCGCGCGGCGAACTCGGCTGGACCCCGCAGCGCGACAACCTCGACCAGATCGTTGCCGACGCGCTTGCCTGGGAACGCATCCTGACCAGCAAGAATTCGGCTCTGGGGTGAAGTGGGCTCTCCGCAAAGGTTGGTTCAGCGCGCTGGTGGCGGAATGAAAATCCTGGTGCTTGGAGCCGGCGTCGTCGGTACGGCGGCGGCCTATTATCTGGCCAGCGACGGCCATGAGGTGACGGTGATCGAGCGCCATCCGGCAGCGGCGCGCGGCACCAGCCGGTCGAATGCCGGCCTGGTGTCGCCCGGGGACGCCACCGCCTGGGCCTCGCCCGCCGCACTTAAAACGTTCCTGCGTGGCCTCTACAACCACGATCTCGGCATCAAGGTGCGCCTGCGCTTCGATCCGTATTTTTTCGCCTGGAGCCTGCGCTTCCTGCGCCAGTGCACGCATAAGCGCATGCGCGCCAACACCGACGTCAAGCTGCGTCTGGCGCTCTATTCGCGCGACTGCATCAACGCCGTCACCGCCGAGACCGGCATCCACTATGACGAGCGCAAGAAAGGCATTCTGTATTTCTTCCGCTCGCAGCAGAGCTTTGATACCGGCACCGACAATTACCGCTATCTCGGCGAACACGGCCTGCCGATCGAGATCGTCGGCCGCGACCGGCTGGTCGAGCTCGAGCCAGGCCTCGCCGGCGCCAAGGACAAGATTGCCGGCGGCGTCTATTCGCCGATCGACCAGACCGGCGACTCCAGCCAATTCACGCAGCGCCTCGCTGCCTATGCCGCCGAAAAACTCGGCGTCCAATTCCTCTACGGCACCACTGTCGAAGGCCTCGACATCGACGGCGACCAGGTGCGCGCGGTGATGACCTCGGCCGGCCCGATAACCGGCGATGCGGTGGTCATCTCGATGGGGCCGGAGAGCGGTCTGCTCGGCCGCCGCTACGGCATCGACCTGCCCGTCTATCCCGTGAAGGGCTATACCGTGACAGTTCCGCTGGAAGATGAAAGCAAGGGACCGATCATGGGCGGCGCCGACGAGGACCGGCTGATCGGCTATTCCAGGCTGGGAAATCGGCTGCGGATGTCCTCGACGGCGGAGTTCACCGGTTTCGACCGTGCGTTCAAGCCACGCGATTTCAACTCGATCCTGAACACCGGCAAGGACCTGTTCCCGGGTGCCTTCGACGAGAGCAAGGCCGAGCTCTGGGCTGGACTTCGCCCGATGATGCCGAACTCCGTGCCGGTCATCGGACGGGCGCGGTACGAGAATCTCTACCTCGACACCGGCCACGGCCATCTCGGCTGGACCATGGCCTGCGGCTCGGGAAAATTCCTTGCCGACGTGGTGGCTGGCCGCAAGCCGGAGATCGATCCGCAAGGATTGCTTTACGCGGGCTAGGCATCTCCGGACATCAGGGCGCCATGAGCTCGGCCGTCAGGCTCGTTCGTCGACCGCCGAACGCCAGGAGCACACGTAGCTTGTCCAGAGTGGATCGGCCGACGGTTCGGTCCTTTCGCCTCTGCCTTGCGGTGTCCCCTGGTCCGACGCCAGCAAGGCGGCGCCGATGCTGGTGCCTGTCGCAGCCTCGGAGGCAATGACGGCGCGCGCTGTCGCGGCAGCCAGCACGCGGGTGAACAGCCGGTTGCGGGCGAAGGGTCCTTCGACGATGGTTGACCCCTCGCCGCCGATCAGGTCGAGGCAGGTCGCGGTCATCAGCGCCAGGTAGAACGAGATGGCGACAAAACGCTGGCCATTGTTGATGCCGTCCGCGTTAAGCCATGATGCAGTATGATGCGGAAACGGCCCCGAACCCTGTTGGGTCGAAGGCAATAGGGACGTCTTGCGCGCGAGCACCGTGGCAACATCGTGTTCCGTCCAGTCTTCCGATTGGCCTTCGGTCAGCAGGGAAAACTCGCGGCCACCCATGAAGCGCGCCGAAGGCACGGGATCGCCGAGTGCGTTGACATTGACCAGCGTGTCGCGGGCCGGATCGAGCGCGACCTTGCTGCAGCCGACCGCCATCGAGACCACCCAGGTGCCGGTCGAGACAACGGAGAAGGGCGGCTTGTCGGACAGGAGATGCGGCAGCAGCGAGGCGTTGGAATCGTGCAGGCCGCAATACACCGGCGTTTGCGGATCGAGGCCGGTTTGCCGCGCCAGAGCGGGCAGGATCGGGCCCAAGCGGTCCTTGGCCTGCCGCACCGGCGCCATTAGCCGGCGCCATTGCAGCCGGTCGACCAGTGAGGAAAAATCCGCTTTCCACGGGTTCCACAGATCGGTGTGGCAGCCGAGCGAAGTCACCTCGCTGGCGGCGACGCCGGTCAGGCGCAAGGCCCAGTATTGCGGATACATCAGCATCGCGGCGGTTCTGGCGAAATCCGCCGGAAAGCGCTTCTGCTGCCAGAACAGCTGCGCGCCGAGATTGAGGCCGGCCGGCAGGCGCGGAGTGCCGGTCTCGGAGAACGCCGGACGGATCGTGTCATAGTCCCCGGCAAGGGCATCCGGCCCGTCGAATTCGTAATCGAGCACCGGCAGCGCCAGTTCGCCAGATGCGTCGACCAGCACGCCCGTTGCGCCATGGGTGGTGATCGATATCGCATCGATGCGCTGCTCACGATCGATCTCGGCCAGGCTGCCGAGGATAAACGCCCATAACCGCTCGACGTCATGGTGCGGGTACTGGCCTTGCCGAACCGGCTCGTTCGCCACCGTGCGCAGCGCGACTTCGCTTGCTGCGGCGAGATCGACCAGCGCCACCTTGACGTTGGTCTTGCCGATATCGATGACGGCAACGTAGCGGGTCATTCCATATGGAACATTGTTTCCAGCGGCACCGCCACCGGCTCGTTGTTCGGCTTGGTCTCCATGATGTCCGCCATCTCGGCCCACCAGCGCTGCATCACCGGATGCTTCGGCAATTCGTCCATACCGTGATCATCGCGTCGCCACAGCACGCCAAAGAGTATGTTGGTCTCCTCGTCGAGATGGATCGAATAATCGGAGATACCGGCCTGTTTCAGCAACGCGACGAGTGACGGCCAGATGTCGTCGTGGCGCCTCTTGTATTCGGCCTTCATGCCGGCATTGAGCTTCATCTTGAACGCGTATTTCTCCGGCATCAGGCAAAGCGCTCCCGCCGCACGCGCCGCCACAGGATAGGCAGCGCGATGACGATGATCAGCAGCAGGCCGATGAAGATCGACATGACGATCCCGGGAACGTTGAGCAGGCCGAGGCCGAAGGTCACCAGTCCCATGATGAAGGCCGCCAGCACCACGCCCAGAATGCTGCCGGCGCCGCCGAGAATGCTGACGCCGCCGAGCACCACCATGGTGATAACTTCGAGCTCGTAGCCCTGCGCGATGGACGGCCGGGTCGAGCCGAGCCGCGACGTTATCAGCACTGAGGCGATGCCCGCCATCAGGCCGGTCAGGCAAAACAGGATGAATTTGATGCGGCCGACGCGCACGCCGGAAAACTGCGCCGCGACCGGGTTGTTGCCGATGGCAAAGACCCGGCGGCCGAAGCTCGTCCGGTGCAGAAGGAACCAGTAGACGACTGCCGCGACCAGGAACAGCGTCAGTTCGAACGACACGACCCACCAGACATAGCCCTGGCCGAAGAAGGCGAAACTCGCGGGGTAGCCCTTATAGGCACGGTCGCCCAGGATGATGAAGGCAATGCCGCGAAACAGGCTCATCGTGCCGATGGTGACGACGATCGACGGCAAGCCGAGCCTGGTGACGAGCAGGCCGTTGAAGGCGCCGCAGCCGAGCCCGACGACGAGGCCGATCGCCACCAGGGTAGGCGTGCCGGCGCCGGCCTGCACCGCCATGCCCATCATCGTCGAAGCCAGCGCGATGATGGCGGCGACCGACAGGTCGATTTCGCCGGAGATGATCAGCAGCGCCATGGCCAGCGCGATCAGCGCCTTTTCCGTGAAGTTGAAAGTCAGGTCCGACAGCGACCACGCGTCGAGGAAATAGGGCGAAGCAAAACTGTTCACGGCAAAGATAGCGATGGCCACCGCGATTAGCAGCGCCTCCCAAGAGAAGACCGCCGCAGTGAATGACTTGTCGAGCCGGTCGGGAATGTGGCGTGGAGCAGGGGTGTCCATCATGCCGCTTCCGCCTTCTTGAGAATGATGCGGCCTTGCCGGCGTTCGCCGCGTGCGTTGAGCACTACGGCCAGGATGATGGCGCTGCCTGAAATCGCCATCTGCCAGAAGGGTGAGATGTTGATGACCGGCAGCGCGTTGGAGATGATGCCAAGGAACAGCGCACCGAGCACCGCGCCGCCGACCGAGCCGATGCCGCCGGCAATCGAGATGCCGCCGATGACGCAGGCGGCGATGATGTTGAGCTCATAGCCATTGGCGACCTCGACCGAGGCGATGACGTAGCGCGAGATCCAGAGATAGCCGCAGAGGCCGCCGATCATCCCCGAGATGCAGAAGACGATGAATTTCGTCCGGCCGACATCGATGCCGGCATAGACCGATGCCGTCGGGTTGACGCCGATGGCGTAGATCGAGCGGCCGAGCGCGGTGCGCGTCATCACGAGGAAAAACAATGCAATGACCAGCAGGGCGATCCAGGACAGCACCGGAATGCCGAGGAAAGCCGCGCGCTGCAGCCCGATGAAATCAGCGCTCATCTGGTCGGCATTGACCCAGGCGCCGCCTGATATGACGAAGGTGGCGCCGCGGTAGATGGTGAGCGTGCCGAGCGTAACCACGATCGAGGGAATGTTCAGCCGCCATACCAGCAGGCCGTTGATGGCGCCGAGCACGAGCCCCACCAGAAGTGCGATGACGATCAGCAGCGGGATCGGGATTGCCGGATCTGCGGCGTTCAGCATCGCCACCACCATGCCGGTGAAACAGAGGTTGGAGGCCATCGACAGGTCGATCGAGCGGGTCAGGATGACGACCATCTGGCCGAGCGCCAGGATCATCAGGATCGACGTGTCGTTGAACACCTGGCGCAGATTGGCCGGATCGGCAAAACCTGGAAAACGCATCGAGATCAGCCCAATCAGCACGACGATTGCCGCCAGCAGCCAGACCTCGCGATATCTGAGAAAAGCCTTCATGCCGCGATCCCTGCTGCCGTCCTGACCAGTGTTTCGGCGTCGAGCCCCTTATTGTCGTAGACCGCGGCAATGCGGCCCTCGCGCATGACGACGACGCGGTCCGACATTCCGAGGATTTCCGGCAGTTCGGACGACACCATGATCACCGACAGGCCTTGCGCGACGAGCTCGGCCATGAAGCCGTGCACGGCTGCCTTCGAACCGATGTCGATGCCCTTGGTTGGCTCGTCCAGGATGATCACCTTGGGCGCGGTCGCCAGCCATTTGGCGATGACGATCTTCTGCTGGTTGCCGCCCGACAGCGTGCCGACATCCTGGCTGAGCGAAGAAGCGCGCAGGTCGAGCCGCTCGGTATAGGCGCGGGCCAGGGCGAACTCTTCCGCCAGCCGCAACATGCCGGACTTGGATGTCCGCTTGAGCGAGGGAAGCGAGACATTCTGGAAGATCGGCAGGCCGATCACCACACCTTGCTTGCCGCGCTCCTCCGGCACATAGACGATGCCGGCATTGATCGAATCCGCCGCCGATTTCGGCGCGATCGCCTTGCCCTCCAGCGTGATCGTGCCGCCGCTGGTGCGGGTGATGCCTGATATCGCCTGCATCACCTCGCTGCGCCCGGCGCCGACAAGGCCGTAGAAGCCGAGGATTTCGCCCCTGTGCAGTTCGAAGCCGATGTCGTCGAACTCGGTCGGATGCGACAGGCCGGAGACGGCGAGCACCGGCGCGCCGATCTCGGCCTTGCGCTGCGGAAAGATGTGATCGACCGAGCGGCCGACCATCATGCGCACGATCTGGCTCTGGCCGGCGTCCTTGATCAGGCCTTCGCCGACCATCTCGCCGTCGCGGAACACGGTATAGCGGTCGGCTATGCGGTAGATCTCATCGAATTTGTGGCTGATGAACAGGATCGCCTTGCCGTCGCTCTTGAGGAATTCGATCAGCAGGAAAAGCTCTTCGATCTCCTTCATCGAAAGCGCTGCCGTCGGCTCGTCCATGATGACGATCCGCGCGTCGATCGACATGGCGCGGGCAACCGCGACAAGGTGCTTGTTGGCGATGCCGAGATCCTTCAGCCTGGCGTCGGCGTCGATATGGCCGGCGCCCATCGTGTCGAGCACCTCGCGGGCATTCTTGCGCATGGTGCGCCAGTCGATGGTCTTGAAGCGCGTGCGCGGCGCATGGCCGAGGAAGATGTTTTCGGCCACCGTCAGGTCGTCGAACAGCACAGTTTCCTGGTGGATGGCAGTGATGCCATGCCCGAACGCGGCGTGGGCGCTGGACAGTGTGACCGGCTGGCCGTCGATGCTGATCGTGCCAGCATCCGGCTGGTAGATCCCGGTCATGATCTTGACCAGCGTCGACTTGCCGGCGCCGTTTTCGCCGATCAGCGCGGTTACCTGGCCGGGATAGAGCGACAGGCCGACATCGTGCAGTGCCCGCACGCCGGGAAAGCTTTTCGAGATGCCGGACAGCGTCAGGCGCGGTCCGGAAGACAAAGGCGCTTCCTTCGCCACTTCGTGTTGGGCTGTCGTGTCCATAATCGTATCAAGCCCTGAAACAAGGTTCGTTTGAAAGCGCGGCGGGCCCTGAGTCCCCCCGCACCAGTTCGAAGGCTCCAGGATCAATAGATCTTGGAGAACTTTTCGATGTTCGACTTGTCGAACTGGAAGGGCGGAGCCATCGCAGCCGAGTTGGTGTCGTCGAGCGTGACCTTGCCGACGCGGCCGATCGACAGCGTAGCACCGGGCTTGGCTTCTTCCTTCTTCACCGCCAGGTCATGGGCGAGGTAGACCGCGGAATAGCCGAGATCGATCGGGTTCCACAGCGCAACCGCCTGGCTGGCGCCGTTGTCGATGAACTTCTTGAACTCCGACGGCAGCGCCAGGCCGGTGACGTTGACCTTGCCGATCAGGCCTTCGTCGGTCACCACCTGCGCGGCGGCAACGACCCCGACCGTGGTCGGTGCGATGATCGCCTTGAGGTTCGGGTAGGACTTCAGCAGACCCTTGGCCTCGTCCGTGCTCTTGGCCGAGTCGTCGTCGCCATAGACGGTGGCGACGAGCTTGATCTTGGGGAACTTCTCCGGCAGCACCTTCTTGGCCGCGTCGATCCAGGCATTCTGGTTGGTCGCGGTCGACGAAGCCGACAGGATGGCGACATCGCCGCCTTCCGGCAGGTAGTCGGCGGCAAGCTTGATGATGGTCTCACCGATCAGGTTGGTGTCGGAGGGGTTGAGGTGAAGCTGGCGGCCTTCCGGCGCGACGCCTGAATCCCACGAGATGACGGTGATGCCGCGCTGCATCGCCTTCTTCAGCACCGGCACCAGCGCGTCGGCGTCGTTCGCCGAAATGGCGATGGCATTGACCTTCTGTGCGATTAGCGAATTGACCACTTCGATCTGTGCTTCGGCGGTCGCCTTGGTCGGGCCGGTGTAGATGATGTCGACATCGCCGAGCTCCTTGGCCGCCTCTTCGGCGCCCTTGTTGGCGGCGTCGAAGAAGCCGTTGCCGAGCGACTTCACCACAAGCGCGATCTTGACGTTTTCGGCGTAGGCGGCATTCACGAACATGGCGGCGGAGAACGCCGCCGTAACCATCAATTTCTTCAGAAAGCTCATCGAATATCCTCCCTTGAGCGTTGCATTCCATCGCCGCTGCGGGCGTGAGTGGTTCTCAGGCCTGCAGCGAAGATTCTTCCTTGTTGATTGCCGTTGTCCGGGCGATGATCAGCGTCACGCCGGCGGTCTCCAGCATCTTGGCTTCGCGATCTTCGATGGCGTCGTCGGTGATCACCGTGGCGATGCGCGACAGGCCGCACAGGATCAGGCTGGAGCGTTTGCGGAATTTCGAGGAATCGACCAGCACCACCAGCTCGTCTGCCTGGTCGATCAGTTTCTGCTCTGCCTGGATCAGCAACGGGTCGCCTTCCATAAGACCGAGCGGCCCCAGCCCTTGCGCGCCCATAAACATGCGGCGCGCGTAGAAATTGCGCGTGACGTCATTGTCGAACGGCGACAGGATGATGTTCTGCTCGCGGTAGATGGTGCCGCCTGACAGCATCACCGTGTTCTTGGAGTGCCTGAGCAGGTGCTCCGCGATCGGGAAGGAATTGGTGAAGATCGGCATGCGGCGGCCGGTCAGGAAATGCACCATCTGGAAGGTGGTGGTGCCGCCATTGATGATGATCGGCTCGCCGTCCTTGCACAGATCCACGGCTTCCCGCGCGATTGCCCGCTTCTGCGAAGCGTTGATGGTCTCGTTGACGGAAAAGGGCCGGCCGGCAAGGCCGATGAACTGCGGCGGCGACAGCGCCTCGGCGCCGCCGCGCACCCGGCGCAGCCGCTTTTGCACATGCAATGCCGCGATGTCGCGCCGGATCGTCGCCTCCGACGACTCCGTCAGGTCGACCATCTCCTGCACCGTCACCACAGGTTTTTCCTGGACGGCGGACAGAATGATCCTGTGGCGCTCTTTCTCGTGCATGGTTCCTCCCTGCCTGAGCATCTAGGCACCCAAAGCGCGCAGTGTCAATCATTTCCGATCAGATAATTTCATTGTGCAGTGCAATATGATTGATGTTGATCGTTTGTGATTGACAAGTCGGCCGCTTGCGTAGAAATTCGCACAAAAGGGACCCGCGCCGTTTGCGTGTCCCAAAGGGAGGATATCTATGCTCGACAAGCGCTCCGGCACGCGCCTCGCCAATCTTTGGGATGACGCAAAAGCGCAAGCAATGAGCGAGCCCGAACGTCTGGTCTATCGCTCGAACGTCCTTGGCTCCGACAAGCGCGTCACCAATTATGGCGGCGGCAACACCTCCTCCAAGATCTGGCAAAAGGATCCGCTCACCGGCGAGAGCGTGGAAGTGCTGTGGGTCAAGGGCTCGGGCGGCGACAGCGCCTCGATCAAGCTCGACGGCTTCGCCACGCTCTACATGGACAAATTGCGCGCGCTGAAAGGTCTCTATCGCGGCCTCGAACATGAGGACGAGATGGTCGGCTATCTGCCCCATTGCACCTTCAACCTCAACCCGCGCGCGGCTTCCATCGACACGCCGCTGCATGCCTTCGTGCCGAAGCCTTATGTCGATCATATGCACCCCGATGCCATCATCGCCATTGCCGCCGCCAAGGATTCGCAGGCGCTGACCAAGGAGATCTTCGGCGACACGATCGGCTGGCTGCCATGGAAACGGCCAGGCTTCGAGCTCGGCCTGTGGCTGGAGAAATTCTGCCTCGAGAACCCCGAGGCCAAGGGTGTCGTGCTGGCCAGCCATGGCCTGTTCAGCTGGGGCGACACGCCGAAGGAATGCTACGAGACGACGATCTCGGTGATCAACCAGGCGATCGACTGGTTCGAGCGCAAGAGCCAGGGCAAGCCGATCTTCGGCGGCGAAGTCGTCAAATCGCTCGATGCGCCGGCGCGTCGCGTCGCGGCCGCAAAACTGATGCCGAGGATCCGCGGCTTGATCTCGGAGAAAAGCCACAAGCTCGGTCATTTCGATGATTCTCCTGCGGTGCTCGAATTCGTCAATTCCAGGGATTTGCGGCCGCTGGCGGCACTCGGCACATCCTGCCCGGACCACTTCCTGCGCACCAAGATCCGGCCGCTGGTCATTGAGTTCGACCCCCAAAATCCGGACGTCGATGCCGTCATTGCCCGTCTTGCCGACGATGTGGCGGAGTATCGCGTCGGCTATCAGGCTTATTATGACCGCTGCAAGCACGCGGATTCGCCGCCGGTGCGCGATCCCAACGCCGTCGTCTATCTGATGCCCGGCGTCGGCATGTTCACCTTCGCCGGCGACAAGGCGACGGCGCGCATTTCGGGCGAATTCTACGTCAACGCCATTAACGTCATGCGCGGTGCCTCGACGGTCTCGACCTATGTCGGCCTGCCCGACCAGGAAGCCTTCGACATCGAATACTGGCTGCTCGAAGAGGCAAAGCTGCAGCGCCTACCCAAACCAAAGGCCCTTGCCGGCCAGATCGCGCTGGTCACCGGCGGCGCCGGCGGCATCGGCCGGGCGACCGCCAACCGGCTGTTGCGCGAGGGCGCCTGCGTCGTGCTGGCCGATATCGACGAAGCAGCCCTCGCCAGCGCCAATGACGAACTGGCGAAAGCCTACGGCAAGGATTTCGTGCGGCCCGTCGTCATCAACGTCACGTCCGAGGATCAGGTGATCTCCGGTTTTGCCGAAACGGCGGTCGAATTCGGCGGCATCGATATCCTCGTGTCGAATGCCGGTCTGGCAACGTCGGCGCCGATCGAGGACACCACGCTGGCGCTGTGGAACAAGAACATGGACATCCTGTCGACCGGCTATTTCCTGGTTTCGCGGGAGGCGTTCCGGCTGTTCCGGGCGCAGAAGATCGGCGGCAACGTCGTCTTCGTCGCCTCCAAGAACGGGCTTGCCGCATCGCCAAACGCCGCCGCCTATTGCACGGCCAAGGCCGCCGAAATCCATCTGGCACGCTGCCTGGCGCTGGAAGGCGCGGAAGCGCAGATCAGGGTCAATGTCGTCAATCCCGACGCCGTGCTGCGCGGCTCGAAGATCTGGACCGGCGAGTGGAAGGAACAGCGCGCCGCCGCCTACAAGATGTCGACCGATGATCTCGAAGAGCACTACCGCTCGCGCTCGATGCTGAAGCGCTCGGTGTTCCCCGAAGACATCGCCGAGGCGATCTATTTCTTCGCCTCCGACATGTCGGCAAAATCGACCGGCAACATCATCAACGTCGACGCCGGCAACGCGCAGAGTTTTACGCGGTAGTCTATCATCGACCTGCGCTGCCCCTCACCCTTACCCTCTCCCCGTGAAGAACGGGGAGAGGGGGCGCCAACGCAGGAGCGCTTTCCTTCTCCCCGTCGCTATACGGGGAGAAGGTGCCGGCAGCCGGATGAGGGGCAGCGCCAACCGAACGCATTTGGGAGGATCCATGTCCGAAACCATCATCTCCGCCGACCTCGTCAACCAGCACAATGCCGCGCGCGATGCCGATCTCAAACGCGACTACGAGTCCCTCGGCGAGCGCCTCGACCGCCGCGGCATCGCCATCGATGCCATCCGCGACAAGGTCGAGAAATTCGCCGTCGCCATCCCGTCCTGGGGCGTCGGCACCGGCGGCACCCGCTTCGCCCGCTTTCCCGGCGCCGGCGAGCCGCGCGACATTTTCGACAAGATCGAGGACTGCGCCGTCATCCGGCAATTGACGCAGGCGACGCCGACCGTCTCGCTGCATATTCCCTGGGACAAGGCCGATCCGAACCGGCTGAAGCAGGCGGCATCCCGCTTCGGCCTCGGCTTCGACGCGATCAACTCCAACACCTTCTCGGACGCCAGGGACCAAAAACTTTCCTATAAGTTCGGCTCGCTGTCGCACGCCGACGCGGCGACGCGCCGGCAGGCGGTCGAGCACAATCTCGAATGCATCGAAATCGGCAGGACGCTGGGCTCGAAAGCGCTGACGGTGTGGATCGGCGACGGCTCGAACTTTCCCGGCCAGGTCAATTTCGCCAAGGCATTCGAGCGCTATCTCGACGCGATGAAGGAGATCTATGCCAGACTGCCGGGCGGCTGGAAACTGTTCACCGAGCACAAGATGTACGAGCCGGCCTTCTATTCGACTGTCGTGCAGGATTGGGGCACCAACTACATCATCGCCACGGAACTCGGCGACAAGGCGTTCTGCCTGGTCGACCTTGGCCATCACGCCCCCAACGTCAACATCGAGATGATCGTGTCGCGGCTGATCCAGTTCAAGAAACTCGGCGGCTTCCACTTCAACGATTCGAAATATGGCGACGACGACCTCGACGCCGGCTCGATCGATCCCTACCGCCTGTTCCTCGTCTTCAACGAACTGGTCGATGCCGAGCTTGCCGGTGCCGAAGGTTTCGATCCGGCCCACATGCTCGACCAAAGCCATAACGTCACCGATCCGATCGAAAGCCTGATGCTGTCGGCGATAGAGGTGCAGCGCGCCTATGCCCAGGCGCTGCTGGTCGACCGCAAGGCGCTCGAAGGCTTCCAGGGCGCCAATGATGCGCTGATGGCGACGCAGACGCTGAAGATAGCCTATCGCACCGATGTCGAGCCGATCCTTGCCATGGCACGGCTCAAGACAGGCGGCGCCATCGATCCGGTCGCCGCCTATCGCGCCGCCGGCTACCGGGCGAAGATTGCAGCGGAACGGCCGGCGGTGGCGAGCGTCGGCGGCGGGATTGTTTGAAGCTGGGGTGAAAATTGAAAACCCGCCACGAAGGGCGGGTCGTTGGAGCCAGTTAGCACCACACCCAGATTAGTAGCATAGCTGCCGGCACAAAGCAAGAACAAAGTTGCCTGTCAGCGTTGAATGTTGGCGAAAACCAAAGGCCAAATCCGATCTCCCCCCTTGCGGGGGAGATGTCCGGCAGGACAGAGGGGGGTGGGAAGGATCGCCGACATCTGATTTCCCAAATGAGAATCAGTCCGAGGGCTCAGCTGCGGCTGGTGACAGGTCGGAGGGACAGCACCCCCTCTGGCCTGCCGGCCATCTCCCCCGCAAGGAGGAGATTGGCAGTTCCGCCGGCCTGCAACCCTCACCGATCCCATCATTGTCAGTAGACTCAACCTCTCCAAGCGCGTTTCCTAGGCCTACCCCACGCCTCGGAGAACGGCCATGCACAACACCCGCCGAACCCTAATCGCTGTCAGCCTTTCCCTCATCCTGACCTTCGTGCCGTTCCTCGCCTTTGCCGCCTCGCCGCAGCCGGCGAAGGGCGAGCACGGCATGGTGGTGAGCGCCCAGCATCTGGCATCGGAAGTCGGCGTCGAGGTGCTGAAGAAGGGTGGCAATGCCGTCGATGCCGCGGTCGCCGTCGGCTATGCGCTGGCCGTGGTCTATCCGACTGCCGGCAATATCGGCGGCGGCGGCTTCATGACCATCCGCTTCAAGGACGGCCGCTCGACCTTCCTCGATTTCCGCGAGCGCGCGCCGCTGGCCGCGACCAAAACCATGTATCTCGACAAGGAGGGCAAGCCGGTGAAGGGCGCCAGTCTTGACGGCTATCTGGCGGTCGGCGTGCCGGGCTCGGTCGCTGGTTTCGAAATGGCGCGGGAGAAATACGGCACGCTGACGCGGCAGGACTTGCTGGCGCCGGCCATCCGCTTTGCCAAAGAAGGCTTTGTACTGGAGCAGGGCGATGCGGCCTCGCTGCAAGGCGGCGCGGAGCGGTTGGCGAGGGACCCTGCGGCGGCGGCCATTTTCCTTAAGCCGGACGGCAAGCCTTATGCCGTCGGCGAGCGCCTCGTTCAGCCCGATCTCGCGGCTTCGCTTGCCGCCATTTCGGAACGCGGTGCGGATGCCTTCTACAAAGGCGCGATCGCCGACGCCATCGTCAAGGCGAGCGGCGAGAAGGGCGGCATTCTGGCCAGGGCTGATTTCGAAAACTATGCGGTGCGCGAGCTCAAGCCGGCGACCTGCAATTATCGCGGCTACGAGATCATTTCCTCGCCGCCGCCGAGCTCCGGCGGCGTCATCATCTGCGAGATCCTCAACGTGCTTGAGTTCTATCCGCTGTCCTATCTCGGCGCCGGTTCGGCCGAGACGGTTCACGTCATGGTCGAGGCAATGCGCCACGCCTATGTCGACCGCAATTCGGCGCTCGGCGATCCCGGCTTCGTCGACAATCCGGTCGCAAAACTGCTCGACAAGAATTACGCGAAAGAAATCCGCGAAAAGATCGATCCGTTCCGGGCCGGCGTGTCGCAGGAACTGATGCCGAAGGGCTTTGGCGAAAGCAGCGAGACGACGCACTATTCGATCATCGACAATGACGGCAACGCCGTCGCGGTAACCTACACGCTGAACGGCTCTTTCGGCGCCGGCGTCGTCGCCGGCGGCACCGGCATCCTGCTCAACAACGAGATGGACGACTTCACCCAGAAACCCGGCGTGCCCAATCTCTATGGCCTGGTCCAGGGCGAGGCGAACGCGATTGCGCCGAAAAAGACGCCGCTGTCGTCGATGAGCCCGACCATCCTCGCCAGGGACGGCAAGCCGTTCATGGTCGTTGGCAGCCCCGGCGGTTCACGCATCATCACCATCACGCTGGAGGCGGTCGTCAACGTCATCGACCACGGCATGAACATCCAGGAGGCTATCGACGCACCGCGCATCCATCACCAATGGTTGCCCGACACGGTCTATATCGAACCTTTCGGCCTGTCGCCCGATACCGAAAAGCTGCTCACCGGCATGGGCTACCACCTCGATCTTGCCGACAAGACCTGGGGCCAGGCGGCCGGCATCCTGGTCGGCGGCAAGAGCCTGGCAGAAATCGAGAAGGGTGGCGGCGCCCGCTACAATGGCGCCATCGACAGCCGCGCCGCATCCGGCAAGGCTATCGGGTATTAGACCCCAAAAGTGGGGACCGGTTTTCGGATAAGATCATGGTCAACAAGAAGATTACGCTCTGAATCAGGTGACCAGCGCGATCGTGGACGCGATCAGCATCAGCGCCGCGATGCCGACGAACAGCGCGTAGATGCGCGGCCGGTCGAGCAGAAGCGCATTGCCGGATATCCATGCCGCGGTGGCGCCGCCAAGCGCGAAAAAGAAGGTGCTGCGGCGCCCGAAGCTCAAGCCGGCAGCCATCAGGCCACCGATGATCAGGGCGCCGAACACGATGATCACGGCGACTGCGTATTTTTCGAAATCGTTGCTGCCGGCGCTCGGGCCGATCGCGTTCAACCTCGACAGATCGTCCGGATCGAACGGGCTGGTCGACCCATATTCGTCTTGACCGACAGGCTCATGCATCATTCGTTCTCCGCAAACCGACAGCAAATCATCAAGCCTCGCCGAGCGCAACCGCTCGCCGAATGTGATCGGCACGGTGTTCAACACTTTCTGGCGGCGGCTTGCCAGAGATTTTTGGGTGCGCGCTTTGATCGGCCCGTTGCGTGGCCTGGTCAAGCGCTTTGTCCGAGCTGAATCTTCAAGCCGCCCTGGCCAAAGACTGCGTCGCCTGAATGGAAGCCCCAAGCACCGCCTGTGCGGTGTCGGCCTGTCTTTCATCGACATGCGCCAGCACCAGGATCACACCTTGTTCGGCATCCCGCTGGCCCGGCTGCTTGCCGAGTTCGGACAATTTCCCCAGAAGTCTGCCGGTAACGCCGCCCAAGACTGCACAGACGAGCGCCGATGCCAGCCATCCCGCGCCGAGGGGATCGATGCCGGGCATGTCAAAGGCGCCGAGGCCGGCCAACAAACCGCCTGCCGCGCCAAGGGCGGCACCGGTGCCTGGACCGCGCAAGACGGCGTCGATTTCGTCATCGTAGGGTCCGATGACACTGATCTGGTGGCGGGCAATTCCTGCCGCCTGAAGCGTTTCGACGGCACGCGCCGCCTGGTCATGGGAATCGAAAAGTCTGCTGATTGTTCGCATTGAAACTGCCTGTGAGGCCCCCCGGCCCTCCACGGTACGGCGGGGTTCCTGCCGAGCGACGACGCCGAGGAACCCCTGACGCATACGTCGCCCGCCGCTCAATTTACGAGCGGCGGGCGACGGCTGCCCGAGCTTTCACGTCAATCGATGACCTTGACGATCTTGCGCGTGCCTGGGTCGACGACAACTGTGCGGTTGTCAACGATGACATAACGATATTTGACGTTCGGGACCTCACGAAGCTCGACGGTGTCCGGGAGCGTCGAGCCGATGTTGAGCTCCACCCCAGGGATTTTCACCGAGGCGAGCGGCTGCTTCTTCACATACTCCTTGATGACCGTTTCCTGCTCCGGCTCGATGATAACGTCTTGCGCCGCAGCGGCGCCGACGCCTGCCAGCAGCAACAGTCCCGCCACCGCGGTGGAAAAATGCATTCTCATGGTCGTCTCCTTTGCGAACTCGGTCCGCTCTTCGCGCCAAGGCTCACTCGAACGGAAGCCAGTTGAAAACGTTCCGTCGACGGGGCTTCGGTCCCGCCCGGCAGGGACCAACCGACATGTCGCCGCAGGACCTAAGTCTGATCCTTGCGCGCAAAGGGTTGGTTCGTCGCGTGACCCGGAACCGCCGCGGCGCGTAGCCGTTGCTGGCTGCACGTTCCGGGAGGATTCCATGGAAAGTCGACGGTTGCTCGCACCGATCTTGGCTGTTCCATTCCGATCGAACCCGGCATCTGCGCAGCCCTGTCCCTTCCTGCGCCGATAGGGTTCGCGCGTCACTTTGTGGCGAGCGAACCCTCAAATTGCTGCGTGCTTCTGACCAAAGTTGACCCCCTGAAGCGAAGAGAAGGGGCCAGGAGAAGAGAAATGGCCGACGACAAGAGCAAGCGAGACTTCAGCGACCGCAATCGCGTTTCGGCGGATGAGTATTATGAGGTCGAATATTTCGCGCGGAAAAATGGTGTTTCGCCTAGCCAGGTGAGCAAGCTGATCAAGAGGACCGGTGGCGACCGGATGATCCTCTCGCAGGCGGTGAAGGCATTGCGCGCGCGCAAGTGAGATGCCGGC
Source organism: Mesorhizobium sp. M0119 (assembly GCF_040322615.1). Classification (NCBI taxonomy): domain Bacteria; kingdom Pseudomonadati; phylum Pseudomonadota; class Alphaproteobacteria; order Hyphomicrobiales; family Phyllobacteriaceae; genus Mesorhizobium; species Mesorhizobium sp. M0119. The sequence goes on from NZ_JAMYTU010000003.1 coordinate 148,152, forward strand.
GAAGCCAACGGTGGAAAGGCACTGATCACGATCGGCCGAGATACCGGCCAGCTATCGACAACGTGCCCGGATGCCGCCGCTTCGGCCAAGCGCAATGCCCCGTTACTTCTTCGATTCCGATGAAGACGGAATCGTCTATTCCGACGATCAGGGAACGCTATATGTCGATTTCCCGCTGGTCAGGAAAGAAGCCCTTCGCACATTGGCCGAGATGGCCAGGGATGGCCTTCCTCACCGCCGGATTGCAGTCAAAGTCCGGGACGACCGTGGCGGTCTGGTCCTTGAAGTGGCTTTGACCTTTGCCGTCGAAACGCGGCACTTCGACGAGCGGATTTTCCAGATCGACTTGCGCACGAACTGACGCCTCGATCGTCATCGCGTCGCCAATGAGATTCAGCCGGCATCTTCCCCCCGAGTGGAACATTAGAAGTCTCTAATTGTTATCTTAAGCAGTGGGAACCTCCCGGGTTTCTGCTGCAGATCGGGGTGCAACCCGGTCGGCCCGCGCCCTCCGCCAGAGGCGCGGGCTTCGTTTGTTTAGCTGATGCGCAACGCCGTCCGGCAGCAGCATATTGGAAACCTGCGGGAGCATTAGTGGCATCAGTCGCTACCGTGGCGCCCTGGCGCCCAGGCAACGGAGCCCGTCGTCCGACAGGGCGGCGGGCTTTTTGACGCGGGTCGCTCCTTGCGCAATCGGTGGAATTCTGGCCGGCGCCGCTTCGTGTGGCATGGGTAAGGTGCCCCGACGCAGCGCCGGCCAAGCGGAAATCAGGTCCGCCGCAGCCAGATAATAGCCGCGCTGGCGCAGCAGGTAATTGCGTGATCGCGGAAGCTATACCATTGCAGAGCACTCGCCACGAGCCCGGCCTGTGCAGCAGCTCACCCGAGGCATTCATTCATTCTGACGATGCACCGGACGCCCGGACGGCGGAGATTGGACGCCGCGCTCGCTCTCGATTCGCCGGTGTCCCCTGCAGATTTTCGGACGAAAGGCCATTCTATCCTTGTTGCGCCTGGATTCTTATCAGATCGTGGCAAGGATTGCCTTTCCCGCCGCGTTTGCCGGCGTTCTGCTGTTCGCCCTTTTGCCGGAGCAGCTCCTGCGGGGTCTTGGCCTGGCTTTCACCTTTGATCACGACAAGCTCAATCACGCCGCCGCCTTCGTCGTCCTGGCGGCTCTCGGAAGTCTCGGCTGGCCGGAACACAAGGCGAAGCTGATCCTACTCCTCGTTCTCACGGGCGCAGCGATCGAGGGTCTTCAGGCCGTGCAACTGATAGGGCGCGACCCGGATCTATTCGACTGGGTGGCCGACTGCGCGGGAATCGCGTGCGGACTGATGGTTGCAGGCTGGACAAAGCGGCTCGCCGGCGGATTGCCATAGCTCGAAAGCGCATAACAGAATCGGCGCGACCGTGCCCCAACAAGGGGAAAATGGCCGGCGCCACTGGGGGGCGCGTTGGGGTAAGTTGCCTGATGGGGCGCCGGCCAGGCGGAAAAATCAGGTCCGCCGCAAAGTAACATAGCAGGAATGGCAATGCGCGGCAGTAGCGTGATCGCGGAAGGTCCGCGCTCGCGCCTCCGGTGCGCTGACCCGTTTTGGGTCAACAATTCTGGCACCTGAATTGCATTGTAAGCAATGCCGGGGAACCCCGGCAATGTCCCCGAATATGGGGCCTCGCCGCTTCGCAAATGGAGCGGCGGGCCTTTTTGCCGGAAGTCGCCAAATAGGCCGATCAGCGGCTTAGCTGATCACGGTGTGCTTGCCCCATTTCCCTTCCAAGTGGTTATTCTCACAAGAGAAATTCTACAGCGCCCAAGCTTCGGTGCTTGACACAGGTGGCGACAACTGGATAATTGGATACACAGATACGCTCTGATCGGACCCAGGACATGGCAGCAGACGCAATCGAGCCGTTGGGCACCACGACCGCCGAGGAGGAGGCTTATCGCCACATTCAGCGGGCCCTGAGGATGGGGCGTTATCGGGCCGGGGACCGGCTGATCCCGGAAGAGATCGCGACGGAAATCGGCATGAGCCGCATGCCGGTTCGCGAAGCATTCCGCCAGCTGGCCGCGGAAGGTCTTGTGGTCATTCGCCCGAACCGTGGCTGCATCGTCGCCGGGCTTACCCTCGATGAGATCTACGAAACTTTTGAAATCCGCTCGGTGCTCGAAGGGCTGGCGGTGAGGCTTGCAATGCCGCACATCGATGTCGACGTGCTTGAAGAACTGGAACGCCAGCTCGACCGGATGGAGCGCGCCAGCCAAACCGGCAGCAGCGACTGGGTCGTGCGCCATCAGGCCTTCCATCTGCAGATTTGCCAATTGAGCAACAGACCCAAGCTGGTCCGGCAGATTGCCAGCCTGCACGTCGTGATCGAGCCCTACCTGCGCATCTGGTTCGACTACGTCGACAAGCCCGCCAGCGCGCGTGCCGAGCACGAGATCCTGATCGACGTGCTGCGGTCAGGTGATGCCGGCAAGGCAGAGATCGTCATGCGGGATCATATCGTCGAGACAGCGCCGCTTCTGGCCAACTTCGCAAGTCCCGGCCGGCGCTAGAAAATATCATCTAACTCGTTGAAGCCGGAAGATAATCTGGCACGACGAAAGGGAACTGCCATACCGGCAAAAAGAGGAGAATGACATGAAAATTAGCCGCATCGCAGCTATTGCGTCGGTCCTGTTCGGCCTGGTCCAGGCCGCCGTTGCACAAGAAACACCAAAGGCAATTACCATTGCCACCGAAGGAGCCTACGCGCCCTGGAATTTCACAACAGCCGACGGCAAGCTGGACGGCTTCGAAGTCGATCTCGCCAATGATCTGTGCGGGCGAATGAAGATCGAATGCAAGATCATCGCACAGGACTGGGACGGCATGATCCCCGCGCTGACCGTCGGCAAGTTCGACGTGATCATGGAATACAAGACCACCGAGCAACACGATCTCGATCTTGCCGCGGGTCGCATCGACGCGCTCTTCGCACAGCAGACAGCGCTGGCCGCCACGCTGAGCAAACCGGAGTTCAGCGACTATACGCTTGCAGGACCAGGATTTGTCGGGGGGCTCTTCGGTCTTGGCTCCGGGGCCGGTATTCGCAAAGAAGACACCAAGCTGAAAGACATGCTCAACGGGGCCATCGACGCCGCGACCGCCGATGGCACGATCAAAACCCTGTCGCTTAAATGGCTGAAGAGCGACGTCACGCCAGTCAAGTAGGCGCTTGCCGGCGAACGGCCAGTCCTGACCCGTTCCGGAGCTGAGCCGTTCGCCCTGCCGGGGGTATCAATGGTTGACGCATTCCGGCTGCTTGGTTTCCAGCACGGAGGTTGGGGGGCCGCTCTTCTCATGGCGGCCTCGGTTACAGTGCTTCTGTCTGTGCTGGGCTTTGTGCTTGGCGCTGTATTTGGCGGGCTGGCAGCGGCCGGGCGTCTCCACAACTCCCAACTATTGAGGTTCTTGGCCCTTGGCTATTGCACGGTTTTCAGAGGCGTGCCCGACCTTCTGACCATTTATCTGCTTTACTATGGAGGAAGCGTCGCCCTGACCTCGCTTGGTCATAGCCTGGGCGGGTCCGGGTTCGTCGGCGTTCCGGCCTTTGCCACTGGAACCTTGGCTATCGCCATCATCTCGGGCGCCTATCAAGCCGAGGTCTATCGAGGGGCTTACCTCGCCGTCGACCAAGGACAGCACGATGCCGCTTGCGCGCTTGGTCTCAACCGGCTGCAGCGGCTGCGACAGGTTATTTTTCCCCAGCTCCTGAGATACGCGCTGCCAGGTCTCGGCAATGTGTGGCAGTTGGTTCTGAAGGACTCCTCGCTGATATCGGTAATCGGCCTCGTTGAACTGATGCGCCAGGCACAGATCGCTGCAGGTTCGACCCGTGAACCATTCATCTTCTACATTGCTGCAGCCTTGCTCTATCTGGCTATCGCTTCCGTCACTGGCCATGCCTTTTACCGTCTGGAACGAAAGGCGCCGTGGCGCGTCCGGTCGGCATGATAGATTTCAGTTTTTTCCTCGAAATCCTGCCGAAGCTCCTTGCTGGCCTGCCGCTTACGATGGAACTGGCCCTGACTTCCATTATTGCCGGCTTCGTTCTTGCCGTCACATTGGCGCTTGCCCAGCAATCGGAATCGCCCTTCGTCGTCATGCCGATCCGTGGCTTCGTTGCCGTGTTCAGGGGCACGCCCCTGCTGGTGCAGATTTTTCTGACCTATTATGGCCTTGGTCAGTTCCGGCACCAACTGTCGGCAATTGGATTATGGGCCGTTTTCCGCGAACCCTACTGGTGCGCAATCATCGCGCTGACACTCAACACCACCGCCTATGGCAGCGAAATCCTGCGCGGCGCGATTCAATCGGTGCCGCGCGGCCTTGTCGAGGCGGCCCGGTCTGTCGGCCTGTCCACCTGTCTGACCTATCGGCATGTTATCCTGCCGCTGGCCTTTCGCCAGGCTCTGCCGAGTTACGGCAATGAAATCATCCTGATGATCAAGGGCACGTCACTGGCTTCCATCGTGACCTTGATGGAGGTGACTGGAATTGCCCAGGGATTGATCTCGCAGACCTACCGCGCCTTTGAAGTCTTCATCTGTGCGGGCGCCATTTATCTCACTTTGAACTTCGCGATCATCCGTGCCTTGGCGGCACTCGAATACTGGATGTCGCGGCATCTGCGGCACCGCCCCTCGACGATGAGCGACGCCGTCTCTTGAGCAGAAGGGCACAGCATGCGAAATTTTGAGAAACCAACGCGCTCGGTCGTCGTTTCACGCGAGGCCATGGCCGCCACCTCTCATCCGTCGGCGACCCTGACGGCGGTAGAGATCATGGCGGCCGGCGGCAACGCCATGGATGCCGCCATCGCAGCTTGCGCAGTTCAATGTGTCGTCGAGCCAGCCTCGACCGGCATTGGAGGCGATTGCTTCGCTCTTCTGTCGCGAAACGGATCCGGTGAGGTCATCGCCTACAACGGATCGGGCAGGACACCCGCCGCCCTCACAATTGACTGGTTCCTCGAACGTGGCATGGCCGAGGTGGCCCGCAATTCTCCTGGCTCCGTCACCATCCCGGGAGCGATCGATGCCTGGACCAGATTGCACGCTGATCATGGGCATATGCCCTTCGATCAAATCCTGGCCCCCGCCATACGTTTCGCCGAGGAAGGCTACGCCATTTCACCGCGGGTCCATCGTGACTGGGCATTGGAGGAAGAACTTCTGGCCTCCGATGTTTCCGCGAAACGGATTTTCCTGCCAAACGGTCGCGCACCGGGCGTTGGCGAAGTGCACCGCCAGCCTGAGTTGGCCGCAACACTGCGGCTGATCGCCGAGAAGGGACGAGAGGCTTTCTACACTGGCCCTGTGGCCGAAGACATGGTCGCCTATCTTCGCGGGCTCGGCGGATTGCACACACTCGAAGATTTCGCCTCGGCAACAGGCGAGTACGTGACCCCGATCAGCACGGCGTTTCGAGGCTGCGATGTGTTCGAATGTCCGCCGAATGGCCAGGGTGTGATCGCGCTGCTGATTCTAAACATCCTCTCGCGCTTCGAAGCGCACGGCGACCCGCAATCCGCGGACCGGCTTCACCTGGAAATCGAAGCGACACGCCTCGCTTACGCCGCGCGTGACCTGCTCGTCGCCGATCCCGACACCTCCGAGGTCCCGGTGGCCGACATGTTGTCGAATGCTTGGGCCGATCGTCTGGCCGGCATGATCGACCTGAAGCGCGCACGCGCGGACCTGCCGGCGTTCGATATGCCGCTGCACAGCGACACGGTCTATATTTCCGTTGTCGACAAGGATCGCAACGCGGTCAGCTTCATCAACTCGGTCTTCGACAGCTTTGGCTCGGGCCTGGTCTCTCCGCGCTCCGGTGTCGTCTTGCACAATCGCGGGCAAAGCTTTTCGCTTGACCCTAAGCACCCTAATGCGGTGGCGCCGAACAAGCGACCTTTGCATACCATCATACCCGGGATGCTTGCGAGAGGCGGCCGGGCGGAAATGCCTTTCGGCGTTATGGGTGGCTACTACCAGGCAATGGGCCACGCGCACCTGCTGACGAAAGTGCTCGACTTCGGGATGGATCTGCAGGAGGCGATTGATCTGCCGCGGGTCACGCCCGTCAGCGGCACGATGAAGGTCCAGGCCGAACACGGGCTCGCTGGCGAAACAGTAGCTGAACTTAGCCGGCGCGGTTTCGAAATCATTCCTGCCACGGACCCGATCGGCGGCGCGCAGGCCATTCGCATCGATTGGGCAAACGGCACCCTGCTGGGCGGTTCCGAACCGCGCAAGGACGGCTGCGCCCTCGGTCTGTAGGGCGGTTGTGGCCAGAGCGGGATCCAAGATGCTGAAGACGTTCTTCATCGACATTGGCCGGCGAGCAGGAGTCGCTGGCGCCATGGTCCAGACAATTCTTGCACGCCATCGACAATGCGCTCGGCGCGAGGTTGTCACCCATACAAACTGTTACCCACGTCTCCGGGCCGTACAGGGAAAAATGGTGCCCAGAGGCGGATTCGAACCACCGACACGCGGATTTTCAGTCCGCTGCTCTACCAACTGAGCTATCTGGGCCTGCTCCGGCGGGCGGCAATCTGCACACCGGGTTCATGAAAGCGCCGTCGGCACCCCTTGAAAGCGCGTGGGTTATAGCACGGGAATTCGGCCTGTCCAGCGCTTAGAGCATGATCCCGAAAAGTGGAATCCGGTTTTCGGAAAAAGATCATGCTCAGACAAAAAGCATGATCCCGAAAAGTGGAATCCGGTTTTCGGAAAAGATCATGCTCAAACAAAAAGCCAGAACCTGTTCCATCCGATTCTATCCGGGTGGAACAGGCTGGACATTGATTTCAGGCAGAAACGATTGGCCCTCAATGCGGGCCAGTTCACCGGCCGCGGTCAGGGCGGGCAAGCCGCCCCAAGCTTGTGGAAAACCGCAGGCGGACGGCGCTATTTCTGGTCGTCGTTGTCGTCCTCGTCGTCGCGGCCCGGGATGACGTAGACCCCCTTCAGCCAGCGGTTGAGGTCGATGTCCTTGCAGCGGGTCGAGCAGAACGGGTAGGTTTCGCGCGCCGATGGCTTGCCGCATTCGGGGCAGGGCCGCTTGGGACGCAGCGGCGTGACCTTGTCGTCCGGGCTCATATCCGCGCACCCGACAGCCAGTTGGCGTGCACCTTGAACCCTTCGCCGCCCAAAAGCGCTACCGTCTCGTAGAGCGGCAGGCCGACGACGTTGGTGTAGGAGCCGACAAGCTTGACGACGAAGGCACCGGCAAGCCCCTGGACGCCATAGCCGCCGGCCTTGCCGCGCCATTCTCCCGACGCGATGTAGGCCTCGATCTCCTCGCGCGGCAGCCGCTTGAACCGCACCCTGGTCTCGACCAGCCGCAAGCGCTGCTTGCCGCCCGGCGTGATCAGGCAGATGCCCGAATAGACGCGGTGCGAACGGCCGGACAGAAGCCCGAGGCAGTTTGCGGCGTCGTCGAGCGTCTCGGCCTTGGGCAGGATGCGCCGCCCGACGGCAACCACCGTGTCGGCGGCCAGCACGAAGCTCGGCAGGTAGTCCGTCTCGGTTTTCAGCGAGGCCAGCGCTTTCTCGGCCTTCTGCATCGCCAGCCGCTTGGCCAGCGAACGCGGGTGTTCGGCGCGCAGCGGCGTCTCGTCGACATCGGCCGGCAGCACGCGGTCCGGCTCGATGCCGGCCTGCTGCAGCAGCTCGATCCGGCGCGGCGAACCCGAGGCAAGCACGAGCTTCTGCAAAATGCCCATCGCGATCCCGGCCGGGTCCTTGAACTTACTTGAAGCGGTAGGTGATGCGGCCCTTGGTCAGGTCGTAGGGCGTCATCTCGACCAGGACCTTGTCGCCGGTCAAAACACGGATGCGGTTCTTGCGCATGCGGCCGGCCGTATGGGCGATGATTTCATGTTCGTTTTCGAGCTTGACCCTGAACATCGCGTTGGGCAGCAATTCCGTCACGACACCCGGAAACTCGAGGACTTCTTCCTTCGGCATTCGATACCTTTGCTTGGATGGGTACTTCCAGCGCCCCGGCCGGAAAGTTGCGCGGAACCTATATGATAAACGTCCGCTTGTGAACATGCTTAATCCGCGGCGTTTTCAGCCCCGTTGCCGAGAAAACGGCGGCCGATCCGCGCCTTCAGGCGCTCGCGCACGTCGCGGTAGGCGGCCATGATTTGCTCGCGCGTGCCGCTGACGCCGGTCGGGTCGGGCATCGGCCAATACTCGACCTCGACGGCCAGCGAGCGGGTTAGCTCGAGCGCGGTGTGGTGGGCTTCCGGCGCCAGAGTCACGATCAGGTCGAAATAGTCGTCCTCGAGGTCGTCCATCGTTCTCGGGTGCCGTTCGCCCAGCGACAGCCCTTCTTCGGCCAGCACGGCATCGACGAACGGATCGCGTTCGCCGCCGCGCACCCCGGCCGAGGCGACGAAGGTGGTGGGCGGAAGCACCTTGCGCGCCAGCAATTCGGCCATCGGCGAGCGCACGACGTTCATGCCGCAGACAAACAGGATCGAGCGGGGCAGGATCGGGCGGGGCAGCGGGGCGGCCAGTTCAGCCTCGCCAGTGCAGCACGCAAACCAGCGTGAACAGCCGGCGCGCCGTGTCGAAGTCAATCTCGATCTTGCCGGCAAGCCGGTCCATCAGCGTCTGCGAGCCTTCATTGTGTAGGCCGCGCCGGCCCATGTCGATCGCCTCGATGTGGCTGGGCGTCGCGGTGCGGATGGCGTCGTAATAGCTTTCGCAGATCATGTAGTAGTCCTTGACGATGCGCCTAAGCGGCGTCAGCGACAGGATGTGGGTGACCACGGCTGCGCCGTCCTCGCGCGCCACCGCAAACACCAGGCGCGACTCGGCCAGCGACAGTTTCAGCCGGTATGGCCCGGCGCCGTCGTCATTGACCGGCTGGAACCGGTTCTCCTCGATCAGGTCGAAGATCGCCACCGCCCGCTCATGCTCGACATCGGGCGTCGAACGGCCGATCGTCTCGTCGAGCTCGACATCGATCAGCCTGGCGCGGGTTTGGTCGTAGTCGGACATTTCTACATGTTCAGCCGGATGCCGACGGAGCGACCATGCGCATCGAGACCTTCCGCCTTGGCCAGCGTGATCGCCGCCGGCGCCAGTGCCCGCAACTGCTCCGGCCCGAGCTTCAGGATCGACGTGCGCTTGACGAAATCGAGCACCGAAAGCCCGGACGAAAAGCGCGCCGAGCGCGCCGTCGGCAGCACGTGGTTGGAGCCGGCGACATAGTCGCCGATGGCCTCCGGCGTGTGGCGGCCGAGAAACACCGCACCGGCATTGCGCATCCGCGCCAGGAAAGCCTCTGGGTCGTCGATGGCAAGCTCGACATGTTCGGCCGCGATGCGGTCGACCAGCGGCAGTGCTGCCTCGATCGTCGGCACCAGGATCACGGCGCCGAAATCGCGCCAGCTCGCCGCCGCCGTTTTTCCGCGCGGCAGGTGCTGCAACTGGCGTTCGACCGCCTGTTCGACCGCTGCGCCAAACGCGCGGTCGTTGGTGATCAGGATCGACTGCGCCGACACGTCGTGTTCGGCCTGGGCGAGGAGGTCGGCGGCGATCCAGTCCGGATCGTTGCTACCGTCGGCCACGACCAGCACTTCCGACGGCCCGGCGATCATGTCGATGCCGACCGTGCCGAACACCTGGCGTTTCGCCGCCGCGACATAGGCATTGCCGGGGCCGACGATCTTGGCGACGGGCTTTATCGTCTCGGTACCATAGGCAAGGGCGGCGATCGCCTGGGCGCCGCCGACGCGGTAGATTTCGGAAACGCCGGCAAGGTCGGCTGCCACCAGCACCAGCGGCGGCACCTCGCCGCCGGAGGCCGGCACCACCATGGCGATGCGCTCGACGCCGGCGACCTTAGCCGGCACGGCATTCATCAGCACCGAGCTTGGATAGCTCGCCGTGCCGCCCGGCACATAGAGCCCGACGGCCTCGATCGCCGTCCAGCGCGAGCCGAGCTCGACGCCGGCGGCATCGGTGTAGCGGTCGTCCTGCGGCAGCTGCCGCTGGTGATGGGCGCGGATGCGCTCGCGCGCGAATTTCAGCGCCTCGACCGTCTGCGGATCGGCTGCATCGTAAGCCTTGGCAATGTCGTCCCTGGAGACGGCGATGCCGAGCTCGGCCAGGTCGCCGCCGCCGAATTTCTGCGTGTACCCGATAAGCGCCGCGTCGCCCTCGGCGCGCACCTTGGCGATGATCTCGCGCACCACGGCGTCGACATCGGCCGAGACTTCCCGCTTGGTCAGCAGGAACGCGGCAAAGCGCTGCTCGAAATCGGCGTCGGACTGGCGAAGCATGATGGCCATCGGCTCAAACCCTGTGGACCGGGCGCGACGTCGCTTCCCAGGCGCCGCCGACATCGGCAAGCCGTGCCTCGATGCATTCGACATCGAGCATGATCGCGCCGCCGCCCGAAAAGATCAGCTCGACGATGCCGGCCGGCTTGTCGAGCGCGAGAAAGCTGATCGCCAGCAGCGACAACACTTCGTCGGGCTTGTCGCGGGCAATGCCGCTGGTCTTGGCGCCGAGCACCCGGTCGAAATGCAGTACGGCCTGCCGCCGCTCATTGTGCCGGCGCAAGAAGCCGGATTTCGCCTCCCACACGAAGCGGTTCATGGTCAGCACGAAGCGCTTGACCGAAGGCAGGTATTCGAGATCGCTGACCTTCATGACGGCATCCTGGACATGCGCCGAGATGATGCTCAAATCCTGATCGTCGAGCGCGACAAGCTTAAGGCCATTCATGCGGAATTCGCACCTGCGAAGGTTTACATTTGGCCTTCTGTTAGGCGGTCTTGGCGATCCGCGCAACCGGACCGCAAGCCTTGCGGAAAGGCTCTAGCCCGAAATGCGCTCGATCTCCGCGCCGCAGCCGGACAGCTTTTCCTCCAGCCGCTCGAAGCCGCGGTCGAGATGGTAGACGCGGTTGACCGTGGTTTCGCCTTCGGCCGCAAGGCCGGCGATGACCAGCGACACCGAGGCGCGAAGGTCGGTCGCCATGACCGGCGCGCCCTTGAGCTTCGCTACGCCGTCGACGATCGCTGTCTGGCCGGACAGCGTGATGTGGGCGCCTAGCCGGGCGAGTTCCTGGACGTGCATGAAGCGGTTTTCGAAGATCGTCTCGGTGATGCGCGACTTGCCCTTGGCCATCGTCATCAGGCCCATGAACTGCGCCTGCAGATCGGTCGGGAAAGCCGGGAAGGGCGCCGTCGTCACGTCGACCGGTGAAATGCCGGCGCCGTTGCGCCTGACGCGAATGCCGGAATTGGTCTGCGTGATCTCGGCGCCCGTCTGCGAAATGATGTCCAGCGCCGTCTGCAACAGGTCGGGCCGCGCGCCTTCCAGCACGACGTCGCCGCCGGTCATCGCCACCGCCATCGCATAGGTGCCGGTCTCGATACGGTCGGGGATCACCCTGACGCGGGCGCCCGACAGCGCCTCGACGCCGTCGATGGTGATGGTCGCCGTACCGGCGCCGGAGATCTTCGCGCCCATGGCGTTGAGGCATTCGGCGAGGTTGACGATCTCGGGCTCGCGCGCGGCGTTTTCGAGCACCGTCTCGCCCTTGGCCAGCGAGGCCGCCATCATCAGCACATGGGTGGCGCCGACCGAGACTTTCGGGAACACATAGCGGTTGCCGACAAGCCGGCCGTTCCTGGTCTTGGCGATGACATAGCCGGTGTCGACGTCGATATCGGCGCCCAGCGCCTGCAGGCCTTCCAGGAACAGGTCGACCGGGCGCGTGCCGATGGCGCAGCCGCCGGGCAGCGACACCTTGGCCTCGCCCATGCGGGCCAGCAGCGGCCCAATCACCCAGAACGAGGCCCGCATCTTCGACACCAGCTCGTAAGGCGCCGTCGTGTCGACAATGTTGCGGGCGGAGAAAGTAATGGTGCGCGAATAGCCTTCCTGCTGCTTTTCGCGGCGGCCATTGACCGAATAGTCGACGCCGTGATTGCCGAGGATGCGGATCAGCTGCTCGACATCGGCAAGATGCGGCACGTTTTCCAGCGTCAGCGTGTCGTCTGTCAGCAACGAGGCGATCATCAGCGGCAGCGCGGCGTTTTTCGCGCCCGAGATCGGGATGCTTCCGGCAAGCTTGTTGCCGCCGACAATTCTGATGCGATCCATGAAGAGCGTCCCCTCGGCCGAAAGGCCGGTTTAAATCGGTTGAGTCTGTTGCCGCCCATCTAGACCATTGGCCGGCTTGGTTCAAGAAACAGGCTATTCCCCCACTTTGGCCCACGCCGACTTGGCCAAAGTACCGGCGACCAACATAGCCGATTCGCGTTAATCTTCTTTCATCACCGCCTGCAGCCCCTCTGGCCGCTCGTCGGCGTCGCCGGTCCTTCGCGAGCGCGATTGCGCCTTGCGCTTCTGCAGGTTGGCGCGCAACTGCTCGGCCAACCGGTCCTTGCGGCCCGCTCCGGCCTTTTTCGCTGGATCGTCCTTCTTCGGTGGCTTGTTCGGAGAAACTATCTTGCCGTTCATCGTTCCGTCCCCGGCCGGCGACCCGCCGGTGCGGATCAAGGGATAGCCAACATTGTGGCACGGCCATGTCCGCAACAACCGCCTGGTGCGGCCTTTCAACCCGTCTTTGTCTTGGCCTTGCGCTTGCCGGTTCGATATGGCAGAAGCCCCGCCATCGGCGGCTGCGGTAGCTCAGTGGTAGAGCACTCCCTTGGTAAGGGAGAGGTCGAGAGTTCAATCCTCTCTCGCAGCACCATCGAATTCAGCATGCACCTGTTAGCGCCAACTGGTCGCTAGTTCCCCGGGCAGACTCCAGCATCAATCGAACCACACTGAAGCGATCGATGCATGCGCCATGATGCGCGCGCGGAAAGCATTCTGGTCTGCCCCTGCTGCAGGCGGCGGACCAAAGCTTGCAGTCGGGAACAATCACTCAACGACTCGCGTTTCTTGTTAGGGCGCGCATTTTGTGCACGGCAGCGGGCCTCGAAGGCTCGCAAATGTCGCGCCAGCGTTTCAATCGCACTCGCCTCAGCCCTCACGATTTGGCTATTTGTGAACGGGTGTTTGATCAGGTTTGCACAGATGAACACATTGACCCTCTAAGCCTGGATGCCGAAGCCTTGGCGGTGATGATTGTCGCAATCTTCCGAAACTTGACTACCAATGAGCGCGAACTGCTGGAGGAAGTTAGGTCTCTTCGTCGCTCAAAAGGCACAGAGAAGGCACACTAGCTTGGCGGCGTTCCGAGGCGAATTGGTCTGGTCCCGCTTTGGCACAGCCGTCTGGCATCTGAATTGCTCATTGAGACTCGCCAGAGTGTAGCCACCGAGCTTGCGAAGGGGATGAAAATGGGCTTAGCCGAAGACCTATCGGATGTCGCGCTCACATTCGAATGTCCGGATTGCTCGCATCCGGCGGTAAGAAAGGGCTCTGCACTAAGAACGATCGCGCACTTCAAATGCGACGGGTGCAACGCGAAGGTGCGGATCACCTATCCGCAGAAGCTAGCGATCTTCGAAAAGCATAGGCTATTGGCCGCAGGCGACCGCCGCCAGCGAGGCCAGGAACACTACGGTGCCCGCAACATCGATCGGGCCGCCGATGCGGCCGAAGTGGCTTCGCGACCTCTGCCGCGTGCAGCGACGCATGCTTAAGCCTTCCTCATCCGCGCGGCCGTTACGCATGTTGACCACGACAATGCCGTCCATCGGAATAATTCGGGCGAAGGGCTCGTTAGTTCCTTAGACGATGCTAAAATATGGCAACGTGTCCGAATGTCACTTCATGAAGCCCGCCAGTCAGGCTGCGGCTTGCTCTGGCCTAACCTCGAAGGGAACCAGGGATGAAAATTTCGACCTCTTTGACAAGACGAAGTGTTGTCGCCGCGCTGGCGCTGGCCGCCGCATCGACGGCGGTATTGCCTGCCGACAAGGCGCTCGCGCAGGCCAAGAAAAGCACATCTGAGAAAAGTCTGTATGAGCGGCTGGGGGGTGTGTTCGCCATCGCGGCGGTGATCGATCATTTCAGCGACGCCGTCGTGAAGAACCCGATCGTCGGCAAGAAGTCGAAGAACCCACAATTGCGCAAATGGCACACCAAGAACCTTGAAAGGTTGCCCGGCCTCAAGTTCATGCGCACGCTGTGGGTCTGCGACGTTTCTGGCGGGCCCTTCAAGTTCGTGGCCACCAAGCCCGGCACGACGCCGCTTGGCCTCGAGGAGGCGCATCGCGACCTGCGGATTTCCCCCGCGGAGTTCGATGAGGTCGCAGCGGAACTCGGGCGGACCTTGGATCATTTCAAAATTCCGAAGCCTGAGAAAACCGAAGTCTTGGAAGCTTTCGCCGCCCACAAAGACGAGGTCACCGCCGGCTACGTCAAGCGGGGCTGAAGCGCTTATGTCGTGCGGGCATTCGTTCTGAGCATGGCGCGCCTCGCCGTGACTATGCGGCGCGGCCGCAGCTCAGCGCGCAATTATCCGATGGTTCCTACTCCGATCCTGCCCGAGCTGTTTCCACACTGAGCGACCCCTCCGGCAGCGGTCGCAGGAGTTCAGCCTCGGACTTCGTCAGATGGATCCAGGCCGCCCAGTTCGATGGCGGGAGCACAACCACTTGCCGGTTGTGATATGGCGCGACATCCGGGCCTGGATCGGTCGTCAGCATCGTGAACGTCGGCGGCTTGTTGCCGACACGCTCGCGCCACAGCCCGGCAATCGCCATGAACGAATGGCCATTCAGCGTGAACCTGTGCTTGGTTTTTGGATATTTCGTTCCCGTGAATTCGAAGAATGCCGAGGCCGGAACGAGGCAGCGCTTGCTGTTGCCGAACTGTCGGCCCTCGGAGCGAAAGTTGAATACAGGTCCGCCTTTTGGCCCGGCCGGAGGAAAGCCGAACGTCATCGACGCCAGTTCGATTGTGTCGCCGGCAGCCCGCATTACGGGCGCGGGGTCGTTGATGTGGATGTCATCTGCCTGCGGCAGATCCAGTTCGGTTTGATGGCTGGGGATTTTGAGCGCCAGCGATTCCATCATCCGGCAATATTCGGCCCAGGCGATGTGCTGCTCGTAGTCATTGCACATGAAAGGGCTCCGCACGCTCGATCGAGATCAGTTCAATATAGCGTTTATCGGTTGGCGCCGATTGCTGGCGGATTTGATATAGGCCTATTTGGGCCGGCGGGCGGCAGCGATGGCCTGCAACAGATTGATGCTGTTCACGTCGGGTTGACTGGATGCGGCAACGGCAAGTGCGGCGGCCTCGGCTATTTTCGCGACGTCGTCGCTGCTGATCGTTCCGCGCTTTTCCAGCAGATTTACAAGTTCGACAACGAGAAGAAAGGCGTTCACGCCATATCGCTCGGCTTTGAGCTCGAACTCGCCTCGAGCCAATCTCTCCGTGTCTCCTTCAGCCCGTTTGTCCACGTTGGCGTCCTCTCCCATGGCTACAAGCTATTAACGCTTAGCACGAATGGTTTAATCCTTCGAACTGGCCACACACCTTCGCCAGTTGCCAATTTGCCGGAGCTCGGCACCGTGTCGCCGATGGCAAGGGCATGGGTTCAGCCAAGGATGAGACCAGCCAACAGAACGGTAAGAATAAGGGACAGCACGACGGCAAGCAGCCCGCATGCCTCCAAAGTGTTGGTTTGCCAAGCTTTCGTCGGGCGTTTCCGGCTTGAATTCCCGTTTCGCGAAACAAACTTCATCGGGCACCAGATCGGACGCGGAGCCGGCTTGAATTTGGCAAAGCGCTCCTCTTCATCGGCCCGGTAGGCATCTCCGCGGAACTCCGGAGCACCGTATGCGCGGCGCCGGCCTGCTTTTCATCGACGCGGGCCATCACCAGTACGACACCCTCTGCGATCTTCGGCTTGCGCGGCTTCTGGGCAAAATTGGCAAAAGTTCCGAGAAGCACGCCGGCAAAGCCGCCCCACGCCGCACCGACCAGGGCCATGCCGGCCATCCCCGCAGGATCAACGCCTTGAGCTCCAAAAGCGCTAAAACCGGCCAACAGACCAGCCGTCGCGCCAAGTGCGGCACCAGCAATCGCACCCCGCCAGAGAACGCTCACCTCATCATCGTAATATCCAGCAACGCTGATCGGTTCATCGTTATCGTTGTAAGATCCGACGACGCTGATTTGCCGGCGACGAATCCCGGCGGCCTGAAGCCTGGCAACGGCACGTGCCGCCTGGGCATGGGAATTGAACAGTCTGCTGATGGTTTGCATTTACGCCCAGGCCCGACGCTCGTTCGGAGCGTCGGGCCTCTCCTCCCTGGCTTGAACTCTTCCGCCGGGACGCATCTTCGTCGCGCCAAAGCTCACCACAACGTGAGCCGGCCGGCTACGTTCCTCAGCCGGGGCTTCGGTCCAATCCTGGAGTATTTTGCTTGGGACCTAAGTCTGACCTGCTTGAGCGCAACGATTGTGAGGCCACGCCGACCTAAAGGTTCCTTGCGGGCCACGCTGTCGAAGAGCCCACCGCACCAGTCGGCACGGCGGGCGGCGCAGAGTTTCACCTCGGTGGTGGGCAGCAGACGGCGTTGCGCGCCCAAGGCTCAGCTGATGCTTCTGGACCAGTCATCTACCTGGCGCTCAGCCTCTTCCTTGGCGATGCCATATCGCTCCTGGATACGTCCCAAGAGCTGCTCCCGATTGCCCTCGATCCGATCAAGATCGTCGTCGGTGAGGTCACCCCACTGCTCTTTCGCCTTGCCTTTGAACTGCGTCCATTTTCCCTTGATTTGATCCCAGTTCATATATTCCTCCTTGCTTCCTTGGCCCGCACTGAAGCGGAGCGCGGACCGATCGGCATTTCAATGTTGGTTACGAATGAAGATTAGCAGCCGCTAAAAGTTCCGGTGCCGGCGCAAAAAGCCCGCCGTGCCCATGCCGGACTGCGAGCTGATGTTGATGATGCCCAGAGCTTGATGCTCTCTTGCAGCGCCATCCTATCCCGTTGAAGTCGCTGAGCTTCTGCCTGGCTGGCTTTGGCTGGCGAGCCTCGAAAGGCTGCCCGGCAGCATTGTTCTGTCCTTGCCGATCATCAGCACGCCGCTGTCGGGGGCTAGCAGTGCCGAGAACGGCAGTATCGCCGCGCCGATCGGCGAGGCCTCGGGGCCGAATTGTCCCGAGACGATTTCCGGCTACTGGCGAACATGGTCCGTTGGCTCGCCGGCAATGAATGAGAAAGCCGGACACCAGGTTGGCCAGTGCAGTTCGCCTGCCGCGATCTCCGGTGCCGCGCGAGGCGGCGGTGACCAGCACCACCTTGCCGGCGAGGTCGAATTTCGGCGTGAACTCATTTGTCACGCGATTCCACCTTGTTCTTCAAATCGGTCCGGCTGCCGTGTCGGACCGAATAGGCTCGCGTGAATTCGGCGCCCAGCAGAAATATCTCCGCCGAATAATAGACCCATAACAGCACGACGAGCAGGGCGCCGGCCGCGCCGTATGACGACGAGATGGCGCTGGTTCCGATATACCAGCCAATCAGCGACTTGCCGATGGTGAACAGAAACCCGGTGACCACGGCGCCGAGGCCGACATCGCGCCATTGCAGGCTGCGGTCCGGCAGCACCTTGTAGATCGCGGCAAACAGCAGCGCGATCAGGGCAAAAGACACGATCCCGTTGATGGCGCTCAGGATGATGGTGCCGAACGGCAGATAGGCGTTGATGACGTCTCCGAGCGCCGAAATCGCGGCGCTCGCAACCAGCGACACCAACAGCAGAAAGCCGAGAGCGGCGACCAGGCCCAGGCTTGCGATGCGTGCCCGCACCAGCCGTGAAATCGTTGCCCCGCTCGGTTTGACTTTCCAGATTTCGTTCAGCGCCAGCTGCATTTCGCCGAACACGCCGGATGCGGCAACGAACAGCGTGACCAGCCCCAGAATGCTGGCAAGGGTTCCCGCTTCCTTCTGCGAGGCGTTTTCGATCGTTGCCTGCAGCAGCTCGGCGCTTTGCGGGCCCATCAGGCCGGCGATCTGCGCCGAAAGGGCGAGTTGCGCCGCCTCATGCCCGAAGGCCATGCCGGCGATTGCGACAACGATGAGCAGGATCGGCGCAAGCGAAGTCGTGGCATAAAACGCTATCGCCGCCCCATGGCTCAGCGCATTGTCATCGATGAAGCCGAGGACGCTCTGCTTGAGAAGCCTCCAGCCCTCTGCTGCCAAAATCCACATGTGGGCCTCGCATGCTGTCAACAAACAAGTAGCGGCGGCGCAGCATTAGGCGAGGTGGGGCTCGGCCGGAACAAAGCCGGCAACGGCACGCTGTACAAGGCGATCGCCTATAAAGGCGGCGTGCAGCGAACATCCGCGAAATGTGCCGCTCGACTGGCCGGGGACGTGCTCACGATGCAATCAGGGGAACTGTGACAGTTGTCTGATAATTTATCGGATATCGGTCGAAATACGGGAACTCGATTACGAACGCATATTGGGCGGTCAGATGTGCCATGCGAAAGCCGCCGCTGGGGGCGTCGATTGCTATTGTCACCTCGACGTCTTTCAATCCCAAATCCAGTAATTTTTCCGTGGCAATGGCTTGGATCTGGGCCTGCGTCAGCGAGTTCTTCATTTGCAGCGCACGTGACGACGTTTCCAGCGTGTACCGAACACTCGACATAGCATTTAGAGCCCAGCCGAATGCAAAGATGCCGATCAAAAGCATTATCAGAAAAGGCGCGATCAGCGCGAACTCTAATGCAGCTCCGCCTGATGCATCCCCCGTGAAAGCTCTCGACTTAGCGGACACGAATCACCTGTTGATGACTGAGTTCGCGCGAGAAGGAAAACGCGCCAAAACTGAAGGGCGGTGACCAGGTGGCTGTCGCCTGTATTACGAGGAAGACCGAGGGGGCTTTCAAAGTGTCGCACAGGATCGATGGATCGGCCACGATGTTCCCGCACATGTATTTCCGGCTCACTGCCACCTGCGCGCCATCAGGATGGTTTTCCCAGCTCGAAAGAGCGACAGCTTGGATAGTCGTATCCTCGACTGCTCCTTGCATCACGAGGTTCGCCGCGGTTTTGACGCCTGCACGCATCGACAATGCGCTCGAGACAAAAGACCAGCCGTCGATGATGCCAAGAAGTACCAGGCAAAGGATGGGCAGAACCAGCGCAAACTCTACCGCGGCAACACCCGAATCACTCCGGAGCATCCGGACTTGTAGCCGATCCACGAAAACTACTCGACAAGCTGAACGGTTTGCGTGGCCGGAATGTCTCGCATTCCAAGGCTCGTGCAATCCTGAATGATGTTTGCGTTGCCGGACCATTGCACGGTACTGGCGACGACCTGTGTGCAACCACCTTTGCCCGAGAAATTGCCGAGATAATTGACGCCCTGTGTTGGAAAATACAGAGCGCCGGTCAATAGCGAATCCGCCGTGCCATTAAACGTGTTGGATCCCGCCAGGTTGGCTCTGTCGCCATAGAACAGCACACCTGAATAGGTGCCCGACGTCGGTGCGCTGAGCTTGACGGTCGCCGTGCCGTTCATGCTAACGCCGGAGGTACCGGCCAGATAAATGACGACACCCTCTCCGGAAATATTTGCATTCGAGCTCGCTTTGAAATCGCCTCCCTCAATGACGTATATCCCGGGCGAGAGGGTTACATTGCCGCTCAAGCTGAGCCCCTTGCAGTATGTTCCAGGTTGCAAGGTTGACTGATTGTCGTTTTGACAAGGGTTCGTGGCCGGCGGCGCCGGCAGGTCGGCAAAAGGATCAGCAGCGGGCAGCGCCTGAGTTATCAGGCTGGCGCAAACGGTCTTCACGACGTTGCTCAACGAAACACCGCCTGCCGATATCAGGCAATCGACATCAAGGCTTGCCGATCCCTGAAGTTTGATGGCGTCCGGAGCTATCGAATTCGACATGACGGAGCAGCCTGTCAGTTTTGTGGTCGAACTGCCGGAAAAGAGCGCCGCTTTCGAAGCGGAAGGATCGACCGTCAAGATGCAGGCTTTTGAAGCATCCGTAATAAGAGCCACCGCCCTTGCTTGTGCGCCAACTGTGTTTTGCGTGAATATCGACGTAAAGAACCGATCGAGGTTCTGATGAACGACTACCTCAACCGCCTTTTTTCCGACATTTGGACCGGCTGACGGAGGCGAGAAGACCTCTATTGTACCTGCTGACGGTCCCCAGCCGTTCGTGGTCGCTGACGCTGTCGCTGCGGAGACGATCTTTGGCGTGTCGGATCCCGAAACCTTTTCCAAAGCGCCAGCATAGGCCGCCGCATCCGCCACCGCTTGTAGCTTCAGGCTGCTGTAATACCAATAGGAAGTCTCGATACCGAGGCCCGCACCGCCGACGACAATCGGCAAAGATAGAGCAAAAATAGTAGCAACGTTGCCGCTCTCGCCGATCGGTCGCATAGCGCGGAAAAAACACCTAGAAATGCGGGCACGCCAGTCCATTTCCCTATTAAAGCAGGATTGCATAAAAGAATGACTAAGAATTTCCGTACATTTCTTGGCTGCGGTCCATCCGGGCTTAACGGTCCGTTCCGCCGCTTCAACGCGGGCCTTTGGCGCCACAGGACCCTCTTTAGTCCTTCGGCCGGGTGCATGTCTTCATAGGAACAATTCTGGTTTCCGGGGTCATGCGCAAGAAAAGATCGCCGCGGCCGGTTTCGATTGGCAATGGGTTGCCGTTCCCTGCTATTCCCGCTTCAAATCAAAAAGCAGTGGACGTTTCCAGTATGACCAATGTCGCATTGACCGGGCTTGCCCGCGATCTTGCCAAGCGCGCCGCGGAGGGCCGCCCGGTGCGCATCGGCGTCATCGGTTCGGGCGAGATGGGCACCGACCTGGTGACGCAAGGCATGCTGATGCCGGGCATTTCGGTTTGCGCGATCTCGACCCGCCGCCCGCATACGGCACGTGACGCTATCCGCATTGCTTATGGCGACGAGGCGATGGCAGCCGAAGCGGACAGCGCTTCGAAGGTCAGCCAGGCGATCGAAAGCGGCAAGATCGCCGTCACCTCGAACGAGATGCTGGTCACCAATCCGCTTATCGATGTCGTCATCGATGCCACCGGCAAGCCCGGCGTCGCCGCCGATTTCGACCTGATGGCGATGCAGCACGGCAAGCACCTGGTGATGATGAATGTCGAGGCCGACGTTACCATCGGCTGCTATCTAAAGCAGCAGGCCGACCGGCTCGGCGTCGTCTATTCGGTCGGCGCCGGCGACGAGCCGTCGAGCTGCATGGAGCTGATCGAGTTCGCCTCGGCGCTCGGCTACACCATCGTCTCCGCCGGCAAGGGCAAGAACAACCCGCTCTACCACGATGCCGTTCCGGACGACTACCGCGCGGAAGCGCTGCGCCGCAACATGAATCCGCGCATGCTGGTCGAGTTCGTCGACGGCTCGAAAACCATGGTCGAGATGTGCGCCATCGCCAACGCCACCGGGCTGGTGCCCGATGTTCCCGGCATGCACGGCCCTAAAGCCGACCGTGACGAGCTGGTCAAGGTGCTGATCCCGCGCGAGCAGGGCGGCATCCTGTCGAAGAAGGGCGTCGTCGACTATACCGTCGGCAAGGGCGTGGCGCCCGGTGTCTTCGTCATCGTCGAAGCGACGCATCCGCGCATCATCGAGCGCATGGACGATCTGCATATCGGCCACGGCCCCTATTACAGCTTCTTCCGGCCCTACCATCTGACCTCGCTTGAAGTGCCGCTGACGGCCGCTCGCATCGCGCTCTACGGCAAGCCTGACATGGTGCCGCTGCCGCGGCCGGTGGCCGAGGTCTGCGCGTTGGCCAAACGCGATCTGGCGGCGGGCGAGGTTTTCGACGCGATCGGTGAGACCTGCTACCGCTCCTGGACCATGACGGTCGAAGAGGCCCGCGCCCATCGCGCCGTGCCGGTCGGTCTGCTCGAAGGCGGCAAGGTGCTGAAACCGGTTCGGAAAGGCGAATTGCTCACCGCCGACAATGCCGCGCCCGACCCGACGACCAGGCTGTTCGCCTTGCGCCGGCTGCAGGACGAGATGCTGTATGGGGCGGGGTAGGTGCATCGCAGAAACTTTGACGTCGGCGGGACAGCGCCCCTCTCTGTCCTGCCGGACATCTCCCCCACACGGGGGGAGATCGGACGTCACGCCAGCTTTCGCCAATCTCCAACATCGCAGTTCGTGAGCGGAGCGCCCAAACTGCCAATCTCCCCCCTCGTGGGGGAGATGTCCGGCAGGACAGAGAGGGGCGCGAAGGAGCGCCGCGTAGCGGCTTTTCTACAGGCGGCTATTGCCGCTGAAACGCACGGCAGACCATCGCCGCCGACCGGCTCCCCCAAAAGCCCTACTTCCCCAGCTCTATCGACCGCAGCCGCGCCGCTTCCACCGCCTCGGTGAGCAGGCGCGTCAGACGGTCCTCGCCCATCAGCACCGCAAGGGCGGCAGCCGTGGTGCCGTTGGGGCTGGTCACCTGCTGCCTGAGCACGCCAGGCTCCTCGCCGCTTTCGGCGGCAAGCGAGGCGGCGCCGTAGACCGTTTGCATGGCCAGGAGCTTTGCGACCTTGCCAGGCAGGCCGGCCTTCTCGGCCGCCACGGTCAGCGCTTCGATGAAATGGAAGATGTACGCCGGCCCCGACCCGGAGACTGCCGTCACCGCGTCCATCAGGCCCTCGTCGTCGATATCAGCCACTTGCCCGCTCGCCGAAAGCAGGTCGGCGACAAGGCGTTTGGTGTCGTCGGAAACCAGCCTGTTGGAAAACACCACCATCATGCCCTTGCCGATCGCCGCCGGCGTGTTGGGCATGCAGCGCACGATCGGCGCATGGTCGCCGAGAATGCCTTCGAACGTGGCGACCGGCGTCCCGGCGGCGATGCTGAGGAAAGTGGTTCGGCCATCGTTGAAGCGGATGTAGCCAGCCGTCACGTCGCGGATCACCTGCGGCTTGACCGCAAGGACGACGAGGGCCGGCACGGTATCCGCCGGGATGGCGCCGGCATCCGCGGCAGCAGCGCAGCCCAGTGCTTCGGCACGCTTGCGCAACTCGGCATTGGGCTCGACCACGAACACCGCAGCCGGAGCGAGCTTGCCGGCTTTCAACCAGCCCGAGAGCATGGCGTAGCCCATATTACCGCAACCGGCGAGAACAAGCCTGATCGTCATCGAAAGCCTCCCATAGAGATGGCTTCCCCATAGACGTTCGCGGCAGGGCGGGGAAGCCCTGTTGGGACTGTGATCACGCTGAAACCCCGGACCTTGCTATTGGGATGCGCATGTAGTCGCGCAGCCGCGCGGCGACCAAATTAACCTTTTATTTCCTGTGCCTGTTTAGCATCGCTTAACCAGTGGCGGTCGCTACGTCCCAGCCCGAGGGGGAAAGCTCCAGAAACCATGGCTTAGAGGAATAATCGTGAACACTGGAGGAACGAGCGGTCTTTGCTGTCGTTCGTCGAGGCAGCGCGCGACGGGGACGAAGCGTCGCTGGTTTCGCTAGAGGACCGTGCAGGCCCGTCATGGCGCGAGGATGCCGCCACACGCCATCGTCTCGCCCGCTCGCGCCGCGAAGCTCGTGCCAGTCCGATCCTGTTGGCAGCCGCCGGCATAAGCCAGCCCCATCCTGATGAGCCAAAGGCCGGCACCATGCTGATGGAAGAGGCTGCAGCTGCCGATGTAGTTTTCGACCCCGCTGGCTCCCTTGGCGGCCCCGATGCCGGTTCCGCCGAGGACAAAGCGTACCGGGCCGCGCGTACGGGTCCGATCGGCGTAGTGTTGTCGGCGCTGAGCAGGCTCATTCCCGGCAGAGCGCCGGAGGAGATGGCGTCCGGCGAGACTTCCGCCGCCACAAATTCCAGCGCAGCGATGCCGCCTGCCTTCTACCCGCAGCCGCTCTATGCCGGACAGGCACCTTACCCGCAGCAACCCACGCCGCCGCATTCGGCCCATGCTCAGGCCTGGTCGAAGGCGGCAAATCAGGCCTCGGACGCCGCCGATCAGCAAAGCCAGATCGAGGAAATCCGCGCCAGCCTGCGCGAATTCCGGGAGGCGGTTCGCGAGCTCACCGAAAACCGCACGCATCGCCGCTATTTCTGAGCGTCGAATAAAACATGCCGGTTTCGAGTTAACGGCATGGGACGGCGCATTGACGGGATTGCCCGGCTCGATTTTCGTGAAAATGCCGCGCTGCATGTCCGCCCGCCAGCGCATGGTTCTGGGCAACGACCTGCATAAAAACATATCTGGAGCACGCCGCATGGATGCTTTAACGCGGCAGGCTTAGCAATAGGCGTCGAGGGTGATTCATGGCTGAGTTGATTGACGGAAAAAGCGTCGCCGAAGACGTGGTGCGGCGGGTCAAGACCCTGACCGCCGAACTGGCGGAAAAGGGCGGGCGGCAGCCCGGTCTCGCGGTGGTCATCGTCGGCGAGGATCCGGCGAGCCAGGTCTATGTCGCCTCCAAATCCCGCACCGCCAAGGAATGCGGCTTCCATTCGGTTCAGCACACGCTGCTGGCCGAAACCTCCGAGCCGGACCTGTTGAAGATCATCGGCCAGCTCAACGCCGATCCGGCCATCAACGGCATCCTGGTGCAGCTTCCGCTTCCCCGCCATATCGATTCCGGCAAGATCATCCAGACCATCGCGCCGGAGAAGGATGTCGACGGCTTCCACTTCATCAATGTCGGCAAGCTCGGCACCGGCGAGCTCGAGACCGCCTTCGTACCTTGCACGCCGGCCGGCTCGATGCTGCTGATCGAACGCGTGCGCGGCAAGGACCTGTCCGGCCTCAATGCGGTCGTCGTCGGGCGTTCGAACATCGTCGGCAAACCGATGGCCAATCTTCTGCTTGCCGCCAACTGCACCGTGACCATCGCACACAGCCGCACCAGGGACCTGCCGGCGCTTGCTAGCACCGCCGATATTCTGGTCGCAGCCGTCGGCCGGCCTGAAATGGTCCGCGGCGACTGGGTCAAGCCTGGCGCCACCGTCATCGATGTCGGCATCAACCGCATCGCCGCACCTGAAAAGGGCGAAGGCAAGACCCGCCTCGTCGGCGATGTCGCCTTTGCCGAAGCAGCGAAGGCGGCCGGCGCCATCACGCCGGTGCCTGGCGGCGTGGGGCCGATGACCATTGCCATGCTGATGGCCAACACGTTAGCTTCCGCCTACCTCGCAGCCGGGTTGAAACGGCCTTCCTTCTGACCAGAGAGCAGCGTCCTTGCCGAACCTCACTGTTCCCTTAGAGCGGCCGGTCACCAATGATCCCGTTCAGGGCGGCCGACAGTTCGGGTTTCTGCTGGTCGACAAGTTCTCCATGTTCTCGCTGGCCGCGGCAATCGACACGTTCCGGTCGGCGAACCGGCTGCTCGGCCGCGATTTCTATGGCTGGACGACGGTGTCGGCCGACGGCGATGCCGTCATGGCCTCCAACGGCCTGCCGCTCAAGATCGACTATGCCGTCGCCGATCTGCCGCCGGTCGATATCCTTTTTGTCTCGGTCGGGCTGACGACGGAATTTCCCGGCAAGAGCAAGGTGCTGGCGGCGCTGCGCAGCTGGGGCCGACGCGGCAATGCGCTCGGCGCGCTTTCGGTCGGCTCCTATCTGCTTGCCGAGGCAGGCCAGCTCGATGGCTATCGCTGCACCATCCATTGGGAAAACCGTGCCGGTTTCCTCGAACGCTTTCCGGAGATCAACTGCACCGGCAACGTCTTCGAGATCGACCGCAAGCGCTACACCTGCGCCGGCGGCACCACCTCGATCGACCTGATGCTGGAGATCGTGCGCGGCGATTTCGGCTCGAGCCTCGCCAATGGCGTCGCCAACCAGTTCCAGCATGAGCGCATCCGCTCGGCCGGCGACCGCCAGCGCGTCGGCCCGGAGCGCGACCTGACCGGCAAGTCGGAGAAGCTGCGCCGCATCGTCGAGCTGATGGCCGACCATCTTGACGAGCCGCTGTCGGCGGTGCAGCTCGCCAAGTCGGCGGGCCTGTCAGTGCGCCAGGTCGAGCGCCTGTTCCTGCGCCATCTCAGCGTGACGCCCGGGCGCTACTACATGCGGCTCAGGCTCGAGCGGGCGCGCGAATTGCTGCGCCAGACCAACATGCCGATCCTCGACGTGGCAATCGCCACCGGCTTCACCTCGCATTCCTATTTTGCCCAGAGCTACCGGCTGCAATTCGGCCGGCCGCCTTCCGAGGAACGCCGCACGACCTATTGAGGGTTTTGCACAGAGGCGGCGCAGCTTCATGCTCCGCCCGGGCTTGTGTCGCGACGCAGCGTCAAATAGCTTTCCGGCGCCGAGCGGCGGCGACCGAGGGGGAGATATTTGATGGCCGGATTTGTGCGGAGCGCCGCTGTGGCGGCCCTGCTGCTGTGGATGACTGGGGTCGGCTTCGCCGCCGATCGCGTCATCGTCGTTCTCGATGCCTCGGGCTCTATGTGGGCGCAGATCGACGGCAAGCCCAAGCTCGAAATCGCCCGTCAATCGCTGCGGAACGTGCTGCAATTGGTGCCGGCCGACGAGGAAATCGGCCTCATGGCCTATGGCCATCGCGAGAAGGCCAGTTGCGACGACATCGAACTTATCGTGCCGCCACAGGCAGGCTCGGCAAGTGCGATCTCAGCCGCGGCCGACAGCCTGAAATTTCAGGGCAAGACGCCGCTGACCGCCGCGGTCAAGCAAGCGGCGGAGGTGTTGAAATACACCGAGGACAAGGCGACGGTCGTGCTCATCACCGATGGCATCGAGACATGCAACGGCGACCCCTGTGCGCTCGGCAAGGAACTGGAGGCTGCCGGCATCGACTTCACCGTCAATGTCGTCGGCTTCGGCTTGACGGCTGCCGAAGGCAAGCAGGTCGCTTGCCTCGCCGACAACACCGGCGGCAAATATCTCGAAGCGTCGGATGAAAAGGCATTGCAGGACGCCCTCGTCGAGACCGTCGCGCCTCCGCCACCCGCCCCTGAACCGGCTCCCGCCCCGCAGCCTGTTCTCCAGCCGGCGCCCGACCAGCCGGCGGAGTCCAATTTCGTGCCCACCGTCGTGCTTGCCGAGGGTGGCGATCCCGTCACCGACGGCAATGCCTGGGAGATCTACAAGGCGAATTCCGACGGCGCGCGCGGCGATCCCGTCACCACCGAATATGGCACCTACAAGGGCCATCTGGAGCCGGGCGACTATATCGTCGTCGCACGCGCCGGCGAGGCCAAGGCCGAACAGAAGATCAAGATCGAGCCTGGCCAGGTCGCCAAGCCGCACTTCAACCTGAATGCCGGCACGCTGGTCATCCACCCCAGGCCAAGTGAAGGAGCGGACGTTGACGGCGGCGCGGCTGTCGTAGTCGGCTATCCGGGCGTCGACACCCCGCCGACCTATTACGGCGACACGAAAGTCGTGCTGCCGGCCGGTGACGAGAAGGTGACGGTCACGATCGGCCAGGGCATGGTTACCGAGACGATCCCGCTTGCCGCCGGCAGGGTCATCGACAAGGACATCATCGTCGGCGTCGGGCGTATCGTCGCCAACGCCTATTATGCTGCCGGCGGCGACAAGGCCGAGGGTTCGGGTGTCGGCTTCAAGGTGCTCCAGGCGAAAAAGAACGTCGACGGAATCAGGCAGGAGGTGACTTATGCCTACGGTCCGGACAGCAAGTTCGATCTGCCGCCCGACGATTATGTAATGGTCGCGACGGTCGACCTTGCGGTGGCCGAGCAGCCGTTCAGCGTCAAGGTTGGCGACCATCAGGATCTGAAGATCGCGATGAACGCCGGCATGCTGACGATTACCGCGCCAGGGGCCTCGAAGATCGAGATATTCGAGGCCAAGAAGAACATCGACGGAACCCGCAAGTCGGTCGGCTACGCCTATGACCAGAAGTATGAAGCCACCCTGTCGGCCGGCGACTACGCGGTGGTTTCGGAGAAATCGGACAACAGCTCGAAGGAAGGCACAGTCACGGTCAGGGCCGGCGCGCGAGCCGAGCTGACGGTTCAATAGATCTAGGGGAGAGCGGCCACCAGCCGCTCTTCCTCATGGCCGAAAAAAGTCACGCCGTACCGAAGGCGCTGGCGCCATGGTCGGCGCGGCCTACCAACTGCCGGAACCCGGCGAAAAGCTCGCGGCCGAAGCCGAATTCATTGCCTATGAGGTCGCTGTCCGCGGGCCGGCGCAGGGCAAAGTCTCCGGCCGGCACCAGTACTTCGAGCGTTCCGGCCTCCGCATCGAGCCTGATGATATCGCCGTCATGGATCCTGGCGATCGGCCCGTCCTCCGCCGCTTCCGGCGTCACGTGGATCGCCGCCGGCACCTTGCCGGAAGCGCCCGACATGCGGCCGTCGGTGACCAACGCCACATGCTGGCCGCGGTCCTGCAGGATGCCGAGCACGGTGGTCAGCCTGTGCAATTCCGGCATGCCGTTGGCCTTCGGTCCCTGGAACCGAATGACGGCGATGAAGTCACCGGTCAGCGACCCCGCCTTGAACGCCTCGTTCAGCCCTTGCTGGCTGTCGAACACCTTGGCCGGCGCCTCGATGACGCGCCGCTCCGGCTTGACCGCGGATGTCTTGATGACGGCGTGGCCGAGATTGCCTGAAAGCACTTTCAGCCCGCCGCTCGGCTGGAAGGCCTTCTTGAACGGCGCCAGCACCTTCTCGTCGCCGCTCTCGCGCGGCGATGCCTCGCGCAGAACGCCGCCGTCGGCGCCGAGCTTGGCCTCGACCGCGTAGGGGCGCAGCCCTTCGCCCCACACTGTCTGCACATCCTCGTGCAGGATGCCTGCGTCGAGCAGTTCGCGGATCAGGAAGCCGAGCCCGCCAGCGGCGTGGAAGTGGTTCACATCGGCAAGGCCGTTCGGATAGACCCGCGCCAGCAGCGGCACCGCTTCCGAGATGTCGGAAATATCCTGCCAGGTAATGGCGATGCCGGCCGCCGCCGCCATGGCGATCAAATGGATGGTGTGATTGGTCGAACCGCCGGTGGCGTGCAGGCCGACGATGCCGTTGACGATCGAGCGCTCGTCGATCATCCGCCCGACCGGCGTGTAGGCGTTGCCGAGCGCGGTGATCGCCAGTGCCCGCTTGGTCGCTTCCCTGGTCAGCGCGTCGCGCAGTGGTGTGCCCGGATTGACGAACGAGGCACCAGGCGTGTGCAGGCCCATGATCTCCATCAGCATCTGGTTGGAATTGGCCGTGCCGTAAAAAGTGCAGGTTCCCGGCCCGTGATAGGATTTTGATTCGGCTTCGAGCAGTTCGGCGCGCCCTGCCTTGCCCTCGGCATAGAGCTGGCGGATCTTGGCCTTTTCGTCGTTCGGAATGCCGGTCGTCATCGGCCCGGCCGGAATGAACACGGCCGGCAGGTGGCCGAAGGTCAGCGCCGCGATCACTAGCCCCGGCACGATCTTGTCGCAGACGCCGAGATAGACGGCGGCGTCGAACATGTTGTGGGACAGGCCGATCGCCGCGGCCATGGCGATCACGTCGCGCGAAAACAGCGACAGCTCCATTCCGGGTTGGCCCTGGGTGACGCCGTCGCACATCGCCGGCACGCCGCCGGCCACCTGGGCGATGCCGCCGGCCTCGCGCGCCGCGTCCTTGATCAGCGCCGGAAACGTCTCGAAAGGCTGATGCGCCGACAGCATGTCGTTATAGGAGGTGATAATGCCGAGATTCGGCACCCGGTCGCCGCCGAGCGCCACCTTTTCGGATGGACTGCACACGGCAAAGCCATGAGCCAGGTTGCCGCAGGACAGCACGGCCCGGTTGGCGGTGCGGTTCGAGGCTTCGGCGATGCGGCCGAGATAGGCCTCGCGACCGGGCTTGGAGCGCTCACGGATGCGCTGGGTGATGGCTTCGATGTCGCGTCTTGCGGTCATGGCGGTCGGTCCTTTCAGGCGAGGTCCCGCAACTTCCGGCTGTTGCCGGGACCTGCAGCCAAGTTGAGATCAGGGTGCCCAGAAAACCTCTACGGGCTTTTGAGTGGCATCGAGCACGGCGCGAATGGGCTTTCGTGCTCCAGCTCCAAGCGCGGCCTCGAATGCGGTGCGTTTTTCCGCGCCCTCGATATGCAGCGCGATGAAGGCGGCATTGATGATCCGCGCCAGTGACAGCGTCAGCCGTGGCTCGCCGGCGCTTGCCGCGTGAACCGGAAGCACGATCCTTTGCGACGACGGGTCGAGCAATCTTGCCAGGTTGTCTGCATCCGGAAAGAACGAGGCGGTGTGGCCATCAGTTCCCATGCCAAGCACAACGACGTCGAGTGGCCAGGGCAGCACTTGCAGCGCCTCACTATCAGAGACCGCTGCGCCCTCGATACTTGCCGCGGCGTGGTAGAGCGGCACGAAATTCGCGGCGGCGGCCGCGTTCTGCAGCAGGTTGGCGGCAACCAGGCCGGCATT
Organism: Mesorhizobium sp. M0119; assembly: GCF_040322615.1. NCBI lineage: Bacteria > Pseudomonadati > Pseudomonadota > Alphaproteobacteria > Hyphomicrobiales > Phyllobacteriaceae > Mesorhizobium > Mesorhizobium sp. M0119. The sequence goes on from NZ_JAMYTU010000003.1 coordinate 178,537, forward strand.
GGAGCGCGGCGATGAGGGCGGCACGAAGCGCTCGTCGACCAATGTTATCGTCACCTTTTCCCAGGCGATCGGAACGGTCGAAAGCGCCGCGAAGAATTTCGCCGGCGTCGTTCCGCCCGAGACCGCAAGCAGTGCCGCGCCGCGCTCGGCGATCGCCTTTGACAGACGGCCGGCGACGTGGCCGGCAAGCGCTGTCGCCAACTCCTGGCGTCCGGCAAATTCGTGCCAGTTGTAGGCGCCGCCTAATTGCTCTCGTGCCATGTCCGCCCGTCGCGTTCGATCAGCGCAATCGAGGCCGAGGGACCCCATGTGCCGGCGGTGTAGCCTTGCGCCTCTTGCCTTCCGCTTTCCCAGGCGTCCTGGATCGGGTCGATCCATTTCCACGCCGCCTCGACCTCGTCGCGGCGCATGAACAGCGTCTGGTTGCCACGGATGACGTCCATGATCAGCCGCTCATAGGCATCGGGGGCGCGGCCGTCGAAGGATTGCGCAAAACTCATGTCGAGCGGAATCTGGCGCAGCCGCATGCCGCCTGGCCCTGGATCCTTGATCATGATGAACTGCTTGACGCCTTCGTCGGGCTGCAGCCTGATGACCAGCTGGTTGGCGGAAATCGGCCCGGCGCTCTCGCCGAAGATTGAATGCGGGATCGGCTTGAATTCGATGACGATCTCCGAAACGCGGGTCGCCAGCCGCTTGCCGGTTCGGAGGTAGAACGGCACGCCCGCCCAGCGCCAGTTGCCGATCTCGGCCTTGAGCGCAACGAAAGTCTCGGTGTTGCTGTTCTTGCCGAGTTCCTCGACATAGCCTTTCACCGGCCCGCCGGCCGAGGCGCCGGCACGGTATTGCCCGCGCACCGTGTGCTTCGGCGCTTCGTTGCCGTTGATGCGCTTCAGCGCCCGCAGCACCTTCAGCTTTTCGTCACGGACGGCATCGGCGTCCATCGACGACGGCGCCTCCATGGCGACGAGGCAGAGCAGTTGCAGCATGTGGTTCTGCACCATGTCGCGCAATGCGCCGGCCTTGTCGTAATAGGTGACGCGGTCTTCCAGGCCGACCGTCTCGGCCACGGTGATCTGCACATGATCGACATTGGCGGAATTCCAAAGCGGCTCGTAGAGCGCGTTGGCAAAGCGCAGCGCCATCAAATTCTGAACCGTCTCCTTGCCGAGATAGTGGTCGATGCGGAAAATCTGGCTTTCATGGAAGTCGTCGCCGACCAGGTCGTTGAGCGCGCGCGCCGAAACGAGATCGCGGCCGATCGGCTTTTCCAGCACGATGCGCGAATTCGGCGTGATCAGCCCGTGCTCCTTCAGCTTGTGCGAGATGTCGCCGAACAGCGCCGGTGCCACTGCCAGATAGAAAGCGCGGATGTGTTCGCTGTTGCCAATCGCCTCCTTCAGCCTGTCGAAGCCGGCACCAGTTGTTGCATCTGCCGGGATATAGGAGAGCCGCGCGAGGAACGTCTTCAGTTCCGTGGCGTCGATATCTTCTGGTTTCACATGATCGGCAATCGCCTGCCTGGCGAAAGACTGGAATTCCTCGTCGGTCATCTTCGAACGTGATGTGCCGATGATGCGCGTCGGCTCAGAAAACTGGTGGTCGCGCTGCCGGTGGTACAGCGACGGCAGAAGCTTGCGTTCCGACAGATCGCCGGTGCCGCCGAAAATGATGAAGTCGAAAGGATCGACGGGGATGATCTGGCTGGTCATGGTCTGTCCGCTCTGACGCCGGTCGCGATAACGCGGCTGATATAATCTAATCGATTTAAACTTGCCAGTGCCATTGCGTCACATCCGCGTGTGCTCTTGACACCGGCGCCAGCCGGAGGCTTGTCGGCAAGCGATGCTTCCGGGAGCGTTCGCAGGTGCAGCATAGAGCGGGATCAAGGCGAAAGCCAAAGGAGAAATCGGCAATGGACACACATCTTTCGATGGCCATGGCCAAACGCGTTTTCGATCGTCTTCAACGATGAGTGAGAAAAGCTTGCGCCTCAAAAACAAGGTCGCCATCATCACCGGCGCTGCCTCGGGCTTTGGCGAGGGCATGGCCAGGCGCTTTGCCGAGGAGGGCGCGCGGGTAGTTGTCGCCGATCTGAACGCCAAGGGCGCAGAGCGCGTTGCCGGCGAGATCGGCGAAAAGGCGATCTGGACCCAGACCGACGTCTCGCTGCGGTCCGAATTCGACGACATGGTCCATGCTGCAATGGGCGCCTTCGGCCGCATCGACATCATGGTCAACAACGCCGGTTTTACCCATCGCAACGGTGACATGCTGGATGTCGACGAGGCGACCTTCGATCTGATCACGTCAGTCAACATGAAGGCGATCTACCACGCAGCACTTGCCGTGGTGCCGGTCATGGAGCGGCAAGGCGGCGGCGTCATCCTGACGACGGCCTCCACGGCCGGTATCAGGCCGCGGCCCGGCCTCACCTGGTACAACGCATCGAAAGGCTGGGCGATTACCGCGACCAAATCGATGGCGGTGGAACTCGCGCCGAAGAATATCCGTGTCAACTGCCTGTGCCCGGTTGCCGGCGAGACCGGCATGCTCGCGAAATTCATGGGCGCCGACACACCCGAGATCCGCGAGAAGTTCCGCGCATCGGTTCCGCTCGGCCGGCTTTCGACGCCGCTCGACATAGCCAATGCCGCGCTTTGGCTCGCTTCGGACGAGGCGGCCTTCATCACCGGCGTGGCGCTGGAAGTCGACGGCGGGCGTTGTATTTGAACGATCCGGTCGTCCGGCGGAGGACTGGCTGATGGCGAGCGACCCGCAATCGCTCTGCCGGCCCTACGCCCCGGTTTTGACGTAGCTCTTGTAGACCCAGCCGCGCTTGCCGTTGTAGACGATCTGGCACCATTGCTTGCAGCTCATCACTTGCACCGAGGTCTTGGCGGGCACGGTGAGAATGGCGGCCGCATTCTTCTTCGGGCCGGTGCGCATTGTGACCGACCTCAGGATGCGTCCGGTACCGGCGGTATTGGCTTTTCCGGATTTTGCCTTGGTGCTGCCATTGTCGTCCTCACTCGCGGACTGCGCTGCCGGCAATTGCGGGTTGGGCGTGGGGATGGCGGCGGTCTGCGCGCCGTCGGGCCCGGTGTTTTTCGTCGAGCTTCCGGGAGCCGCCACCTTGGCAAACAAAGCCGCAGCGTCGGGTTTCGCTGCCGGGTCGGCGAATGCCACCGAAGCAGACGATTTATCGGCCGCCTGCTCGGTCTGGCTTGCCAGCTGGTCGGATGCTTCGGTGGCGGCGGCCGATGCCGTCTTTGGCCCCGTCCAGCGGGGATCGTTGGGAGCGAGCGCCGGTATCTCGGCTGCCGCCGCCGCCACTGCCGGGTAACCCGCATCGGCGTTGCCGGGCGTCCGCGGCGCCGCGGCGACCTTGGCAGGCATGATCTTCGTCGTCTTGACCGGAATGGTCGGAACGATCTGCTCAGGGCTTGCGGCCGCCTGTCGCTCATTTGCCGGCAATGCCAGCCACAGTGCCACCGCGGCAACGCCGAGCAGTGCGGCCGTGCCAAGCGCGGCGATTACCAGATGCGCGTTCGACCGGACCCCGTGCCAGAACGTCGGCCGCATATCGTAACCGAATTGCATCGCAAGGCGCCGTCGTTCCGGCGCGCCGAAACTGAAGGGCTCTCTCACTCTTGCCACCTCCATTTGCGGGCCGATGTTCTTACGATCCATGCCGGAGAGCCGGCATTTCGATCGGCATCGGTCCCAAACCAAAAGCGGGCAAGCCCGCAAAAAATTCCCCGTTCAGCTGCCCACGAGCATCATCTTTCGCCCGCGATTGTGGCATCACTGCGCCCTTGGCCGGAATTCTGCGTCCCAGTTAAGGATTCTGCAACGTCTGGTTAGATCCTATCCCGCAACGCGTACCAGTTGAGCGCGAGGAAGAGCAATGGCGCGCGCAAACGCCGGCCGCCGGGGAAGGGCGGAATCTTCAGGTCCTCGATCAGCTTCAGCCGGTCGCGGTTGCCGGCGACCGTCTCGGCATAAAGCTTGCCGAAAAAGTTCGACAGCATGACGCCGTGGCCGGAATAACCGCCGACCGAGATCACGTTGGGCATCACTTCGCGCACGAACGGCTTTCTCGGCACGGTGATGCCGACATAGCCGCCCCAGCCATGGGTGATCTCGACGTCCTTCAATGAGGGATAGATCTCGGCAATCTGCCGGCGGATGTGGATGTGGATGTCCTTGGGATCGTTGACCGCATAGATCTCGCGTCCGCCAAACAGCAGCCGCCCATCCTTCGATTTGCGGAAATAGCGCACGACGAAGCGCGAATCGTCGACCGCCTCGCCACCCGGCAACACTTTGGAATCGGCTCCCAGCGGCACCGTTGCGCCGATGAACGAGCCGATCGGCATAATATGCGCGGCACTCACCGGTTCGAGCGCGCCGCCATAGGCATTGACCCCGATCAGGCATTTAGCGGCGGTGATCGTGCCCTTCGGCGTCGTGACCTTGACTTTGCCCCCGCCGGAGGTAATGCCGGTCGACGGCGTCTGCTCGAATAGCTTTGCGCCGGCCTCTGCCGCCACCTTTGCGGTGCCGATGACCAGCTTCAGCGGATGAATGTGGCCGGTGCCGGTATCGCGGGTGCCGCCGAAATAATGCGTCGAGCCCAGCCGCTCGGCTGTCTCCGCGGCGTCCATGAATGAGATGTGCGGATAGCCGAAGCGGCTCGCCATGATCTCGGCATGCGCCTTGTAGTCGTCGACATAGCGCTTCTTGTGCGCCACCGACATTTGGCCGGGCATATAGTCAATCTCGATCTGGTGCATTGCGGCGAAGTCGAGGAGATGCGCTTTGGCCTCTTCGGCGAGGTCGAACAGCGCCTTGGCGCGGGAAAAGCCGTACTCCGCTTCCAGCTCCTCTGCCCAGGCCCGCTGGCCGGTGCCGAGCTGGCCACCATTGCGGCCCGATGCGCCGTCACCGAAATGATGGGTTTCGATAAGCACGACATCCGCGCCTGACTTGGCGAGATGAGCCGCCGCCGACAGTCCGGTAAAGCCGCCGCCGACAATCACCACATCGCATGTCCGGTCGCCGTCGAGCGCCGGATATTCGGGCCTTGGTCCGGCCGTGTCTTCGTACCAGGAGCGGCCGGGGGAGATGGGGGATTGGTAAGTCATGATGCTCGGCTAGGGCAGTAGGGCAGTAGGGCAGTAGGGCAGTAGGGCAGTAGGGGAGCTAGTCGGGTGACAGTTTGCGGATTAGAAGGCGAAGAAGCTTCCCAACGCTTTCGGTACTCGCCAACAATGAAGCCGCGGTCGCCTTCGGCGCGATGCCGGTACGCTCGGCGATCAGAAGCTGAGTTTCCAGTTCCTTCAATGATCCTTGAGCGATGCGGAGAAATTGTTGATAGGAACCTCGGATCTCTGCCATATCCCTCCGCAATGTTCGACGGCACCGAGCTTGCAGCGCGCCGCACTTGGCTGGTCAGTCCATAAAGTTCTTCCTTGGGCCATGATTTCGTCGCGCCGTAAACGGCCACAGCAAGGTCCATTGCCTGCTGCCAGACTATCAAATCCTTGTAGGAACCCGTTTGCTCAGCCATTCGTCCCTACTCTCCTACTCTCCTACTCTCCTACTCTCCTACTCCCCTACTCCCCTACTCCCCTACTCCCCTACTACACATTCAGCAGCAAATACTCCCTCTCCCACGGGCTGATCACTTCCATGAAGGTCTCGAATTCCGCTCGCTTGATCGCCGCATAGGTGGCGGCAAATGACTTGCCGAGCAGCGCGCAGAGTTCCTCGTCTGCCTCGAACAGGTCGACGGCTTCGAGCAGGCTGCGCGGCAGGTCGATCTGGTCCTCGTTGGCGGTCGTCAGAACCGGCGGCTCGGCCTGGATCTTGTTGGTCATGCCGATCAGCCCGCAGGCGAGCGATGCCGCCATCGCCAGATAGGGATTGGCGTCCGAGGACGGGATGCGGTTTTCGACGCGCCGCGCCGCCGGGTCGGAGCGGGGCACGCGGAAGGCCGTGGTGCGGTTGTCGTAGCCCCATTTGTTGTTGACCGGCGCCGAGGCCGACTGCGTCAGCCGCCGGTAGGAATTGACGTACGGCGCAAACATCACCAGCGCGTTCGGCACATGTTTCTGCATGCCGCCGATGAAGTGGAAGAAGGCGTCGGTCTCCGAGCCGTCCTCCGCCGAAAAGACGTTCTTGCCGGTCTTCTTGTCGATGATCGACTGATGGATATGCATGGCCGAACCGGGCTGCCCCTGGATCGGCTTGGCCATGAACGTGGCGTAGATTTCGTGCTTGAGCGCCGCTTCGCGGATGGTGCGCTTGAACATGAACACCTGGTCGGCGAGCTCGATCGGATCGCCATGACGCAGATTGATTTCGAGCTGGCCGGCGCCCTCCTCGTGGATCAGCGTGTCGATCTCCAGGCCCTGGCTTTCGGAGAAATGGTAGATATCGTCGATCAGTTCGTCGAATTCGTTGACCCCGGCGATCGAATAGCCGGCACCGCCGCCGATCGGTCGCCCGGAGCGCCCGACAGGCGGGGTGAGCGGGTAGTCCGGATCGGGGTTCTTGCGCACCAGGTAGAACTCGATCTCGGGCGCCACGACCGGTCTCAGCCCACGCTTGTCATAGGCGGCAAGCACGCGCTTCAGCACGTTGCGCGGCGTGAACTCGACCGAGCGGCCGTCTTGGTGGACGAGATCGCAGATAACCGCCGCCGTAGGGTCCTCCTCCCACGGCACCACGGTCAGCGTCGAGAGGTCAGGCATTAGCTTGAGGTCGCCATCGTCCTCCGGATAGTGGAAGCCGTTGCCGTCCTCCGGATAGCCGCCGGAAATCGTCGTCATGAACACCGCCGAAGGCAGTGCCAGCGAGGTATTGGAGGTAAATTTCTTCGATGGCATCATCTTGCCGCGCGCAACCCCGGCCTGGTCGGGTGTGATGCATTCGATATCTTCGATGCCGCGCCATTCCAGCCAGGCGCTGACTTCCTTCCAGTTCTTGACGCCGCGTTGGTTTTTCACGAAGGCAGGCGTGCGGGCGCGTCCTCCGCGGCTCGACGGACGGACTTCCTTTTTTGCAGGCGGCATCAATCACCAGATTTGTTGCAGATTGTGGAGTATAGCCGTTGCCGACCACGAAAGGGAAGGGGAGCCGGCTGGCGTGCGCCTCGATAACCCCGGGGAACACAACGACTTCCGGATAAAAGCCTCCTGGTTTAGGGTCGGCATCCCGCAACGCTGTAATTAATGGGCCGCATGCAACACAGCCGCAAACTGACGACGATCGGCTTCGACGCCGATGACACACTGTGGCAGAACGAACAGTTCTTCCGCGTTACCGAGAAACGCTTTGCCGCACTGCTCGCCGATCACGCCGAGGAGGACCGGATTTCAGCAAGATTGCTGGAGGCCGAGAAGCGCAACCTCGCGGTCTACGGCTTCGGCATCAAGGGATTCACGCTGTCGATGATCGAGACGGCGATCGAGGTCACCAACGGCCAGGTGCCGGCCTCGACTATCGCCGAAATTCTCGCCGCGGGCCGCGAGATGCTCAGCCATCCGATCGAGCCGCTTCCGCATGCGCGCGAAACCGTGGAAAAGCTGGCCGGCGCCTACCGCCTGGTGCTGATCACTAAGGGCGACCTGTTCGACCAGGAACGCAAGCTGGCGCAATCCGGCCTGGGCGAGCTGTTTGATGCCGTCGAGATCGTCAGCGACAAGAGCGCGGCCACCTATAGCCGCATCTTCAGCCGCCACGGCGACGGCCCGGAAAAGGGCATGATGGTCGGCAACTCGCTCAAATCGGACGTCGTGCCGGCCATCGAAGCCGGCAGTTGGGGCATCCACGTTCCGCATGAGCTGACCTGGGTGCTGGAACATGTCGAGCCGCCGGTCTCGGCGCCACGCTTCCGCCAGATAGCCGATCTCGGTGAACTGCCGGGCTTGATCGAGCGTATTGGCGAGACTGATTGATCAGGTCTGCAGCCGAGGCATCGCGGTAGGCGTCAATTGCGGCTAATTGCGATCAGCCGGTCGATCACCGGCTGCAGCCGTTCGGTGGTGATCGGCTTGACGACCACTGCATCGATGACGCTTGACAGGCCCAGGCTCTCCGGAGTGCCGGTCTTGACTGAAAGCAGGATCACCGACGGAAGCGATCTGCCTGACGCCCTTCGCAGTGCGTCGATACCCGACAGCAAGGCGTCGCAGTCCCCGTTCTCCGCGCCGCCGTCGAGAACGACAGTCCCGGGAATCAGCGCGTGCAAGGCCTTTGCCGCGGTTTCGGGAGTTTCCGAGATCGGTTTGAGGCCGGACCGCTCCACGATCTTTGAAACCACGACGCGGTTGATCGGTGATTTTCCGACCACCAGCACCCGCGAGAAATCCGGGAGCATCCGCGTCGCCATGTCCCGGCTAACGAAAGCCAGCTGTTTTGCAGTCTCGATATCGCGATTCGCTGGGCACATGGCGGGGCAGGCCGTTGTTCAATGTTTCAATGCAGGGTTGAAACTCGAGAGGTAATTGGCGTGAGATCATTGCTCATGTCAAGCTCAAATGGCATATCAGGAGAATATCGCGAGAAACATTAAAATTAAAATTAAATGCTTTTCTTTGCCGCCGCTCGAAAGGAGAAGTCGCCATTACAACTGGGCAGGCTTCAGCGAAGTTTGGCTGTGCAGCGCGAACGCATCAACTCGCAGCCGTAGCCGGATTGACGCAGGTTGGATGAAGGCGAGGCGGGTCTGTCGCGAGCTTGTCGCATCGCCTCGCTGGACTATCCTTCCTCGTTGGCTAAGCACGTCTCTTTGAGCGACGGGAGCTGACAATGGAACTCGTGACTCACAAGAAATTTAAAAACGGCCGGTTGATGCCATGGGGAAAGGGTACGGTCGTTACCGGCGCAAAGGGGTTTGTCTACCTTTCCGGAAACACCGCGACGGCCGAGGACTACGATCCGATCGGCAAAAGCGGCGGCGGCGCCGTCGGCGATGCGGCCGCACAGTGGCGCGCAATTCTCACCAATATCAAATCAGATCTGGAGGAGCTTGGCAGTGCGCTCGAGCATCTCATCCGGCTGACCTTCTTTGTTAAGGGGCCATTTCCCGATGGCGGCGTGCTGAGCTCGCCCAATTTTCGCCTGGACGTCTTGGACGAATTCTTTGCCGTGCACTGCCCGAAGCACTGCAGCTACAACAACCCGCCGCCCTCGGAAGTTATTGGCGTTGCAGCGCTTGCGCAGCCTGATCTTGTCATTGAAATCGTTGCATTAGCGGCTCTGCCGGATTAGGCAGAGCCGCTGCCTGCGAGGTGCGATAGCACGCGTTCAAAAAGGCGCGGTGCGATCGAGTTCATCAGTCGCGGCTCCGCTGCGTGACGATGACCGGAATCAGCAGATCGCCCCAGTTGCCGTCGCCGCCATGGTGCCGTGCCGAGCGCACCAGCTCGACCGAGACGCCGGCCTCGACCGCCTTCATCACCGACTGATTGAGCCTGTGCAGATCGTTCGCCAGCATTCGGATGGTCGCCTGCTGGTCGACATTCATGCTGGTGGCCTGCTCCTCGGCCCGTTCCTTGACGCGGCTTATCGATGCCATTGGTCTTCTCCCTGTGTTGCCATGTCTGTTGTGTTGCCATGCCCGTTTGGGCGTTCCCTCTGTTTGTCTGCTACCCCGCTATTCCGCCGCCGGCCTGAATTGGGCGTGCTCGGTCGATCCATGCATGGCCGTGGTCGAAGACTGGCCACCGGTGATCGCCATCGAGACGGCGTCGAAATAGCCGGTGCCGACCTCGCGCTGGTGCTTGGTGGCGGTGTAGCCATTGGCTTCCGCGGCGAACTCAGCCTCCTGCAATTCCGAATAGGCCGCCATCTGCCGCTCCTTGTAGCCGCGGGCGAGCTCGAACATGCCGAAATTGAGCTGGTGAAAACCGGCCAGCGTAATGAACTGGAACTTGTAACCCATGGCGCCGAGTTCCTTCTGGAACTTCGCAATCGTCGCGTCGTCGAGATTCTTCTTCCAGTTGAAAGACGGTGAGCAATTATAAGCAAGCAGCTTGCCTGGATGATGCTTGCGCACGCCCTCGGCAAACGTCCTGGCCTGCGCCAGATCGGGCTTGGAAGTCTCGCACCAGATCAGGTCCGCATAGGGCGCGTAGGCGACGGCGCGGGCGATGCAGGGCTCGATGCCGTTGCTGACATGATAGAAGCCCTCCGCCGTGCGGCCGGCGCCATAATCGACGAAGGGCCGGTCGCGTTCGTCGATGTCGGAGGTCAAGAGCTTTGCCGCCTCCGCATCGGTGCGCGCCACGACCAGCGTCGGCGTGCCCATGACGTCAGCGGCAAGCCGCGCCGCGTTGAGGTTGCGGATGTGTGCAGCGGTCGGGATCAGCACCTTGCCGCCGAGATGGCCGCATTTCTTTTCCGAAGCCAGCTGGTCCTCGTAATGGACGCCGGCCGCACCCGCCTCGATGAACGCCTTCATGATCTCGAAGGCGTTGAGCGGCCCGCCGAAGCCGGCTTCGGCATCGGCGACGATCGGCGCGAACCAGGTGTCGACAGACAGCCCCTTGCCTTCCGAAGTCTCGATCTGGTCGGCGCGCTGTAAGGTGCGGTTAATGCGCTTGACCAGTTCGGGCGCGGCATTGGCGGGATAGAGCGACTGGTCCGGGTACATGGCGGAAGCGGTGTTGGCATCGGCGGCGACCTGCCATCCCGACAGATAGATCGCTTTCAGCCCGGCCCGCACCTGCTGCATCGCCTGGTTGCCCGACATGGCACCGAGCGCGTTGACGAAATCCTCTTCATGGATGAGCTGCCACAGCCGGTTTGCGCCCATTTCGGCGAGGCTCTGCCGAATCTGCACCGAGCCGCGCAGCCGTCTCACGTCCTCTGGCGAATACGGGCGTTCGATGCCATCGAAGCGCCCTTGCGGCGCTGACGGGACAAGGTTGTAAAAATCGGTCATTGGTCACTCCAGGCTGGCCTTAATGCCGGTTTCGGAACGCCGTACAGGGGAAATATGTGCGCCGTATGTGTGACATCATTCACATGTCGGCACTAGGCAAGCGAGACAAACTCCGAAATTGCCCATGAAATAAGAGAAAACCTGTGTTGTGTTTGACTGATGAGAGCTGTAAATTTGTCATGATTGTAAAACGCCGCCATGCCATCAGCGGATGTAAATTCTTGTCAAGGACAGTCGATTGGCCGACCACAAAATCTTTGCCGGGCCGCGCATTCGTCGCATCCGCAACGCCAAGGGGCTGACCCAGACGGCGATGGCCGAAGGGCTCGGCATCTCGCCGTCCTATCTCAATCTCATCGAGCGCAACCAGCGGCCGCTAACGGTGCAACTGATCTTGAGACTGGCGTCCGTCTACAAGGTCGACCCGCATGAATTGCAGGGCGAGGCGAGGGGGTCGGTCGCCGATTTGAAGGAAGTGTTTTCAGATCCGTTGCTGGCCGGCGAACTGCCGGGCGACCAGGAACTCATCGAGCTTGCCGAGGCGGCGCCAAACGCTTCCGCCGCTGTCATAAAGCTGTTTCGCGCCTATCGCGAGCAGGCCGAGCGATTATCGGATCTCAACGAGCTGCTCGCGCGTGAGGGCAAGGCCACCGCACTCTCCGGTGCCCGGCTGCCGATCGACGAGGTGCATGAGATTTTCGAACGCCGGCCGAACCATTTTACCGCGCTCGAAGAGGAGGCCGAGGCATTCACGTCGGTGCTCGATCCCGGCGACGATCTGTTCAGTGCGTTGAAGGCCTGGCTGCGGCGTGAATTCGGCATCGTCGTCAAGGTACTGCCGGTCGCCACAATGCCCAACTGGCGCCGTCGCTATGACCGTCACTCGCAACGCCTGTTCCTGTCCGAGCGCCTGTCGCCATTCGATCAGCTGCGCGAGGTGGCTATGGAGGCCTGCCTGATCCGCATGAGCGTCGCTGTCGCCGCCGAGATCCAGGCGCTGAAGCTGGCCACGGACGAAGCCCGCCGGCTGGCACGTTTCGAGCTCGGCCGCTATGCCGCGCACGCGCTGATGATGCCCTATCGGCCTTTTCACGCCGCCGCGGTCCGTGCCCGCTATGACATCGACATGCTGCGGTCGCGCTTCGGCGTCTCCTTCGAGCAGGCGGCGAACCGGCTGACCACGCTGCAACGGCCGGGTGCGTCGGGCGTGCCGTTCTTCATGCTCGAGGTCGACAGTGCCGGCAATCGGTTCCGCAAGGCGGGCAGCCACGGCTTTCCGCAAAGCCGCTTCGGCGGCGGCTGTCCGAAACTGCCGGTCCATGCCGTCTTCGCCCAGCCCGGCCAGATCCTGGTCGAGGCAGTGGAAATGCCCGACGGCGCAGCGTTTCTCTGCATGGCCCGCACGCTCGAAGGGCCGCAAGGCTCGTTTGCCGAGCGACCGCGGCGCACGGCGCTGCTGCTCAGCTGCGACATCGGTTTTCGCGACGAGGTCGTCTATGGAGCGGCATTGCCGGGGCCGGCCGCCATCGGCAAGACCGGACAGAGCGCCGCTGCGCCGGCGACGCCGATAGGCCCTGCCTGCCGGCTGTGCGAACGCATCGGCTGCCTCGCCCGCGCCGAGCCACCCGTGACACGTCCGCTCGGCCTCGACGAGATGGTGACGGGACTGTCGGCTTTCGATTTCCAGTGAGGGCCGTGGCAGCTTGCTGGCCAGAGAAGATCATACGCGGTTTCACGGCAGGAAAATAACAAGCTGTCCCTTGGGACATTGATCGTCGAAGTATTGATTCAGCATCGTATTGATTCAGCATCGGCCGTGAGATATCAAAAGACGAGTTGGGCGACGATCGGGGGATCAGGGATGGGCAGGACGTTTTTTTGGCTTGGCTTGGTGCTTGCCTTTTCGATCTGCCCCGCATTTGCGGAAAAGTCCGCGGACTTCTTCAAATCCTATCAACAGTATAATGACGCCGGCAAAGCGTTCCTGGACAAGATCGATCCGAAGACTGGCGCGATAGACCTAGCCGAAGGCGTGCACCTGGACCTCAAGGACAAATTCTATTTCCTGAACAAGAAAGATACTGCCTCCGTCCTGACGGAAGCCTGGGGCAATCCACCCGACGCCGCTTCCGAATCGCTCGGCATGATCTTTCCAGTCAGCAATGACCCCATTGCCGAGAACAATTGGGGAATAGAGCTGAGATGGGAGAAGATAGGTTACGTCGACGACAGCGAGGCGGGATCCATCGACTACAATGAACTGCTGCGCAACATGCGGGCGGATACCTTGTCGGGCAACGATCAAAGGGTAAAGGACGGCTATTCGCCCATCACTCTGATCGGCTGGGCATCACCGCCCGTGTACGACGCAGTCAACAAGCGCCTGCACTGGGCCAAGGAACTGCAGTTCGGAAACGATGCAGTCCACACGCTTAACTACGACGTTCGCTTTCTCGGCAGGGAGGGCGTTTTCGTGATGAGCTACATCGCAACTGTGGACCAGTTGCCGGAAATCAAGCAGAGTCTCGATGAAGTGCTTGATCTTGCTGTCTTCAAGCCCGGCAAGACATATTTGGACTTCAGACCAGGCGTCGATACGGTCGCGGCGATTGGCATCGGTGGCCTCATTGCCGGCAAACTGGCGGCAAAGGCAGGATTTCTGGTGGTAGCGCTCATCGCGCTGAAAAAATTCGGTCTTATCCTGCTGATTCCCTTGGCAGGTCTCTGGCGCCTCATTCGCGGCAACAAGACAACCTCCTAGATCGATTTCATCGGCTCAACTCTCACGCCTGCTGATAGCTGGGTGCCCCAAACGGAACACCGCGCTGGATCACGCCCGATCTCCGTCTTTGCGTTACGCGATTAAGGCACGTTTCTGTCGTGTTCATCGTGCTGCCCCGAAATCGCCGACAGTCGTAGTCATGACCGACATATCATCACCGCAGATCGCCGTTTCGCCTCCGCGAAATGAGGAGCGTATCGGTTTCCTGCTGGTGTTCCTGTCGGCGCTGATGTGGAGCCTCGGCGGTACCATTGCCCGTTTCATCGATGCCGACGACAGCTGGACGGTGGTGTTCTGGCGCTCGGTCTGGGCCGCCGCCTTCCTGCTCTGCTTCATGGTCTGGCGCGACGGCTGGCGTGGCACGCTGAAGCTGTTTCGCGGCATGGGCCTGGCCGGTCTTGCGGTGGCGTTCTGCTTCGCCACGGCCTCGACCTCTTTTGTCGTGGCGCTTGCTTATACCACCGTCGCCAACATCCTCCTGATGCAGGCCGGCGTGCCGCTTCTGGCGGCGCTGTTTGCCTGGGCGCTGTTTCGCGAACGGGTGGCCGTGGCGACCTGGCTGGCAATTGCTGCCGTCATTGCCGGCGTCGCCATCATGGTCTCGGAATCGCTCGATGGCGCCGTGTCGCCGATCGGCGACGGGCTGGCGCTGCTCATCGCCGTCATGTTCTCGATCGCCACCGTCATCACGCGCCGCTTTGCCCATGTGCGTATGACCCCGGCGACCTGCCTCGGCACGATGCTGGCGGCCGCCTTTGCGGCCTCCCAGGCGTCGGCGCTGGGCGTCTCCAGCCATGACATGGGCTTCCTCTTTGCCTTCGGCGTGATCAATCTGGGACTCGGTCTCGCCTTCTTCGCCACCGGAGCTCGACTTGTTCCGGCCGCTGTCGCGGCGCTGCTCGGCACGTTCGAACCGATCCTTGGCCCGATCTGGGTCTGGCTCATCCATTCCGAGGTGCCGTCGGCGCGCACCATCGTCGGCGGTGCGGTCGTCGTCACCGCGCTGCTCGTCCACATCGGGCTCGAATTCAAGCGTCAGACGCGGCCCGCGCGAGCGGGCGTCACCGGTGTGCCTTCGCCTAATTGATGCAGTGCGCGCGTCAAAGCGAGATGAACCATTGACAACGTCGCAGCCGCGCGGGCAGGCTGCGATCACGGCAACAACAAGACAGGCGTATCTTGCCAAGTCTCCATGCCGGCCGCATCGAGGCCGGACAATATCGTCGTCTTCCTGCCCGCGCGGTAGCGAAAGCTTCCGACGGCGCCGCAACACCACCAACGCCACGCCAAGTCTTCACTGTCGGCTCGTCGACGGACCATAATGGCGCGGGCAATTCCCGCTTGTCGCCTGCCTGCAAGCCCAATACCCTGAAGCAAATGCCCAGCCGCGCGAACGCCGCGACGAGCTGGCGACGGAACACTCATCAAAGGAGAATAGCATGATCCGCAAAGCGCTCTGGCTTTCGGCGACTTCGGCGTTTTTGGCAGCTTTTACCTTGGGCGCGCATGCCGAGGATCGCGTCGTCAACGTCTTCAACTGGTCGGACTATATCGACAGTTCGATCATCGACGACTTCACCAAGGAAACCGGCATCAAGGTGGTCTACGACACTTTCGATTCCAACGAGATCCTGGAAACGAAACTGCTCGCCGGCGGCAGCGGCTATGACGTTGTCGTGCCCAGCGGCAATTTCCTTGCACGACAGATCCAGGCGGGTGTGTTCCAGAAGCTCGACAAATCGAAACTGCCGAACATTTCAAACATGTGGGACGTTATTTCGGAGCGGACCAATAAATACGACCCCGGTAACGAATATTCGGTCAACTATATGTGGGGAACGGTCGGAATTGGCTACAACATCAAGAAAGTGCAGGCGGCACTTGGCTCCGACAAGATCGACAGCTGGGATGTTTTCTTCAATCCAGACACACTGAAGAAGCTCAATGATTGCGGCGTTCATGTGCTGGACTCGCCGGCGGACATGATACCGGCTGCATTGAAATATCTCGGTCTTGACCCGAACAGCACGTCTGCCGACGATATCGCCAAGGCCGAGGAGGCTCTGCTCAAGGTCCGGCCCTACATCCGCAAGTTCCATTCTTCCGAATACATCAACGCCCTGGCCAACGGCGATATCTGCCTGGCGGTCGGCTTCTCGGGCGACATCTTCCAGGCGCGCGACCGCGCCGATGAAGCCAAGCAGGGTGTCGAAATCGGCTACTCCGTGCCGAAGGAAGGGGCGCAGATATGGTTTGATCAGATGGCGATACCGGCCGATGCACCGCACGTCGCCGAGGCACACGAATTCCTCAACTACATGATGAAACCGGAAGTGATCGCCAAATCGTCGAATGCCGTTCTGTACGCCAACGGCAACAAGGCTTCGCAGCAGTTCATCGACAAGGCGATCCTGGAAGATCCGGCGATCTATCCGGACGCTGCCACCTTGCAGAAGCTCTACACCGTCTCGCCTTACGATCCCAAGACCCAGCGCATTATCACCCGCACCTGGACCAAGATCGTCACCGGCCAATAACAATCTGACCAGGCCCCGGCAGCCGGCTGCCGGGGCGCTTTCTTATGGGGCAAGCAGCAGGACGGAGTGGGACATGAAATCGCTTGGCAGCATCCGCAGGGATTTCGCGCCATGGAACGATCCGAACGCCAAGCCATACATCCAGTTCGACAGCGTCACCAAGAAATTCGGTGAGTTCACAGCCGTCAACAACCTATCGCTGACCATCTTCGAACGCGAATTCTTTGCCTTGCTCGGGGCCTCAGGCTGCGGGAAATCGACGCTGCTCAGGATGCTCGCCGGCTTCGAGGAGCCGACCGCCGGCCGCATCCTGCTCGATGGCCAGGATCTGCGCGGCATTCCGCCTTACAGGCGGCCGGTCAACATGATGTTCCAGTCCTACGCCTTGTTTCCGCATATGACGGTCGAGAACAACATCGCCTTCGGCCTCAAGCAGGAAGGCATGGCCAAGGCCGATATCGACAAGCGAGTCGCCGAGATGCTGAAGCTGGTCAAGCTCGAGCAGTTCGCCAAGCGCAAGCCGCACCAATTGTCGGGCGGCCAGCGCCAGCGCGTCGCGCTCGCCCGCTCGGTCGCCAAGCGGCCGAAAGTCCTGCTGCTCGACGAGCCGCTTGGTGCGCTGGACAAGAAGCTGCGCGAGGAAACCCAGTTCGAGCTGATGGATTTGCAGCAGAACCTCGGCCTCACCTTCGTCGTCGTCACCCATGATCAGGAAGAGGCGATGACGATGGCTGACCGCATCGCCATCATCGACAAGGGCGAGGTGATGCAGGTGGCGACGCCGGCCGAGGTCTACGAGGCGCCGGGTTCCCGCTTCGTCGCCGGCTTCGTCGGCAACGTGAATATGTTCGACGGCAAGATCGCGGCTGGCGAGGCTGGCAGCGCTAGCATCGATGCCGGCAACGGCATCACCATCCGGACCGAAAATGCCGGCAGTGCGGCCGCCGGAACATCCGTCACCTTCGCCATCAGGCCGGAGAAGATCAAGGTGTCCTCCACGAAACCGGCCGGTGCCGTCAACGCCATTGAGGGCGAGGTCTACGACATCGCCTATCTCGGCGACATGACCGTCTATCACGTCAGGCTGGATGACGGTCAGGTCGTGCGGGCGAGCACCATGAACGCGGCACGCCTCACCGAGGATCCGCTGACCTGGAACGACCGCGCCTGGGTCTCTTTTCGCCCCGACGCCGGCGTCGTCCTGACACGGTAGGGACTGATCATGGCCGCTGTCACCGCCGCAACAAGCTCTCCGGCAAGCGCTGCCGGCAAATCCGCCTTGGTCAGGCTGGGAGCGGCCTTCGTTAGCCGGCTCGTCATCATCGTGCCCTATCTCTGGCTGCTGTTCTTCTTTCTCGTCCCCTTCATCATCGTCTTCAAGATTTCGCTGTCGCAGACGGCGATCGCCATGCCGCCCTACAC
This sequence comes from Mesorhizobium sp. M0119, assembly GCF_040322615.1. NCBI lineage: Bacteria > Pseudomonadati > Pseudomonadota > Alphaproteobacteria > Hyphomicrobiales > Phyllobacteriaceae > Mesorhizobium > Mesorhizobium sp. M0119. Next base: position 196,235 of record NZ_JAMYTU010000003.1, read on the forward strand.
GCCGGTGCTTGATTTCCGCAGTGGCATTTCCGGGTTTATCTCAGAATTCGGCGCGCTGAATTTCGACAACTACACCTGGCTGACGCAGGATGCGCTCTACTTCAACGCCTATGTGACGAGCGTCATCGTCGCCGCCGTCTCGACGGTCCTGACATTGTTGGTCGGCTATCCCATAGCCTATGGCATGGCGCGCGCTCCGGCGACGATCCGCCCGACCTTGCTGATGCTGGTGATCCTGCCGTTCTGGACCTCGTTCCTGATCCGTGTCTACGCCTGGATCGGCATCCTCAAGCCCGAGGGCCTGCTCAACCAGCTGCTGCTCGCCAGCGGCATCATCAGCCAGCCGCTGATCATCCTCAACACCTATACGGCAATCTTCATCGGCATCGTCTATTCCTATCTGCCGTTCATGGTGCTGCCGCTCTATTCGTCCTTGGAGAAAATGGACCATACGCTGATCGAGGCGGCCAAGGATCTCGGCTGCCCACCGACCAGCGCCTTCTGGAAAATCACCTTTCCGCTGTCGCTGCCCGGCGTCATCGCCGGCTGCCTCCTGGTGTTCATTCCTGCCGTCGGCGAGTTCGTCATCCCCGACCTGCTCGGCGGCTCGCAGACGCTGATGATCGGCAGGACGCTGTGGAACGAGTTCTTCGCCAACCGCGACTGGCCGGTGTCGTCCGCCGTCGCCGTCATCCTGCTGCTGCTGCTGATCGTGCCGATCATGCTCTTCCAGCGAGCCCAGGCGCGTGCCCAGGAGCAGGACCAATGAATGCGACCTGGAGCCGCTTCAACATCACTTCGATCGTGCTCGGCTTTGCCTTTCTTTACCTGCCGATCGTCCTGCTCGTTGTGTTCTCTTTCAACGAGTCGAAGCTGGTCACCGTCTGGGGCGGCTTTTCGACGAAATGGTATGTCTCGCTGTTCCACAATCGGGGTCTGATGGACGCCACCTGGGTGACGGCCCGCGTCGGCGTCATCTCGGCCACGGTGGCGACCGTGCTCGGCACGCTGGCGGCGCTCACCTTGACACGCTACACGCGCTTTCGCGGCCGGCTGCTGTTTTCCGGCATGGTGTTTGCACCGCTGGTCATGCCGGAAGTCATCACCGGCCTGTCGCTGCTGCTGCTCTTCGTCGCCGTCGGCCTCGATCGCGGCTTTCTCACGGTGACGCTTGCCCACACAACGCTAACCATGTGCTTCGTTGCGGTGGTGGTTCAGTCGCGCCTGATCACATTCGATCGTTCGCTGGAAGAGGCCGCGATGGACCTCGGTGCGCCACCGGTGAAGACCTTCTTCCAGATCACGCTGCCGGTTATCATGCCGGCTATCGTCTCCGGCTGGATGCTGGCCTTCACGCTGTCGCTCGACGATCTGGTTATTGCCAGCTTCACCTCGGGGCCTGGCGCCACGACGCTGCCGATGAAGATCTACAGCCAGGTTCGCCTTGGCGTGACGCCGGAAATCAACGCGGCCTGCACCATCTTGATCGCGGTCGTCGCAGTTGGCGTGATCATCGCTTCGCTCGCAAACAAACGGCGCGAGGTGCAGCGCCAGCGCGACGAGCGGGCCGCGCAGCGAGGTTGAAGGGCTCGCTACTCTCCCGAGACGCCGCGGCTTATCGGCGAGATGAACGGCGTGCTCCACGTGCCGCCGACGAAGAACGACGACTGCTTGGGCGCCTGGCTGTTCGTCTGCGTGGCAGCCTGGCTCGGCTGGACGATGCCGCCGGACAGCGCCAGCCCGCGTCCGGCATAGGATGCGATGCCGGAAAGCCAGATCTTGTATTGCGCGGAATTCACCTCGGCCTTGTCGATGCGCGCCACGCCGTTCGAAATGCTCGCCTTGAGCTCGGCCCCGTCGATCGGCAGCGTTCCGTCCGAGACGTCGTCCAGCGCGAAGAATCCGCCCTGTTCGGTGTGCTTAAGGAACGCCGGCAGGTTAAGCCGGCTCAGCGCACCCGCGCCGAACGTCGCGGACAGCGAGCCATTGGCGTTTTCGAAAATCGAGTCCCAGGTTCTGCCAGGCCCCTTGAGGATGACCGAAACGGTTCCAGTGCCGATCGGCACCAGCCGCGTCATCCCGGCCGCGGTGCCGAAAGCGCCGCCGTCGATATCGGAAGCAAGCAGCCGGATCTCGACTTCCGTGCCGGCGGGCTTGCGGTCGAAACGGACGCTGCTCTGGACATTGCCGCCAAAGGCGGATGCATCCGAGATGTCGAAGACGGCAAGGCCGTTCTTGACCTGGGCGGTGGCGGCGACGTCGGCAAGCTGGATGGCACCGGCGGTGGCATGCGCCGCCGACAGCCTGAGATCGAGATTGATCCGGTCGGCGAAGCTTGTGTCGATTTCGCCCGGACCGGTGCCGCCGGCGGATGGCACCGGCGTAAAGGCGGAGAGAAACGATCTGAGGTCGAGCGTATCGAAAGCAAGTGTGCCGGAGATCACCGGCAGTGCCTCGCCGTAGGTGAAGTCCAGCGCGCCCATTCCGGGATTGTTGTCGAGGGTCAGGGCTGTGTTTTCGAATTTGATGCGCCCGGCCGTCGCCGTGATCTTGCTTGAAACCGAGATCGAGCCGATTGCGGCACCGGGCGCGATGCCGGCCTGCGACCATTCGAGCACGCGTCGGAGCGAAGGTGCGGCGAATTTTGCCTGGCCGTCGAAATAGCCGTTTTCCGACATGCTGGCGCGGCCGTCGAACGAAAAACTGGCCGGTGCCGCCTTGAAGGAAAACGTGACCGGTGCTGTGCCGCCACCAAACAGCACAAGCGGGTTCGGCGATGCGGCGTCGATGGCAACGCTTTCGCCGCGCCATATCCCGGTCGCCGACAGCGTCGCATTGCTGTTCATCGCGGCCCAGTTCGCCTGGCCGCTCAGGCTGCTCAATATCTCCTGGTCCTTGCCGCCGATGGCAGCCACTACGCGGCCGTCCCTGAACTCGACTGCGCCGAACGGATCTGTCGGCAGCTTGCCAAGATCCGGCTTGGCGGGATTTGTGTTGATCACCGCGCGGGCAGCGTCGATCGAACGCGTAATGCGCCCGCCGCTAGGAATCGCAGGCAGGAAAAACCCGCTCGCGGTACGCTGGACCCTGATCGTCGGTCGCACCAGCCGCGCCGTCGAAAACACCACGTCGCCCCGCAGCGCCGCCATGGCCGAGAGGTCGACCTCGACCCGTTCGGCCTCGACCACGGGCGGCGCATCCGTCTCTGTCCATTGCGACAGCGTCACGTCGCTCAGGATCGCCCGGAAATTCGGCCAGACCTCGATGCGCGGCGCGCCGTCGATGGTGACCCGGAAACCGCTCCAGGCGCTCATTTCCCACGCGATGCGGTCACGCACGATGCGGGTCGAGGCGATCAACGGCAAGGCTGCGACAACCAGCGCGATGACAATGACGGCTGCGCCGATCGCCCATATTCCGCGTCGGATCAAAGGTGATGGCATATCGCCCCGTATGCTTCCATTCCGACAAAATCGCCCGACGGGTGTAACCGACGGCTGACGCATTTCAAGTCTTTATGGCCCGGCGATGGCATTTGCGCACACCCTGACCGGCACGGTCCAACAAAATCTTGCTCTGCTGCATCGCGATATGCATAAGCGATGCAGCCTGCGGAGGAACAATGATGGCTGACGACGCACCGCTCTGGATCCCGACGCAAGAGCAGATCGACGCAGCGCCGATGACCGCCTTCATGAACGCCGCGGCGAGCATGGCCGGCAAGGCTTTCTCCTCCTATACCGACCTGCATCGCTGGTCGATCGAGGATCGCGAGACCTTCTGGAGCCTGGTCTGGGACTTTTGTGGCATCGTCGGCGACAAGGGCGAACGCGTGCTGGTCGATGGCGACAAGATGCCCGGCGCGACCTTCTTCCCTGACGCAAAGCTGAACTTCGCCGAGAATCTCCTGAAGAAAACCGGGCTTGGCGACGCAATCGTCTTTCGCGGCGAGGACAAGGTCGAGCGGCGGCTGTCCTGGAACGAGCTGCATGCGCTGACCTCGCGCTTGCAGCAGCTTTTCCTGTCGCTCAAGGTGAAGAAGGGCGACCGCATCGCCGCGATGATGCCCAACATGCCGGAGACCGTTGCTGCGATGCTGGCGGCCGTCTCGATCGGCGCCGTCTGGTCGTCCTGCTCCCCAGATTTCGGTGAGCAGGGGGTTCTCGACCGATTCGGCCAGATCGAGCCGGTCATATTCATCGCGCCGGACGGCTACTGGTACAATGGCAAGGCGATCGAAGTCGCCGACAAGATCGCGGCCGTGGCGGACAAGCTCGCCACCGTCCGCAAGGTCCTCATTGTCGACTATCTCGGCACCTCGCTCGACGTCGCGGCGACCATCGGCAAGGCGGCTGCGCTGGAGGAGGCGCTGTCACCCTTTGCCGCCAGGCCTGTCGCCTACGAAAGGCTGCCGTTTTCGCATCCGCTGTACATCCTGTTTTCGTCGGGCACGACCGGCGTTCCCAAATGCATTGTCCATTCGGCCGGCGGAACGCTGATCCAGCACGTCAAGGAAGAACGGCTGCATGCCGGTCTGCTCGACGGCGACCGCTTCTTCTATTTCACCACCTGCGGCTGGATGATGTGGAACTGGCTGGTGTCGGGCCTGGCATCGGGCGCCACCTTGCTGCTCTATGACGGCTCGCCGTTCTACCCGGACGGCAATGCGCTGTTCGACTTCGCCGATGCCGAAAAGATGACGTATTTCGGCACCTCGGCCAAATTCATCGATTCCGTGCGCAAGGCCGGCCTGAAGCCGATCCGCACGCATGATCTTTCCAGCGTGCGCACCATCTCCTCGACCGGCTCGCCGCTATCGCCGGAAGACTTCCGCTTCGTCTATGAAGGCATCAAGAAGGACGTGCATCTGGCTTCGATTTCCGGCGGCACCGATATCGTCTCCTGCTTCGTGCTCGGCGTGCCGATCGAACCGGTATGGACCGGCGAGATTCAGGGGCCCGGGCTCGGTCTTGCCGTCGATGTCTGGGACGATGACGGCCGCCCGCTCCGTCAGGAGAAGGGCGAGCTCGTCTGCACCAAGGCGTTTCCGGCGATGCCGATCGGCTTCTGGAACGACCCTGACAGCAGGAAATACAAAGCCGCCTATTTCGAACGTTTCGACAATGTCTGGTGCCACGGCGATTTCGCCGAATGGACCGTCCATGGCGGGCTGATCATCCATGGCCGTTCGGACGCCACGCTCAATCCGGGCGGTGTCAGGATCGGCACGGCGGAGATCTACAATCAGGTCGAGCAAATGCCGGAAATCCTCGAAGCACTATGCATCGGCCAGGATTTCGACAATGACGTTCGCGTCGTGCTGTTCGTGCGGCTGGCGGCCGGCGTTGAGCTCGATGCCGAGCTGGAAAAACGCATCCGCGCGAAAATCCGCACCGGGGCGAGCCCGCGCCACGTGCCGGCCAAGATCGTTGCCGTCAGCGATATTCCGCGCACCAAATCGGGCAAGATCACCGAGCTCGCGGTACGCGACATGGTGCATGGCCGCGCCATCAAGAACAAGGAAGCGCTCGCCAATCCTGAAGCGCTCGAGCTGTTCCGCAATCTGCCGCAGCTTGCCGACTGACCCGGGTCCAAGGGGGGAGCCGTTTTGAGGTCTCCGGTATCGTTAACAAATTATCTCTTCGGAATTTACCTAGATTTCATGAGTGGTACACATTGGTAAATTTTCCGGCGTGGCAGTAAGGATTTGTTAAGGCCCGGCATCGATAGTCGTGCGTAACTTGAGGGAGAAATCCCGTTCCTCTTAGCCCCGAGAGGATCTGATTCGCTCAAGCCCCGTTGTGACAGCAATTCCAATTTATCAAGGCGTCCTGTTGGACGCCTTTTTTCTTTGCTCAGCCATAGCTAACCAGCGAGCACGCGGGTCGAGGGAAAGGCGACTTCGACCAGCGTTCCCTCGCCGGGGGTCGAGTTGATGGTGAACCGGGCCCGGTTCGCTTCGACCATCGCCTTGGTCAGCGGCAGCCCGAGACCGGTGCCGTCGCCGCGGCCACGCTTCAGCGCGTTGATCTGCTTGAACGGCTTCAGCGCCTGCTCGATCTCGGACTGGCTCATGCCGATGCCGGTGTCGCGCACGCGCATGACGACATCGCCGGAGATCTCGTAGGCCGTCGACACGATCACCTGGCCGCCGGCCTGCGTGTAGCGGACGGCGTTCGACAGGATGTTGAGCGCGATCTGCCGCACGCTGCGCAGATCGGCCACCACTTCCGGCAGCCGCGAGGCGAAGCTGGAGCGGATGATGACGCGTTCCCGGTTGGCTTGCGGCTGCATCATCGCCACGGTTTCGGCCAGCGTGTCGTTGAGCGACACCGCCTCGTAGGCCATCTCCTGCTGGCCGGCCTCGATTTTCGAAATGTCGAGCAGGTCGTTGACCAGATCGAGAACGTGGTTGCCCGAACGGTTGATGTCGCGCAGATAGTCGCGATAGCGGTCATTGGCCACCGGCCCGAATTTCTCGTCCACCATCAGCTCGGAAAAGCCGATGATGGCATTGAGCGGCGTGCGGATCTCGTGGCTGATGCGGGCCAGAAAATCGGTCTTCTGCGACGAGGCGCGCTCGGCGACTGCGCGCGCCTGGGTCAAGTCCTCTTCGGCCCGCTTCCACTGGGTGATGTCGCGCACCACCGCGCAGAAGCCGCTGTCGTTGGGCAGCCTGCCGATGGTCATGAACAGCGGAATGAAGCGCCCCTGCGCCTCGCGTCCGATCACCTCGCGGCCATCGTTCATCACGCTTGCAACGCCGGGCTCCGACAACCCATCGAGATAGTCACGCGCCGCGCGCTGGCTTTCGATCGCAAACAGCGAGACGAACGGCTTGCCGGTCACCTCGTCGCTGTCGAAGCCGAACAGCGCTTCCGCCGGACGGCTAATTGAACGGATCGTTCCGTTACGGCCGATCAGCACCACGCCGTCGGTGGCGGTGTCGATGATGGTGCGCATTTCGGCAATGCGTGCCTTGAGCTCGGAAACATCCGGCTGCGTTTGGTCATCGGCGGCGCCATGTGGAATGGCTGCTGCTTCGTCGTCGCCGGAACGGCGTACGACCAGCATCAGCGCCTTGCCGTTTCCCCAGGGGACGGAGCGTAAAATCGCGTCGATCGGAAACTCCTGACCGTCGCGCGTCTTCAGCCGCAGAGCGCGGTTGCCGCCGTCGGAACTGCCGTCGTCCGCATAAGGGTCGGCAAACAGGGCGCCGAGCCCGCCGGCCTCGTCCAGGGCATTGAGCGTTGCATAGCCGGTCAAGCCGAGGAATTCATCGTTCGCGTAATGCAGCTGGTCGCCGGAATGGATAAGCACTGGCACTGGCAGCTTGCCGAGGATCGAGGTATCGGGCCCCTTGTTGTCCTCTCCGGCAAACGCCGACGGCACGAAGCCGTCGAGTTTGAGCGGCGGTGCCTGCGGCCGCTCGATGGGCGGCACCTGGCCGGCAACGTCGGCTGCGGCTGCGCTGTCCTCGGACCAATCCTCGCTGTCCTCGGCGTCACGGAAATCTTCGGCCGTCATGCTGTCGTCGTCGCCATCCTGCGGCGCTTCGGCGACGATCGTTCGACGGTTCGTGCTGGGCTCAACGCCTTCCTGCGGTTCGTCGCTGGGTTCGCGGTCGGCATAGTCGCGCAGCGATCCGGAGGCCGCGCGCGTGACGGGTTCGCCGGCTTGCTCCTCTGCTGCCGCCTCCTCGGGTTGCTCGCCGTCGAGCCGGGCAAGATCCTTCTGGTCCTCGGCATCGGCCTCGGGTGGTTCGGCGGCAGCAGCCCCGCTTTCCAGACCCTGTGCCGGCATCTCACCCTTGTCTGTCGGGCCGGCTTCTTTCAGCTTTGGCTCGTCGGCCTTGCCGGCTGCCTCGACTTTGGTCGCAACCGGCTTCGGCCTTCCGGCGCGGGGCTGTTCTTCGGCCGGGGTGCTGTCCTTCTTGAGACGCTCGCCAATCTCGCGAAACGCGCTGCGTTCCAGCGTCGACAGGCCCTTGTCGTTGGCCGGCTGCCGGTGCTCGGCCAGCCGGATCACCTTGTCGGCAAAGCGCCGCTCGGGCTTTGGCACGATGGTCAATGCCGGCACTTCGCCCCTGAACGGATCGGCGGGTTTCGGTGTCTCGAGGAGAGGTTCAACGGCTTTCGGCCCGATGGTCTCGGCAGGTTTCTCCTCGGCGACAAGGGCCTTGCCGACGGCATCGGGATCGACCACCGCATCGCCGCTCCTGGCCACGCCGAAACCGCGAAAACCTTCGAAAACGCGGCTGCGGCTATAAACCGGGAGCGCCGCCAGATCGACGGGTATCTTCAGATCGGTGCCGGCGACGGGCCACAGCACGGAGCGGCCGGACCAAGTGTCGCGCCGTTCGAGCAGGCCGGCAATCTCGCCAGAAGCATCGAGGCCATAGGCGGCCGAAACATCCCCGAAGCGGCGTCCGATCACGTCGGCGGCAGGCTTGCCGACGAGCTCGGCAAATTCCGGCGACAGGGCACCGAACCGGCCCTCCGCGTCGGTACGCCAGACGAAACGCATGGGCGCGGCGGTGCGATCGATCGCTGAAGCGCGGTGTTCGGCCGGGGAGGCGGCTTTGGTGGCTTTTGCGGCGCTTTCCGGCGAAGTATCCGCGCCGGCCTGCGTAGCGTCCGGGCTGGTCTCGACTTTGCCGGACGCAGCTGCCCCGGGCGGGACCTGCGCGTCGTCGCCGGCATTGAAGTACCAATGGTCATGCTGCGCCGGCGCCTCGCCAGGCGCTTGCTGATCGTCAGCCGCGTCGGCAGGTTCGTGCTCCGCCGATGCGGAGGTGCCTTCCATCGCTGCAAGGTTGATCTCCGCCGCGCCGGTGCTGGCGATTGGCTGCTCGTTGTCCTGATCCGTTGGCTGGGGAAGATCGCCACCGCTCGGTGCCGCTGCTGCCTCGGTTTCTCCGCCGGCGCGCTCGCCATCAGGGGGCTCGCCGTCAAGCCGGTCCTCGTCGATCACCACCAGCAGGTGCCGCTCGTCCGTCAGCCGGGCAAGGCCCGCCGGATAGGAGCTGGATCCACCCGGAACCAGGCGCTTGACGATGCGGTCGCTCTCGTTCGCCACGTCGGCGACAAGTGCGGCCAGCGTCTCAGGCCGGATGCCGAGCGCCGAAAAGCCGTCCGATGCGGCGTCGATATTGCCCTTGGCGTCGACAAAGGCGATGTAGTGGCCGTCTTCCGTAAAGCCACCGATGGCGCGGTCGGCGATCTCGGCCGCGCTACGCGAGCCGGTCTGCGCCGCCGGCAGCGCCAGCATGATTGCTTCCTCGCCATCCGGCATGGTCACCGAGCTGGCCAGGAAGCCGACCGCGCGGCTGGTCAGGCCGGTCGCCAGCCGGACAGTGATGGCACGGTCGCGGCCGATCCGCGGAAAACCGCTGGTCGCCATGATCTGGCGCCTGGCGATCAGCGGCAATCCTGCCGAGGCGCCGATGATCGCGCCGATGTCGGGATAGCCGAATACCGCTGCGCCGGGACCGTTGGCCCAGATCACCTGCTCGAGATCTGCCGACAGAATGGCGATCGCGTCGCCTGCGGCGAAGCGCAGGCGGACGGCGTCGAGCACGGCGACATCGAGGAAGGAGTAGTTTTCAGCCGGCATGCGCTTGGCGACCCTCACAGAGCGGGCAATTTGCGGTTAACGCTTTGTTAATAAAAGCCGACGGCGCCAAGGTCCACAAGTCTTAGCGTGCAACCAACGGAATCTCTAGGCGCGTGGTTAACGCCACGGACAAATAATTTATGGTGCGATGCAACAAACATGTTGCATCGCACAAAATTTGCCTTTATATTGCCATGATACATGAACGAGACGGCTTTCCGTCAAAGCCGCTGCCGCTGAAAAGGATGGAAAATGTCCAGGACCAAGACCGCTGACACGATCGAAAACGTTGAATTCCCGAGCTTCGACGCTTCCAAGGCCACCGACCAGATTCGCGCCTTCGCCGAAAAGGGCGTCGAGCAGTCGAAAGAGGCCTATGCCAAGCTGAAGACCGGCGCCGAGGAGACCCAGAAGGCTCTGGAGTCGACCTACGAGACCGCCAAAACCGTTTCCAGCGAGCTGTCGCTCAAGACCATCGCCGCCCTGCGCGCCAATGCCGAAGCCGGCTTCTCGCATTTCGAAGCCCTGATCGGCGCCAAGTCGCTGTCGGAAGTCGTCGAGTTGCAGACTGCTTTCCTGCGCAAGCGCGTCGAAATGACCGTCGAGCAGGCCAAGGACTTCCAGGCGGTTGCTGCCAAGGCCGCCGAGGACGTATCGAAGCCGATCAAGACCGCCTTCGAGAAGGCCGTGAAAGAAATTAAGATCGCCTAATATTTGGACACAGTTTGACGATGCATCAAAAGGTCGCATTTCGTCAGACAAATAGATGTGCGATATAGTGGTTTAAGCGAATACCCGGCGGGTGGAACCTCCTCCCTCTGCTCACCGGGATAACCAGCCAGCACCTCCTCCCGCTGGCTCGTAACAGGAAAAGGCCGGCACCTCCTCCCGCCGGCCTTTTCTTTTGTCCGGCGAAAAATGACGCGATGCCGGAGCGATCTTTTGCTTTTGCCAAAAGCCTTGAATTAAACTCCGATAGCCCGTATGGACGCATCGCCGAACGACAGAGCGGGTCCCGGAGGATGAACGTTCCGTCTGGATCTCGCTCGGGCAAGCGTGCCGTTGTAGCTCAGATGGTTAGAGCGCCGGATTGTGGATCCGGAGGTCGCTGGTTCGATCCCAGCCAACGGTACCATTCAGCTTTCAGCCAGGTTTCTGACCAATAGCGCCAAGCGATCTCTACGACCCTGGCGCGGTCACCGGCGATCCCGCCTGACGCGCACCGCGCAGGTGATCCACGAGGGCTCTCAGCTTCGGCGCGATATTCCGTCGGCTGGGAAAATAAAGATAGAAGCCCGCAAACGGCGGAAAATAGCCGTCGAGGATTGGCACAAGCTCGCCGCGGTCGATCCAGGGGCGGAATGTGTCCGCCATGCCGAACGTGATCCCGGCGCCTGCAACGGCCAGCCGGATCATCAGCCACATGTCGTTGGTCGTGATCTCGGGCGCAACCGCCACGTCGAACTCGCGCCCGTCCTCGCCAAACTCCCACCGATAGGGCGAAACTCCCGGCGCCGGCCGCCAGCCGATACAGCGATGAGCCACAAGCTCGCGCGGATGGGCGGGTGCTCCGAACTTTTCGAGATAGCGCGGGCCGCAGACGGCCATCTGTCGCTGATCGCCCGATACCGGCACGGCAATCATGTCCTGCTCGATCACTTCGCCGAGCCTCACTCCCGCATCATAGCCTTCGGCAACGATGTCGAATTCCTCGTCGGTGACCACAATATCCAAATGCACCTCGGGAACCCTTTCTGCAAAGGACGCCAGCAACGGTCCTGACAGAAAGGCCTCTGCGATCGACGAAACTGCGATCCGCAGGCGGCCGCGCGGGCGGTCCAGAAACTCCGTGGTGGCTTCGATTGCCGCGTTCACGTCGGCGATCGCCGGTGCGACGCTCGCCAGCAGGCGCTCGCCCGCTTCGGTCAGGTTAACGCTGCGTGTCGTGCGCTGCAGCAAGGCGATGCCAAGGCGCTGTTCAAGCTTGAGGATGCTCTGGCTGACCGCTGAGCGCGTCACGCCCAGCCGGTCTGCCGCAGCGCGAAAATTGCGTTCCTCGGCCACGGCAACGAAGACGGCAATTGCATTGAGATCGATGTCCATTGGTTAGCCATACTTACCACGGAGGTTAACAGCCGGCGGGTTATCGCGACAATGCCATGGCTCTATCTCTGTCGCAACGGCGAGAAGGCTTGATCCGCCCGATCCAAGCCGAAGCCGGCCGACAAAGGAGATATCCCATGACGTCACTGCCTTCCTCCTGGAATCTGAATGGAAAGATTGCCCTTGTGACGGGCGCGGCACGCGGCATCGGTCGCTGCGCAGCGGAACTGCTGCGGGCGCGGGGCGCCCGGATCGTGGCAACCGATCTCAGCGACAGCGTACGCGAATTGGAAGCCGAGGATGTGGCGACCCTGGTCGGCGATGTCGCCGACGAGGATCTGGCCAGACGCTCGGTCGAACTCGCCGCGAAGCGCTTCGGACGACTGGACATCGTCGTGAACAATGCCGGTCGCACGCTCAACAAGCGTCTGACTGAGACCTCGGTCGACGACTATGACCGCATTCTGCAGATCAATGCGCGCGGCAGCTTCGTCACCGCCCGTGCCGCAGTGGAATTGATGGCCGCCGGCGGTGGCGGCGCGATCGTCAATGTCTCGTCGATCTCGGCCGTCGCGGCCTTCGAGACGCAGGCCGCCTATGCGTCCTCCAAGGCGGCTGTCGCACAGCTGACCAAGGTGATCGCGATCGAATACGGGCGCATGGGCATTCGCTGCAACGCCGTTGCCCCTGGCGTGATCGAAACCGACATCATGGAAGGTGTGGTGGAGAATGGCCGGGAGATGCTGCGCAGCTTTGGCAACGCGCATCCAATCGGCCGGATCGGCCAGCCGCACGAAGTTGCAGAGGCCATCGCCTTTCTTGCCTCGCCGGCATCCAGTTTCATCACCGGGGCCTTGCTTCTGGTCGATGGCGGCTACACCGCCCAGTGACCCCAAATAAGGCTGACGCACTGCGGGAGCTCACCCATGCGCCAGCCTTCATATCGTGAAAATAATCACAGAACCAAAAGGATCATCTCGATGACCATGAACAAAGTTGTACTGATCACCGGTGCCTCCAGCGGCATCGGTGCTGGCATTGCCCGCGAGCTTGGCGCGGCAGGTGCAAAGCTGATGCTCGGCGCACGCCGCACCGACCGCCTTGAAGCGCTTGCGGCCGAGATCGAGGCGGCTGGTGGAATGGTTCGCGTGCGAGCGCTCGACGTCACCAGGAGGGCGGATGTCGCAGCATTCGCCGATGCCGCCCGAGCCGAATGGGGCCGGGTCGATGTCATCGTCAACAATGCGGGCGTCATGCCGCTGTCGGCCATGGCAGCCATGAAGGTCGATGAGTGGGAGCTGATGGTGGACGTCAACATCAAGGGTGTGCTGTACGGCGTCGCGGCCGTTCTGCCTGAGATGACGGCACGTGGTTCCGGGCATATCATCAATATCGCCTCCATCGGCGCACTGGCCGTCTCGCCCACGGCTGCCGTTTATTGCGCAACGAAATACGCTGTCCGCGCGATTTCCGATGGGCTCCGCCAGGAGAGTGACGATATCCGCGTAACCTGCATTCATCCTGGCGTGGTGGAAAGCGAACTGGCGAACACGATCTCCGACGAAGCCGCTGCCGCCGCCATGAAAACCTGGCGTGCTATTGCCCTGCAACCCGATGCCATCGCCAGGGCCGTGCGCTACGCAATCGAACAGCCCGACGATGTCGACGTCAACGAGATCGTCGTGCGTCCGACGAAGGCGGCGCATTGATGCGATCCACTTTGGCCGCAGTGCTTACGGGTATTGCCGTTGCTGTAGCTCCAACCGGCCTGACCCTTCCTTCAACTCCAATCCTTGCAGAAGAACCAATGACGCACCAAGATCATGCTTACGTCGGACTGTGGGTCACCGAGGATCGCCATATCAGGCACGAACTCCTGCCGAACGGCCGTTATGACGAAGCGCGCGGTGCCCGCGAGAGCGCCTACCGGGGACGCTATGAAGTGCAGGGCAACCACATAGAATACTGGGACGATACGGGCTTCACCGCGGATGGTGAGTTCATCGAAGGCGTCCTCTATCATGGCGGCATGATTCTTTACCGCCAGCGGTAGAGAGCCACCCTGAGACAAGCACTTCAGGGTTCCACAAGACGCATGAGGCGCTCAGCAGCTTGCACTGCAAGGCCCGTCACTCCACATATCTCCCAGCAAGCGCGGCGGAAAGAAGCAGGACCGCGAGCAGAGTCGACATTGCAAATGGTTATCACTATATAGCGGCGGCTTTGACGGCTCGCCTTTTACGTGGTGCCAGCGAGAGCGCGGTAAATATGCTAGCTATTGTGTCATCTATTGTGATCTAAAACGGCTTGAAAACCGAAAAAAAGCAAATAGAAACAATAGCGCGGGTCGAACGAGTTTCGTCGAGAGAATCAGTCCTCAAGAACTAGAACGTGCTCCTTGAACCCACCATTCCCTTCAGCTCTGTGGACCTCGGACAAGTTCGGCTTGCCGGGCGAAGCCGACTCGGCTCGAATGGCAGCACGCATCTTTTCGAAGATGCCGACGTTTATGATTACCAACCGGCATAGCCGCTAGGGAAACAGCAGTATGAGTGAACACGCGATCGAGTTCCTGCGCGGGTGGATTGGCGAAAAAGTCCACTGCCAGCCCTCGCCAGCCAGGATCGAGAAGCAGGCCGAGACCCTCGCCAGGGAATGTGCGGCCAAGGCCGCCGAAGCCGGCATACCCCTGGAGGATATTCAGGAAGAGGTCGGCGACATTCAGGAGCTCATTGCTTCAAGGCTCGAAGAGGCGGCCGAGGCCGAACAGGATGAGCGGCACTCGAACAAGCCTGCCGGCTGACGGATCGCCCCGGCAAAACCTGCCGGGCGAACATTGCCTGTCTGATGCAGTTGCGCGGTCTCATCGCCGCGCAGCTTTGCCAAATCTCTCCTTAAGCCACCCTTTCGGCAATGCCGGCACGAAATTGCCGTCGCGCCCGGTCATGTCTTCATTGGCGACCAGAGCATTGAGGATTGCTTCCTCCACGCTCTGAACGACGGCGTCGAAGAACGGGTTGATGTCGGCATCCGATATATAACCGGCGCTGACCAGCTTGCCGGCCGCGCCGCGCGCCGCATCGGCATTGGCCGTGCTGAACGCCAGAAAAATATCGCCGGATGAATTGTATCCATAGCCGCCGGTCAGCGCTACGCCGAGCGGCACGCGTTTCGCCAGCCGTTTCAACTGGTGCGGCATGAATGGCGCATCGGTGGCGACGATCGCGATGATCGAGCTCTTTTCTGCTCGCGGCGTGTTGTCCCGGATCGCCGGTTCGGCGAGTTCCGCTCCGGCCCTGATGCCACGGATCACGAGGTTTCGCCGTGCACCGAAATTCGACTGGACGAAGCAGCCGATCGTGAAGCGCGCTCCGTTCCAGTCGACGCTGCGCGAGGATGTGCCGGACCCTGCCTTGAAGCCGAAGGTGATCATGCCGGTGCCGCCGCCGACGCTGCCCTCTTCGATCGGCCCGGTTTCAGCCGTTTCGAGCGCGGAAAACACGTGCTCGAAGCTCACATGATGGCCGTTGATATCGTTGAGGAAGCCGTCATAAGTCTCGCCCGCCACCGGCAGCGCCCAGGCGCTGTCGAGCGATTGCGGCAGCACCGTCTGCATCCAGCGCAACGTTGCGTCG
The DNA here is from genome assembly GCF_040322615.1 of Mesorhizobium sp. M0119. Classification (NCBI taxonomy): domain Bacteria; kingdom Pseudomonadati; phylum Pseudomonadota; class Alphaproteobacteria; order Hyphomicrobiales; family Phyllobacteriaceae; genus Mesorhizobium; species Mesorhizobium sp. M0119. The sequence goes on from NZ_JAMYTU010000003.1 coordinate 211,588, forward strand.
CGGCTGACGCCGCAGGAATGCGTGTTGGTGATGGTGATGGGAAGATTGAACGCTCCGAGCTCCTCTATCAGATGCGAGCCGGTCAGTTCGCCATTGCCATTGGCGCTGAACACGCCGGCAAACGCAGGGACGGCCAACTCGTCTCTGGGCCGTGGCGGGATCGCGGTCACGCCGGTGCGTACCGGACCCTTGCCGACGACGAGCGGCCCGTCCTCTGAGATCAGCGTGGTATAGCCGACCGTCACGCCGGGCACATCGGTGATGGCATTGAAGCGGCCTGGCGTGCCATCGAATGGGATCGCGAAGGCGCGGGCGCGCAGTTTGCCCGAGGGCGTCGCAAGATGCGGGTCGGTCATTTTTTCCTCAGAAAAGCGAACCTTGGCCGCCAGGCGCCTTGAGCTTGGGCGCGGGCTTGGCAACCGTCTTCGGCCGCGCCGTGCCACTGATGGCGACGGCATCCGCGGTGCCGTCGGCGAACTCCAGCGAAAGCGCCATTCCCGACACAACTTCCGCCGCATGCTTGACCACGGCGCCGTCCACATCCTTGACCAGCGCGAAGCCTCGCGCCAGCACGGCCTTGTGCGAGAGCGTCGCCAGCAGCCGGTCGGCCTGCGTCAGTTTTCCACGCAGGCGGTCCAGCCGCCGCGAAATCGCCTGGTCCTGCCGCCGCGTCAGTGCCAGCAGGGTATCGCCTTGCAGTTTCTGCCGTCTGGCGATCGGCGCCGGTGAGAGTCTGGCGGCCGTGCGCGAAAACCGCGCCCGACGCTCGCGCACGATGGCAAAGAACGCCGCTTGCGCACGGGCGAGGTCGCGAAGGGTCAGTGTGCGCGCCTCGTTCATGCGCCGCGACAAGGTGGCCGGCGTCAGCCGCTGCCCCAGAAGCCTGCCCCGCTTGCGCTCGACGCTGACCGACAGCGCCCGGCCGAGCCGGTTCGTCGCCTCGTCGAAGCGCCGCCGCGGCAGCGCCAGCAACTGGTCGGGCGAGGGCAGTGCCCGGGCTGCTGCGCGCGCCGCCTGCCGCTTGCGTTCGAAATTGCGCGACAGGGCGGTCTTCAACCGCGCGCCAATGCCGGCAAGCATCGCTTCGAGGTCGACCTTGACCGGCACGGCGATTTCGGCGGCGCCTGTCGGCGTCGGCGCCCGCACATCCGCCGCCAGATCGATCAGCGTCCAGTCGGTCTCGTGACCGACAGCGGAAATCACCGGAATGCCCGAAGCGGCAACAGCCCGGGCGAGCGCTTCGTCGTTGAAGCCCCACAGATCCTCCAGGCTGCCGCCGCCGCGCGCCACGATCAACAGGTCGGGCCGCGGAATGGCGCCGTCCCATGGCAGTGCGTTGAAGCCGTTGACGGCAGCGGTCACTTCCGCACCTGCCGTCTCGCCCTGCACCCGCACCGGCCAGACGAGCACGTGCAGCGGAAACCGGTCCTTGATGCGGTGGATGATGTCGCGGATGACGGCGCCTGTCGGCGAGGTGACGACGCCGATCACGCGCGGCATGAACGGCAGCCGGCGCTTGCGGCCGGCGTCGAACAAGCCTTCGCCCTGCAGCCGGCGCTTGCGCTCGTCCAGCAGCGCCATCAGCGCACCGGCACCGGCCGGCTCGAGATTGTCGATGACGATCTGGTAGTTGGATTTTCCGGGATAGGTGGTGAGCCGGCCGGTGGCGATCACCTCCATGCCTTCCTCTGGACGGAATTTCAGCCGGCTCATCGTGGTCTTCCACACAACGGCGTCGAGCCGCGCGCGATCGTCCTTCAGGCAGAAATAGGCATGGCCGGAGGAATGCGGTCCGCGATAGCCGGAAATCTCGCCGCGCACCCGTACATTGCCGAAGACGTCCTCGACCGTACGCTTCAGCGCGCCGGAAATCTCGCTCACCGTATATTCGGTGGCGTTGGTGCGTGATTCGGATGCTGCGTCGCTCATCGGCCGATTGGGGGACGGTTGTTGCCCGCCGTCAAGGCGGCCGTGTTCGATGTACGCCCCAATTGCGCGATCCCTCACCAGCCCGGCAGGATCTGGTTCGGCTTGGTCCGCTTCATCTTGGCGAAGGCGAGGGCGGCGAAATCGAACGTGCCGGTCTCCTCGCCGAGTGGCACGGAAATATTGTCGAGGCTCTCCGAAATGTGGCGCGCGAGCGCATCGACGATCTCCGGCCGCGAGGTCTGGCCGCGCATGATGCCGATGCGGCAATCGGGCAGGGCGCCGAAACCGTCGGCCTCGCCCAGCACCCGCATGCCGGGCCGCAGCGCGCATTCCGGCAGCACCGAGATCGCCAGGCCGGAAAGCACCGCCGCGGCGATGACGGTGGCCGAGAAGCTGGTGAACAGGATGCGGTAGTCGCGGTTCTGCTGGTCGAGCACGTCGGCGGCGGCCCGCCGCCAGATGCAGTTCGGCCGGCCGAAGGCCATCGGCAGGATCGGCTGTTCATGCGTCGCATGGTTGGCCGAGGTGACCCACAGCAGCGGTTCGCGCCGCACCACTTCCGACTGGCCGCGCGCGTCATTGTGCGTCACCAGCGCCAGGTCGAGATTGCCGCGCTTGATGTGTTCGACCAGTCCCGGCGTCGGTTCGCAGATAACGGTCAGTTCGACATGCGGATTGGAACGGGCAAACCGCGCCATGATCTCTGGCAGGAAGCGATCGGCATAATCGTCCGGCGTGCCGATGCGAATGGTGCCTTCGAGCCGGCGGTCGTCGAAGGCGGCCAGTGTTTCCTTGTTGAGATACAGCAGCCGCCTTGCGTAGGAGAGCAGTCTGTCGCCTTCCTCGGTCAGCCTGTTGGTGCGGCCGTCTTTTTCGAACAGCGGCTTGCCGATCCGTTCCTCCAGCCGCCGCATCTGCATCGACACCGCAGACTGGGTCCGATGCACCGCTTCCGCCGCGCGGGTAAAGCTGCCGGTGTCGACAATCGAGATGAAGGTCTGCAACTGATCGAGATCGAGCGGCGCTTTCATTGGCCTAATCCATCATTGATGCTGATGCTAAAGATTAGAAACATTCGTTGGATTAATCAATCGCGCCATGGCAAATTCCGATTGTCCACATGAAGGCATGTGAATCGAAGCCGGAACGGCCGCTGTCGCCAGCGCCCGATCGACCGGCTTCGCCCGTTCGAATGTGAAGGAGACCGACATGGCTACGTTTGATTTCGCTACCGAGACCTCGCGCATCACTTCGCGTCCGGCCGTTGCGACGCGCGTGGCCAATGCCGCTGCCAATGTTTACCGCGCCTGGAAAAACCGCCGCGCCTTTTATCGCCTCGGCGAGATGTCGGATGCCGAGCTCGCCGACATCGGCCTGACCCGCGCCGACCTGCACGTCGCTGTCGGTGTACCCTTTGGCCGCGATCCGACCGAGAGGCTTCGCGTCATCGCCATCGAGCGCGCCGAAACGATCGAGGATCTTGCCCGCAAGGTGGCCTGATCGCGTGGTTTCGCCGTTCGGGCGCATTGAACCTTTTTGAGGCACGACGCCACCAAGTTACGCAGGCTCCCCACTCCCTGCCGGATCCCCCCGGCCAGCCTGCGCGCTGCCCGGTCCTCCCAGGACCGGGCATTTTTCCTCTGCTTCGTCATCCTTGGGCGTAGCGACGCGAAGCGGAGTGCAGACCCAAGGATCCATGCCGTGACCTCAACCGAGGATGCAGCGGAGCAGAATTTTGCACCGCAGCGGCGCTCCCAATTCACGGCATGGATCCTGGGGTCTGCGCCGCGTCGCTTCGCTCCTTGCTCCGCCCCAGGATGACGACGCCGCGTGGGTCAGCGAGAAGCCCTACCGCCGGCCCATGCCCTGCTTGAACTGGTCGAAGATCGACTCCATGCCTTTCTGGTAGTCGTCGCGCTGCTGGGCGCCTGTCTCGAACATCTTGCCGAACAGGTCGTCGAACGGATTTCTCGGCCTGCCGCTCGGATTGGCCTGCGGCTGCGGCGCCTGGGGCTGCTGCGGCGCCTGACGCGGCTGAGACTGCGGTGCGTCGCCGCCGAACATATCCTGCAGTACTTTGCCGAGCGGATTGTCACCATAAGGATTCTGTGTTTGCTGGGGCTGGTTCTGCGGCTGCTGCGGCTGTTGTGCACCGCCGCCGAACATATCCTGCAGTACTTTGCCGAGCGGATTGTCACCATAAGGGTTCTGTGTCTGCTGCGGCTGGCTTTGCGGCTGCTGCCCGCCGCCGAACATGTCCTGCAGCACCTTGCCGAGCGGATTGTCACCATAGGGGTTCTGCGGCTGCTGCGGCTGTTGCGCGCCACCGCCGAACATGTCCTGCAGCACCTTGCCGAGCGGGTTATCCGTGGGGCTTGCAGGCTGAGGGGCCGGCGCCTGGCTGCCGCCGCCCGCCTGCCGCATCATCTGCTCGATGAGCTCGCCGAGCGGATTGCCGCCACCGCCTGCCGCATGCATCTGCCCGCCTAGCTGGTTGGTGGTCTGCTTGAATAATCCTCCCATCATCATCGAGGCGATTGCCGGCAGCATCTGCTGCAACACCTGCTGGCTGACGCCGCTCGCCTGCGCGGCCTGGCTGGCGACGGCGCGCGACAGGTCCTTCGAGCCGAACAAATGCCCCAGAATGCCGTTGCCTTCATCGAGGCCCTGCGGCGAGAAGGCCCGGCTTGCATCCTCGAAATATTTGGCGTGCTGGCCGCTGGCCATCGCCGTCATGAAGGCGCCGAGTCCATAAGGGTCCGCCGTGTTGCGCTTCAGTCCTTGCGAAAAGGCCGGCAGCAGCGCCGCGACCGCCGCCTGCGTCTGCTGCTGCGAAAGCCCGAACTGCTGGGCCAGCGCCTGCATGCCGTTGCCGTTCTGGGCCTGTGCCAGAATATCGAACAAGGAAGGCATTGTTCTCTCCTCCGGGAAAATCCTCGTTGGAGAAGCCTAGTTCGTTTCCATCACCGATTGAAGCGAATTTGCCGGACCATCGACCAAGCGGACGGCGAAGCGTTAATACGCGTATTCCATGAACACCGGCTCGATCGAGCCGCCCCAGCGTGTGTGATAGGCCGAGAGCATCTCTTCGGCGCTGGTCGTGCCGCGCGCGACGACCTCGTCCAGCGTGTTGAGGAACGAGGTCTCGTCATAGCCGTCGCGGTTCTTGCGGCCGCGGTTCTTCAGTCCCATGCGCGAGATGATGAGCACGTCGCGGGCGATCTCGCGCAACGTCGTGTTGCGGAAGGGCGCCGAAATGCCCTGTTCCGGCACTGCGTTGCGCATTGCCAGCACTTCGTCATAGCTCCAGCTCGAAGTCAGCGCCTCGGCCGCGTCGAGCGCCGCCGCGTCATAGAGCAGCCCGACCCAGAAGGCCGGCAGCGCGCAGATACGCCGCCACGGCCCGCCATCGGCCCCGCGCATTTCGAGAAAGCGCTTCAGCCGCACGTCCGGAAACAGCGTCGACAGATGGTTCGCCCAGTCGCCCATCGTCGGCAGCCCGTCCGGCAATTCGTTGCGGGCAGCACCTGCCATGAACTGGCGGAAGGTGACGTGCGTCATGTCGTGGTACTGGCCGTCGCGGATGACGAAATACATCGGCACGTCGAGCGCCCATTCGACATAATCGGCAAAGCCGAAATCGGGCGAGAAGCAGAAGTCGAGCAGGCCGGAGCGCTGATTGTCGGTGTCGCGCCAGATCTCGCCGCGCCAGCTCTGCAAGCCGTTCGGCCGGCTTTCGGTGAAGGGCGAGTTGGCAAACAGCGCCGTCGACAGTGGCTGCAGCTTCAGCGACACCTGCATCTTGCGGCGCATGTCGGCCTCGCTCTCGAAGTCGAGGTTCACCTGGATCGTGCAGGTCCGGTACATCATGTCGAGGCCTTTGGTGCCGACCTTGGGCATGTAGCGGGTCATGATCTCGTAGCGCGATTTCGGCATCTTCGGCGTCTCGGCCAGTGACCATTTCGGGCTGCCACCAAGGCCGAGGAAGCGGATGCCCATCGGTTCGGCGATCTCGCGCACCTGCGCCAGATGCGCATTGCCTTCGCGGCAGGTCTGGTGGATCGTCTCCAGCGGCGCGCCGGACAGCTCGAACTGGCCGCCGGGCTCCAGCGAGATCGCGCCCTGGCCGGTCGGCTCGACCAGGCCGATGATGCGGCCGGCATCCATGATCGGGTCCCAGCCGAGTTTGTCCTGCATGCCTTCGAGGATGGCGCGGATGCCGCGCTCGCCGCCATAGGGCACCGGCGCATTGCCGTCGACATAGAACGGGAATTTCTCGTGCTCGGTGCCGATCCGCCATTTGTCGCGCGGCTTGTTGCCTTCGGCCAGGTGTTCGACGAGTTCGTCGACGCCTTCGATCGGCCGGAAATCGGTAGTATCGCGCGCCATAATAGCCCTCCGCACATGACCCCGAAAATCGGCTTCGATTTTCGGAAAGGATCATGTGCCCAATCAAATGCTACAGCGTCCTTTGCGCGCCCGAAAGGACGCGCGGCCACTGCCGGCGCTAGATGGACGAAATGTCAGTAGCCGATCAAGCGAAAAATCCTGAGCCAGAGGGTAACGGGAATTGATCACCAATCCCCGATTGTCGCCTGGATCAGCGCCAGTGCCGCTACCGCCGCCGTATCGGCTCGCAGGATGCGCGGCCCGAGCGGAATGGCGGTAACGAAGGGCAGCGCTCTCAGCATCTTGCGTTCCTCGTCGGAAAAGCCGCCCTCCGGTCCGACCAGCAGGCCGAGCTTGTTCTCCCGCACCGCCTGCAATGCCGGCAGGGGATTATTGGTCGATGCGTCCTCGTCGCAGAAGATCAGCCGCCGCTCTCGGTCCCAGTTGCTGAGCAGGCGCTCGAATTTTTCCGCCTCGCGCAGCTCCGGCACCGCCAATATGCCGCATTGTTCGGCCGCCTCGACGACATTGGCGCGCAGGCGCTCGATGCCGGGTTTTGCCACGTGCGTATGCTGGGTGATGACCGGCTGCAGGATGCCGGCGCCCATCTCCACCGCCTTTTGCACGAGGTAGTCGAGCCGCCCCTGCTTCAGCGGCGCGAAGCAATAGACGAGATCGGGCAACGGCGGCTGCGGCCGCTGCAGCTCCATCACCTTCAGGCGCAACGCCTTCTTCGATTTTGCGGCGATTGCTGCCGACCATTCGCCGTCGCGGCCGTTGAAGACCAGAATTCCGGCGCCTTCTCCGAGCCGCAGCACATGCGAGAGATAATGGCTCTGCTGCGGGCCGATGTCGAACTCGGTATCGGGTCCAAGTTCGTCTGGCACGAACAGCCGCTGCATCTTGTAATTAGCGCGCATCGCCGAGGAATGGTCGAGGCTGTCCCCGGCGTCAAGTCTCCGCTGTGGCGTGCCAGACAGGCTCGTAGCCATGCCTTAGCACCGAAACAGTTGTCGCCGGCGTGAGCAGGCGGACTGGACTATCGGCAAAACCGCCGAAGCCCACCGGTTCGCCATAGCCGCCGAAACTCCAGGGCAGCGCGGCGCCGTCAAACAGGGCGTACGCCCTGTTTCCTGACGAGATCATCGTGCCGTCAGGCAAGTCCGCAAGCGCTTCCGGTTTCAGTCTCGGCGCCCGGCCGCCCGAGGCAAGGCGCTCCTTGTGCAGGCGTTTGTCGAGCTGCGGCGCGCGTGGCTCGGCAATGCCGAAGGCGTCGCCGAAGCGCTGAACAAAATCCCTGGCCCGCTCGCGCCGGCAGAAGAAGCAGGGGCGGTGCCCGGCGGCAAGTGCCGTCACCTCGTCGAGGAAAAACAGCTCGGTCCAGCCGGCCTTGCCGCCAGCCCGGTTGCGCCCCATCGGCTCGCGCCGCACGTCGCCGTATTCGCAGACGCAGATGATCCAGGCTTGCAGCGCCCAGCGCTTCTTCAACAGCGTTCTCGTCTCGGGGTCGTGAATGATGCCGCGATTGCCCATGAACAGGCCGCGCTCCGGCACGGCATGGATGGCGCCGAACGGATCGACCCGGTTTTGTAGTGGCATAGGCGTTCCCTGTTGGCTGCAATGCTGGCGCCATGATATCGCTCGCTGCATCAATTTCATGTCAGCAGGTTTCGATGCGGGTCTTGGTTGTCCAGAACTTCGACAATGAGGGCCTTGGTCAGATCGGCGCGGCGCTTGTCGAGGCGGGCGCCGATATCGACCTGCGCCGGCCCTATCGCGGCGACGCGCTGCCGCAAGATAGCGGCGAGCATGACGCCATGGTGGTGCTCGGCGGCGCCCAGAATGCGCTGGACGACGAGCTTTGCCCTTATTTCCCGGGTCTGCTCGATCTGACGCGCGACTTTGGCGAGAGGGATCGCTCGGTGCTCGGCATCTGCCTTGGCAGCCAGTTGGTCGCGCGCGCCTTTGGCGGCGAGAACCAGGTAGGCGGTGCCTCGGAATTCGGCTGGCAGGAGGTCGCGCTTACCGCGGCAGCGCAGGCCGATCCGGTGCTCGCCGCCTTGCCCGAAAAATTCCCGATCTTCCAATGGCACGACGACACCTTCGTCTTGCCCGAGAGGGCCGTGCGGCTGGCTGGCAACGCCGTCGCCGAGAACCAGGCGTTCCGCATCGGACGCGCCGTCTACGGCTTCCAGTTTCATTTCGAGGCCGACCGGCCGATGGTTCGCGACTGGAGCACGTCTTTTGCACCGCTCATTGCCGAGCGGCATCCCGAGTGGGCGGGCCGGCTCGACGATGAAATGGCCGGCAACGGACCGCAAGCCGATGCCGCCGGCCTGGCCATCGCCCGCGCCTGGGTGGCGACGATCTGACGTCTCATACAGTCAACGTATTTGGCGACGTTGCATATTTGGCACGCGGCGGCAAATCCGCCGGGGATAACGCGTTTCATCCTTGGCCTGTGTCTGTCCGCCAGCCTAAAAGGCGCGCGCTCTGCATCTTGCGTGCAACCGCGATGAACCTTTCCTGTGACCCGCGCGACACACCGCCGATACAGAACATGCCTAGAAGCGCGAAACCGGCAGACATTTGCGACGTGTTTTGCGTTTCAACGCATTGGTAACCCGCTCGTGCATAGATGCAGGAAGCTCAACAAGAGATGACGTCCGTGAAAGCAGCCTTTTTGTCCTTTGTCATGTTGTCGGCCATCGTCTTGTGTGGCCTCGGCATTTATTCCGCCGACGCGGCCAATGACCACAATGCCGTCGACGGCTACGGCGTCACCGCCGCGCTGCGCTAGCCTTCGTCGTCCAGGGCGCAGCGAACGCGAAGCGGAGCGCTGGCCCTGGGATGCGGCCTCGGCTGAATATCAATTAAGCCCGCTCACCCGTGACTGTCAGGATATGCTTGTCCGCGCCGTCCACCACGAGCGCTGTGAGGTTTCCCGACTGCCAGGCGAGTGTGTCGACATTGACGCGGTTGCCGGTGATCTCGGCCTTGGGCACCGGCGTATGGCCGTGCACCACGATCTTGGGATGAAGACCGGTGTGATCGTGGAAGACCTCGCGGATCCAGATCAGGTCTTGCCGGCTCTGGCTTTCCAGCGCAACGCCGGGCCGGATGCCGGCATGACAGAAGAAGAAATCGCCGAACGTCACCGAAAAGGGCAGCGAGCGCAGGAATTCAACATGGTTCTGCGGCACCGCCTCGACCAGTGCGGCGTGCCCTTGCCGCAGTGCCGCATCGGCTCGGCCAAACCAGGCGCTGCTCCCACCGAGTGACACGCCATAGGATAGCGCCGTCTGGATGCCGCCATAGCGCATGAACAGGCCGTCCGGGTCGGGGACATCGAGAAAATCGAGGAAGCCGAGATCATGATTTCCGGCCAGCATCAGGTGACGTGGATCGCGTCTTTGCACGTCGATCAGGAAATCGATGACGCCCCTGGAGTCCGGGCCCCGGTCGACATAGTCGCCGAGATGGATCACGCGCCAATCGGTCGACGGCCTTTGACCGAGCTCCGCCTCGATCCGCCGGTGCATGGCGGTCAGCAGGTCGAGCCGGCCGTGCACATCGCCGATCGCGTAAAGGCGCATGCCTTGCGGTCCGCGCGCCTCGTAGAAACTGATGCCGGGCTCCGTCAATGCCTGCGTCGCCTCCGTGATCATGCCGTCACGGGACCTTAGCGCCGAAGCTGATCCTTGCCCATGTCGGTGACCAGGCGCTTTCCGCACAGTGCCAGCGTTATGTCCATCTCCTTGCGGATGATTTCCAACGTCTTGGTAACCCCTTCCTTGCCGAGTGCGCCGAGGCCGTACAGGAACGGCCGGCCGATATAGGTGCCCTTGGCGCCGAGGCACAGCGCCTTGAGCACGTCCTGGCCGGAGCGGATGCCGCCGTCCATATGCACCTCGATCGTGTCGCCGACGGCATCGGCGATCTCTTCGAGTGCCATGATCGACGACGAGGCGCCGTCGAGCTGGCGGCCGCCATGGTTGGATACGATGATCGCGTCGGCGCCCGTTCTGGCCGCCGTCAGCGCATCTTCCTTGTCGAGAATGCCTTTCAGGATCAGCTTGCCGCCCCAGCGCTCCTTGATCCAGGCGACGTCCTTCCATGACAGATGCGGATCGAACTGCTCCTTCGTCCAGGACGACAGCGAGGCGAGGTCGCCGACGCCCTTGGCATGGCCGACGATGTTGCGGAAGCTCCGGCGCTTTGTCCCGGCCATGCCGACGCACCAGCGCGGCCTTGTCGCCATCTGCCAGATGTGCTTCGGCGTCATTCGCGGCGGCGCCGAAAGCCCGTTGCGGATATCCTTGTGGCGCTGACCGAGGATCTGCAGGTCGAGCGTCAGCACCAGCGCCGAACATTTCGCGGCTTTTGCGCGGTCGATCAAATCGAAGACGAAGTCCTTGTCGCGCAGCACATAGAGCTGGAACCAGAACGGCTTCCTGGTCACCGACGCGACATCCTCGATCGAGCAGATGCTCATTGTCGACAGCGTGAACGGCACACCGAATTCTTCCGCCGCCTGCGCCGCCAGCATCTCGCCGTCCGGGTGCTGCATGCCGGTCATGCCGGTCGGCGCCAGCGCCACCGGCATCGTCACCTTCTCGCCGATCATGGTCGATTCCAGCGAGCGGTTGTCCATGTCGACAAGCACGCGCTGGCGGAACTTGATCTTCTGGAAATCCTCTTCGTTGGCGCGGTAGGTGCTTTCGGTCCAGGCGCCGGAATCGGCGTAGTCGAAGAACATCTTCGGCACGCGGCGGCGCGCCAGGTCCTTGAGGTCGGCGATGGTGAGAATGCTGCTCATGGATCCTTTTCCGCTGGTTCTTCGCTGGTTCGTCGTTGAATTTTCTGGCCGGTGCCTACGGCTGTTTTCTTGCCGCCTCGCCGTCACCGGGCTCGGAGCGCTGCCTGAGCCTCAGCCGCGACACGCGCTGCCAGTCGCCGCTGCGCTCGGCCTCGGCCATCGACCGCTCGACATAGGAGATGTGGTCCATCGCCGCCTGCCGCGCCGCGGCCGGATCGCCGGCCTTGACCGCCGTGTAGATTGCCCGGTGCTGCGAGAGCAGCGCCTCGCGCGCGCCCGGCACGCTGAACACCAGCCGCCGGTTCTGAAACACGCCTTCCGACAGCAGCCGATAACAGGAGCGCAGCGTGTGCAGCAGGATGATGTTGTGCGCGCATTCGCAGATCGCGTGATGGAACTCGACGTCGATTTCCGCCTCGTCGTCGAAATTGCCGGTCCGGTGCGCCTCGTCCATGCGCGCCATGATGCGGTCGAGCAGCGCCAGATCGTCCGATGTGGCGCGCCGCGCCGCATACTCCGCCGCGACCGCCTCGATCTCGCGGCGGTACTCCAGATAGTCGGTCACCGCCTTGCGATGCATAGAGATCAGGTCGGTCACCGGCTTGGTGAACAGCTGGCCGATGACGTCGGCGACATGGGTGCCGCCGCCTGGCCGTGTCGTCAACAGCCCGCGCCCTTCCAACGCCTTCAAGGCATCGCGCAGGATCGGCCGCGACACCTCGAACTGGCGCGCCAGCTCGCGCTCGCCCGGCAGCCGGTCGCCGGTGCGCAGGACGCCTTCGAGGATCAGGCTCTCGATCTGCTGCACCACCTCGTCGGCGGTGCGCGAATGCTCGATCCGGGAGAAAATGTCGCTCAAACGGGATGCCTGGGAGTTGAACCGATGTCGCGCAAGATAAAGCCAGCGTCGCCAACTGGTCAAATTATTTATCCAATTTGCCCGCGCCGGGTCGGTTTCACAGCCGCGGCTTCATATCAGCTTGAGCTAAACTGCCGTTTGCGTCCTCTCGAGATTGCCTCTAGAGCAATTCCAGGAAAAGTGTGAAACGGTTTTCCGTCCGGAATTGCACAGAATCAAAGAGATAGAGCGGTTCGGCGTTTCCTTGAAACGATGAACCGCTCTAGAGGGACATCATTGCCAAAGGGCTCAGAGAAGCCCGGGGGACCAGCCGTGCCTGACGCCGACCCGTCCAACCTCGAATTCCAGCTGCGCGCCAAAGCAGTGGGCGGCAGCGTCATGGGTTTTCCGGCGCATGAAGGTCGCCCCGGCGCGCTTGGCGAGGTCCACGCCCGGCCGCAGCCGCTGGTCGAAAAGCCGCGCGTGCTGGTGCAACTTTCCTTCATGACCGAAGCTGGATCCGGCGTCGATCAGGCCGTGCTTTCCGAATTGTCGCGCCGCCTCGGCATCGCCGCGCCCGACCCTCACGCCCGCCACCACGCGATGAAATGGGGCAAGGGCTCACTGCGCTGGGAACGCCACACGGAGTTCTCGACCTATCTCTGGGAAGGGCCGCTCGCCGAAAACGGCAGGGGGCAAGAAGACACACCCTTCGGCAACGGGTTTTCGCCGCCGGGCACGGTGATTTCCGGCATCAGGCTGGAAATCCGCAAATGGACGCCGGCGAACGAAAAACTGATCGCCGGCTTCGACCCGACCAGCCTGTGCTACTCGCTGGTCGAGCGCGGCAACGCGGCCATCGTCACCGATTTCCGTCAGGATGGCGACGGCCTGACCCGCATGCTGGTGCTCGATCGCGGGCTGACGCCGGCGCGCACCGGGGCACTGTCGCAGCGGCTGATCGATATCGAAAATTACCGCACGCTGGCCATGCTCGGCCTGCCGCTGGCGCTGACGCTTTCGGGGCGTGCTCGCCGCATCGAGGACAGGCTGGCCCAGACCACGCTGGAAATGAAGGTCGCCGAGACCCGGGACAGCCAGACGCTACTTGCCGACTTGACCGAACTGGCGGCCGAGCTGGAGGCCGATGCCGCCTCCAGCCTCTACCGCTTCGGCGCCAGCCGCGCTTATGACGGCATCGTTGGCGAACGGCTGGAGGCGCTCGAGGAAGAGGCGGTGCCCGGCTACGACACCTGGGGCGGCTTTCTGCAGCGCCGCGTGGCGCCGGCGATGCGTACCTGCCGTTCGGTCGAGGAGCGTCAGGCCAACCTGTCGACGAAGCTCACCCGTGCCACCACGCTGCTGCGCACCTGGGTCGACGTCGAGGTCGAGAAGCAGAACCGCGATCTCTTGGCATCGATGAACAATCGTGCCCGCCTGCAATTGCGGCTGCAGCAGACGGTGGAGGGGCTCTCGGTCGCCGCGGTGTCCTACTATGTCGTCGGCCTCATCGGCTACGTCGCCAAGGGCGTCTCGATCTTCGGCCATGCCTTTGCGCCGGAAATGGTCACCGCCGCCTCAGTGCCGCTCGCCGTGCTGCTCGTCTGGTGGGGCGTGCGTCGCGTCCGCCGCACGCACTCCGAACCGGGCAAGCAGCCGGGCGAGTAGTGTGGGGCGCGCAGCGGCAGATTGCCGCTGCGGAAGGCTGTCCCGGCCATAGGCCTCCGTTCCGGCCAAAGCGGCATTTGCAACCGACAGCCGTCGCTGGTAAAAGATTTTTACCAGTCGATCGAAGGAGGCTGTCGATGTCCGGCCTTGCCATGCCGAAACCAGACGAGGCCACGATGCGCCGGCGCGACGAGATCGTCGCCGATATGCGCATCATCGTGCCCGGCGAGGGTGTCGTCGACGCCGCCAATGCAATGCGCGCCTTCGAGACCGACGGGCTCACCGCCTACCGGCAATTGCCGCTGGTCGTGGTGCTGCCGCAAACCGTGGCGCAGGTCTCGCGGGTGCTGAAATATTGCAGCGACCGCAACATCCGCGTCGTGCCGCGCGGCTCCGGCACCTCGCTCTCCGGCGGCGCGCTGCCGCTGGAGGACGCGGTGCTGCTGGTGATGAGCCGCTTCAACCGCATCCTCGAGATCGATTTTCAGAACCGCATCGTCGTCGCCCAGCCCGGCGTCACCAATCTCGGCATCACCACCGCTGTCGAGCAGGAGGGGTTTTACTACGCCCCAGATCCATCCTCCCAGATCGCCTGCTCGATCGGCGGCAATGTCGCGGAAAATTCCGGCGGCGTGCACTGCCTGAAATACGGTCTCACCGCCAACAATGTGCTCGGCATCGAGATGGTGCTGATGAATGGCGAGGTGGTGCGCCTCGGCGGCAGCCATCTCGACGCGGAAGGCTACGACCTGCTCGGCGTGATGACCGGCTCCGAAGGACTGCTCGGCGTCGTAACCGAGGTCACCGTACGCATCCTGAAGAAGCCGGAGACGGCGCGTGCCCTGCTGATCGGCTTCCCGACCAGCGAGCAGGCCGGCCAATGCGTCGCCGACATCATCGGCGCCGGCATCATCCCGGGCGGCATGGAGATGATGGACCGCCCGGCCATCCACGCCGCCGAGGATTTTGTCCAGGCCGGCTATCCCTTGGATGTCGAGGCGCTGCTGATCGTCGAGCTCGACGGGCCGGGTGTCGAGGTCGATCACCTGATCGGCCTGGTCGAAGCCATTGCCTACAGGAACGGCTCGACCACATGCCGCACGTCACAGTCGGAGCAGGAGCGGCTGAGCTTCTGGGCCGGCCGCAAGGCGGCGTTCCCGGCGGTCGGCCGCATCTCGCCCGACTATTACTGCATGGACGGCACCATACCGCGCAAGGAACTGCCGCGCGTGCTCGCCGGCATGCGCGAACTGTCGCAGAAATACGGGCTCGGCGTCGCCAATGTCTTCCACGCCGGCGACGGCAATCTGCATCCGCTGATCCTCTATGACGCCAATGTGCCGGGCGAACTCGACAAGGCGGAAAGCTTCGGCGCCGACATATTGCGGCTCTGCGTCAAGGTCGGCGGCGTCCTGACCGGCGAGCACGGGGTCGGCGTCGAGAAGCGCGACCTGATGCCGGAAATGTTCAACCAGATCGACCTCGACCAGCAGATGCGCGTCAAATGCGCCTTCGACCCCAACCATCTGCTCAACCCTGGCAAGGTCTTCCCGCAGCTGAGGCGATGCGCCGAACTCGGGAGGATGCACGTGCATCGCGGGCAGACAGCGTTTCCCGATATTCCGAGGTTTTGAGATGGGTCGTTTAGCAGGACCGGCAAGGTGGATAAATCGCCCCGTACCTTGGAAACGGCGGGTAACTGAAAGGCGAGCAGAGATCGATCGGGGAGAGGGCTTTCCCGAAGAACCGCTTGCGTCGCCTCCGGGAATGCGGCGGCGGATGACGCTGCTGTGGTTGATCGATCGCTCCTACCCCGAGGGTTTGCGGATTGGTAGAAGATATTGCCCACCCTATACGCCCGATATGCGTTGGCTCGTCGGCCATGGATACCTTCGCTTGGTTCGTGAGCGAGATCCCTACGGCCGTGGTCGGAACTTATTGCATATTACACAGTCTGGTCGTCGCAAGATCGCAAGTCATGAACCTTCGGGCGATGATCAAAGATGGATTTCTGCAGCACTTGCCAATGCTGTTCTTAAATAGAGGTTGTGGGTCACCATGACCACATTCGCCCCGTCCACACCCTCCGAAGTCCTCTCCACCGTCCAATGGGCAGCGGCGGAAGACATACCGCTGGAAATCCTCGGTCATGGTTCCAAGCGCGGCATCGGCCGTCCGCTGCAAACCGAGCACACGCTCGATCTCTCGAACCTCACCGGCGTTACGCTCTACGAACCGGCCGAACTGGTGCTTTCGGCCAAGGCCGGCACGCCGCTCGCCGAGATCGAGACACTGCTTGCCGAAAACGGCCAGCAGCTTGCCTTCGAGCCGATGGATTATGGCTCGCTGCTTGGCGGTGAGCCAGGACGAGGCACGATCGGCGGCGTGCTGGCGGCGAACCTTTCCGGCCCGCGGCGGCTGAAGGCCGGGGCTGCACGCGACCACATTCTCGGCATATCGGCCGTTTCCGGCCGTGGCGAGGCCTTCAAGTCGGGCGGCCGCGTGGTCAAGAACGTCACCGGCTATGATCTGTCCAAGCTGATGGCCTACAGTTGGGGCACGCTGGCGGTGCTGACCGACGTCACCTTCAAGGTGCTGCCTTCAGCCGAGACCGAAGTCACGCTCGCCATCCGCGGCCTGCTCGACGATCATGCCGCCGCCGCCATGGCGCTGGCGCTCGGTTCCAGCGCGGAGGTGTCGAGTGCGGCCCATCTTCCTGAACGGGTCGCCGCGCGGGTCGCCGGCGGCAGTCTCGGCGGCGATGCGGCGACGCTGCTGCGCGTCGAGGGTTTCGGCCCATCGGTCGCCTACCGCATCGCGGCGCTGGAAGACCTGCTGAAAAACGCCGGTCCGCTGCAGGAGATTTCCGGTTCGGTCTCGTATTCGGTCTGGCGCGATATCCGCGACTGCGCGCCGTTCGCCGATGGCAGCGAAAGGCCGGTGTGGCGCGTCTCGATGGCGCCGTCGCAGGGCCACCTTATGGTGCTGGCGCTGCGCATGCAGGCCGCGGTCGATGCCCTCTACGATTGGCAGGGCGGGCTGATCTGGCTGCGCATGCAGCAGGACGATCCCGAGGCCGGCCTGTTGCGCGGCTTGATCAAAAAACATGGCGGCGGCCATGCGACGCTGGTGCGCGCAACCCCTGCGCACCGCGCTGCGATACCGGTGTTCGAACCGCAAGCGCCGCAACTGGCAGCACTGTCGGCGCGGCTGAAGGCCGAATTCGACCCGAAGAACATCCTCAATCCCGGGCGTATGGCGCCGGTCGCTGGCTCTGCTACTCTCGCCCCGGCAACCGAGGGAGGAGCACAATGAGCGATCCAGGTCAAAACGGTACCTCACGCCAGACCGACCGCTGGCTGGAGCCCGGTCCGACCAACGCGCTGGTCATCTACATCCTCTATCTCGCCGGCCTAGCCATCGGCGTCAGCGGCATTGTCGGCATCGTCCTGGCCTATATCAATCGCGGCAAGGCCGGCGGCTTCGTCGAGAGCCATTACACATTCCTGATCCGCACCTTCTGGATCGGCCTGCTCTATGCGCTGATCTCGGCGCTGCTGATGGTCGTGGTCATCGGTGTCGTGCTGATGGTTGCCGTCGCGGTCTGGTTCATCGCCCGCTGCATTCTCGGCTTGCAGGCGCTGCAGCGCGGCGAGCCGGTCAAGAACCCGGAAAGCTGGTTCCTCGGGCTATGAGCATGATCCCAAAAAGTGGGTACCAGTTTTTTGAAAAGATCACGCTCAAACGGTAAGGATTCGTTTACGTGCAGACCTCCTTTTCGCTTGCCCAGCTTGCCGATCCGCATGTCGCGGAATCGGAGAAGATCCTGCGCAAATGCGTGCATTGCGGCTTCTGCACCGCCACCTGCCCGACCTATGTGACGCTCGGCAACGAGCTGGATTCGCCACGTGGGCGGATCTACCTGATCAAGGACATGCTGGAAAACGGCCGTCCCGCAGACAAGGAGATCGTCACCCATATCGACCGCTGCCTGTCCTGCCTTGCCTGCATGACCACCTGCCCGTCGGGCGTCAACTACATGCATCTGGTCGACCACGCCCGCGCCCATATCGAGGAGACCTACAAGCGTCCGCTGGCCGACCGCTTGACCCGCGCCATGCTGGCCTTCGTGCTGCCTTATCCCTCGCGTTTCCGCGCGGCGCTCAAGCTGGCGAAGCTCGGCCAGCCATTCGCCGGCCTGTTTGAGAAAATCCAGGCCTTGAGGCCGCTGGGCGCCATGCTCAGGCTCGCACCGGCGTCGGTCCCGGCAGTCTCGCCGTTGGCCTCGCCGGGCGTCCATGCCGGGCAGGGCGCGAAGAAAAATGGTCGCGTCGCCATCCTCACCGGCTGCGCGCAATCCGTGCTCGATCCCGGCATCAATGAAACTGCGATTTCGCTGCTGACCCGGCTTGGCGTCGAGGTTGTCGTGCCCGAGGGCGAGGGCTGCTGCGGCGCATTGGTGCATCACATGGGGCGCGAGGACGCTGCCTTGGCCTCCGCCCGACGGAACGTCGACGCCTGGACGCGCGCCGTCGAGCGGGGCGGGCTTGACGCCATCGTCATCACCGCGTCGGGCTGCGGCACCACCATCAAGGATTACGGCTTCATGCTGCGCCTCGATCCGGCCTACGCCGACAAAGCCGCGCGCGTCTCGGCGCTGGCCAGGGACATCACCGAATATCTGGCAAGCCTCGACCTGCCCGAGCCGGTGCGCAAGCCGGGCACGGTCGTCGCCTATCATTCCGCCTGCTCGATGCAGCACGGCCAGAAGATCACCCGCCAGCCGAAGGAGCTTCTGGCCAGAGCCGGCTTCGTCGTGCGCGAGCCGCGCGAGGGGCATCTGTGCTGCGGTTCGGCCGGCACCTACAACATCCTGCAGCCCGGGATTTCGGCGACGCTGCGCGACCGCAAGGTCAGGAATATCGAAGCGACCGGTGCTGAAATCGTCGCCACCGGCAATATCGGCTGCATCACCCAGATCGCCTCCGCAGCCAAGCTGCCGGTGGTGCACACGATAAGGCTGCTCGACTGGGCCTATGGTGGGCCGAAGCCCGAAGGCGTTCGCGACGACAGGGCGCTTGTCGCGGCCGAGTGATCCGCCAGTCGCCTACTCCGCCGCCAGTCTGTCCGCCGTGCCGTAGGTCGCCTGGTAGCGTGCCCGCTGGCGGCTGAGCGCCACCATCGTGTTGCGCAGCAGGATCGCCACGGTGATCGGGCCGACGCCGCCCGGCACCGGCGTGATCCAAGACGCGACATGCCTGACGCTCTCGGCATCGACGTCGCCGACGATGCGGCTCTCGCCATCCGGCCCGATTTCCGAATTGATGCCGATGTCGATGACGGCGGCACCCGGCTTGACCATGTCGGCCTTGATCAGCCGCGGCTTGCCGACCGCGACGAACAGCGCGTCGGCGCGGCGTGCGTGTGCCGCCACCGAGCGTGTCATGTGATGGCAGACGGTCACCGTCGCGCCTTCGCTCATCAAAAGGAAAGCGATCGGCTTGCCGACGATCTCGGAATGGCCGACGACCACCACTTCGAGCCCCTTGAGGTCGAGGCCGGTTTCCCTGAGCAGTTCAACCGAAGCGGCGGCGGTGCAGGGCGCCAGGTCGAGCTGGTTGTAGACGATGTTGCCGATCGAGGCCGGATGCATGCCCTCGACATCCTTGAGTGGATGCACCGCCGCCTGCAGCGTCTTGATCGGGATATGCACCGGCACCGGCCGCTGGATGATGATGCCGGTGACGCGCGGATCGGCGTTCAGGCCGTGGATCGCCGCCTCGAGTTCGCCGGCGGTGATGTCGGCGCGAAAGCGCCTTTCCTCGAAGCCGATGCCGGCCAGCCCCGCCTTGGCGCGCTGGTTGCGGACATAGACGTCGACCGCCGCGGTATCGCCGACCGTGATCGACACCAGCTTGGGCGGAAAGCCTTCGGCGGTGGCGATCGCCGCGTCCTCGCGCACGCCGGCGATGATGCGTTGGGCAACCGGGCCGCCCCTGAGATAGCGGCTGTCATCGGAAAGGGACATCGGGATGGGGCCTTTATCTGGATTTTAGCTGCCACATAGCAAAGCAACCGCGAAAAGGCAGCGCGAAAAGCGAACCGCCATGCCGGTCGCGCGACGTGCCGGCAAAATCTTCCCGTCAATTCTCGCTGGCGGAAACAAAAAGGGCAGCACGGCTTGCCGCGCTGCCCTTTCGTGACTGGCCGCATCCCCACACGGCCCGTCCCCCGTTATTCAATGCTCCCGAGGCTTCTGAGCAGAATCATCGGTGAGGTCAACTGCAGATTACAGCACTACAACCGTCGTGCCAACATTGACCCGTTCGTAAAGGTCGACCACGTCCTCGTTGCGCATGCGGATGCAGCCCGACGACACCGCGCCGCCGATCGTCCAGGGCTGATTGGTGCCGTGGATGCGGTATTCGGTCGAGCCGAGATAGAGCGCGCGTGCGCCGAGCGGGTTTTCCATGCCGCCGGCGAGATAGGTCGGCAGATAACGGCCCTTGGCGGCTTCGCGGGCGATCATCACCGCCGGCGGCCGCCAGTCCGGCCAGACGCGCTTGTTGGTGATCTTGTGGGTGCCGGACCATTCGAAGCCCGGCTTGCCGGTACCGACGCCATAGCGCCGCGCCTTGCCGTTCTTCTCGACCAGATAGAGGAAATTCTCTCGCGTATCGATGACGATCGTGCCCGGCTTCTGCGGGCCGTCATAGGCGACTTCCTGTGGCAAATAGACAGGATCGATCTTCGGCCGCATCACCATGCGCTTGGCCGGCGCCTGCACCGCTGCGGTGCGCAGCTGATCCGGTTCGGCCGGCCGCCAGTAACGCCGTTGCGGCTGCGTCTCTAGCCGGCTCTGCCGCACAATGCCCGGCGCATGGCCGAGCTGCAGCACCCAGGGCGCCGAAAGGTCGGGACTGACGACCACCGGCGGCCTTTCGGCATAGCGGTCGTTGGCATTCGCGGCGCCGGCCGCAAGCACGGCAGCGGCGCCGAACAATGGGAACAAGAATGTCTTCATCGCAACGCACCTTGATCGTCGAACATGCCGGGGTGCAAAGCCTCCCCGATTTCGCCGACATTGGGCGCGAAGCGGCAACCGAAACATGAATCGGAATGCGTAAAATGCCGATCTGTCAGTAAAGCTTTTGGTGTGGTTACCGCCCGGTTCAGGAATCTGGTAAAGCCGCGGTAAAGGCCGCGTCAAAACGCGTTAACGCCAGGACACGAACGGAATCCGCCATGGATGAAAAGACAGGTCTGCTTGCCGGTCCCGACGGCATCGCCCGCTGCTTCTGGCACGGCAATCTGCCGGATTACCTGCACTACCACGATCACGAATGGGGCCGGCCGGTCGCCGACGACCGCCGGCTGTTCGAGAAGATCTGCCTCGAAGGCTTTCAGTCGGGCCTGTCCTGGTTGACCATATTGCGCAAGCGCGACAATTTCCGCGAGGCCTTCGCCGGCTTCGATGTCGACAAGATCGCCGCCTTCACCGACGCCGATGTCGAGCGCCTGCTTGGCAATGCCGGCATCATCCGCCATCGCGGCAAGATCGTCTCGACCATCAACAACGCCAAGCGCGCCCGCGAACTCATCGACGAGGCCGGCTCGCTGGCCGCCTGGTTCTGGAAGTTCGAGCCCGGCCCGGGCGAGCGGCCCGAGATCGTCGACCTCGCCCATCTGCGCGCCAATCCGACGACGGCCGTCTCGGTCCGCATTTCGAAGGAGCTGAAGAAGCGCGGCTGGAGCTTTGTCGGCCCGACCACCGTCTACGCTTTCATGCAGGCGATGGGGCTGGTCAACGACCATCTCGAGGGCTGCGTCTGCCGCGAGCCGGTCGAGGCGGAACGAAAAGCGTTCAAGCGGCCGAAATAGCGGCTCAGGCGCCGCCGGCGCCGGCCAGGAAAAACCCGGCGAGGATGGCCGCCAGCGCGGCGAACACCGGATAGATCACCAGCAGGCCGGTCATCAGCACGTCGCGCATGGTCGGCCCGCTGCGCTGTTGCACCGCGATCTCGAACGATCCCGCGATTTGCTTCGTCGCCTTCGGCGCATGATTGTCGGCCGGCCGCAGCCGGACAGAGTCGTCGCGTGCGCCGCTATCGATGATGTCGAACTTCTGTAGCGTGGCCATGGCCCCGAACCCCGTGTTTCGGCGCGCTTATCGGCCCGGATTGTGTCGGCACGATGCCGCGCGCATGGCGCGATTGTTTCAGCTTCTTTTTCTTGCCTTCTCGCGCAGGGGGAGCAGGGAAAAGCCGCAAACCCTTGCCTTCTCCGGGCTGCATCGGTAGGACACGCCGACCCGAAATAAGTCACCGATTGCTTAGCAAAGTACCCATCCCATGGCCGACAAATCCGAAAAGATGAAAGCGCGGCTGCCGCGCGGCTTTGTCGACCGCGGCGCCGACGATCTGCGCGCCGTCGAGAAGATGATGGCGACGATCCGCTCGGTCTTTGAGCTCTACGGTTTCGAGCCGGTCGACCAGCCGCTGATCGAATACACCGATGCGCTCGGCAAATTTTTGCCCGACCAGGACCGGCCGAACGAGGGCGTGTTCTCCTTCCAGGACGACGACGACCAGTGGCTGTCGCTGCGCTACGACCTGACCGCGCCGATGGCGCGCTTCGTCGCCGAGAATTTCGAGCGCCTGCCGAAACCCTATCGCAGCTATCGCTCCGGCTGGGTGTTCCGCAACGAGAAGCCCGGCCCCGGCCGCTTCCGCCAGTTCATGCAGTTCGACGCCGACACGGTCGGCACGCCGGGCGTCGCCGCCGATGCCGAGATGGCGATGATGATGGCCGATGTGATGGAGGCGCTCGGCATCAAGCGCGGCGATTACGTCGTCCGCGTCAACAACCGAAAAGTGCTCGACGGCGTGCTCGAGGCGATCGGCCTCGGCGGCGACGAGAATATCGGCCGCCGGCTGACCGTGCTGCGCGCCATCGACAAGCTGGACAAGCTTGGCGTCGCGGGCGTGCGCCTGCTTTTGGGCGCGGGGCGCAAGGACGAGAGCGGTGATTTCACCAAGGGCGCCGGGCTGGACAATACGCAAGTCGACGTTGTCATCAGCTATTTCACAGTCATGGCGCAGCACGATCCCGAAAAAATTGTCCAGACACTGGGATCCATCAACCCCGGTCTCAGCAATCTTATCGAGGAAAGGAAACTCGAACATCTGGGCATCACGAACGCCTCGTTTGTTGAGGGTCTTGCAGAGTTGGAGCAGATAAGAACCATGGTCGCACAAAGCGGCTACGGTGAGGATCGCATCCGCATCGACCCCTCCGTCGTCCGTGGCCTCGAATATTACACCGGCCCGGTCTACGAGGCCGAGCTGCTGGCCGAAATCCCCAACGAGGACGGCCAGATCGTGCGCTTCGGTTCGGTCGGCGGCGGCGGCCGCTATGACGGCCTGGTCTCGCGCTTCCGCGGCGAGCCGGTGCCGGCGACCGGCTTTTCCATCGGCGTCTCGCGGCTGATGACGGCGCTGAAGAACCTCGGCAAGCTCGACACGTCGGACGTGATCGCGCCGGTCGTGGTGCTGACCATGGACAAGGACACGGAATGCCTCGGCCGCTACCAGAAGATGGTGGCCGAGCTGCGCGCCGCCGGCATCCGCTCGGAAATGTATCTCGGCGGCGCCGGCATGAAGGCGCAGCTGAAATATGCCGACCGCCGCGGCAGTCCCGTCGCCATCATCCAGGGCGGCGACGAGCGCGCCAAGGGCGAGGTGCAGATCAAGGACCTGATCGAGGGCGCGAAGATGTCGGCCGAGATCGCCGACAACGCCGAATGGCGCGCCGCACGCCCGGCGCAGGTGACGGTGGCGGAAAGTGGGCTGGTTGCCGAGGTGAAGAAGATACTGGCGGCGCAGGCCGAGGAGCGGGCGCGTGGCAAGTAGAGGTCGCGTTCCTTCGCGCCCCCCTCTGTCCTGCCGGACATCTCCCCCACTTGGGGGGAGATCGGCTGCTTCGTCGATCTCGCTTTTCTTGCAACGTCCGCGATTGGCGAAAGCCGGCGCGACATCCAATCTCCCCCCTTGTGGGGGAGATGTCCGGCAGGACAGAGGGGGGCGCCGTAGAGCGCCTACGTTCGAACTCCGTCCAGCCGTTCGTCTTGGCGCTTCGCGCCAATCCACCTTCTCCCACAGGGGAAGAAGGGAAGGGCGCCTGCCATGACCTCGCGCCCCGCCATCGCATCAGACATCGCGACGCTCTTCGCCGCGCGCAACACCCATGCGGTCGAGGTTGCCGTGCTGCAGCCGGCCGATCCGTTCCTCGACATGGCCGGCGAGGATTTGCGCCGGCGGATTTTTCTCACCGAGAGCGAGACAGGGCAGACGCTTTGCCTGCGGCCGGAATTCACCATTCCGGTCTGCCTCGACCACATTGCCAGCCAGGCCGGCACGCCGCGCCGCTATTCCTATCTCGGCGAGGTGTTTCGCCAGCGCCGCGAGGGCGGCAACGAGTTCTTCCAGGCCGGCATCGAGGACCTCGGCGACCGCGACACGGCCGCCGCCGATGCCCGCTCGCTGGCCGATGCGCATGCGCTGCTTTCGCTGGTGCTGCCCGGCCGGGAGCTGGCGGTGACGCTCGGCGACCAGACCATTTTCGAGGCGGTGCTGGCAGCGCTTGGCCTGCCGCGCGGCTGGCGCATGCGGCTGGCCCGCGCCTTCGGCTCGGCGCCGATGCTGCAGGCCGCCCTTGCCGATCTCGCCAATCCGCCGCGCAACAGCCAGCTCGCCGGCCCGGTCGCCGCCCTTGTCCTCGATGGCGATCTGGAAGCTCTTTCGGCGCATATCGCCGGCGGCATGGAAGAGGCCGGCCTGTCGGCAACGGTCGGGCGTTCGCCGTCCGAGATTGCAAGGCGCCTGATCGAGAAGGCCGAGCTGCGCAGCGTCCGGCTGTCGAACGAGGCGTTCGCGGCTTTGAAAGGTTTTCTGGCAATCGACGTGCCGCTCGATAGCGCCGCCTGGGCGCTCGAAAGCTTTGCCGCCGACGCCGGCCTTTCGCTGGGGGCTGCGCTGGAGAATTTTGCGGCCCGCGCCGCGGCCATCGAAAGCCTCGGCCTGCCGATGTCTGAAATCAGCTACGACGCCGCCTTCGGCCGGCCGCTCGATTACTACACCGGCCTCGTCTTCGAGATCGCGGCGCAAGGCGGCGACCGGCCGCTGGCCGGCGGTGGCCGCTACGACCGGCTGCTGACGCTGCTCGGCGCCAAAACGCCGATCCCCGGCGTCGGCTTTTCCGTCTGGCTCGACCGCATCGAGGCGCTGCGGGAGACGGCGCCATGATCACGCTGGCGTTGCCGTCGAAAGGCCGGCTCAAGGAGCAGGCGCTGGAGATGCTGGCCAAGGCCGGGCTTGCCGTCAGCCTGCCCGGCGACGAGCGCAAATACCGCGCCCGCATAGACGGCCTGGACGGCGTCGAGATAGCGTTCCTGTCGGCCTCCGAGATCGCAGGCGAGATCGGCCAGGGCTCGGTCGATCTCGGCATCACCGGCGAGGATCTTTTGCGTGAAAACCTCGCCGATTGCGAGGCGCGCGCCGAAATCATCGCCCGCCTCGGTTTCGGCAATGCCGATGTCGTCGTCGCCGTGCCCGACATCTGGCTCGATGTCGACACCATGGCCGATCTCGACGACGTCGCCGCCGATTTTCGCCAGCGCCATGGCCGGCGACTCAGGATCGCCACCAAATACTGGCGCCTGACCCAGCAGTTCTTTTCGCAAAAGCACGGCATCCAGGTCTACCGCATCGTCGAAAGCCTGGGCGCCACCGAAGGCGCGCCGGCGGCGGGACTGGCCGACATCGTCGTCGACATCACCACGTCAGGCGCGACGCTGCGCGCCAATCATCTCAAGGTGCTGGCCGACGGCGTCATCCTGCGCTCGCAGGCCTGTCTCGTGGCGTCGAGGAAGGCGCGCGCTGCGGCCGACGAGGCGGTGTTGCGCGACGTTGCGGCCAGGATGGCGTCGGTGAACGCAGCCTGACGCGGCCGACCTCTCAAGACCTGGGTTCCTCGCCCACCGCGAAGCGGGGGAGAGGTGGCCGCGAAGCGGCCGGAGAGGGGGCCTTCGTAGGGCGCAGTCCCCTCTCCGTCTCGGCTTCGCCGAGCCACCTCTCCCCACTTTCGTGGGGCGAGGAACCCTAGCTGGCACGAAGACACAGCAATTTTGTTCTTGCTTTGTGCCGGCAGCTATGCTACTAATCTTGCTATGGTGCCAATTGGCCCCGAAGACCCGCCCGCCGAGGCGGGTTTTTTGTTTTTCGGCCCTGACAGGGCGAGTTCTCACCCCAGCCCTACCATCGACGGGATTTCCACCACCCCGCCGGGCTGATAGGCTCGGCTGGTCTGCGGAGGACACGGCGATGCCGATCAATCTCGACGAGTTGAAGAATGCCACCAGCCTGCGCGGCAAGGGCGAGGGTGGCTCGTTCATTGCGCCGGTCGACGGCACGGCGCATGTCTCCGGTGACCGCAGCGTGCCGCTCCTCAACCTGACGATCCCGGCGCTGTTTGCCGACACCGTCGGCAAATACGGCACGCTCGATGCCGCCGTCTTCGTCGAGCAGGACAAGCGCTTCACCTGGGAGGAACTGTCGGACACGGTCGATGCGCTCGCCGCCGGCTTCCTGGTGCTCGGCCTCGAGAAAGGCGACCGCGTCGGCATCTGGTCGCCGAACCGCTGGGAATGGTTGGTGACGCAATTCGCCACAGCCCGCATCGGCCTGATCCTGGTCAACATCAACCCGGCCTATCGGCTGGTCGAACTGGAATATGCCTTGAACAGGGTCGCTTGCCGAGCGCTCGTCACAGCCGCCAAATTCAGGAGTTCCGACTATCTCGGCATGATCGAGACGCTGGCGCCGGAGATCGCACAGGCTGCGCCCGGCAAGCTCGAAGCCAACAGACTGCCGGCGCTGAAGATCGTCATCCGCATGGACGAGGAGAGTTCGCCGGGCATGTTCAATTTCGCCGACGTGCTGGCGATGGCCGGGCGCGACGAGCATGACAGGCTCGACCGCATCTCCGACGGGCTGAAACCGGACGATGCCATCAACATCCAGTTCACCTCAGGCACGACCGGTGCGCCCAAGGGAGCGACGCTGACCCACAACAACATCGTCAACAACGGCAATTTCGTCACCGCGGCAATCCGGCTCACCGTCGACGACCTGCTGTGCATCCCGGTGCCGCTCTACCACTGCTTCGGCATGTCGATGGGCACGATTGGCTGCGTCACCAAGGGCGCGACCATGGTTTTCCCGAGCGAGGGGTTCGATGCCGGCGCCACGCTGAAGGCGGTGGCGACGGAACGCTGCACCGCGCTCTACGGCGTGCCGACCATGTTCGTCGGCCTGCTCGATCATCCGGAATTTGCCTCCTTCGACCTCACCGGCCTGCGCACCGGCATCATGGCCGGCTCGCCATGCCCGATCGAGGTGATGAAGAAAGTGGTTTCGCTGATGCATATGGCCGAGGTGACCATCGCCTATGGCATGACCGAGACCAGTCCGGTGTCGTTCCAGAGCAGCGTCGACGATCCCCTGGAAAAGCGCGTCTCGACCGTCGGCCGCGTCCATCCGCATGTCGAGGTCAAGGCCATCGACGCCGAAGGCGCCACCGTCGCCGTCGGCGCGCCAGGCGAGCTCTGCACGCGCGGCTATTCCGTGATGAAGGGCTATTGGGACGATGAGCAGAAGACCCGCGAAGCCATCGACGCCGACGGCTGGATGCACACCGGCGACCTCGCCACCATCGATGCCGAGGGCTATTGCAACATCGTCGGCCGGGTCAAGGACATGGTCATCCGCGGCGGCGAGAACGTCTATCCACGCGAGGTCGAGGAGTTCCTCTATCGCCACCCCAAGGTCAAGGAGGTGCAGGTGTTCGGCATTCCCGACCCGAAATATGGCGAGGAGCTGTGCGCCTGGATCGTGCTGAAGCCCGGCCAGATCACCACGGAGCAGGAGATCAAGGCGTTCTGCGCCGGCCAGATCGCCCACTTCAAGATCCCGCGCTACATCCGCTTCCGCACCGAATTGCCGATGACGGTGACCGGCAAGCCGCAGAAATTCCTTATGCGCCAGGCGATGATCGACGAACTGGGATTGGTGACGCAGAAGACGGCTTGAGAAGGCTTCCGTTCGTATTTACGCGCGACGGAGGCGTTGTTTGGGCAACATATTGAGGGGTGTTCCATGCGGATTGGGTTAAGCATACTTTTCCTGGCAACTCAGCTGGCAGCCACCGCGGCGCTGGCGCAGACGGCGGCCGAGCGTGAGGCCTGCCAGGCAGATTACCAGAGATTGTGCAAGGGCGTGTTGCCGGGCGGTGGCCGCGTCGTCAAATGCCTGGCCGGTCACATGAGCGAGCTGACGCCCGAATGCAAGAAGGTCGTCAAGGCCAACACGCCCGGCTAGCGCGCGAGCTTCCCTGCGGGTGGAAGGCAAAAAGGTGACACTGAGTGGTTTCGCAAGATCGGCGGTTTCCTACGGCATGCCGCTGGCCGCGATGGCGATGGCGATAGCGGTCAGGGCCAGCGGGGTGTCGGTGGACGAAGGGTCGCTGAGCACCAGGATATTTATCGGCGCGCTTTCGAGCGCGATCATGTTCATCACCATTTTCGTGGTGCTCGACCACGCCGAGGCGGTGGCCAGGCGGGTAGGCGAGCCGTACGGCACGCTGGTGCTGACCATTGCCGTGACGGCAATCGAAGTGTCGATCATCGTTTCCATCATGCTGCACGGCGCCAACAACCCGACGCTTGCGCGCGAATCCGTCTTCTCGACAGTGATGATCACCACTACCGGCGTTGTCGGCATGTGTCTCACATTTGGCGGCTGGCGCCATCGCAAGCAGGCGATCGTCCGCCAAGGGACCAGCGCCTATCTGGCGGTTCTGGTCGCGCTGAGCGTCATGACGCTCATTTTGCCGACCTACACGCGAACCACCGATCCCGGCACATTCTCGGCGGCCCAGCTTGGCTTCGTCAGCGTGCTTTCAGTGCTGCTCTATGCCGGTTTTCTGTTCGCGCAGACTGTCCGCCACCGCGACGATTTCATCGACGCACAAGCACATGGCGCTGCGGTGCGAACCGACGCCCACGAAAGCATCGCCGCCGGCGCTGTGCTCCTGCTGATCGGGCTGGTCGGCATCGTCATGCTGGCCGAGCAGGTCGCGGCAAGCGTCGAAGACGCGCTCGTCGCCTACCAGGTGCCCCAGGCCGACGCCATTGTCGGCGCGATGATCGCCGGGTTGGTCTTGATGCCGGAGGCGATTTCAGCGGTTCGTGCCGCCCTCAGCAACGAACTGCAGCGCGGCCTGAACGTCGCCATGGGTTCGGCCTGCGCCACGATCGGCCTGACAATACCGGGCATAGCCGCCGCCAGCCTGCTGACCGGAAGAGGGCTGACCCTGGGGCTGCCGGCGACCGACGTGGTGCTTTTGGTGCTGGCGCTTTTTATCTGCAATGTGAGCTTTAGTACGGAGCGAACGACGTTCCTGACCGGGCTGGTGCATCTGGTGGTGTTTTGCACGTATGTGTTTTTGATTTTTGTGCCGTGAGAGTGCTGGGTTGGCAGGCAGATGCGGAGCGGTCATCCGTTTCCACACCGAGTTGCGAAGTAAGCTGCAGAAGATCCCGTTGAGGCAATGGTCGAGAGTTGGGGTGTGACGATAAGGACGGCTTGAGGTGCGGCCGCTCCAATTTGTCTGCTGTGCGCCATGGGACGCTTACTATCAAGGCCTTCAACGTGTCGATAGGGCCGGAAGCGGACAGGCAGCTTCTGGCGTCCAAAAGGCGCTGGCAGACATTCAAACAGGTGGGATTGAAGTCTCTAACTGGCCCGACCACGACAGCCGAGCCCCCGATAGTAGGTCCGCTTGCACTGAAGCAAATCTCAACCAGTGCAGGGAATGGTATTGGAACCACCGTCAACTCGTGCCTGCGCCGGTTTCAAGTCCGGTGTCTTGGCAACAGTGCGTCGCGACTGAAAGGATTCATGCAACCGCCTTTGCTTATCGCTCTTATCCATCATCTTTGAACCAAAATTACTGGCACTTGGGCGAATGTACTAATGCCCGATTCCCCCAGCCTTTTCCGATGAGACTTGACCGCCTCAAGTAGTTCGCGCTCGCTGGTGTGAGCATTTCGAAAAATGGCCACAACCATTACTGTCAAGATTTCGGCCGCCTGGTCCAAAGGGTCGAGATGCTCATCCGCGCAGACCTGATCGAACACGCGTTCGCAAATAGCCAGGTCATGAGGGCTGAGGCAGGTGCGATTGAAATGCCGACGCAACATCTGTGCGAACCTTTTCAGGGCCCGCTACCGTGCTTGCGGCGGGCTTTTGCTGATGAACCGCTGAAGCGATGGCTGTCTAAATGACAATGTCATCTGCAGTGCATAGGAATCAATTTACTTGGTTCCTGATTGCTCCGTTATTAATCCTAGCATAATCGCACACTCACGGGCTTTATATTGTCCGGTAATCATAAGTCTATAGTAATCCTGCCGCTTGTTTTCCGGGACGTGAAATCCGCGCCGAAATTCGGCTGCCTCTTTCGGAGTTCGAGTGCAACCGAGTTTGCTGGCGGTGACTTTCAAACTCGCCAGTGAGCATCCGACCTTTGCCGCAATGTTTTTCAACGGCTCGTTGTTACCGTATCCATCCAGAATTATCCTGCGACGAGCTTCGCCGTTGAGCCTAGTGGCCATTTTGGTGGTCTCCTCAACTGATATTCCACGATGCCCGATTCTATACGCACCAGGTTGAAGAGTGTCGTTGGCGTCGCATCCAGAAACTTATCTCGCAATGCATTTCTTGCCGTAATCCAGCGTGATCGCCGTTTCACTCGACTCGAGTTCACCAGTCTTGCCAGATGCCCGAAGTACACCACATGATTGAGACGGGCATGGGCATACCCGATTCGGATGTGGCACCACGCGATGGACACTAAGAGGCAAGACGAGGTCCGTGCGGGGCAGCCGCGGGACCGTGATCGGCGTCGTTGGCCACGCGAAGATCAACCCCACAATGAGGACGCTCCATCGCCCGCGCCGGCGTTCGAACCTCTGCCCTTTTCGACGCTGGAACTGGCGCCAGAGGATCAGTTCGCCGCTTGGCAAGCGCATATGGCGCCGCTTGTCGAGGTCAGGTTGCCGGATGACAAATCGTTGAACGATGGCTTTCCCGCCGACCACACGGCTTGGAATCTCGGTGGCATGCTGATGATTCAACAGCGCGCGCCGGCACATAGCTTCATGCGTTCCGCCGCGAAGCTCCGATCCAGTTCGATCGATCACTGGTATATCGTCTTGCCTCGTACCGGCCGGTCGTGGACGGAGATCGATCGCCGCGTTGCGGAAAACCAGCCGGGCAAGTTGGAGATCAGATCACTTGGCTATCCGTTTCGCGGGAGGGTAACGGACTCGGAAAGTCTCGTTCTCTATCTGCCGCGTGATTTGTTCTCTGATGCGGCGTCAACCCTCGATGCAAAGAACAATTCAATTCTGTCCGGTAACTTTGCCAACCTTTTGGTCGACTACGTCAACAGCATCGAAGCAAGGCTGCGCAGTCTCACCGCTGACGATCTACCCCGCATTGTGCACGTAACACGCAGCATGATCATTGCCTGCCTCGGGCCTCCGGCCGAACAGGCTGCGGCCGCCGAACAGTTGAGAAGTGTCGCCCTAATGGAGCGAGCGCGTCGATACGTCCAAAACAATTTGGATGCAGCTCATCTCACACCGGATTCAATGTGCCGGGCGCTCGGCGTATCGCGCTCTCGTCTCTATCAGGTGTTCGAACCGAGCGGTGGCGTTCTCCAT
This sequence comes from Mesorhizobium sp. M0119, assembly GCF_040322615.1. Lineage (NCBI taxonomy): Bacteria > Pseudomonadati > Pseudomonadota > Alphaproteobacteria > Hyphomicrobiales > Phyllobacteriaceae > Mesorhizobium > Mesorhizobium sp. M0119. Next base: position 243,076 of record NZ_JAMYTU010000003.1, read on the forward strand.
TACATACAAAGTCGCCGCCTTATGGCAGCCCATGTTGCGCTTAGCGATCCAGGGGACAGCCGGCGCATTGTTGAAATTGCCGAGGCCTTTGGGTTTAGTTCAGCGGCTAATTTCAGCCGAGCATTCAGCAAGGAATTCGGTTACAGCCCCCGCGAAGGCCGCAGTACTGTGGTATTGCCGCGCCCCGCCCACTCTGTTTCGCATGCCGGAGACAAGGAGGCCTCTTCCTTTGAAGGTTGGCTCAAGGCGCTCGGAAACTGATTACAGGATCGCGAAGCTGATGGGGCTGACTCAGAAGAGGGGTTGCCCGGGGCGGCGAAGGTCACGCCACCTCATGGATCACAATATCTTCGTGCCGCGCCTACTGCGCATCAATCACACAGCTGATTCTGGCCAATTCACGGTTTGTTAACGAACTGTGACGGTTCATCGTTATCGATAATTTGCCGCCAATCACGGCGGAGAATACATGGAACTAGGCTGCGGGCGGCTCTTATTAAGACTGCGATTTGAAAGTTTGCCAAGCTCGACAGTTATGCTATTTTTAGACTGGGGGTCGCGAGTCTGCACCGCCTATGGAGGTGGTTCTTGCCCTCAGAGGCTTCAGGCGTCGGCACGGAGAGTGAGGGGCCTTCATCGAGCGATGCTCCAAGTGTCGGCGAAGGCGTTCTCGCAGACCTTTTGGCGAACACGACCGAACTTTTGTCGTTCTATGACCGTGACTTTCGCCTGACGCACTACGCGGCCAGGCTCAAAGGCGTGTACGGAGGCGCGGTAGCGCCAGGCGCCGCCGTCTGGGAGATCTACCCGAGCTTTCTCGATACGAGCTATCGCGACGAATTTCTTCGTGTGTTCCAGGGTGGCTCTCCGGCAAGCATCGACTTGCCGCGATCATCGGGCGGAGCGCACCGGTCCGTTTTTGTGTTCACCACGGCAAATGGTGCGGGAATCATCGAATCAAGGGAGGACGGCGGGCGGAGCGCAGCGGAGGAACAAGAGCATGTAGTTCTACTCCATCAGGCGACGCACGACGTGCTGACCGGACTGCAGAATCGGCGGCGATTCGGCGAGCGGCTGCAGCAGGCAATGGCGGCCCTCGGCGGATCAAAGCCGAAAGCCGCCCTTCTGCAAATCGACCTTGACGATTTCAAAGCGGTCAACGACACGCTCGGCCATGGAGCAGGCGACACTCTTCTTCAACTCGCGGCGGGTCGTATCCGCGACGCGCTGCAGGACGGCGAATCCGCATACCGGTATGCCGGCGATGAGTTCGCTGTCATCCAATTGGGAAAGGAGCAGCCAGCAGAGGCTGAGCGCCTCGCCGGATCGCTAGTCGACGCGTTCAAAGACCCGTTCGTCATCAACGGCATTCCCGTGTTCGTCGGCTCGAGTATCGGAATTGCTTTCGGGCCGGAGCACGGGACCGATGGCGAACAGTTGATGAAAGCCGCTGACATTGCTCTTTACGCAGCCAAGACAGATGGACGCGGCTGCGCTCGAACATTCAACCGTTCGATGCTGCTCTTGCTCGAGCAACGCGAGAATCTTAGGCGCAGCCTTCGAACCGCTCTGGAGCGCGGCGAGCTTTATCTGGAGTATCAGCCGCTCATTCGGCCTCCCTCGTCAGTGACCGGTTTCGAAGCGCTGCTGCGGTGGCGGCACCCCGAGGTCGGAATCATTCCACCCAACGTGTTCATACCGATCGCCGAAGCCGACGGTCTGATGGACGAGATTGGACGATGGGTGCTCGAGGAAGCCTGTCGCCAGGCGTTGACGTGGCCTTCCTCGCTGACAGTCGCAGTGAACCTGTCGCCGGCTCAGTTCCTCAGCGGTTCGCTGACGGACACCGTCGCTCAGGTCGTCGACGCAGTTGGGATTGAAGCCGACAGACTTGAACTTGAGATAACCGAGAGGGTTCTACTTGAGAAGACGATCGACAATATAGACACATTGAATACGCTGAATGTCTTGGGAATACGAATATCGCTAGACGATTTTGGAACATACTATTCTTCGTTGAGCTACCTTAAAAATTTTCCCTTCGATACGTTGAAGATAGATCAGTACTTTATTGCGGACTTGGAGACCGATCTCAAAAGCCAAACGATCGTGCGATCGATCATGAATCTGGCGCACGGCCTCGGGATAAATGTCACTGCCGAGGGCGTCGAGACCCCGGCACAGGCACGGTGGCTGATCAAGGAGAATTGCGATTGCCTGCAAGGCAACTTCCTGGGAAAGCCGCTTGGAGCCGAGGCGATCAGCGGTTTCATCAGGCGGTCCCCGCTGAGGGTGGTACGCGCGATGGAGGAATCAAAACAAGCGCTCTAGCGCCTTGCGCCCTTCGTTAACGGTGAGGCGGAGATTCGTAGAACGATCGAGGCAGATACCGCGCAATTCTTCGAGTCGGTGCGAGACTGACTCATTACGGGCGCGGGAAATTTTTCATCGCGGAGGCCATCACCCCGCGAGAGTGAGGATGCCGATGGGACCTGTTCATCATGACCTGGCTGGCGAGCCGACTTTTGAGCCGATGATCCAGATCGACATGGAAATCAAAGCGTTTGTCTCCGCTTGGAAGCATTGCGATTATGTCTCGACATACGTGGCCCGGATGATCAGTCAAAACAGGTCAGACTCGGTCCACCATTCAAATCTCTTTTCCTCTGCCTTCAACGAATTGCTGGAAGTCGCCTTTCGTACTCGCCATGCCGACGGCGAACTGGCATGCAGGGTGTCTCGCCATGGCGCGACGGATAGGATCGAGTTGACATTTCCTTGCGTGCCAGAGGAGCGCCAATTCTACGAAGAAGCCGTGTCGCAGTTCGTAGGAATAGAGGCCAGAGAGCGGTATCTCAATTCGGTATCTGGGGATCTCGCGCCGAGCCGCGAGGTCGTACTCCTGGAACTGGCTGTTGACTACAACGCGACACTCTGGATCGAGGACGCCGACGGCGATGCAATCAAGCTTGTCGTGGACCTTCCGCTTGAGGGCTTGCAACATTGAGCCCTTACGACCTTCTCCCGCGCTTCAAGACGCAATACGACGCCAATAACCAGGAGTTCTCCATTTCGGGAGTGGTCCGGCCTCAGGCGATCGATGAACTTGGGCCGAGCATAGCATTGCTCCGCGATGCGATCGGCCATGTGCGCGGCGTTCTCTACGTCAATGTCAGGCGCCTGACGCAGATGAACAACGCTGCGTTTCACAGCTTTTCGAGGATCATCATCGACGCTTGTCGCGCTCGACCCGATCTCAAATTCATGGTCATCACGTCAAGCGTCGTCGGATGGACCTCGCGAAAATTCGGTCGCCTGAGCGCAATCGAACCGAACATCACGGTTGAGGAGTATGACACCGAATTCTATCCGGGGCAGGGTTTCCTTGAGGAAGGCGGGTTCGTACCCATCCTGCGCACTCAGACAAAGTTGACCTGGCGCCACGAGCGCGCAATCTTGCCGCGACACGGCATGAGGTCCGGGATCGTCATGGCTGACATCTGTTGCGGGATCGGTGATTTCGCCGTGCTCGCGCAGAAGGAGTTCCAGCCGTCGCGGATCGTCGCCCTCGACCATTCCATATCAAGCCTGACCTATGCTCGACGAGTGATGCGGGAGTTCGACATCCGGGGCATCGAATATACCTATGGCGATGCGTCGGAGATGCTGCTCGACGAAGCGCAGTTCGACCTGGTCACCTGCCGACATTCCCTTCAAATCTTCAATCGACCTGAACTCATTCTCAAGGAGCTCTACCGCATCTGCAAGCCAGGCGGGCGGGTCTATATCACCAACGAGAAGAATTCGCATTGCCTCGGCGAGCCGCGCGCCGAAAGCATTCGTTGGACCTACAACGAGGTGGCGAAGCTGTTCGGGCATTTCGAGATGGACGTCGAGCTTGGACCCAAGAGCCGGCGATACCTGATCGAAGCCGGATTCGAAGACATCCGTGTGGAGACCTTCATGGTCACTAACCTGGACGGGGATCCGCAGGACTTCGCCGATGTCATTGCGGCCTGGGCGGATGTCTATGCGGGCGAGATGGCGACCAGACGCGGCGATGGACCGGAGTTCGTCGCACGGTTTCGGCAGGGCTTCCAGGACCACATTTTCGCTGCGCTCCACCCCAAGGGTTATGCGGGTTGGCCGATCTGGGTGGCATCGGGGCGACGGCCGCAATGAAAGCCGATGATGAGCGAACACCGCGATTCGGCCTGCGCTCCTTTCGAGCGAAATTCGTATTGGTCGTTGGCGGCGCCGTGCTGTTCGACCTCCTGCTGAGCGGTGGCCTGGCGCTTTGGAATGTTCAAACACTGTCGCGCGACGCCACATCCGAAGTCGGTGAGGGCCTGACGACCGCAAACCAAGAATACATTCGTTCCTATGCCGAATCGACAGCGTTAAGCGTTGACCTGCTGCTCGATCGAGTCCATGGGGACGTCAAGGCGCTGGCGGGCGTGCTGCAGGCCCAGATCGACGATCCAAGCAGGCAACAACAGGTCGGGGCCACGCTTTCGAAGGAGGTGCCCGGCTCCGTGAGGGTCGTCTACGACGCACAGGGCGATTGGGCACAGAACCTGCCGGGAGCGCCTTCCGTGGTCAGCGTCTGGGGCTACCTGCTGGGCGCCGACCACAGTCCAATGCCAAGCGTTCAGCGGGAAATAGAAGACAGCACCGTGTTGGACCTCGTTGCGCCGACGCTCATGTCCAGCGGGTCGTCCAAACTGCAAATGTACTATATTGGCCCAAAGGAACGGCCGATCTTCAGGACCGTACCGTATACGGACCAGGCACAGACCTTCGACCGGCTCTATCCAGGCCACAACAAGGCGGAGTTCTGGGAGTTTTTCTTTCCGGGAATCTATGGGTCATGGCAGCAATGGGCCAAGAATCCAGCCTCGCGTCCGGTCCCTGACGATATCACCCAGACAGCGCCTTACACCGATGCGATCACGGGAAAGCTAATCGTCAGCTTTTTCCACCCGCTGTGGACGCGCGATCGCACCGGTATCGCTGGTATAGCGGGAGCAGACATCACTCTCGATCAACTCGCGGAAGTCGTCGAACGTGTGAAGATCGCCGAGACCGGGTTCGGCTTTCTCACAATGTCGACTGGCAACGTGGTGGCGATCAATCCGTCAGGCCAGGCAATCATCGGCCTGACCTCATCGAGCGATGCGGGCACCCAGGGCGTCACCGGCCTGGAGAGGTCCCTGCGGGGAAGCACGCAGCCGGCTATCGCGTTGCTGCCTCTCGACCAGAACAATGACGGTGTCATTCAGCATGTCATGCTCGCCGACAAGGGCGAACGCGTACCCTACATTTTTGTCCTCAAAAGATTGAAGCCGACCAATCTGTGGAGTTCGGGACCGATCAAGTCCGAAATGATGTCGGTCGGGATCGTCGTTCCCGAACGAGAGATCTATGCATCCCTGTTCGCCGCGCAGAAGAGTATTTCCCGTGCAACCAACCGTATCCTGCTCTTTCAGATCGCCGCGATCGTCGTTTCGCTTCTGATTGTTTTTGCCGCCGTGCTTGGAATTTCGAAGCGGATCACCGCGGGCCTCAGGGCGCTTGCCAGCGCCGCCCAGCGGCTCCAGTCCAAAGACTATTCAGTCCGCGTGAGCATCCCAACGCGCGACGAAGTTGGAGCGGCAGGGGTCGCTTTCAACCGCATGGCTGAGCAGATCAGCTTTCACACGGAAAACCTCGAGCAACTCGTCGACGAACGAACCAGGGAACTTGGGGACGCAAATCAGGAGATTTCCGCACTCAACGAAAAGCTGCAGGACGAGAACGTTCGCCTTGGTGCCGAACTCGCGGTCGCCAGACAGATCCAGATGATGGTCCTACCGAAACAATTCGAACTAGAAGCGATTCCGGGGCTGGAGATCGCAGCCTACATGCGGCCGGCCGACGAGGTCGGCGGCGACTATTACGACGTCCTGCAGAACGGGCCACGGGTCAAGATCGGCATCGGCGACGTGACCGGTCATGGTCTCGAGAGCGGCGTGCTGATGCTGATGGTCCAATCCGTTGCACGTGCGCTGCAGGAGACCAACGAGGGGGACCCGCACCAGTTTCTGGATCGATTGAACAGGGCAATCTACAAAAACATCGAGCGGACGAACACCGGCAAGCATCTCTCGTTGGCCTTTCTTGACTTCGAGGATGAGCGGGTAACGCTATCCGGCCAGCATGAGGACGTTCTCGTCTTGCGTGCGGATGGGGAAGTTGAACGTATCGATACAATCAATCTTGGTCTGCCGGTTGGCTTGGAGAATGACATCTCGAAGTTCATTGCCACGCGTGACATCCTGTTCGGGAGCGGCGACGTGATCGTGCTGCACACAGACGGTGTGACCGAGGCCGAAGCCCAAGACAGAGAATTGTTCGGGTTCGAGCGCCTCTGCCAGAGCGCACAAAAACGTCACGGCAGCAGCGCCGAGGACATCAAAACCGGGATCATCGACGATCTGATGGCCCATATCGGGGTCCAGAAGATCCACGACGACATCACCCTCGTGATCATAAGGCACAAATAGCCATGACAACGCTGTTCGGTACTCCTGACATTGCAATCGGGATGAAGGAGAGCGCCAGTCGCGTGCGGCTGTACGACGGACCTCTCGACTTGAGTTGGCGTCATTGTGCTACGACCGCGGACTTCATCGCCGATCTTTTCGCGTTGCGCTTCCGGTCGTCCCGCAATGACTACATAGAAGTGCGGCACAGTATCGGATATCTGGTCAACGAACTCATCGAAAATGCCGTCAAGTTTCGCGCACCAGGTGAGATCTTGATCGAGGCGTCGATGGATTCGGAGTGCTTCAAGCTCAAAGTGTCGAATGACGTCGATGGTGAAGATGCCTCTAAGTTCCAAAGTCTCCTGGCGGATCTCACGGTTGGCGACCCCAAGGACCTGCTGATACAGCGAATTGAAGAGAATGCCGCCAACCCCGACATGTCAGGCTCCGGACTTGGATTGCTGACCTTGATGAGCGACTACGGCGCACGCCTGGCTTGGATATTCAGCGCCGCCGACGAAAGCGATCGGCTTTGCGTGGAGACATATGCCTCTATTCCGATCTCGCAAATTCACAACTAGAAGAAACGAAGCCAGGCTATGGAAATCAAGACAGACGACTACCGTGTGTGGACTGAAGGAAGCGAAATTTTCTTCGACGGTGCAATGCGGCTTGCCAGTTCCGAGGCCGGTGCGCCTATCACGGCGTTGGCGACCAGTGTTCTTGCCTCTAATCCCGCTTCCATTACGCTCAATCTGAAGGACCTTCACTTTCTAAACTCTTCCGGCATCAACCTGCTGGCGAAATTTACCATCGAGGTGCGCAAGCATCCCGATGTTCGACTCGTCGTGCGTGGAACGCCAGACATACCCTGGCAATCGAAATCATTGCCGAATCTGAAGAAGCTGCATCCCGCTGTGGTGCTTTTGATGGACTGACGAAGGTCGTCCGAAATTAGCCAAAGGACGGCGTGCAAGAGCGAGATATGTACGCCCGGATAAGTATTCGGATGCGAAGCTAACGACAATTCGGCCACGTGCGCAGATGCTCGCAATGGCTTGGCGGGGGCTGGCACAGGCGGCAGGCGTCCGGGTTGGGGGGATGTCGGGCCGCCTGTGCCGATCAGCCGTCGCTGCGCAGTCGAAGGTGGCGTCATTGAGTAAGCGTGCCAAGGTCAACGGTGGCCGGCTGGAGTTCATTCCGCCACAGATCCCGACTTGGGTCGAGCAGCCGCCCGAAGATGGGGGATGGGTTCACGAGATCAATCTTGACGGCTACCGAACGCAGCTCATCATCGACAAAGACGGCGTGCGTCTTTACAACAAGAACGGCCGTGACTGGACCACGAAATACTGGCCCATCGCGCTGGCTGTCGAGCTGCCATGCCGGGCTGCCATTATCGACGGCGAGGTCATTGTGCCAGGCGACCAGGGCGCTCCCGATTACCCCGCGCTGGAAGCCACGATCTGGAACGAACCCAGCCGGCTGGTGTTCGTCGCGTTCGACATCCTCCATCTCGACGGTCGCAATCTAGCCTCCTTGCCCCTGCTGCAGCGCAAGCAGGTGCTGTGGCAACTGGTTGAGCACGGTCTCGGCAAGATCCAGTACAGCGAGCATTTCGAGCGCAGTCCGCTAGCGATCTTCCGGGCCATCGAGAAGACGGGGCTCGAGAGCATCATTTCGAAACGCGCCGACAGCCGCTACAGGAGCGGATCGTCGAACACATGGCTGAAGGCCAAACATTTCGAAGAAGCCGATTTCTGAGCGTCGACGACCCGCCTCCGGTGCACCCGCGGGCTCGGCGTCGGCACGCCAGCAATGTCCGCTTTTGGCAGGCTGCCAAGTTGGCCGGAATGACCGACATCGGCCCGAAAGCGGACTTGCGGCTTCGAGGCTCGGAAGGCCAGAAACGGACCTTCATGCCCTGCGTGAGTCGACGTGAACTGTGACCCGTCATTCGCTCGCGCCGATTGTAGCCCGAAAGTAGACCTTCCGATCACCTGTATCTCCGAGATCCTGCCTTGGCGTTCAAAGGACATCCCGTGGGTCAAAGCGGCCGAAAACGCGCTGTCGCGGAAGGCGTCCGAGAACCGAGTCTTTCTCAGCCGCCGTAAAGATAGTTCGGAAGCCAGAGCGCCATGCCGGGCCAGATATACATGAGGATCATGCAGAGGATGACGATCAGCATGTAAGGCATCATGCCTGCGAATATCTGGTTGAGGGTGACGTGCGGTGGGGAAACGCCCTTGAGATAGAACGCCGACATCGCTACCGGGGGTGACAAGAACGCCGCTTGCAAATTCACGAAGACAAGAACCCCCCAGAGGATCGGGTCGATGTTGAAGTGCTTCAACATCGGCAGGAAGATCGGCACGAAGATGATGATGATTTCGGTCCATTCGAGCGGCCAACCGAGAATGAATATGATCGCTTGAGACAGGATCATGAACTGCACGGGCGACAAGTCGAGCGACAGCACCCATTGCTCGAGAAGTGCCTGGCCGCCGAGGATCGCAAAAACGGCGGAGAACAGCGCCGAGCCGACAAAGAGCCAGCAAACCATGGCTGTGGTCTTCGCCGTCAGGAACACTGCTTCCTTGATGCGCTTCCAGTCGAGCGTTCGGGCCTGGAACGCCAGCAGAAAGGCACCAGCGGCGCCGACTGCCGCGGACTCGGTCGCCGTCGTGATTCCGAATAGGATGACGCCGAGCACGACGACGGTAAGTATGCCCAGCGGCATGACCGACGAGACCAGGAGCTTCAGGATCTCGAGCCGTTCGGCGGTCATGTTCCGATAGTAGCGGACGAGCACCACCGCGGCGAGTGCCGCGATGATGCCGAAGGTGACGTAGAAGCTGGTTGCCGGCCCTGCATTCACCGCGGGTGCGCCGAGTTCCTCCACCGCCGGAGCACCGAGCTGCTCCAATCCGGCTGGAGCTTCGACGTCGGCCGATGCTTGCGGATAGATGACGACATACCACCACACCAGCAAGAGGGTGAGTACTATCAAGGCGAAGGGCACCAGCGCAGCGCAGAAATTCTTGAACAGCTTCCAATATGTGAGGCGTCCGCTCTCCGTCTCGAGCGCCGTCGCCTTGGACGGCGAGAACAATGCGGAAAGAAGTCCAACAAGCATGTTGCGCGAGTAAACTGTCTGAAAGCTTCGCATCCACGCCGGCACCGGAACCCTTGTTTGATCCTCCGGCAAAGGCGGGGCGATCTTCGGATTGATTATCGCCCAGCCAAGAATGTAGACGAGATAAAGGAAAGCGAGGAAAAAACCGGGGAACATCGCCGCGGCATAGAGCTTCACGATGGACTGGCCTGCAACCGCCGCATAGACGATGATCATGACCGAGGGCGGGATCAGGATGCCCAGCGTGCCGCCCGCGGTGATCACGCCGGAAGCGAGCTTCACATCGTATCCGGCGCGCAGCATCGGATTGAAGGCAATCACCCCCATCAGGACCACAACGGCGCCGACGAGGCCACTGGCGATGCCCCAGAAGGTGCAGACGATAAGGGTAGCAATGGCCAGCGACGCCGGTACCCGTCGGAACGAAAGCTGGATGCTGTAGAACATCTTGTCGACCAGCGCCCCGCGTTCCATCACATATCCCATGAGCACGAAAAGCGGGATGGAGATCAGGACGTCATTGGTCATTGCCCCATAAGTGCGCTCGACCATCAGATCGAAGACGCGGTTGTCGATCCAGTGCTCCGCCGGGTTGTAGAACGCATAGAACCCGAAAAACATGCCAAGGCCCATCAGCGTGAAGGCTGTCGGGAAACCCATGACGATGACGACCACGATGAGCATGAGCATCGTGAGTCCGAGGGCTGGATCGCTCAACTCTGCAGGTCTCCACCCATTCCGCGCTGGCGTGCTTCCTCGTCTATCTTTTGTGCGCGCTCGATGGCGGTCTTGCGCGTCCCTTCATCCACATATTCGCTGAGCGCGAGCTGTCCCTCCACGACGTCGATCTCTGCAACGTCCTTGCGCCGGCTGGGCCATTGCCCAGTCCTGAGACAGACGATGCAGCGCACGATCTCGGCCACGCCCTGGAGCATCACCAGGGCGCCGGCCAGCGGAATGACCGATTTGAATTGGTAGATCGGCGGACCCTCCGCTGTCACGGTCGAATGCTCCCCGATCCGCCATGAAATCGCGGCATAGTCGTAGCCTGCATAGACGAGGGCCGCGATCCCCGGCAGGAAGAAAACCACGTACAGCAAAAGATCGAGCGCGGCTTGGATCCGGGGTCGCATCGAGCTGTAGAGAAAGTCGCCGCGCACATGGGCATTCTGCGCCAGCGCATAGGCTCCGGCGAGCATGAACAGCGAGCCGTACAACATGTTGCTGGCGTCGAATATCCACGCCGTGGGCATGTTCAGGATGTAGCGCTTGAAGACCTCGGCGCAGACCAGCGTCATCAGCCCGATGATCAGCCACGCCGCGGCCTTGCCGACCCACGCGCTGATTGCATCGACTGTATTCAGGAACTGCTGGACGTTCATGCGAGGCAGCCGGATGGCCAGAGTGTTGGCCAGAGTGAGTGTCGGTAAGAAGGCAAGGCACCGTTCGGTCATGGCCCCGATGGTGCCTTGCCGGCTCAAACTGTGCTTCAGATATTCTTTGCTGCCCCGCCACGTCCGAAGTAATGATCGAAGGCCAGGCGGCGGCTGACGACTACGTCCTGTTCCCATTGTGTTGTCCGCCGGGCAAAGGCGATCTGCGACTCAAGGACCTCCCTGAACAGCGGATTTTCAGCCGCCTTCTTCTTCACGACCTCGTCATAGACCTCCAGCTGTCGCTTGAGGATTGCTTCCGGTGTCTTGTAGAATTTGACCTTGTCCTGCGTCTGCATCTCCAAATAGTCTTTCGAATAACGGTCGATCGCCTTCCAGGCCATGTCCTGCGAGGCTGCCTCGACCGCATTGGTGATGATTGCCTTCATCTGATCGGGCAGGGCGTCGTATTTCGCCTTGTTGAACAGGACCTCGAACTGCTCCGCATTCTGGTGATAGCTCTGCAGCATGCAGACCTTGGACACGTCCGGAAAACCAAGCACCCGATCGGACGAGGCGTTGTTGAACTCGGCCGCGTCGAGCAGGCCGCGATCCAATGCCGCAACGATTTCACCGCCAGGTAGCGCGTTGACGGCCGCACCCAGGCCGGTGAAGACGTCAATCGAGATGCCAACGGTACGGAACTTGAGGCCTTGGATGTCTTCGACCTTGGAAACCGGTTTCTTGAACCAGCCGAGCGGCTGTGTCGGCATCGGTCCATAGGGGAAGGAAACCACATTGGCGCCTATGGAATCATAGAGCTTTGCAAGGAGCTCCTTCCCGCCACCGTATTTGTGCCAGGCCAGCAGCATGTTGGCGTCCATGGCAAAGCCCGGGCCGGATCCCCAGAGCGCTAGCGCCGTCTGCTTTCCGTAGTGGTAGACGAGCACGCCGTGGCCGCCATCAAGCGTTCCTTGCGACACCGCGTCAAGCAGGCCGAACGCAGGCACCACGGCGCCCGCCGGCAGCACCTCGATCTTGAGGTCGCCGCCCGTCATGTCGTTGATTTTCTTGGCGAAATCAAGCGCGAATTCGTGAAAGATATCCTTGGAAGGCCATGTGCTCTGCCAGCGCATGCTGACCGGCCCTTGCGCCTTGACGACGCTTGGCGCAGCAACGATCGCCGCAGCTGCCACGGCCGCCTCGCCAAGGAACTTGCGGCGCGACCTCATATTGGTCTGGATACTTGCTTTGGTCATCGGTTCCTCCCGAAGGTGTTGGCTTTTCAAGCCCACGTCCGACAATACTTCTCAACGACGGCCCAGCAAAAATTGCAGCGCGCGTCCCATCGCCTAAACTAGTGCGGTTCTTTCTTAAGGACAGGTGGGGGTATTTTCCCAAGCAATGGGCGAGTAGCAGTTACGCATCGCGCCATTGAATGACCGCTCTTGCGAAGGATACAAAGGTCCGCATTCGGGCGCATTGCCGCCCGGCAGCATGGGGGCCGAATTCGGAAGGTCGGCTTATGGCGTCCGAAAAAAGAGAGCGGACGTTCGGCGTGGCGCGACCAAGGTCTTAAGCTAACCCAATAACAGCCAAGGGGCGCGATAGACACCACGCCTGAGGGCCATACAATCCGCACGATTTCCTTGCTCGTCAGCACATTGCCAATGGCCAAGAACGCTGTCAGCCTAGCCTTGCCGCCATCTCGCGGCCGATGTGGTCGGCTACTCCAGGCTCATGGATCTCGACGAGAGCGGACCCTGTCGACTTTCAAGGCGCATCGCCACGAACTGGTGTACGCCAAGATCGCTGAGCATCAGGGCAGGATAGTCAAGCTGACCGGCGACGGCTTACTGGTCGAGTTCCCGAGCGTGCTAAATGCGGGGGCCTGCGCCGTCGAAATCCAGCACAAGATGCACGAGCGTAACGCAGAAGTGCCGTCCGACAGGCCCATTGAATTCCGCATCGGCATCAAGGCAGCCGATCCTGCTCTGCGGTCCAAGTGTTCTTACCCATCGTGCAGCGCGATCCCATGCGACCAGCCAAGGAAACTGGCAACAAGTTATGCGATCTCGAAACAGCGCGCCAGCATGTTTGCGCTATCTAGAAAGGGCCATTGGCTTGTCGACACTGCTGGAGCCGTAGTTAGCTTACGCCATTGCCTTTGGAAACGGCCCCCTTGCCGTGCCGCCTAGTCTGGCAAGCCCGCCAGACGCCAGCCATCGACAAAGGGCTGCGCAGCACTCATGCTCCTAAAGGGCAAGTTCGCTGTCAGTTCACCGATCGTCCAACCTGGATTGCCCGTAAGAAATAGGCGGGCTTCCTCCTGTGCCTCAGGCAAGCGGCCGGCAAGAGCAAGCGCGGCAATCAGGTTCACCCTTGAACCGGTCCCATATGTTTCCTCCAGGCTCAAGGTCGCAACAGCTTCTTCGTAGTGACCGGTGGAAATCTGCGCCATTCCCACGATCCAGAAGTACCAACCAGGTGGACGAGGATTTAATCGGAACGCCTCTTCACAAGCTGTCAGCGCCGCTTGCGGCTTGCCCAAGTAGATTTGAAGCTCCCCAATCCATGCTACCGCATCTGCATTGTTGGGATTTATCCGTATGGCAGCATCGAATTGGAATTTTGCTTCATCCCAATTGCGCTCAAAAAGCTGAACGCAGCCCAGGATCCTGCGAACGTTGGAATCGCCGGGATCGATTTGCATGGCTCGTTGCGCGTGCATCAGAGCATTTGCGCGATCGGGTATCTGTGGTTCTCCCCAATCAACCCAGCCAAATAACAGCACAAGGGCAAGATTGCTGTGCGCTTCACAATAGTTTGGTTCAAGCGAAACGGCGCGTTCCAAAGCTGAACGCGCGTCGCTGTTGTCTGATCTGGACATGGTCCATTTCTCCCGTGACCTAACACAAAGGTCATAGGCTTCTAGATTTGATGGCCTAGAACGGGCAGAAATATTCTTCGCACCAATCTTGCCGGAGATCGCTTCAACAACGCGGCGCGTGACCTCGTCCTGAACTTCAAAGATGTCGACAATTTCGCGGTCGAAGCGCTCGGCCCACACATGATTGCCGCCTTCGGCCGCGTTGATCAGCTGCACATTGACGCGCAAACGCTTGACGGACCGCCTCGCGCTGCCCTCGAGGAGATATTTGACGCCCAGATCGCGAGCGATCTGACGGACGTCGGTGGGCTTGCCTTTGTAGGCAAAGGTGGAGTTGCGGGCGATGACGAAGAAGCCGGGCACATTCGACAGATCGGTAATGATGTCCTCCGTCAGCCCGTCAGTGAAGAACTCCTGTTCGGCGTCGCCACTCATGTTGACAAAGGGCAGCACGGCAATCGAAGGCATGTCGGGCAGCGCGAGCTGCGGCGAAGGCTTGTCCGGCACGAGGGCCTCCGCCGATGCCGCGGGTCTGGCCTTCGCGGGAATGCCGACCTGTAGCGAATAAACCCGGACCGGCTCGGCGATGTTCTTGAGCTGAACCGCACCGCGATCGTTGATCGCGATATCGAGCCTTGATTTAACCTGCCAATAGGCTTGCTCGGAAAGACAGATATTGCCAGGTTCGCAGATTCCTTCTAGGCGCGCGGCGATATTGACGCCATCGCCCATCAGGTCGCCATCGCGTTCTTGCACGACGTCGCCCAAGTGAATGCCGATCCGGAACTCGATGCGGCGATCATCCGGCACCCCGGCATTGCGCTCAAGCATGGCGTTCTGCACTTCCAGCGCGCAGCGCACTGCTTCCACAACGCTGCTGAACTCGACAAGGCTCCCGTCGCCTGTGCGCTTGACGACGCGGCCACGATGAACGGCGATGGTGGGGTCGATGAGATCGCTGCGCAGCGCCCGCAGCCGTGCCAAGATGCGATCCTCATCCGCGCCGGCTAGCCGGCTGTAGCCGACCACATCCGAGACCAGGATCGCTGCTATTTTGCGGGTCTCACTCATGTGATGCTCCCTCCCTCCAGTCCGACACTACTGCCGACCAGGCACGCTGTCTCAACATAGAGCGGTTAGGCCAAAGGAAGATAGCTCCGAGCCATTGGTCGGATGGTCTGCTTAGGATCTACTCCCGTCGTTCGAGGCAAAATGTCGGGCGCATAGCTGCCTGTGGCCTGTCCATTGGCGATGTCCGCTTTTGTTGAATGGACGGGACCGCAGGAATGACTGCCATGCGGCGCAAAGCAGCCATTCAGGATTTGCCGGATCTTGTTGCGGAGCCGCCGTGGCGCAGATCGCAGATCTCTGCCGCCAACGGAACTGACCGCCGCGCAGCCGGTTAATCCGCATTCAGCTCCCACCAACTCAAGGCCCATTCCATGAGCATCCTGAAAACCACGAAGAAAGCCGTCGAGCAGGTCACCGGTATCGCCAGGCCAGACAGGCGCGAGGTCGCCGACCTCCTGAGGCCGCGCAAACCGAACGAATTTCGCTTCAAGGACGATGGCCTGGTGCCCAACCATCCGTTTTGGCCGCTTGTCGTCTATCGCGGCGCCGTGACGCTGCCCGAGGAATTCGATCCGGCGGCGGTCATGGAGGCGCTTTTCGACGCAAATGGCTGGGGCAATAGCTGGCGCAACGGCATCTACGACTACGTTCACTACCATTCGCAGATCCACGAGGTGCTGGGCGTTGCGCGCGGCACGGCCAAGGTTCGCTTTGGCGGCAACAAGGGACGTACGCTGTCGCTGAAGGCCGGCGACGTCGCGGTGCTTCCGGCAGGCACCGGGCACCAGCGTCTTTCCGTATCCGACGATTTTCTAGTCGTCGGCGCCTATTCTCAATCCGGCACCTATGACGAATGCACGACCGCCGCCGACCATGCCAAGGCGGTCGTAACGATCCCCAAGGTGGGCCGTCCGCGCAAGGACCCTGTTTATGGAGGCAAAGGCCCGTTGCTCGCCGCCTGGGAAAGGACTGAAGTCGTTCCTTTCGAAGGGGCTTGCGGGTTGGCTTCGGGGCTCAAACCGAACCTTTGACCAACACCTACGGCGCCACCGATGAAGAAGGCCGCCTTGTAGATAGATGGCGAAGCGGATCGTGCCGCTGTCGGCGTGCGCAGCGCTGGCGATCAGGCTTGGTGCTATATTATTGCAGTGACCCTGCCCGACGCATCGAGGCGACAACTGACTTGCGCCTGCCGGACTTCGATGCCACCTTTTCCTGCGTAGTCTATTCGCACCTCGATCGGCGCCGTGAGTGCACCCCGACCTTGATGCAAGGCGCCTGCGCTTACCGCGTGGACACGGACGGCGCCAAGCGGCGTCGCAGCGGCCATGATCGCCGTGCGGCAGGCTCGCACCACCGCAACCGGCGTACCGGGTTTCACTGTCAGTGGTCCCAGAGATCCAAAGGGATACCCCTTGGTGGAGTCACCCTCACCGGCTTTGGAAGGCCTGAGGACGGGTGGCAGGACGATGGATTGCCTGGCGGTCTTGGCAGAGGAAGGGGCTGTCGCTGCATTCGAACTGTCGGGTGCGGTAGCCGCTTCGTTTTCGGCGGACGGATCGTCGCCCACACTGGCACTTGTGGTTGTGTCACCAATGTTGCCGCTGGCACTAACGCCTGCGTCGACTGATCCGTCATCCGCACCGACCGAAGCTCCAACATTTGCTCCGCCTACGCCGTCGACGCTCGTGCCCGCCCCCACTGATAAGCCTTGCGAACCGGCGCTCACTCCAGCACCGACCCCGACACCGCCCGCCCTACCGCCCACCCCTGCTTCAAGAGCCGAGGCAGGCCCAATTGTGATCCCGATCGTCAACGCGGCTGCGACATACTTCTTCATTGTCGTCTCCCCTGCGGCATACATTTCGCTCCCTAGTCTTCACTGGCGCGGCTCGAGCTTTTTGATGGCCGTGTTGGAAGCAATGCTGCGGGAAGAGGTATGGTTGCCAGCAGAGCAGTTTGCGGCGACTTTTGGACCTTCACTTTCTGTTTTTTCGGCAAGCCCGGTTTACGGTGTGGTTGGGCGCCCGAATGCGATAACCTACTTGCAAGTGCACTCGCGGGGGTACGCGCTTTCGGCGCGCGCTCCACAGCCGCAGTGCGACGCTTACCCTTGACAATATCAATTGCCTCACGCGCGGCACTGAGGCTGCGGGCTAGACCGATAGCCCTTTCACGCTCTTGGTCCAGCGCGGCACTCAATTCTACCGAGTTCTGCTTTAAAGCATCGCGTTCCTGGCGAACAATATCGAGGTCACGTACAGCTGAATCTGCTCGTTCGCGTTCCCGTTCGAGTGTTTCTCGAGCCTGCTTTAGAGCGGCCTCGACCACCTGTCGGTCCCTTATGGCGTTCGCCTGCTCGACGGCTGCCAGATTTACGCCTTTCTTAAGAGCATCGATAGTTTGGCGAGCCGTGGTAAGTTCTTGTTCCAAGAGCTCAACCTTGTGCCGCTCGTCATCAAGCGTTCGCTTCGCAGCAAGCTGGGAGGCGTCCATAGAGGGGTGCGCTCCAAGCGCGGCAGCCTTCTCGCTGTTCCAGAGACTGGCTTCGGCCCTGTAGCTTTCGATAACACGCTGCGCCGTCTCCAGATCGAGCGCGAGCGCTTCGTCTGTTCGCTGCTGCTCATTCAGGGCTTGTGCTTGCTGAGCCACCGTGTCTGCCAGTACGTGTGCCTGGGCGCTTAGGTCACGTGCGCCGCGCTGCATAGCGTCTAGCTCCGCTCGTGCTGCGGCCAATTCGCGGCGTGAAGCCTCCTCATGCTCGCCGAGCGGCGTTTGCGCGCCCTCCTTGAGTGCCTGCGCTTCGCTGAGCGCCAGCTCCCTAGATATATGGGATCCGAGCGCGCTCGGTTGTGGCTTGCCCGGTTCTTTGCCGACCTCGGTGTGTTCGGAAACCACGACCGACGAGGTGTCGTTAGCTGTGGCAACCGCTGACGCTTCGGGCGCCAACTGACCATTTGCCGGAAATGCCAACAGCAGAACGAGGCATAACGGAATGAGGGACAGCATGGCGTTACACCCCCTGCCGCGTATCTCGTGAAGTAAAATCAAGGGCCGTCGTTTAATAAAGGTGAAGTCACAGCGGAGACATTTTGACCTGGTACTCTGCGCATGATTCATCACTGAACCTCACCGATCGCGGCCCTCACCGCTATTGTATTCTCCACTTACTGCACGCCGGGGCACCGTGGATGCCGCATCAAAAAGATCAATGCCAGTGAAGCACTCTCGGCAACGCCAAAGCACGGAATTGCGCGCAAAGGCTGTTTCCGATTTCCTTAGTTGTCATCATTCGAACAAACGGAACTTTCGGCTTTCGGGATGACCATCTTCACTACTCAACGGCGCAAAGCAGCCATTCAGGTCTGCGAAGGTCGACTTCGGGTCAACACCAAACTTCCGCTGGATGGTACGGCGTACCTCACCCAGCCAGTACCGCCGCCTCCAACCCGCGGATGATCTTCGCCGGGACGAATGCTGTCGCTGAAGGCCGGCGACGTCGCGGTGCTTCCGGCCGGCACGGGCACCAGCGTCTTTCCGCATCCGACGATTTTCTGGTCGTCGGCGCCTATCCTCAGTCCGGCACCTATGACGAATGCACGACCGCCGCCGACCATGCCAAGGCGGTCGTCACGATCCCCAGGGTCGGCCGGCCGCGGAAGGACCCTGTCTATGGAAGCAAAGGCCCGTTGCTCGCGGCCTGGAAAAGGGACTGAAGTCGTTTCACCCGGAAGGCCGGCACAGCGTTCTGAATGGCCTCGTTCGCGATGAGTTATGCCGCTCGGATCAATCTGACCTTTGACCGGCATCCCCGCTCAAGCCGCCAGCACCGCCGCATCCAGCCCGCGGATGATCTTGGCCAATTCGACGCATTCATCGTGCCGCACCTTTTTGCGCCACCATGCCAGGCAGATCGTGCGCTGCGGCATCGGCTCCTGGAACGGCACGATCCTCCTGTTGGTTTCGCATCTAAGCTTGACCTAGAGTGTAGCTTGAACCGAAAGGCGAGGTTCGGCGCTTCGAAGGCATCGGTCGCGAACTGCTTTGGTCGACTGGTCACAAGATCGAGCGGCTGTGTCAGAAGGCCGTTGGCGAGCGCCGCGGTCCACCGTTAATCGGCGACGCTTGGACCACTCGCAAACGTCCCCTATTGTCATACTGTAGGGTCTCTTCGAAGTTGAGCGTTGGGCCCTCGGCACCGAGAGGTCAAACAGACATGAAGCTCGTCCTCATCGCTCTCGCTGTCGCCCACAACTGGTATTCCGGCCACCATGATCCGGTTACCGGCTACGAATGCTGCGGCAACAAAGACTGCCGGGTCATCAGCCCGCGCTATGTCGAGCCGCTACCGGGCGGCAACTTCAACATCCGGACCGGGTCCAAGACAAAATACTTCATCTCCAGGAACCGGGTTTTGGAGAGCGAAGACAGCCAGTATCACATCTGCACTTCCGCCCCTCATATGACGATCCGCTGCTTCTTCGCGCCACACGCTGAGGCCAAAGCGATGGGCAGCGTGGCGGGGCACACTTGAGAGGTAGGCTTGCGGGTTGGCTTCGTGGCTAAAACCGGATCTTTGACCAATATCCTCGCCTCAAGCCGCCAGCACCGCTGCATCCAGCCCGCGAATGATCTTCGCCAGTTCGACGCATTCATCGTGGCGGACCTTGTTGCGCCGCCATGCCAGGCAGATCGTGCGCTGCGGCATCGGCTCCTGGAACGGCACGATTTTCAAATCGGGGATAGTGCTGGCCGGTCCTGCCGCCATCTCGGGGATGAGCGTCACGCCGAGCCCATGCGCCACCATCTGTAAGAGCGTCGTCAGGCTGGTTGCGCCGTAGCTTGCCATCGCCACCGGCCGCACGCTGCCGCAGACGGCGAGCGCCTGTTCGCGCAGGCAATGGCCTTCCTCCAGCAGCATCAGCCGCTCCAGCGCCGGGCTTTCCGGCGGCACCGGCGGCGAGGCGAAGGCGGGGTCGCCGGCCGGCACGGCCAGGAAGAACCGGTCGGAGAAAAGTTCTTCGGTGACCAGGCCCGGGTAATCGAGGGGCAGTGCCGCGACGAAGGCGTCGAGCTTTCCCGAGCTGGTGTCCTCGACCAAAGAGGCGGTTACCGCCTCGCGCAATTCGAGCTGCAATGCTGGAAAGTGCCGTTTCAGTTCCGGCAGCACATGCGGCAGCAGATAGGGCGCCACCGTCGGGATGATGCCGAGCCGGAAGCGGCCCTCCAGCGCCGGGCGGCCGCGTCGGGCCGTCGCCTCGACGTCGCGGACGTCGGCAAGAATGCGCTCGATGCGTGGCAGCAGGACCTGCGCCTCGTCGGTCATGCGCACCGCCTTGCCGCCGCGCTCGAACAACCGGCAATTGAGCCGCAGCTCCATCTCGGCGATCTGCGAAGAAAGCGCCGGCTGGCTGACGCCGGCGAGTTTTGCCGCGCGGCCGAAATGCAGCGTCTGCGCCAGCGCTTCGAAATAATGCATCTGCCGGACGGTCAAACCGATCATAAGGAAAACCTATCAGAATAAACAGCAAAGGCAATTTGTCTTTATCGGCTGGGCGGGCTAGTCTGGAACCGTTCCAGAATGGCGCGGCCGCTGGCCCTGCCCGGAAAATCAACAAAATCCCGGAAAATCAACAAAATCGGAGGCAAAGATGGACGCGAAAACCGACGACAACAGCGCCGGCAAATGCCCGGTCCCACATGGATCGGCTAGGAGGAGCAACCGTGACTGGTGGCCGAACCAGCTCGACCTTGCCGTCCTCCACCAGCAGTCCAGCCTCTCGGACCCGATGGACGAGGACTTCGACTACGCCAAGGAATTCAAGAGCCTCGATCTCGACGCGGTGATCAGGGATCTGCACCAGGTGATGACCGATTCGCAGGATTGGTGGCCGGCCGATTTCGGCCATTACGGCCCGCTCTTCATCCGCATGGCCTGGCACAGCGCCGGCACCTATCGCATCGGCGACGGCCGTGGCGGCGCCGGCGCCGGCCAGCAGCGTTTCGCGCCGCTCAACAGCTGGCCGGACAATGCCAACCTCGACAAGGCGCGCCGGCTGCTGTGGCCGATCAAGCAGAAATACGGCAGGAAAATCTCCTGGGCCGACCTGTTGATCCTCACCGGCAACGTCGCGCTGGAATCGATGGGCTTCAAGACCTTCGGCTTCGCCGGCGGCCGCGCCGATGTCTGGGAGCCCGAGCAGGACGTCGACTGGGGGTCGGAAACCAAGTGGCTCGCCGACGAGCGCTATTCCGGCGACCGCGAACTTCAGGGCCATTTCGGCGCCGTGCAGATGGGACTGATCTACGTCAACCCGGAAGGGCCGAACGGCACGCCCGATCCATTGGCCGCGGCGCGCGACATCCGCGAAACCTTCGCCCGCATGGCCATGAACGACGAGGAAACCGTGGCGCTCATCGCCGGCGGCCACACTTTCGGCAAGACCCATGGCGCCGGTGATGCATCGCTGGTCGGGGCGGAGCCGGAAGGCGCCGGCATCGAGGCGCAGGGCCTCGGCTGGTCGAGCAAACATGCCACCGGCATTGCCGGCGACGCCATCACCTCGGGCCTCGAGGTGACCTGGACCACGACGCCGACCAAATGGAGCAACAACTTCTTCGACAATCTGTTCAACTACGAATGGGAGCTGACCAAGAGCCCGGCCGGCGCCCATCAGTGGACGCCGAAGGGCGGCGCCGGTGCAGGCACCGTGCCGGACGCGCACGATGCCTCGAAGCGCCGCGCGCCGGCTATGCTGACCACCGACCTCGCGCTGCGCGTCGACCCGGCCTACGAGAAGATCTCGCGGCGTTTCCACCAGAATCCGGACCAGTTCGCCGATGCCTTCGCCCGCGCCTGGTTCAAGCTGACCCATCGCGACATGGGTCCCGCCGTCCGCTATCTCGGCCCGCTCGTGCCGAAGGAAGAGCTGATCTGGCAGGATCCGATCCCGGCAGTCGACCACGAGCTGGTCAGCGAACAGGACATCGCCTCGCTGAAGGCGAAGATCCTGGCCTCCGGCCTGTCCGTGTCCGAACTGGTCTCGACCGCCTGGGCCTCGGCCTCGACTTTCCGCGGCTCCGACAAGCGCGGCGGCGCCAACGGCGCCCGCATCCGCCTGGCGCCGCAGAAGGATTGGGAGGTCAACCAGCCGGCGCAGCTGGCCAAGGTGCTAGAAAAGCTTGAAGGCATCCAGAAGGAGTTCAATGCTTCGCAGTCCGGCGGCAAGAAGGTCTCGCTTGCCGACCTGATCGTTCTCGGCGGCGTCGCCGCGGTCGAGAAGGCGGCCAAAGACGGCGGCCATGACGTCAAGGTGCCGTTCACGCCGGGCCGCATGGACGCTTCGCAGGAGCAGACCGATGTCCAGTCCTTCGCCGCGCTCGAGCCGAAAGTCGATGGCTTCCGCAATTATGTCAGGGGCAGGCCGCCGATGTCGGTCGAGGCGATGCTGGTCGACCGGGCGCAGCTGCTGACCTTGACGGCGCCGGAGATGACGGTGCTCGTCGGCGGCTTGCGGGTGCTCGGCGCCAACACCGGCCAGTCGAAGCACGGCGTGTTCACCGACAGGCCGGGCACGTTGACCAACGATTTCTTCGTCAACCTGCTCTCCATGAACACGGTCTGGGATCCGGCCGCCGGCTCCGATGAAGTCTACGAAGCGCGCGACCGCAAGACCAGGACAGTCAAGTGGACCGGCACCCGGGCGGACCTGATCTTCGGCTCGCACGCGCAATTGCGTGCGCTTGCCGAGGTCTACGGCTCGGCCGACGCCGGGCAGAAGTTCGCCAGGGATTTCGTTGCGGCCTGGACCAAGGTGATGAACGCCGACCGTTTTGACCTTGCCCGCTCCTGAAACCGGCAAGTGATGCCAACAAAAAAGGCGCGGGCCGGACCCGCGCCTTTTTCGTATTGAAGCTTTCGAAAAGTCAGTATTTCTCGAAGATTTCGGCCTTGGCAACGACGCCGGCGATGGCGCCGCCGATCAGCGGCGCGACGATGAACAGCCAGAGCTGGCCGATCGCCGCAGTTCCCGAAAACAGCGCCGGTCCGATCGAACGGGCCGGGTTGAGCGACGTGCCGGTCACCGGAATGATGGCGAAGTGCAGGCCCGCCAGCGTCAGGCCGATGACCAGGCCGGCAAAGGTCGTCGCGTGCTTGGCGTTGGTGACGCCGAGGATCACCGTGACGAAGGTGAAGGTGCCGATCAGCTCCCACAGGAAGGCCGAGCTGACGCCCCATTTCGTCACGTCCCAGCCATTGGCGCCGAAGCCGCCGGTGTGGCCGCCGACCTGTCCGGAGACGATGATCCACAGTGCCAGCGACGCGATGATGGCGCCGATGATCTGCGCGATCCAGTAGGGAATGACATCCCTGGCCGGCATCCGCCCGGCAAGAAACACGCCGAGCGTCACCGCCGGATTGAGGTGCGCGCCCGAAATCGGGCCGATCGCATAGGCCGCCGCAATGAGGCCGATGCCGAACGCCAGACCGATACCTTCCTGGCCAAGCGGCAGCGCGCCGCCGAAGCCGCCCGTCACCACCGAAGCCGTGCCGATGAACACCAATAGAAACGTGCCTAGAACTTCCGCCAGATAAGTCTTCATTGCCCTCTCCTCGTATCGACCCGCGGCTCCGCCTTTTTCTGCGACGCGAATCACCGCGCAAAGAGTATTCGCAACCGCAAAAGTTGCAAAGCAGAGCAGTTGCACCAGTCGGCGTGCTTGTGCGTGTCAGACAAGCACATTAGAGACTTGTAATATATTGATCGAATTATTTGGTTCCGCATGCCGACGCCCGCTTGGTGGCGGCGGCTCGCGATGCACCAACCCACATCGTCACCCCCTTGCATGGATTGTCTCGCCGTCGGGGAAACAGAACTGTTTCAATCAGGACACGAAAAGCTCTAAGAGCAGGGCCGGATTTTATTTTGCTGAGTAATGGAAGACGACAATGAGACTGGGCGGGCGGCTGGCGGCAGCCATCGAAGTGCTTGACGACATTGGCCGGCGTCACCGGCCGGTGGCCGATGCGCTGAAGGACTGGGGCCTGTCGCACCGCTTCGCTGGTGGCGGCGACCGCGCCGCGATCGGCAACATCGTCTATGACGCGCTGCGTCGCAAGCGCTCGGCTGGCTGGCTGTTGGGCGAGGACACGCCGCGCGCCATCGGCTTCGGCGCGCTGCTGCTCGAATGGGGCCAGACGGCGCAGTCGCTGAACGAGGCGCTCGAGGGCGACAAGTTCGCGCCGCCGCTGCTGAACGCCGACGAACTAACAGCGCTTGCGGCTCGCCGCCTTGCCGATGCGCCGCCGGCTGTCAGGGCAGACATCCCCGACTGGTGCATGCCGCTGTTCGAACGGGCGTTCGGCACGGCCTGGGTGGAAGAGGGTGCCGCGCTTGGCACTCGCCCGCCGCTCGACCTCAGGGTCAACACGCTGAAGGCCGATCGTGGCAAGGTGCTGGCCGAATTGGCGGAGACCGGCGCCAAGCCCGCCCGGATCGCGCCACACGGCATCCGCATCCCGCCGATCGAAGGCGACGGCAGGCACCCGAACGTGCAGGCCGAGCCGGCCTTCCAGAAAGGCTGGTTCGAGGTTCAGGACGAGGGTTCCCAGATTGCGGCCGAACTGGCCGGCGCCGAACCTGGCATGCAGGTGCTCGACTTTTGCGCCGGCGCCGGCGGCAAGACGCTGGCGCTGTCCGCGGCGATGGACAATCGCGGCCAGGTCTTCGCCCACGATGCCGAGAAGGCAAGGCTGGCGCCGATCTTCGACCGCATCCGCCGCTCGGAAAACCGCAATGTGCAGATCGTCACCAAGCCGGCGGAGCTCGCGCCGCTCGGCAAGCATATGGACATCGTCCTGATCGATGCGCCCTGCACCGGCAGCGGCACGTGGCGGCGCCGGCCGGATGCCAAATGGCGGCTGACGCAGAGGCAGCTCGACGCCCGCAAGGGCGAGCAGGAGACGATCCTCGATGCCGCCAGGGACTTCGTCAAACCCGGCGGCCTGCTGGTCTATATCACCTGTTCGGTGTTCGACGAGGAGAATGGCGATCAGGTTTCGGCCTTCCGGGATCGCCGCGCCGGTTTTGTCCCGGTCGATCACCGCCAGCTTTGGGACAACCGTTTTGCGGGCCACGAAGCGGCAGTGCGTATTGGCGCTGCGGGCGGCATCTCGCTGTCGCCGTTGCTGAGCGGCACCGACGGCTTTTACTTCTGCGCGCTGCGGCGTGCCGGCTGAACGGTTGCCGGATGTCGCCGATCTCGCTTCTTATCAGCAGGTTTAGCCAATTGCTGCAGTGCAGCATTTGCGATTGCCTGCCGCCCACCCCTCTGCGATAAATGCCTTTGCAATAAGATTTGTCGAGAAACGAAGGTCGACGGCCATGGCAGCAAAGATCGTTCCTGCTCCCGATTATGAGGACCGCGTCAGGACGTCCTTTGCGCGCCAGAACGCGATGATGACCATTGGCGCCGAGCTGACGCTGGTGACGCCCGGCATTATCGAGATCGAAATGCCCTATTCTGCGGCACTGACCCAGCAGCACGGCTTTCTTCATGCCGGCGTCATTTCGACGGCTCTCGACTCGGCCTGCGGCTATGCGGCATTCTCGCTGATGCCGGAAAATTCCGGCGTGCTGACCATCGAGTTCAAGGTCAATCTGCTGGCGCCCGGCCGGGGCGAGCGTTTTCTGTTCCGCGGCTCGGTGACCAAGCCCGGCCGCACCATTATCGTCGCCGACGGCCAGGCCTATGCGTTCGCCATCGACGGCGAGGCCAAGCTGATCGCCACAATGACCGGAACGATGATGACGGTGCTCGGCCGCGACGGTATCGAGGGGTGAGGAGCGTCCGCGCAGCGGACGAAAAGCCCCTAAATGGGCTTCTCGAGCGACGAACGCCCGGAGCCATAGCGAAGGGCCGGGGGCCGGTGAGGGCACGTCGCCCTTCTTACCTTCCGGCTCCAGTGGTAGGGCCAGAAAAGGAGTAGATCGTCGTGACCGGTAAAGTGTCTCGCCTGTCCGGCAGATCCGTTCTTTTCGTCATGGCGGCCGAGGCCGAATACGGTCCACACCTGCAACGGCTGTTCACGCCGCTGCTGACCGGCGTCGGGCCGGTCGAGGCCGGTGTCGGGCTCGGCGCGGAACTGTCCCGGCGGGCGGCCGAAAACGCGCTGCCGGATCTCGTCGTGTCGCTCGGGTCGGCGGGCAGCCGGACGCTGGAGCAGACGGAGATCTACCAGGCCGTTTCAGTCGCCTACCGCGATATGGACGCTTCGCCCCTGGGGTTCGAGAAAGGCGCCACGCCGTTTCTCGACCTGCCTGTCAGCGTGCCGCTGCCGTTCAGCATACCAGGCATCAGGCCGGCGACGCTGTCGACCGGGGCGGCAATAGTCACCGGCGCCGCCTACGACGCAATCGCGGCTGATATGGTCGATATGGAAACCTTCGCCTGCCTGCGCGCCTGCCAGCTGTTCGACGTGCCGCTTATCGGCCTGCGCGGCATTTCCGACGGCGCGGCCGATCTGAGACACGTTGGCGACTGGACCGAATATCTGCACGTCATCGACGAGAAGCTGGCCGCGGCGGTGCAACTGCTGGAACAGGCGATCGCCTCCGGCGCGATCGAGTTTGATCTGTCGCGTGAAGATGCGGAATCGGAGTGAGAGAGAGGCCTCGCAGCCCATTGCGCCGACTCGTTTCTTTCTCTAAACGCTCGCCATGAAAACAGCCAATCATCCCGACACCGTCCTGATTGTCGATTTCGGCAGCCAGTTCACCCAGCTGATCGCCCGCCGCATCCGCGAGGCCGGCGTCTTTTCCGAGATCGTGCCCTTCCAGTCGGCCGAGGCGGCGTTCAAGCGCATCAACCCGAAGGCGGTGATCCTGTCCGGCGGCCCGGCCTCGACCAGCGACATCGGCAGCCCGCGCGCGCCGCAGATCGTCTTCGATGCCGGCGTGCCGGTGCTCGGCATCTGCTACGGCCAGATGGCGATGTGCGTGCAGATGGGCGGCGTCGCCGAAAGCTCCGACCATCGCGAATTCGGCCGCGCCTTCGTCGAGATCGCCAAGGACAGCGCGCTGTTCGAGGGCCTTTGGGCGCCCGGCCAGCGCCACCAGGTATGGATGAGCCATGGCGACCGCGTCATCACCCTGCCGAAGGGGTTCGAGGTGCTCGGAAAATCGGAGGGCTCGCCCTTCGCCATCTTCGGCGATGTCGAGCGCAAGATGTACGGCCTCATGTTCCACCCCGAAGTGGTGCATACGCCGGACGGCGCCAGGCTGCTCCAAAACTTCGTCCACAACATCGCCGGCATCGAAGGCGACTGGACGATGCGCGCCTATCGCGAGCACGCGGTCGAGACGATCCGCAAACAGGTCGGCAAGGGCAAGGTGATCTGCGCACTGTCGGGCGGCGTCGATTCCTCGGTCGCGGCCCTGCTGATCCACGAGGCGGTCGGCGACCAGCTCACCTGCATCCTCGTCGACCACGGGCTGATGCGCAAGGACGAGGCGGCCGGCGTGGTTGAGATGTTTCGCCAGCACTACAATCTGCCGCTGATCCTGGTCGATGCTTCGGACCGGTTTATCTCGGCATTGGAGGGCGAGGCCGACCCCGAGAGGAAGCGCAAGACCATCGGCCGGCTGTTCATCGAAGTGTTCGAAGAGGAGGCCGAGAAGCTCGGCGGCGCCGATTTCCTGGCGCAAGGCACCCTCTATCCCGACGTCATCGAAAGCGTCTCTTTCACCGGCGGACCGTCGGTGACCATCAAGTCGCACCACAATGTCGGCGGCTTGCCCGAACGCATGAACATGCAGCTGGTCGAGCCGCTGCGCGAATTGTTCAAGGACGAGGTGAGGGCGCTCGGCAAGGAGCTCGGCCTGCCCGACAGCTTCATCGGTCGGCATCCATTCCCCGGTCCCGGTCTCGCCATCCGCTGCCCGGGCGGCATTACCCGCGAAAAGCTGGAGATCCTGCGCGAGGCCGACGCCATCTATCTCGACGAGATCCGCAAGGCCGGGCTCTACGATGCCATCTGGCAGGCCTTCGCCGTGCTGCTGCCGGTGCAGACCGTCGGCGTGATGGGCGACGGCCGCACCTACGAATTCGTCTGCGCGCTGCGTGCCGTCACCTCGGTCGATGGCATGACCGCGGATTTCTACCACTACGACATGGCATTCCTGGGAGCAGCCGCCACCCGCATCATCAACGAGGTGCGGGGCATCAACCGCGTCGTCTACGACGTGACGAGCAAACCGCCAGGCACTATCGAGTGGGAGTGAAGGGAAGCGGCGGCAGTAGGTGTCTCCGCAGCGATTTTCGCTGCCGCAGTTGCCGTTCCAGTCCGGATCTCACTCCCGGCGGGTGTATAGAACATAAGATAACGCCGCTATTCATCGAAGAGCGTCCGTTCGTTCGCCGCGTTGTATTTGCGGAGGTCGCCTCTCATCCGGTCCCGCCACCGCTCCACGAATGTCAGAGTTTCGGGCGCATGAAGATGAGCAGTGAGGGATGCTTGATCTCTCCACCGCTCTGCGACGAGCAGACGGCCGGCGGCACGACCATCCACGGCAACAGCGTAGAACAGGCCCCCGTCACGCTGCTTGGCACTGTGCGCAAGCGCCTCGATATCGGTGACGAACTCGGCCACCGCGGATGGTTCGACGTGGACATATCCGGTCACGATAAGCATCGTTTTTTCCCCTGAGACTTCCCCATCCTTTCGATTATGCAACGGTCAGGACGATCTTGCCCTGGATGTTCCCGCGAGCGGCGCGCTCGTGTGCTCTTGCCGCCTCGGCGAGGGGGAACGTGCTGTCGATGACGATGCGGACGGTGCCATCGTCCAGCAGGCGAGAGGCTTGCGCTAGTTGTGCGCCATTCGAACGGACCTGCGTGGTCGAAACCGTGATACCACGCGTTTCGGCTTCGTCGTGGCCGGTAAAGCCAAGCGGGTACACCGGTAGCAGGGCACCACCCCGCTTCAAGGTGCGGAGGAAGCGGCCGGTGTCCGGACCGCCGACGGCATCAAGGACGAGATCAACATCGCGCACGACCTCGTCGGCCGACGTTCTGGTGTAATCGATGAATTGATCGATGCCGAGGTCGCCCATCAGACCCCGATTCTTGCCCGATGCCACGGCAATGACACGCGCACCCTTCCATTTTGCGAGTTGCACGGCCAAATGCCCGACGCCACCTCCGGCGCCGTTGACGAGAACCGTCTTGCCCTCAAGGGGCACCGGCACATGCGTGAACGATTGGAACGGGTTGGGTTCGTCGTGACCCAACTCGATCAGGAACTGCCAGGCGGTGAGCAGCGACATGGGCGCGCCGGCCGCATGGACATGATTGATGTTGGCTGGTTTCCGCGCCAGCTGCGAAGCTGGCACGCTGACATACTCGGCATAGGCTTTGCTGCCTTCCATGACATGCTCTGGGAAACGCACCATGGCATAGACTTCGTCGCCGACGCCAACGCCCCGCACGTCACTGGCGACAGCCTCGACAACGCCCGACATGTCCGATCCGAGGATCAGCGGAAAGGCGGGATAAGGTTGCCACTCCGGAGGGAGCGACCGGTAGCCACCCCGCAGATACCAGTCCGGCGGATTGAGGCCGACCGCGTGGACCCGGACCAGAACCTCACCCGGCGTCGCAGCGGGGCGGGGCGCATTCTCGTAGCGCAACAAGTCTGGACCGCCGAACTCGTGCAGACGGACTGCTTTCATCACATCGCTCATCATCACTCCGTTAGGTGTGTCCAAGGTTGAACGTGATGTAGTCAAATCGTACAAGATTGATAATTATGCTCGAATTCGCTTTAGTAATTCCATGAAGGAACAAATAGCACTTGAAAGGCTAACGGGGCTGATCGCCTTTGCCCGTGTCGGGTCGATGGGCAGCTTCACCGCGGCCGCCCGATCCTTGTCGATTTCGCCCTCAGCTATCAGCAAAAGCATCCAGCGGCTGGAGCAGAACCTGGGCATATCCCTCATTACCCGCACGACCCGCTCGCTGACCCTCACACCAGAAGGGCGCGACCTGCATGAGCGCGCGCTTAGGCTGCTGCGCGAAGCAGAGGAGATCGAGCAGCTGGCGATGATGGCGCGCTCGGAACCGTCAGGCACTCTGCGGATCGCCACCTCACTGCCGATCGGCATCCATATGATCGCACCCACACTGCCGAGTTTTCGCCGGCTGCACCCCAAGGTCGCAGTCGACCTTCGCTTGAGCGACCAGTTCGTCGATATCATTGAAGAGCGAATCGACATTGCGGTGCGGATCGGCGATCTCGCTGACTCGCGGCTGTTGTCGCGCCAGTTCGCACCGCATTGGCTCTGCTGCTTCGCGTCGCCAGCCTATCTGGCCGCACGGGGCACTCCTTCGCATCCGGACGAACTGGAAGGACACGACACTGTGACCCTGCGCTATCAAAGCAGCGGCCAAGTGTTGCGCTGGCCTTTCCGTGTCGGCGATCGCGAAATCGAAATCATGCCTCCATCCGGCATTGTCGTGGACGCGAGCGAAGCGCTGATCGCAACGCTGGTTGCAGGCGGCGGCATCGGCATCAGCGCAAACTTCATAGCGGCGCCCCATGTCGCGCGCAGCGAATTGGTGCCGGTGCTTTCCAACCATGCGGTCGAGCGACACAATATCACAGCGGTCTGGCCGGAAAGCCGGCGCGCCAATCCCGCTGTGCGCGCCTTCCTCGACCTGTTGCAGGGTGTGTCGAGAAACAGGTGAAGGTCACGGCCAGCATTCGGCCTGAAGACACCGGGCAGGAGAAACTCAAGGGACGCTCAGCCGCTGGTGTCGACCGTCCGCTGGTCGGCGCCATTGGCGCCATAACCGTCTCGGCAGCTACGCGACGAAGCGGACCACGCCGCCATCCACCCGCAAAGCCGCACCGGTTGTCGCCGAAGCCTGCTCCGAGCATGCGTAGATGATCATGTTGGCCACCTCATCGGTGGTCGCGAAGCGTTGGATGAGGGTGGTCGGACGCATCGCCTTCAAGAAGCCCCGTTCGGCCTCCTGCTGCGTGATTCCGTTTGCGTCAGCCTGCTTCGCCATGAAGTCGCCCAGGATCTCAGAGCGGGTAGGTCCCGGCAGGACGGCGTTGATTGTGACACCCGTGCCCGCGACCGCCTCGGCGAGCCCGCGCGAGACCGCGAGTTGGGCGGTCTTGGTCATGCCGTAGTCGAGCATTTCCTTGGGGATGTTGACTGCGGACTCGCTACTTACAAACACGACGCGGCCCCAACCTTTCGCCACCATCCGCGGCAGGTAATGACGGGTCACGCGCACGCCACTCATTACGTTCAACTGGAAGAGGCCAAGCCAGTCCTCGTCGGGGATCTTCGCGATGTCCTCGACGCCACTGTAGCTCCGGATGTGAGCCGTACCAACATTGTTCACAAGGATATCGGCGTCCGGCGCCTGCGCGATCAAGGCCTCGGCACCCTCCGCTGTCGCAAGATCGGCGGCGATGCCCGAGATGTCGCTTCCGGGAAAGGCCTGCCGCATCTGCCGCACCGCCTCGTCGACCCGGGTATTCCCACGGCCGTTGACGACGACCGATGCACCGGCATGGGCCAACCCCTCCGCCGTCGCGCGGCCGATACCGGCGGTGGATCCGGTGACAATCGCCTTGCGGCCCCTAAGTTCAATATTCATATCATTTATCTCCAATGGTAGGTGGGTGATCATCCGCCGATCCAGGCTGGAAGCGCCCGTCGTCTGTTGAGTACCGACAATATTCGGACGAAGGCAGGCCCAGTACTGTTCGGTCGAAAGCGTTGCGGCCCAAGCAACGGGCCAGGCCTCAAGACAAGCGCATCACGTTGCCTTGCTTACCACTTCCGCCTCCGCAGCGCGGGCGAGGCTTTCGACCCATTCCTGGTGATAGCGGTAGAGTGCACCGGGATGCTTGCGCCCGAGTTCCTCAAGGAACCAAGGGCCCTGCTGCGTTTCTTCGGTCAGCACATGGCAGCCATCGACCGTAGGAGTGATGACCCAGCCGTGGTACGCGCTCGAGCCGGTCTCGTCGCCATCGACGGTCGTCGCCCACGCGAGCCTGCGGAGGGGTTCACACTCCGTCACGACCAGACTCATCGGAAAGCCAACCGTCACCCGGCTGTATCTGGTTTCAAGCGCCAGTTCCGGCTTGCCGGTCAGGATCTTGACCTGATCTTCGGCGGGAAAGTAGCTCGACCAATTCTCGGCATCGACGAGCAGCTTCCAGACCACTTCAGGCGGCGCCTTCACGTCAATGTCGTTGAGTGCGTAGATGGCCGACGTTTTCGGATCATATCGCTCGGGCCAAATCACATGGTCATACATCGGTCACTGCTCCTTCTTGAACAAATCCTGGAAGATGAGCTGGCCCCAAGTGCGGCCGCGTGCGTGCACCAGCGCGCCACCCTCGTTGAGCTTTCCCAGCTTGACGGGTGCGAACCCGAGTTGTTTGGCCAAGGCCGCCACGGGAACGGTCGCGTCCTCGTCGTCGCTGGACAGAAAGACGACCCGGTGGCCGCCCTCGACGATCGGATCGGCAGCCAGGGTGGCCGCAATCAGGTGATTGAACCCTTTCACGAGCTTGGCGCCGGTGAACGCCTTCGCGACGAACGCGGAGGACGGGAGACCGTCCAGCTCTTCAGGGACTGGAAACGCGTTCATCGCGTCGATGACCGTCTTGCCTTTCCAGCTCGGCAGGACCTTCGCAACCTCGCGATGCTCCCCGAACGGGACCGCCAAGATGATTGTGTCGGCCTCGAGTGCATCCCGCAGCGACTTGGCGACGACCGTGGGTCCAATCGCCCGAGCCTGCGGCGCCAACGCCTCGGGCGGCCGGCGGCTCGCGACGGTCACGTCGATGTTTTTACGGGCGAAGGCGTGGGCGAGGGCCTGGCCTATCTTACCGAATCCTACAATAGCGTAGCTCATAATACTTCTCCGATCCGTCTTGGTCTTGATTCCCCGGCCTTCAACGGCGCTGGGTTATCCGTTCTGCTGTGTGGCGACCTTTGCGTGGTCGTTCCACCATGGACGCGCTAGTTCCCGCCGGTCAGCCGCTTCCCGCGATTCGGCGCGATGTCAGATGGCCGAGAAGCCGCCGTCGACCGACAATTTCACCCCATTCACGAAGCTCGAATCGTCGGAAGCAAGAAACACCGCGGCCGCCGCAATTTCCTCAGGACGCCCCATCTTTCCCCGCGGGATCAGGGATTCGAACATCTGCTTCGCCTCCTCGGTGAGGACTTGGTCCTGCATCGGTGTGGCGATCGGCCCCGGGTGCAGCACGTTCACCCGGATATTCCTGCCCTTCAGTTCGTTGAGCCAACCGCGTGCGAATGCGTGCAACGTCGCCTTGCTCGCCGCATACACGCTGTAACCCGGAAAACCTTTGATCGAAGCAACTGACCCGGTCATGAAGATCGATCCGCCATCGTTGAACAGCGGCAACGCCTTCTGAACCGTAAACAGCGTGCCGCGCGCATTCAGGTTGAAGGCCGCATCGAAGTGCTGCTCGGTAATCTCGCCCAGTGGGGCGGCCTCGCCCGTGCCGGCGCTCGCGTACAGGATGTCGATCTTGCCCTTTACCCGCTTGACCGTATCGAACGGGCGGTCGAGGTCGTCGAGATTGGCCGCGTCGCCGCGCACGCCGGTCACGTTCCGGCCGATCAGCTTGACGGCCTCGTCCAGCGCCTCCTGTCTCCGGCCCGTGATGAAAACATAGGCGCCTTCTTCTACGAACCGCTTGGCGCTCGCCAGCGCCATGCCGCTCGATCCACCCGTGACGACTGCAAACTTACCCTCAAGCTTTCCCATGACTTCTCCTTTCGTGTTGTCGGGACAGCATCTGCCTCCGAGAACCTCGAAATGGGTCCGCCGGCGTCAGTTGTTGAGTGCGGAAGCACGCACATCGGTGGTGCAAAATCGATCCGGCTGGACGCCAGCCGCGACGATCGGTGTCCGCCGTTCGGAATTGGGCCGCCGCGCTCGTCGACATAGGCGATGATGACCGCCCGTACTGCTGTTCGATGTGTTAGATACGGGCTTTGGAAGGCGCACCGCGCGGTGCGGGATTGCACCATGATCGACTGGGATGACGTTCGCTACTTTCTTGCCGTCGCGCGCAGAGGCTCAGTGCGGGCCGCCGCCGAGCGCCTCGGAGTGAATCACTCGACCGTGCTGCGACGCATCGCACAGCTCGAGGAACGCCTCGGGGCGCAGATGTTCGAAAAGCTGCCTTCGGGCTACCGCCTGACGGCTGCGGGCGAGGAGGTCCTCGAGCTCGCGAACCAGATGGAAGCGTCGTCGCACCAGCTGGAGACGCGCGTCTTCGGGCGCGACCAGAGCGTGCGCGGGCTTCTGCGGGTGACGTTGGCTCCGACCCTCGCGACACACCTGCTCATGCCGGACTTCGCCGATTTCGCGCGTCTGCATCCGGACATCGAGATGGAAATCTTGTCGTCCGGCGAGCTGGCAAATCTGACCAACCGAGAGGCCGACGTCGCGATCCGCGTCGTCTACGACCGCAAAACCCTGCCGCTCAATCTTCACGGCCTGAAGGGACCGGAGCTGTTCGGCGGCGTCTACATGTCCTGCGATCGACTAGCCGCATGGCGTGCGGGCGCGCCTGATCCCATCCGGTGGATCGTCATAAGCATTCATGGAATTCCGGATTGGGCCAGCGAGGGTGAGGTTCGCACCACGGGGGTTCCGTTCAGGACCACGGACGGCGAGGCGCAGATCGTTGCAGTACGGCAAGGGCTCGGGATGACGACACTGCCGTGCTTCGTCGGAGATGCCGACCCCCTACTGGTGAGGGTGCCGGGCACCGACCTGCACATGTACGGAACGCTCTGGCTTCTCACACAGGGGGAGACACGCAAGACGAAGCGCGTGCGGCTCTTCACGGAGTTCGTATCCCGCAGGCTCGCCGCGTACGCTCCGCTTCTCGCGGGGCTGTCCATATCGCGCGACTGATGCGCGGCAGGTAGCCGATGGCGCTGTCTCGAGCGTACCGCTGTATCAACTACGCAGCCCGACATAAAACTCGCGACCGACTCTGGTTGTAGGCAGCCTCGCGACGGTCTTTTTTGGGAACTGCCTCGCTACAAAGCATTGAAATAGATCCGTTCGTTGGCGTTCGGCATCTATCGGCATGTAGAGTTTGACGCCAACGCCACGTCTAACGGACTCCGGCATACTGCCGGCCGAATTTTTCAAGGTACCGTCAGGGTCGGTGAGGCTCGTGACGGTATGTTTTTCGTCTTAACGGTTGAAGATAGAAGAGTATCCCTGCCACGGGCGATGCGCGGAAAGCCGCGTTGTGACCGTCAGGTGTCACAGCTTTCCTACTCCGTTGTGCTAGCTTTTTTTCTGCGCCGAATAGTGTGCGACTGCGCGACGGCCATTTTCAACTCGGGTGTGATCTCCAACGGCGCATTCTCTGCCCCATGTGGGTTCTGTAGCCCCTGGACCTGGACCGTTGGAAATGGAAGTTCGATGCCCTGCTCCTTGAAGACTTGGCGGAGGCGTACATAGAATTTGCGTTTCATACCGAAGGCGCCTCCTGGTTTGGTTGTGGCCTTGACCCTCAATACGATGCCGTATTCGCCGAACTCCTGTACGCCCTGCATCTTGATCGGGTCGAGCACCCAGTGTTTGAACTCGGGATCTTCCGCCAGTTCGAGGCCGATCCGCTTGATCAGCTTGCGAGCGAAGTCGATATCGGTGTCATAGCCAACGGTGATGTTGAATTTGTCGATAACCCAGTCACGGCTCTGGTTCTGGACTGCCCCGAGTTCACCGAAAGGTACCGTGAACAGCGGACCACGATGGTGGCGCAGCTTCACCGAGCGCAGCGAAAAGCTTTCCACAGTACCCTTGTAATTGCCCGATGAAATGTATTCGCCAACACGAAACGCATCATCGAGCAGAAAAAACACGCCTGAAATGACGTCCTTGACGATGGTTTGTGCCCCAAAGCCCACGGCGACGCCGACGACGCCGGCGCCGGCGATCAATGGGCCAATCTGGATACCTAGCGAGGCGAGCATCATAAGCACCGCCATCACGATGATCGATGCGAGCAGAATGTTCTGGAGGATCGGCAAGAGCGTGTGCAGCCGCGCCTGCTGCGGATCGAGGATCGGGACGTCCTCGTCGCTGATCACAGGGTGCGGTATTTCGATGCCCAGCTTTCGTTCGATCAAAGCTTTGATGATCGACCAGCCGAAATCGGCTGCGAGGGCAATGACCACGACATTGATCAAGCCGCGCAATATGAACGTCGTCGTCGTATCGCTGTCCCGCATAGATTGCATGTCCAGACCCCAGACACGTGCGAGAAAGTAAGCCGCCGCTAGGATGTAAATCATTCGGATTCCGCGATCGATGACAGCGATCGTCACCGCCGGGATCGTAGGCCGGCCGACATCTTCCGAACCTGGCCGCAGAACGAAATTAACCCCGCGCTGCGTCACCACGATTGCCAAAGGCAGGAAGAATGCGGCGAAGGTGAACCAGAAGTATGTATAAAGGCCGGCGATACGCTGCAGGAACAGGACGACGAAATAAGCAGCCAATAGCCATGTCGCTTCCGTGTGACCGATGTGGCGCGCACCGTCTCGCTGCGTTCTTGGCCGACGCCAAATGGCGAGCAGCAGGAGCAACAGCAGCACGAAATCGGCGCCCAGTGACAGGACGATCATTCCGTCCTGATCGATGCCGAGACCTGGCAAGAGGATAAACGCGGCGCCGAAGAAGGCGAAGACGCCGACGATCCGAGGTAGCCAATAGGACCAATGGTCAGCCGCTTCGTTGGTGATCGGCAAAGCACGAACCTCGACGGCGTTCTCGACGTTCATGAAGGAAGGGACGAGCATGGCCATGACGTACATGCGCACACCCCATGTAACGACCGCCGCCATCAGAAATGTCAGTACAATCTCGCGGATAAGCATTGGCCAATCGAACAACATGAACGCGCCGGCGCTGCCCAGTGCGAAAGAGACGATCAGCATGCTGGAATAAAGCGCGCGCCCCCCAATCTTCTTGGCTCGCCCAACGGGCGTATCCTTCGGTTGAGCGATAATCCAAAGACGAAATGGACGGGTGAACTTGTACGTTGCCCAAGTGAGTGCCAGGCCGGCAGCGATGAACATCGCAATCAGCACAAATACGCCGGCAGACCCTTTGCTGGACATATCCTCCATCGTCTCTGCCCGAACGCGCGCGAACTGGCCTGGCAGCAAGGGCAAAGTTCGCACGATTCTTTCGATATGATGCCTGATCCGATCGAGCGTCGAGGATGCCATCGTATTCATCTGGCCGGGTGCGGCGACGGCGTCGGACGATGCGTCGGCCGGCGAAGCTCCTGCCTCGGCAGGCGCTCCCGTTGACCCGGCGTCCTGATTTCGCTGTTCGGCCACCCAGGCCTTCACTGACGGATCGTCGAGAAGCTCGAATAGCTGTTTGACCCTTTCAGGCGGGACCGTCGCCGGCGCCTGCGCCTGCGCCTGACCAGCCAACAAAAGGGCGATCCCAAAGACGAGCGGTCTGGCAATCAGGGCAAACATCGCAGTCAGGTCTCCGAGACGCCGTGCCGGGCGCGCCAGGTTCCTGGCTCCCAATCGTCGAGTCATGAGTGGCATCGTGCTGTTAACCTTCCGGTCAGATCGGCGAGCAACGACATCTATGTCCGTTGTTGCCCTACCTTGAAGAAACCGATGTTGCGGTGCAAGACGTCATCGTTCCGAGCCAGACTGTTGCGCCGGGTACTTGGCGGTGTTTATTTGGCCGCGGGGCAGGGCATTCCGACCTCGGCCCAGGCCTCCGGCCGTTCTATGAACTGGGCATCGGTCGCTCGGTGGTCGACTGCTTCGCGCACCGCTGCGGACATTCGAAACCATGATGTTGCTTGAGATGCAACGCGCTCCAGGGTCGGCACTGCCATGCGGCAAATCAGGCCGGGAGCCGCCACATTCGCACACGACCTGTACCACGCAATTCCGTTTCCGCGAGTGGATCGCAAGCAAAATTTGGTCCAAGCAGTTGATAGGTTGCATCCGAAATACGGATTTCATCGGGCTCCGCGGATGTTTGGATACGTGCGGCGAGATTAACGGTGTCGCCCCATAGGTCATAGGCAAACCGCCTTTTGCCTATGACGCCCGCCACGATTGGTCCT
Source organism: Mesorhizobium sp. M0119 (assembly GCF_040322615.1). NCBI lineage: Bacteria > Pseudomonadati > Pseudomonadota > Alphaproteobacteria > Hyphomicrobiales > Phyllobacteriaceae > Mesorhizobium > Mesorhizobium sp. M0119. Next base: position 281,273 of record NZ_JAMYTU010000003.1, read on the forward strand.
GAGTGAATTCCAATTCTGAGTCTTATCGGTTCTCCTGCGAAGCGTTCGCGCTTAACCGCCTTCCGCAGTTCAAGTGCATAGTGCGCAAGGGCTTCCGCATGATCGGATCGCGCGGCGGGTAGGCCAGCGACCACCATCACACAATCGCCGATTGTCTTGATCTTTTCGCAGCCGTATCGCTCCGAGAGCAGATCCGCCGCCTTGAAGAAGTAATTTAAAATAGCGAGCGTCGTCACGGCTCCGACGTTCCGCGCTCTTTCCGTAAAACCGACGATGTCGGCAAAAAGAACACTCACCTCTGCGTAGTTGTCTGCAATTTCTTCGTGCGCTTTTAGCCGCTCCGCGATAGACGCCGGAAGAATGTTGAGGAGCAGGGCTTCGGCGCGCTGGTATTCACGCGACAATCCCTCTTGGCTCGCCCTCAACGCCTCGTTCATCGATTGTAATTTCTCGTTGAGTTGACGCTCCCTCTCTTGCAGGAGCGTCATTTCATAAGCCTTCTGTTGAAGTCGCTGCCTATTGTCGCGTTCGGCAGTGGCGTCAAGAAAGAGCAGCCACACGTAGGCATTGTCAGCAAAAAGATGGAGGTCCGCGACACGCCCGCTGGGCAGTTCGACCATGGCCATATGGTATGGAAGCTCCGGGCAGGGCAGCAAACCTTCCATGAATTCAAGCTGCTCGGCAACAGGCTTACCAATGCGAAGTGATGAGAGTCCGTAATGTTTGACGCTGCCGCCCTTCGCAGCTATGCGAAGCTGGGCGTCGATTTTCAGATATGCGACGGAGCGCTCGTTGTAGAAGAAATCGTAAATCCAGCTTCTGACTTCTCTTGGCAATTCATGCATGGTCTATTTGCTAACCATCGAAGCAAGCTGACGAAACGCATCATCAACATGTTCACCCGAAAGCGCACTTGTTAGATAGATTTGCCATCCAAGTTGCCTCAGTTCGTTAATTTCACTATCCGATATTGCCCACCGATCGGCCAGATCGGATTTGTTGAACAGCAATACAAACGGCATAGCGCCGAATTCGGCCTCGGCCCGCTCGCGCAGCGTGAGCGCCACGGCAAGAGTGGCGGCGCGCGTTCCATCGACGACAAGCACGAGCCCGCTGGCACCTCGCACATAGCTGACGCGAAATGAGCCGATATCGTCTTCGCCGGCCAAATCCCACAAAATCAGATCCACGGTCTTGTCCGGGAATGCGACACTCTTCTTGTCGATTTTCACTCCCACCGTGGTCAAGTAGGTTTCGGAAAAGATGCTTTGCACAAACCTGCGAACCAGACTCGTCTTTCCGACAGCGAACCCGCCCAACATGCAGATCTTCTTTTGCAATATCCTGGGCTCCGCCCTAGTGGAAGTTTACCGTAACCGAAACTCTGCGATTGGCCGAGCTCCCGGTTCGGCTATTTTCAGTCTCCGCTGGCTCAAAGGTGCCCGCGCCGCGAACCAAGAGCAATTCCGGATCGACGCCGCGCTTCTTGAGAAGCGCACGAACTGTTTCCGCGCGGGCGGCGCTGATGGACAATTTGGCCGTTTCACGGCCCGTCTCGTCCGAATGGCCGGTCAACATGAACTGTGCTGTTACGCCTGCCTTGCGGGCGTCCTTGGCCAATTGCTTCAACTGATTCGCCAATTTGTCGAGAACCGGCAGTTGCTCTGGTCCCGGTACAGCCTTGCCAGAATCGAAGAAAATGTCGACCGCTTGAATAGCCTCCCTCAAATGAGTGAGTTCCGGAGGGGTCAACTCACGCAGCTCGGAGATTTCTAGAGAGAGTCCGTCCGCGGACAGCTGTTGGGCGGCGAGCCGCGCCCGATCTATCCAGGCGGCAGGAGCCTCACCCTGGGCAACGATGCGATCCTTGATGATCATAAGCCGAACCGATTTCGGCGGAGCCAGAGACGCTACCAGCCGCTTCAGCACGAACTTCGGATCAAGGCTCTGATAGAATTGCCACTGGGAATGAACGCGAGCAGGATCAACCCCTGTTCCGGACAGCAGAGCCTGCGGGTCGGCGGCCTGCGGGTCTCTCAGGCCGGAAATATAGAAATGTCCACCCCTCGCCGTTTGTTGGGCGACGATGATTCCCGCTTGGGCCTCCAGTCGCGACACATAAGTCTGCCAGTGCTCCGTCGCGCGTGCTTCGGGGCTCACATCACGAACTCTGGAGATGTCGAATTCCGGTCCGCCTGCCGAAAGCTGTCGGGCCGCTGCGCGTGCGCGATCTATCCAGGTGTCGGGAGCCTCACCCTCGGCAACGATGCGATCCTCGACGATCGAAAGTCGTACTGAATCCGGCGGAACCAGCGACACCATCAGCCGCTTCAACACGAACTCCGGATCAAGGCTCTGATAGAATTGCCACTGCGAATGAACGCGGGCGGGATCGACCTCCGTTCCGGACAGCAGAGCCTGCGGGTCGGCGGCAAGCGGGTCTCTCAGGCCGGAAATATAGAAATATCCGCCCCTCGCCGTTTGTTGGGCGACGATGATTCCCGGTTGGGCTTCCAGTCGCGACACATAAGTCTGCCAGTGCTCCGTCGCGCGTGCTTCGGGGCTCACATCACGAACTCTGGAGATGTCGAATTCCGGTCCGCCTGCCGAAAGCTGTCGGGCCGCTGCGCGTGCGCGATCTATCCAGGTGTCGGGAGCCTCACCCTCGGCAACGATGCGATCCTCGACGATCCAAAGTCGTACTGAATCCGGCGGAACCAGCGACGCCGTTAGCCGCTTTAACACGAACTCCGGATCAAGACTCTGATAGAATTGCCAGCGTGAATGAACGCGGGCGGGATCGACCTGCATTCCGGCCAACAGCGACTGCGGGTCGGCGGCAAGCGGGTCTCTCAGGCCGGCAATATAGAATTGGCCATCGCGCACCTTTTGTTCGGCAACGATGATGCCCTGCTGGCTCCCCAGTCGCGACACATAGGCCTGCCAGCGCTCCGCCGCGCGTGCTTCGGGACTCACATCACGAACCCTGGAGATGTCGAATTCCGGTCCGCCTGCCGAAAGTTGTCGGGCCGCTGCGCGCGCCCGATCTATCCAGGTGTCGGGAGCCTCCCCCTCGGCAACGATGCGATCATCGACGATCGAAAGTCGTACTGAATCCGGCGGAGCCAGCGACGCCGTTAGCCGCTTCAACACGAACTCCGGCTCAAGACTCTGATAGAATTGCCAGCGTGAATGAACGCGGGCGGGATCGACCTGCGTTCCGGCCAACAGCGACTGCGGGTCGGCGGCAAGCGGGTCTCTCAGGCCGGCAATATAGAATTGGCCATCGCGCACCTTTTGTTCGGCAACGATGATGCCCGGCTGGGTCCCCAGTCGCGACACATACGCCTGCCAGCGCTGCCCGGATTGCCAGGAAAGAAAGAACCAACCGCCTGCCGGAATCAAAACCAGCAGGACTGCAGCCACGACCAGCCACGGAAATCCCTGGTTTGATTCCTCCTGCTTCAGTTCAACGCAGGTCTGCAACTGCGTCTCTACGCCGGCCAACTGCGAACTGTCGCCGTCAAACTGCTCTAGAGCCTGTGAGCATTCATCATGGATGCGAAGCAATACATCGCGAATTATTTCATGTAATTCCTCCGGCGGATTTCCCCGGATCACCGCAACCAAGGTCGCAAACGGTCCAACTTCCGACCAGAGACGAAGCTCCCCGAAACGGATAGTGTCCAGGCCGCTCTGTTCTTTCTCGTTAAATGAGTCTTTTACAAAATCTTGAATTGCACTAAGCATAGAAGAAATGAGTTGGGGGTCTTCGCTAGTTGCATTGTCAGCAGTTACATGCGCTATCAAAAGCCCGGAATTGCGATTGATAAGAAAGACATGTTCTACACGATAGACAAGAGAATGCTTAAGAACAACTTCTGAGAAGCTTGCTCCTGTTCTCCAGGCTTCAAGTCTCCACTTGAGCCCATGCCAGGTAAAAATATGTCTTAAAGTTTCATTCAGCGATTGAAAGGTCTGGTCGATCTTTTCGCCGATCGACTTGCGAATAGCCGGCAGAAACACCGGATACAATATGTCCGTAAGCGTACGCGGGCTCTTCTGGATGGACCGTTGCACGGCCCTCTCGACAGCTGGGGCAAGGGCCTCTCCGAGTTGCGCATGAGGCACACGTGCGGCTGCACTGGGGAGAACGCTCCCTACTGCAGCCGCAAGCTGCTCGGGTTCGTCGAGCAGGTGCGTAACTCGTGAAAGCTCCGAAATTTCGCGGCCGACCAGCAGCTGGCGCAGCGTTTCCATGCGAGGGTCGGCGGTTGGGATTCCGTCGAGACGCGCACGATAGTCTGGATCAACGTTCCGGGCAATTTCGATCAAAAGGCGAGCCAGAGCCTCGCGATCAATCTCTGTATCGTTCGAAGCTGCTCTTTGCGGAAGGCTGATTGGGTCGACAGTCGACGTCAAGTTCCGATCAACTCACTTTCCAGTTACGCTCCGAGTTGTTCTTGCTGCCGACGGGATCCTGATTTAGACATTTTGCAACCTCGACAAACAGGCCAGCCAAAAGATTTCGGTCGGTCTTGACATTGCCGAGATCGGAAAACATTTTCTCCATCAGCATCTGAATGCTTTCATTCTTTTGCTTGATTTCCTCACGCAGCAAATGATCGTTTCGATTTATCCGGTCCGCAACTTCCCGCTCAAGCTCGCTCAACTGATCCGACAACGCGCGCACCTGCTTTTCGAGCGCCTGATTTTGCTCGCGAAGATTCCGATCAATCTCCTTGTCGGCGTCGGCTCGCGCGTCTTTTTCGTTCCGCAATTGCGCCGCAAGCGAGTCGACCTGCTTCTTTGCATTTGACTCGTACATTTCAAGATTGCGCTTGGCCTCGGATTCGACATCCTTGAAGCGCTGCAAGACCCGTTCTTCAAGTTTGGAAAAGCGGCGGTCATAGTCCTGCATCTGGTTGCCGAACAGCAGATCACGTATCTTGTCGACACCTACAGCGTCGCCGGGGGCCCCGCTTTCGCGAGCCTGGCCCGCCATGAAGGTCAGCCCGCTCCCGTCTGCATTACTTATCAGATTTGCGTCCGCTTTATTTGCCGACGAAGCGGTACTCGAAGATTCCTTGGCCATCCCATGCCCCTCCTTTTGAACATTGTCACAGCGCTAATTTAGCAACTCATAAACTTGCCAGCAAAATTGCCGACCCGCAAGCCGGAATCTTCTCGGCTTAAGTCGGTTCGTACGTCCTCATTCGGGTAGATTTCGACATGCGGCTCGATCCGGATCAGCTTGCGTCTTCGCCCGCGATCATCTTTTTGCAGATGAAATGCGAGAGCGGAGATGCCCTGGCGCATCGACCTCAGTTCTAAGCCGTCGGGCATGCGCGCTGCCATTCAGCCTGTCTTCAAGTCTTTTTTGCCCGCCTCTAATTCGCCCTTGTCTTGACAGGGCAGTGCTGCCAGCCGATGCCGTTATCCGGTTTTTGACATTTGCCGACTCTTGCCGAAGAAGACGAAAGCTCGATGATTCAGGACAATGCTACCGCAAGGCGGTGTGGTACCGATGTTCAATGCCGAGCAACCCGTCGGCGCAACGCTTGCCGGCATCCGCCGGCAGACCTGCCAGATACTGGATATAGTGGTGATGGACGATGGGTCGACGGACTGATCGGCGTCGATTGTGACGGCCTACGCCGAGAAAGATCAACACATCTTGTTCTACCTCGAACCAGGCGCGGGTAAGACGGCGTGGCGCATGATCCCTTGGTTTCAATCGTGGTTCCTGCGCACAACGCAGAGGTAACGCTGGCGCGCGCTCTCGATTGCCTTCTCGATCAGGAAATAGTGGATTGGGAGGCGATCATCGTCGACGACGCCTCCACGGACCGCACCCCCGCGATCATCGCCGGTTATGTAGAGCACGATGCCCGATTTCGGACGTTGAGGTCTTGTGCGCATAGCCCCGCCGGCGCGCGCAATAGCGGGATTTCGACAGCGCGCGGCCGCTGGCTTATGTTTCTGGATGCGGACGATTGGGTGGATGCCAGCTTCCTTGCGAAAATGCTGGCCGCACTGAAATCCGCTCCCGATGCTGTGGCCGCCTATTGCGGTTCCCGGCGCGTGATGCCCGATGGCGAACTCACCCCGGCGAGCATCGCAACGGAGGTCGCGATCCAGCCATTCGAAACATTCGCCCGCCGGTGCGCCATTCGCACTCACGCGCTGCTGGTCGACCGGGCGATAATTGTCGAGTTGGGCGGTTTCGATGTGTCTCTGCGCACCTGCGAGGACTGGGACCTGTGGCAGCGCCTCGCACGTCTGGGCAAAGATTGGGTGATGGTCGACGAGCCGCTCGCTTTCTATCGGGCCAGCCCCAATGCGCTCAGCCGCAATTCGGCGCAGATGCTGGCAGATGCGGAAATCGTGATCGCCCGCGGCTTTTCTCCTGATCCCAGGGTCAAACACCCGGCATCGGCGCACGCCAATGGAGCGATTTCGGCGAACGGCGGCACCGCTTCAGAAGCACTCGCGTGGTTCGCGTTGTGGAACGCCGCATCGGATTGCGGCTGCGGCTCGCGCTCGATCAACCCGCAGTCCCTGCGCGCGCTCCCACCAGGGCGGAAATGGGCGCGTGAGATCGCCAAGGTGGCCGTCGATGGCCTTATGGCAGGAAGCCTGTCGGTGCCAGCGCAATTGGCTGCCAGGTGGGAAAGGTTCGGCGGCTCCCTCACCGAGTTGATCACCGAACTCGGCAAGGTCTGGAACAATCCCGACGCGGCTGGCCGCGTGCAGTATCAGCTTGAGCAGATGCTGCTCGATGTCGACGATCTTGCCGCGCCGCGCAGGCTGGCGCGCACACTTGGAATTCGTGTCGACGCGCGAAATCCGGCCTCGACCGAACTTCCGGAAGGAATCGATCAAATCTATGCCTATCTGATGATGGATGGCCAGATCGAGGCTCTCGTGCAGTTCGGCGTACTCGGGAAAGTGACAAGGCGTCATTGGATTGAATTGATCCTGAATTTCGTGCCCCCTGAGCGGCTTATGCACAGTGCCGCGCGACTTGCGAGGCGATCGCCTGTACATGCACCGCAAAAGGGCGCCGGTGCCGACAAGTCAAACATGTTTGCAGCCGAGGCATTGTTGTCCATAGCGGGACGCCGGTCTGATCGGGACAGCCACTTCGGCAAACTCGCGGGATTGGCCGCGGAAGCGCAGGCGCTGGTTCGGTCGAGCGCCGAAACTAAAGAGCCTTTTGCAGCGCCGCGCCGTGCACGGGCCGCGGATGGGCACGACAGTGATCGCACGTCTTTCTGGAATCGCCATTTCGCGACCGAGGATCCCTGGAACTACGGTTCGCCTTATGAGCAGGAAAAATATGAGCGGCAGCTCGAAATTCTGCCTGCCGTTCCCATCGGACGGGCGCTTGAGCTGGCCTGCGCGGAGGGCCACTTCACGCGGCAGCTGGCGCCGCGCGTGGGCCATTTGACCGCAACTGACATCTCCGCCGTGGCCATCGGGCGGGCGCGCGCGCGATGCAGCGATCAGCCGAATGTTGAGTTCGGCATACTGGATTTCTCAGCGGACACGCTGCCGGGCGAAATGGATCTGATCGTCTGTTCGGAAGCGCTCTACTACCTGGATGATCTCACCGAGTTGCGGCGCATCGCCAAAAAACTCGCTGGGGCGTTGGCGCCTGGCGGCAGTTTCATCAGCGCGCACGCATTCGTGCTGCGAGACAATGTTGAAAGGACGGGCTTCGACTGGAACACATTCGGTGCGCAAGCAATCTCAGAGACGCTGGCAGCGACCGACGGCCTCGTCCTCGAGCAATCGATCCAGACCGAGCTCTACCGCATAGACCGCTTCCGCCGCCTGTCACCAGGCGACGTGGCGACGGAACCGATGATAGATCATGTGCCAATCCGCGCACCCGTCGAAATCGGGGTCGCGCGAAATATCGTCTGGGGCGGGGCGCGGGCCTTGCGCCGCGACGTCGCACGTAGCGAGCGGCGACAGCGTATCCCTGCCCTCATGTATCACAGCGTCTCCGATGAAGGTCCGGCCGCGCTCGCCCGTTTTCGGCTCACGCCCGCCTTATTCGCCAGCCAAATGGCATGGCTGCGCGCCAATGGCTTTCACGCGATTAGGTCTGAGCAGCTGGAATGGTTCATCGCCAACCGTCAGCCTTTCGTTGGCCGCCCAGTGCTCATCACGTTCGATGACGGCTTCCAGAACTTTGCCGACCATGCCTGGCCGACCTTGCGCGCGAACGACCTGACCGCGGAAGTGTTCCTGGTGACGGACTTGGTGGGTGAAAGTGCACAGTGGGACGCCTACAGCGGCCCGCCGACGCAGCTTATGGACGCCGGGACGGTGCGACGCCTCGCCGGCGAAGGTGCGTTCTTCGGAAGCCATCTGGCGACGCATCGCGCGATCGATGGTCTGTCGAGCTCTGACTTGGCCGCCGAGCTCCTGCGCTCTCGTATGTTCATCGAACGGTGGACCGGTCGGCCAACCACGGCGTTCGCGGCACCCTTCTCTGTCACCGACCGACGGCTTGGCAGGCTGGCCAAGGAGTGTGGCTATCGAATCGGCTTCGGCGGCAGACACGGGCCGGCGGACCTCGATTGCGATCCCATCGACCTTCCGCGCATCGAGATTCGCGGAGATCGCTCGCTCGATGACTTTGTTGCCATTGTCGAGGCAGTGCTCGCATGAACGGTGAACTTGTCAGTGTCTAGATTTGTAACAAATTGGCTCCGCTTTTTATTCGGTGTCCCGCCCGTTTACCTCGTTTCGCAAGTCTATTGGGCGACTTGAGATATGGCTGACATCAGCTCCTGTGGGCTTGGCGCCCCAAACATGTATCGCCCGCCCTCTGGAACCTCCGTGAAGCTCCAGCGGACGATCCCCTGCCGGTCCAGTAGGAACTGACCGACCAGTTGTCCGTGTCCCGTTGCCATCATCTGCTCGTCGGCTTCGGTCAGTTCGTAATGGTCCCTCTTGTTGAGGATTTCGCTGGCCGCAATAGGATCCATAGGACCGGGCAACTCGCCTGGTATGTCGACCCGCATATCCATTGCCGCTGCCATCGAGACCTTGTACGGCCAGTTCGTCTCGTTTTGGGTGAATTCGAGATTGGGCAGTCCAAAAGCACGATGTGAAGCGCGTTCAGGGTCGGAGGCCGCAAGCAGATTCGGCATCGGGTGGTAGCGGAAATAGAGACGCGCCCGCTCGATCGGCGTGTTGACCACCGTCAGGCTCCCCACGCCCTTTTCGCGCAGCTCCGGATCAAGCCGCGCCTGGGCGGCGATATGGCGCCGGCAAAACGCACAATGCAGACCTCGAAACAGGCCGACCAGCACCGGTTTTTGGCCGCGAAAGTCGTCAAGCGCGATCTTGCCTTCCTGGGTAATGGCGTCGAGTACGATGTTTGGCGCACGGTCGCCCGGTTGAAGCGGCACCAAGTCAGTACGCGCGGACATTTCCAACCTCCAACCCCGGCTAGTCGAGAAAAGGCAGCACCACAAGCGCTTCCGGGTCGAGCCCGTGCTGGGCGCATATACCCTGCGCCAGGGAAAAGTAGCGTTCGGCTTCGGCCAGATTGTCGAGGTCGAGATTAAGCGTTGCAAGACCATCATAGCACGGAAACAGCAGTTGGGGTTCGCCCGTTTCGCGGGCTACATCCAGTGCTTCTTGAAACAACCCAACCGCCAGGTCCGGACGGCCGTTGCACTGGTGGATCTGCCCAAGCACGATCAACGGCACCGGCAGGTGCTCGCGCTGGTCGAGCGCCCGGTCGATCTCGATGGCCTTCTCGGCAGCAGGCACGCCTTCCGTTGGACAGCGATCCGTGAAGGTACAACAAGCGACCGCCAGGTTGGCGAGGAGGCGCGCCTGGAAACCCAAATCACCAATACGGCGCGCCACTTCAAGACCGCGCCGACAGACCTCCATCGCCTGTGCCGGATCGATGGTCGTGTAAAGCACGCCGAGATTGGTGTAGCCGCGGCAGGCCGCGCCCAGTAGACCGGCGGCTTCGGCCAATTCAATGCTATGCTCAACCTGACGCACGGCCTCACGGTTTCGCCCAAGGCGAGCCAGCGCGACAGCCTTGGTATTGAGTGCCTCGGCGGTCACAAGAGTGGCATCACGTCCTACCTCGGAGACATGCTCCGTTGTCAGTGTGCCTACGCAATCCAGCGCCGCGTCTGCCCATTTTGCCGCGAGAGCGTGATCTCCGCTACGGAACGCCTGTCGGCCACGTTCTTGCCACAGATGCGCCTGCTCGATCGGGGCATCGGCTCCATCGAGGAGCGCTGCCGCTTCGGCATAGCGGGATTCTGCGTTGTCCCGCTTGCCGACGTCCCAGAGCAGCCGACCGATCTTACGCAAAACTCGCGCCGACGCGACGCGATTGGCCGACTCGCGGTATGCCTGCAACACCGTCTCGTAGTGGTGGTGCGCGATCTCGCGGCGGCCTGCCGGGCCGCTCAAATCGGCAATGCGCTCTGCAATTGCCAGTTTGAGCGGTGTTTGCCCGGTCGCGTCCAATGCAGTCAGTGCTCGCTCGTAGAAACGAAGGGCGTCGTCGTTGGCGTATATCATGCGAGCGCGATCGCCTGCCGCCTGCAGGTAATGCGCGCCCTTCTCCCGCTCGGCGCTCTGTGCGAAATGATGACCGAGCACGGTCAAATCCTCGAGCCGTTCCGGCTTGTCGCCGCACAGTTGCTCCAAGGCAGCTCCGACCCGCCCGTGGATGTCGGTCCGGCGTTGCAGGAGCAGATTCTGGTAGATCACGTCCTGCAGCAATGTTTGCGTAAAGCGGTAGCTTTGCGACGAGACCGAGCCTGATCCGGCAACTTCCTCGATGATTTCCGCATCGCAAAGCAGTTCGCAGCCGGCTTCAAGCCGGCCGGGGTCGGCTGTCACGGTTTTCAGAAGTGTGGCATCGAAGCGCGGGCCGATTACCGCGGCCTCCTGGGCCAACCGGCGCACCTCTTGGGGCAGCCGGTCGACGCGGGCAAGCAACATTGCCTGGATAGTGGCGGGGATGCCGGTTGCGACTTCGCCTGCCACAGTCCGCCATCGCTGGCCCTCTCGCATCAGTACACCGCGATCGATAAGGCCGCGAACGATCTCCTCTACAAAAAGGGGGTTGCCGCCCGCGCGCTCGAGGATCTGGTCGAGAAGCCCTCCTGCGGAGTTTACCCAGCTCTCGCCGAAAAGCGCCGCCAGCAGGCTGCGTCCGTCATCACTGTTGAGCGGCGGAAGCCTGAGCGCTGTGTGACTGACCCGACTTGAGTCGAGCTGGTCGTTGTCCGGCGCCGGACGATGCGTGACCAGCAACATCAACCGCGTGCGTTCCAACCTGTCCATCACGAAACGTAGTGCCTCGAGCGACACGGCGTCGGCCCAGTGCAGGTCTTCGACGACAATCAACAGCGGCGACAACGCAAGCCGCCGTTCGATGATTGTGCGGACTGCGTAGAGAATTTGCCGCCGCAGCTGCTCAGGCTCGACATGCTGCAAGGTGGCATCGGGGTCGCCAAGGCCGAGCACATGGTAGAGCAAAGGCATCAGCCGCTTCGCCTCCTCGCCCTGCAGGCCGAGATCGGCAAGCAAGCCTGCGAGCTTCCCCCGCATTTCGTCCCCATTGTCGTTTTGCATCATCCCGGCAGCGCTGCGCACCACTGCGCCCAAGGCGCCAAAAGACTGTTCACCCAGCGGTGAGCACGTGGCCTGCCGCACGGCGACGTTGCGAAAACGATCCTCGTCGCCGACGCGGGCGACGAACTCCTTCACCAGCCGCGATTTCCCGATACCGGCTTCTCCGACGAGGCGGACAAGTTGGGCCGAGCCGCCGCACGCCTGGTCAAGGCTCGCCAGCATTCTATTGAGCTCCGCACCACGACCTATTAGCGGCGCATTGAGGCCGAGCGCCTCGAGCCCACGCGCTGCACGCGGCACCGCTAGCGGTGCGTCCAGTCGATGGACGAGCACACTGCCAGCCTTGCCGCGAAGCACGACATCACCCATCGACTCGTAAGAGAAGGCATGCCGGGTCAGCCTGTGAGTGAGCTCGCCTACCAGCACCTCACCCGGTGCGGCCAGCGATTGCAGGCGTTGCGCCGTATTCACTGTGTCGCCGGTCACCGAATAGGATTTGGCGGTGCCGATGCCCAATCCGCCAGTAACGACCGGACCGGTGTTTATGCCGATGTGGAGTAACAGAGGCGAGCCGGAGTGGGGAGTGCTTTCGCCGAGCCGCGCCGTCCGGGCGATCATGTCGAGAGCGGCGCGAAGCGCACGTTCCGGATCGTCCTCATGCGCAACCGGCGCACCGAACAAAGCCAGCAGCGCATCGCCGATGAATTTGTCCACGAAACCACCAAAGTTTCGCACGGCCGACGTCAATTCCTTGAACAGTTTGTTCTGCAGCGCTTGCATGACCTCGGGGTCGAGCTGCTCGCTGAGTGTCGTGAAGCCGCAAAGGTCGGCGAACAGCACCGTTACCGTCCGGCGATCGGCGTCAGAGACGGGATGCAGCCCTTCTTCGCTTTCGATGTTCGGAAGCAGCGACGGAGTTCGAGAAGGCGGCACAATGGTCCGGCTTGGTGTCGGAGCAGGCCGTTCGACGGCTTTTGCGGACGCACCGACGCTTGCCCCACATTTCGGACAGAACTCGAAATCAGGTGCGCAGGGGTAGCCGCAACTGGCGCATGGCACGGGCTGGCGCCTGCCACACCTCGGACAGAAGGCGTAACCGCCCTCAATCTCGAAACCGCAGCCCGAGCAGTCCATCGAACAAGACCTCACTAGTGGCCGTGACGGCGTGATCTCGCCCGCACTTCACGGCCAGGCTATTCACAAGGATGCACCGATAGCCGTCGACCAGCAAGTGGCAGCGCAAATGGGCATCGAGCGATCCGTGCGGATCCTGTGGCAGAGCGCTGCAGGCAGGCATTGTTGAAGGCGCAATAGTTGTCGGATCCGCGAACGCCGCCGAGATAGTCGCGCTTGCCGAAGGGGCTGTCGGCTCTGGCGGGATTGGCGTAAGCTACAGTTAAGGGGGTGCGCACATGCACCGCATCATCGCCATAGCGATCTTAGTTCTCGCGGCCGCGTTCAGCTCCGCGCGGGCGGAGGTGCTGATCGGCGTCTCGGCTGCGATGACGGGACGGCTCGCCTGGATCGGCGAGCAGGGACAGCGCGGCGCGGAGATGGCAGTGGCCGACGTCAACACGGCGGGCGGCGTGCTCGGCCAGAAGGTGAGGCTCATCTCGGTCGACGACTTCTGCGATCCCGAGCAAGCTGTGGCGGCCGCCAAGAAGCTGGTGGCTGACGGGGTCGTGCTCGTCGTCGGGCATTATTGCTCCGGGGCCTCGATCCCCGCATCAAAAGTGTACGAGGAGGCGGGCGTCGTTGAGATATCCCCAGGCTCGACCAATCCGCAGCTGACCGAACAGGGCCGTGCCAATGTCTTTCGCACCATTGGCCGCGACGACGCGCAAGGTTTCATCGCCGGCAACTACCTTGCCGATCGCTGGGGCAACAAGAAGATTGCGATCCTCCACGACAACTCGACCTATGGGAAGGGTCTCGCCGACGAGACCAGGAAGCAGCTGAACAAGCGGGGCGTGACTGAGGCCGTTTACGACGCATACCTTCCCGGGAAGGACGACTATTCGGCCGAGGTCGCTGCATTGCAGACCGCCGGCGTCTCCGCCTTATATGTGGGTGGGTATCATGCCGAGGTTGCGCTGATTGCTCGCGCTGCACACGACAGTGGCTACACGGTTCAGCTCATATCCGGAGATGCTTTGGCGACCGAGGAATTTGCCCTGATCGCCGGCCCCGCGGCGGAGGGGACCCTCTTCACGTTCCCGGCGGACCCCAGGCGAGGCCCCGAAGCGGCCGCGGTCGTTGAGCAGTTCCGTGCGGAGAACTTCGAACCCGCGGGCTACACGCTGTTGAGCTACTGCGCGGTCCAGGTCTGGGCCCAGGCAGTCTCGAAGGCAGGTTCGCTGGAGCCGAAGGCCGTCATTGCGGCGCTGCACGAACGGGAATTCGACACCGTCATCGGCCGGGTCGATTTCGACGACAAGGGCGACCTCACGAAGCAGAGCTGGGTTTGGTACGTCTGGCGCGGCGGAGAGTACGTGCCGGTTGAATAGGGTTCGTTGATGGCCGGCGTGCCGGCTGGGACGTCTAGTCTGATGCAGACCAGTGTGGCCCGACTGTTCCGACTCGCCGAGATGCTTGAACGCCTCGGCATACGCGGCCGGCTGTTGCTCGCCTTTTTCGGGATCAGCGCCCTTGCGGTGCTGGCAACCGCTGCGGCGCTTTATGCCTTCCTCCAGGTTGGCGACGTCGTCGACCGAATTACCACGGATCGAGTGCCCTCGGCGCTCGCCTCCCTCCAACTGTCGCGCCAGGCCGAACGGGTCGCTGCTGCCGCGCCATCGGTGCTGGCAGCGACAAGCAGGGCTCAGCACAGCGAGGTCTCGGCTGCCGTCGCGCTCGAGATGTCCCGCCTCGAGGCCCTGCGCACGGACCTCCGGGGCACCACGTTGGGCACAGTGCCTTTGGCCGAGATCGAGGAAGCCGCGATTGTTCTGAGGCGCAACCTGAAGGAGCTCGACTCTCTTGTTGTCGCCCGGCTCGACGTGGTCACCCGCAAGGAGGCGCTCCTGAACCGCCTCGCCGCGACGACGACCGGAAGCCAGCGCCTTGTCGCCACCGGCATTCTAGTGATGGATTCCAGGCTCCCGCAATGGCGGGCGGTCGCGGCCGACACGTCGCTGTCGCCCGATCGACGCGCAGCGGCGATGGCCGACCTGGTCCAGGCGATTGCGGCCTACATCCCCCAGCAGAAGGCGCAGCTGGAGATCTCGGCGGTCAACGACGCGCTGGTGAAGGTCGCGAACGCGCCGACGCCGGGCGACCTGGCGTTGATCCTTTTTCCGCTACGCCGTTCGCTCACTGCTCTTGAAAAGGTTTCCACGGAGATTGACGAAAAGCTGCGGACCCGCTTCCGGCAGCGTGTCGACGAATTCAAGGGTTTGACCGACGGCGCGGACAGCATCCCCAAGGCGCGGGAGGACGAGTTTGCTGTCCTGGCACAGGGTGAAAGACTTCTGGCCGAGAACAATCGACTGTCGCGCAATCTCACCGCTGGCGTCGATCGCCTGGTCGCCACGGCAGACCAGGAGATCGCTGCGTCCGGTCGCGAAGCTGCGCTCGTCCAGCGCTACGGCACCGCCGTTGTGCTCGGCTCCGCCTTGCTCAGCCTCCTGAGTTCGGTTTTGGTTGTCTGGCTCTATGTCGACCGCAGCCTCCTCGCCCGACTGGGGGCCGTGAGCCAGGGCATGCTCGCGATTGCGGGGGGCAACCTTCGTGCGCCGCTGCCAGCCGCGGGCAGCGACGAAATCGGGCGCATGGCCGAAGCGCTGAGACTCTTCCGGGATACTGCTGTCGAGGTCGAGGAAAAGAACCTGCGCGACGTTGCGGAAGCTCGTCAGCGGCTGATCGACGCCATCGAAAGCATCTCCGAAGGATTCGCTCTGTACGACGGGGAGGACCGGCTCGTCCTCAGCAACAGCCGCTACCGCGAATTGCTCTACACCGGTCTGGAGACCGAACTGACGCCCGGCACGACATTCGAGCAAATCATTCGCCGATCCGCTGAGCGCGGCTACATCAAGGACGCCGAGGGGCGGGTCGAGGAGTGGGTCGCCGAGCGCCTCTCGCGGCACCGCAAGCCTGGCGAACCTTGGGTGCAGCGGCGAGGCGACGGGCGATGGGTCATGATCAGCGAGCGGCGGATCAGCGCCGGCGGCACGGTCGCCGTCTATTCGGACATCACTGAGCTGAAGCAAAGGGAGGAGAACCTCGCCGAGAAATCCGTGGTTCTGGAGGCGCTTTCCAGCAAGCTGGCGAAGTATCTGGCGCCCCAAGTGTATCGCTCGATATTCACCGGCCGCCAGGAGGTCAGGATCGCCAGCCAGCGGAAGAAACTGACAATATGCTTCTCCGATATCGCGGGCTTTACCGAGACCACTGACAAAATGGAATCCGAGGATCTCACCCAACTCCTCAATCATTATCTGACGGAAATGTCGAAAATTGCTTCGGATCACGGCGCGACGATCGATAAATATGTCGGCGACGCGATCCTGATGTTTTTCGGCGATCCCGAGACTCGCGGCGTCAAGGAAGACGCGCTGGCTTGCGCGCAGATGGCACTTGCAATGCAAAAGCGGATTAGCGAGCTTGCCGAAGTCTGGCGGGACATGGGGATCGAAACACCGCTGCGCTGTCGCATCGGCATCCATACCGACTACTGCACCGTCGGTAACTTCGGCAGCGAGGACCGAATGGACTACACGATAATCGGCGGCGCCGTGAATCTCGCCTCGCGCCTGGAGCAGGAGGCGCCGCCGGGGGCCATCCTCATTTCCTACGAGACGTTTGCGCAAGTGAAGGACTCAATCGACTGTGAGGAGCTGGGGCACGTCCAGGTCAAGGGGATCGCCTATCCCGTCGCCACCTACCGCGTCATCGACCTAAAGGCCAATCTGGCAGCCGCTCGTCGTGCCGTTCGAACCGAGCTGCCGCACTTCAGGCTGGAACTTGAACCGGAGCTGATGTCCCCTGACGAGCGTGGCGATGCCGCCACTGCACTTCGAGACGCGCTGGATCGGCTTTGTCACAAGCCCGGGTAGTAGGGCTTGGTCCACAATGACCCTCCCAATGGACGCAAGGAGTGGGATGTGGGACGCCGCTCATTGGCGCTATCGATGCGAAGGCCGCAGAACGGTCGCGGTCAGTCTTCGAACTCAGGCGGAACGTCCGCATCGGAGCCGAGACTTAACATTCACGGCATCACTGGCAAGGTCCGGATATGGCGCAAGTTGCCCGTTCCGGGGCGCCGCCTTAAACGGCAAAGTTTGACCCAGAGCGGCCGCTCGGCGTGACAGTGTCGTACGTCCGAAAGCGTGATAGAGCTGTCGTTGCCGATTTCGAACTCGTGGTGGACGGGTTCCGCAAGGCCGGTGTCGTGCAATGACAGGTGAGGCTATGTCAGGTCAGGCCTTGAACTGCAGACAGCTCGCAGGCAGGCATCAGCGTCAAGGAAGCGGCCGGATCAGACGCCAGAGGCTCACCGATAAATCGCCGTCGCTTGCGGTTGCGCACCAGAAAATCAACCTGAAGTAAGGCTCAGGTCGCCTTGATCTCTGCCCTGCCGATCTTGCGCCATCGGGCGTTTTCGCGAACCAGTTTCAGGTCGTCGGTCGTCTCGGCAAATGTCCGCAAACGGTATTGTCGGAGCAGGTCCGGGAAGAGCGCCACTTCCGGCAGGCTGGCAAGCTGCTCGCGGACCGAGATCTTTTCATCGATGACCCGCATGCCCCAGGCATTTTCCCGAACCTGCAGCTCCGCGGCCAGATCGCGCTCTTCCGGCGCGTTTTCGTCTAGCACAGCCAGAAGGATCGAGTGGAAAAGTGCTACATAGCCAATCTGTCTCAGGCCGCCCACAACCCGCACGCGCGGCAATATGGCAAGGACGAGGAATGTCAGGAACAAATTCGGCAGCAGCACGCCGTCCAGCAGCGCCTGCTTGAGATGCGGCCGCTCGAACGGGATGGAAAGACCTTGCGGCCTGTCGGGCTCGATCAGGTGCCCGTTCTCGAGAACGAGCTTGCGCACGCGCTCCTCGCGGATGCCCCAGAAATAGTCCGTAGCATTGGGCAGGAATCTGCCAAATGGGCTCGATGCGGCCTCTTGCAAGGCATGTTCGAGACGCTGGCGTCTTGCGGGTTCAATGAGCAGCCTGGAAAGAAGGCTGCCGTCATATTCTAGATGCCGCGCCATGGCAGCCGCGGCGGCCCGATCATCGATGAAAACCGGCAGGGCCATGCCGGCACGATCCCAATTGGCGACCAGATCCTCGTTGAGGGCTGTCAGCGCATCGGCGGCGGTTTCAAACACCTTGTCCTGGCTGGCAAGCAGTGTGCCCAGCCAGCGGCTGGCATCCGTTTCATCGCCCACCGCTTCGAGCGCGCGCTTGTTGAGGGAGACGGGACCGGCCACGCAGGCGCTTTTACGGCACAGTTTGTGGCGCCCCATGCCAAACAGGTTGACCTTGTCGTCGCCGACATCGAGCCATCCCGGCCCCTCCCGGCCAACTGTCTCCATGGTCATCGTCGTTCCCATGAAGCCGACGAAGGCCGACAGCCCGTTTTCGACCGCGCCGAGCCAGGCAAGCAGGAGGGCATCGAAGGTGATCCGGTCCATCAGAAGCAGGCAGTGCAGGCCGGACTGAATCACCGGTCTGTGCTCGAACTCGTCGAGGGCTTTGCCGATCTCCTCAGGCTGCATGATCCTACCGAGGCGCTGATGCAGGACTTCGCGCAGGATCGAGCGGGCAGCGATCGCCGGGCCGGATGCAGGCCTTGCCACCGGCCGCCACAGATGGCGGGCGTAGTCGGAAACCGGTGCATTCCAGTTCTGCTCGATGTCGCGCACGACCTCCGGGCAGAGCAGCGACAGCACAGCCAGAATTTCCGCCGGAGGCGTAGGGCTTGGGTCAAAGACGGCGGTCATTGGTCCCGTCTAGCCGCTTGCGGTGCAAACGCCAAGCGAGACCAGACTTGCCCGATGCGGCCGGCCCACACATAGATCGTCAACTCGATTAAGATGGTGTGAGACGAAATGGCCGTATCCTACGCAGTTCTCCATGAGCAATCACCTGTTCGCTGACCAGGCACGAATTGTCAGATTGGCTAAACAGCTAAGGCAAACAGCTGATCTTAGAACCGCAGCCGGGCCATGCTCAGGAGGTCGTGGTACTGCCCGTCGGTAAAGCCGGCCTTCACATGCCGGCCTTCGATCTCAAAGCCGTGGCTTTTGTAGAGACGGAGGGCCGGTTCGTTGTCGGCATAGACGGTCAATTCGACCCGCTTCAGGGCGCGCCAGTTGTCGGCTACGTCAAGCAGCGCGCCAAGTATGGCAGAGCCGATACCTTTGCCGACAAAGGCATCGTCAAGGCCGATATTGATCTCGCCGATGTGCGAACGGCGCGGCGAACCCTGCACGACCAGGCTGCCATGGCCGACGACCTTGCCGTCCAGCTCGGCAACGATCCAGGTGGTTTCCGGGCCGGACTTGGCGATGCGCCGCGCCACCTGCTCCGCCATCTCGAAAGGCATCCTGAGCGTGCCCCAGCGGAAGCCCGGCATGTTGAAGATAGCGCAAAGCGCCTCCGCATCGCTTGACCGGACGGACCGGAGCAGCGGCTGGATTTTCTCGGAGGGTGGCGAGGTTGTGCTGGTCATGGCGTTCCCGGCGAAGGCAATCGGCCCGGTACGATGCACCGGACGTCACCTGAAAATCCAGCCGTCTCTGCACCTATGATGCCGATTGCGAGCTAAAATACCGGGAGGCGGTGTAGAGTTTGAAGACGCCGCTGATGCCGATCCAGCCGAAAAGGGCGAGCCAGCACAATGTCCCGGTCGCCGTCCAGTCGATCCGGTGCACCGCAGCGTCGGTGATGACGACGCCGAGGATGGCAAGCAGGCCAACCAGAAACTGCGCCAACCCGAGCACCAGCAGTTCCTCGCGCGGCGCGCTTCTCCAGACGAGATATGTACCGCCCGCACCGGCGAGGAAGATGGCGCTGTAGACCTGAGCGTGGAAGGCATCGATCGGCCATGGCCAGATGCCACTGAATGTCAGAGGAAATAGCAACAGGCCGACGCCATAGAGCCCAAGGATCGCGGATTCCGCCGGCATGTAGCCGCGCCATGCGGGATTTAAGGTCACGCCTTTTGCAGAAGGACGGGCCCTGGCCCGCCACAGAAACAGCCCGGATACCGCGACCGAAGCAAGATAGACCAAAAACCACAGCCAGGGCGCTTTGCGCTCGAAGTTGAAATAGCCGAGATTGATGAACGAAGCCACCGACACGATGACGGTGAAGATGAAGGCCATGACGAGCACGAGCCTGCCGGGCGACCAGCGATTCCAGACCAGCAGCGCCGCCATCACGACCATTTCGGCGGTGTAGAAGCCGCCGAGGAAGCGCGCATTGAACGGCGTGACGGCCCAAGGCCAGCCCGGTTTCACCAGCACAGGCATGAAAAACAGGCCGGCGCCTACGATCAGGACGATGATGACCACCGCAGAGAAAAGGCGCAGGGCCGCGGGAAATGGCGGGTTGTCGGATGTCGGCATGGGAGAAAATCCCAAAGATGAATGCTCCATGGGGCATCATAGTGCTGCTTGCGGCCGGTTAAAATCCGCCGAATGGAAATTGAACGGTCACCAGGCTTAGCCATTCGAATGGCCGTACGGTCCGTTTCGAAGTAAGATGGAGCAGTCGGACCAAAGACCGGTCGGGTCAAAACGCCTCGGGGCGCATTTTTTCCGGAGCCTGCACGATGAACGAAGCTCAGGATCTGTTCTCGCTTCTGCGACAATCGGCCGATGTCGATCCACAGGCGATCGACGCGATCAAGCGAACCATCGCGGAGGGTGAGGACCGCGAACTCTGCCGCATCAACGCGCCAGCCTTCGCCAGCAAGCATGGCCTCGACGAGGAGCGCGCCATAAGCGCCTTTCTCCATGCGGCGCGGGTGGGCATCTTCGACATTTCCTGGAATGTTCTGTGCCCCGGCTGTGGCGGCGTGCTCGACACCAACGCCACGCTGAAAACCCTGCAAAAGGACGAATACACCTGCGCGCTGTGCTCCGAGGGCTATTCGCCGACCCTCGACGAGATGGTCGAGGTGACATTCACCGTCAGTCCCCGCGTGCGCAGGATTGCCGCCCACAATCCACACGAACTGCCGGTGGTGGAATATTTCCGCCAGATCTACTGGGCGTCCGGCGTCGATCTGCCGGAAGAGGATTTCGCGAAAAAGATGGAAGCGTTCTCGCTTGAGGATATCGAGCTTGCGCCCGGTGAAAAGGCGGTTCTGCCCATACAGCTTCCGTCCGAATTCATCATCGTCTTCGAGCCGGTCACCCATTCAGCGCAGTTCATCGACGGGAAGGGCGAACCAACAAAGGAGCGCCGGAGCTTCTCTTTGATCTTCGACCGCGACCATGTCCAGAACCAGACGCTGGAGATGCAACCCGGCCCGTTGCGCATTTCACTGGAAAACAGGACCGACACCCGTGTGCTGCCGACGGTCTTCATAGCCGGCCAGGTATTGCATGATTTCCTGGGAAAACGCCGGCCCTTCCTGACCGCCAAGCGCCTGCTCACCAACCAGACGTTCCGCGATCTCTATCGCACGGATACACTCGACATCAACCAGCGCCTGAAAATCACCAGCCTGACGTTCCTGTTCACCGATCTGCGCGGATCGACCGAGCTTTACGAGCGGGTGGGCGACCTTTCAGCCTTCGATCTCGTGCGCGAGCATTTCCAGGTTCTGCACGAGATCGTCGCGGCGGAGGCAGGCGCCGTGGTGAAGACGATCGGTGATGCGGTGATGGCGACCTTCGCGACGCCTGATCGTGCGATTGCTGCAGCCCTCAGGATGCGCGATGCCATGCGTACGCTCAACGACAAGAGCGGGCGCGAGGATCTGCTGCTCAAGATCGGAGTCCATGCCGGCCCCTGCATTGCCGTGTCTATGAACGAGCGACAGGACTATTTCGGCCAGACGGTCAACATTGCTTCGCGGGTCCAGAACCTTGCCAACGCACAGGCGATCTTCGCCACTCGGGCGGTGGTCGACGACAATCTCACCGCCGATCTGTTGCACAGGAAGGCGCTGACGCCAGTGCCCCATGAGGTCTCGCTGCGCGGCATTGAGCGGGAGATAGCAGTATATACGATCCCCTGAAGGCTTGGCCCCTAGACTAGAGTCTTTCACGTTTTGACGGAAGCGTATCCGGCGTTTGCGAAGTAGTTCTTGCATTCGCCGGGTTCGATCGTCGCAACGAGGTGGCCGATGTGGCGCCAAGTGTCCTCGACGGTACGCTTCTGAGCTTGTCGCATCCAATGCTT
>NZ_JAMYTU010000004.1:0-284043 GCF_040322615.1 Mesorhizobium sp. M0119
ACTACCCCCCCCCCCGGGGGGGGGGGGGCCCCGCCCGGGGGGCGGTGGGGGTGGCCGCAGACGGCACCGCCGAGGCGTCGAGCACTGCCGCACGGACCCCCCCCGGCCGGGCTTTGCCCGGCCACCCTCCCCTCAAGGGGGAGGGAAATCCGCGGCCAGCCACCGTAAACATCTGCTGCGTCGGCGACGACGATCAATCGATCTATGGCTGGCGCGGCGCCGAGGTCGACAACATCCTGCGCTTCGACAAGGATTTCCCTGGCGCCACCATCATCCGGCTGGAGCGCAACTACCGCTCGACCGCGCACATCCTCGGCACCGCCTCGCATCTCATCGCCCACAATGAGGGCCGCTTCGGCAAGACGCTGTTCACCGAAAAGATCGCCGAGGACGACGAGAAGGTGCATGTCCACGCCGCCTGGGATTCCGAGGAGGAGGCCCGCGCCGTCGGCGAGACCATCGAGGCCTACCAGCGCCCAGACAAACAAGGAAATCGGCACAATCTCAACGACATGGCGATCCTCGTCCGCGCTTCCTTCCAGATGCGCGAGTTCGAGGACCGCTTCGTCACGCTCGGCCTCAACTACCGCGTCATCGGCGGCCCGCGCTTCTACGAGCGCCTCGAAATCCGCGATGCGCTGGCCTTCTTCCGCGTCGTCGCGCAAGGCGCCGACGATCTCGCTTTCGAGCGCATCGTCAACGTCCCGAAGCGCGGCTTGGGCGAGGCCACCATCCGCCAGATCCACGACACCGCACGCGCCCTGCGCATCCCGATGCTGGAGGCGGCGGCAACACTCGCCGAGAGCGACGAGCTGAAGCCGAAGCCGCGCGCGGCACTGCGCGAGGTATCGGCCAATTTCGAGCGCTGGCAGAAGGCTCTGGAAACCACCCCGCATACCGAACTCGCCGAGACCATTCTGGAGGAGAGCGGCTACACCGACATGTGGAAGAACGACCGCTCAGTCGAAGCGCCGGGCCGGCTGGAAAACCTCAAAGAACTGATCCGCTCCATGGAGGAGTATGAATCGCTGCGCTCCTTCCTCGAACATGTCGCGCTGGTGATGGACGCCGAGCAGAACGCCGAACTCGATGCCGTCAACATCATGACGCTGCATTCGGCCAAGGGCCTCGAATTCGAAACCGTGTTCCTGCCCGGCTGGGAAGAAGGCCTGTTCCCGCACCAGCGATCCCTCGACGAGGGCGGCCGCTCAGGGCTGGAGGAGGAGCGCCGCCTCGCCTATGTCGGCCTGACCCGCGCCAAGAAGAACCTGCACATCTGGTTCGTCTCCAACCGCCGCATCCACGGCCTCTGGCAATCGACCATCCACTCCCGCTTCGTCGACGAATTGCCGGAAGCCCATGTCGACGTCGCAGAGAACGGCAGCAGCTACGGCGGTTACGGCAATGCCTATGGCGGCGGCTCGTTCGCTTCGGGCCGTGGCGGCCGCCAGAACCCTTATGGGGCCTCGCGCTTCGACAATGTCGGCGCGGAAAAATCCGGCGCCTTCTCCAACACCTATGCAACGCCGGGTTGGCAGCGCGCTCAAGTGAACCGCACCGAGGCCACCGACCGCAACTGGGGCTCGCGCTCCGGCCATCAGGTCGAGCGCATCGGCTATGGCGAGACCGACTCCGGCTACGGCGCCGGCCGCACGTCGATCAAGGGCCGCACCATCGATGGCGAGCTGGTCGCCAAATCCGTCGCCGACACGCCCTCCCCCTTCAATGTCGGCGACCGCGTCTTCCACCAGAAATTCGGCAACGGCAACATCTCCGCCATCGAAGGCAACAAGCTGACCATCGACTTCGACAAAGCCGGCCAGAAACGCGTGCTGGACGGGTTTGTCACGGGAGTTTGAGGTCGCCTGTCGTTAGCGATACCGCGCCTGGTTCCACTTATGGCCAAGCAGCGACAAGATGATAATTAGTCCGTTGAAGAACTGGACGTAGAAGCCGCTGAGGCCCGCCGCCACGACGCCGGTCTGGATGAACGATACGGTGACCGCGCCGATAGCGCCGCCGACGACGGTGCCGATGCCACCCCAGGTCGGGGTGCCGCCGACGAACACCGATGCCAGCACCGGCAACAGATAACCATCGCCCGCAGTCGGCCACCAGGTGAAGTTTATCATCACCGAGAAGGTGCCGGCGATTGCCGCGCCGATGCCGACGAAGACGAACACCTTCACCCTGACGCGCTTGACGTCGATGCCCATCTGCTGGGCGCTGTCGGGATTGTCGCCGACCACCTTGACCTGCGCGCCGAAGCGATGGCGGTTGTAGAGCAGCGCCGACAGCACGACGAAGCCGATGGCCCAGAATATCTGCACCGGAATGCCGTAAAGCTGGCTGGAGAAGATCTTGTAGGCCCAGCTGTCCGCAAGGCTGGTCAGCGCCGTCGACCTGCCCTCGTTGATGATCTGGATCAGGCCGCGCAGCAGGAAATTCATGCCGAGCGTGGCGATCAGCGACGACAGCCCGCCATAGACGACCAGAGAGCCGACCAGGAAGCCGAGCAGCATGCCGGTGACCATTGCGGCGGCGATGCCGAGGAACGGGTCGTAGCCGGCCTGCACGACCAGCGCGAACACCCAAGAGGCGAAGCCCATCGTCGCCGGAAACGACAGGTCGATCTCGCCGCAGGTGACGACGAAAACCAGCGGCACCACCACGAACAGCGCCACGGGCAGCGTGGTCAGCACGGAACTATAGAGATACCAGCTGGTGAAGACCGTCGGATTGGCGATCATGAACACCGCCATCATCACGATGAACACCGCAAGCGTGCCGAGTGCAGCGCGATTGTCGAGGACAAAGCCGCGCATCCAGTGGTCGGACGGGTGTTTCCATGCCTTCCGGGCGGCTTCGCTGCTGCCGAGAGGGGTTTGCAGATCGGGCTCCATTGTCTTGCTCATCGCGTTGCCTGCTCCCCGGCCTCGTGCAATCCCGCCAGTCCGCCGGGGTGTGCCACGTCTTCCATGAAATTGATGAGGTCTTCGGCCGACTTGACCTCGCTCCGGTCGGCGCTGAGCGCGACCTTGCCGCGATCGAGCACGACGAAGCGGTCGGCGATATCGAAGACGTGGTGGATGTTGTGGCCGATGAACAGGATCGACCGGCCGCTCGCCCTCACCTGGCGCACGAAATGAAAAACCTTCGCCGTTTCGGTCAGTGACAGCGCCGTCGTCGGCTCGTCGAGGACGATCAGGTCGGCCTTCTTGTAGATGGCGCGGGCGATCGCCACGCCCTGGCGTTCGCCGCCCGACAGCTGGCCGACGATCGACTGCGGCGTGAACACTTTCGAGGTGAAGCCGATCTCGCGCATCAGCCGGCTCGCCTCCGCGATCTCCTTGTTGACCTTCAGCCAGCCAAGCCAGCCGGTGAGCTCGCGGCCCATGAAGATGTTGCGCACGATCGTCTGCTGCACGGCGAGCGCCCGGTCCTGGAACACCGTTTCGATGCCGGCGTCGCGCGAGCGCGCGGCGCTCCACCCGGTCACCGGTTTGCCGCGAATGAGGATTTCGCCGCTGGTCGGCTTGACCACGCCGGAGAGGATCTTGATCAGCGTCGATTTGCCGGCGCCGTTGTCGCCGATCAGGCCGACCACCTCGCCGCGGTCGACGCTGAGATTGACGCCGCCAAGTGCATAGACCTGGCCGTAGGACTTGCTGATGTCACGCAGTTCGATGAGGCGTTCGGCCATGGCGGTCCTCGCTTGATTTCGTGCCGGCGTCTTCGCCAGCGGCCCCGCCGGCCGGGCTAAATCCCGGCCGACGGCTTGGGAGGTCAGCGCAGCGCCTGCTTGGCCAGCTCGGCGACAATCTCGTAATTCTGCGGCGTGACGAAGCCGGCGCCGGTGTCGACATTCATTGGCGCCAAACCCAGCACCACTTGCTGGCAGAGGCTGAGGATCGGCAGATAGCCCTGCAGGAACGGCTGCTGGTCGGCCGTCAGCTGCACCCAGCCGCCCTTGAAGCCCTCGACGATCTGCGGGCTGGTGTCGAAACCAAAGTTGAAGATGTCGCCCGGCTTCCTGCCGGCCGCCTGCATGTAGGTTGGCACATTGCCCAGCAGCTGCCCGCCGGGATAGCCGACCGCCTTGACGTCGGGATTGTTGAGCAGTGCTGCCGTGATCACCGGAATGGCCAGATTGGGGTCGGCTGCCCACTCGGTTTGAGAATTGATTTGAACGACGTCGATGCCGGCCTCTTTCAGTGCGGCGACCGTGCCGCGTTCGCGCGCGCCGCGGCTCTCGTTCTCGAACGGGCCAATCATGATCGCCTTGTCGCCGGCCTTGAGCCCGGCCAGCTTGAACGCCTCGGCGCCGAGCGCACGGCCCTGCTGCTCCTGCTGGGCGCCGACATAGCCGCCGCCGAACGCCGCCGTGACCGTCGGCACCGGCACGTTCTGGTACATCATCTTGATGCCGTCCTTGTGCGCCTGTTCGGCCAGCGGCATGATCGCGGCGTCGCCTGGGTGCCCCATCATGGCGATGCCTTGGGGCTTGACCGCAACAGCCTCGCGCAACTGCTGGACCATCTTCTCCACGTCCCACCCAGAGAAGATATAGTCGACCTTGGGCCCGAGATCGGCGGCCGCCTGCTTGGCACCATTATAGACGATGGTGCCGAACGCATCGCCCTCCGCCCCGCCGGCGAAGAAACGGATATGGACATCCTTACACCATTGCGCATCGAGCGCCTGCGCTGGCAAGGTCGAGAGTGCGGCGGCGAGCGCCATCGCGGCCGCCGCGACGGTCGAGCGCAGAACTGTCCTTCTCATCATAATGCTCATGCACGTTCCTCCCTTTGTTCCCTCGCTAGCCGAGGGGTTTTGACGATCGCTTCGGCGTTGCGCCGCAGCCTCCAGCTGGCCGGCACCTCCCGCCGGCCGACTTCTCACACCGGATTCGGCAGGTAGCTCGCGCCTCCCCGGCATTGTTGGAGATAATCCAGCGCCCGCGCCTGGCCGGTGATCTCGAGATCGCCGCGATAGACCGGGTCGTGCCAGCCCTCGATGTCGATGGCACCCTTGTAGCCGACCAGCCGTAGCTCGCTGATCACCCGCGTCCAGTCGCTGTCGCCGAAGCCAGGCGTGCGCATCTGAACGAACGGCAGCCGGCCGAACACGCCATGTTCGCGGATCACGTCCCAGCGCACCGTCGCGTCTTTGCCGTGGACGTGGAAGATGCGCGGCGCCCATTTGCGGATCTGCGGGATCGGGTCGATCAGGTAGACCAGCTGGTGGCAGGGCTCCCACTCCAGGCCGAGATTGTCGTCCGGCACTTCGTTGAACATCAGCTCCCAGGCGTCTGGATTGTGGGCGATGTTCCAGTCGCCGCTGGCCCAGTTGCCGTCCATGGCGCAATTCTCGAAGGCGATGCGCACGCCCTTGTCGGCGGCACGCTTGGCCAGCTTCCCCCAGACCTCGCGGAAACGTGGCAGGCTGTCGGTCAGCGGCTTGCCGCGAATGCGGCCGGTAAAGCCGCTGACCATATTGGTGCCGAACAGATGCGCGTTGTCGATGACCGTTTCCCACGCCTGGAGCACGCCGCGATCGACTTCGCCGCTCTCCAGCGGATTGCCGAACACGCCGATCGACGAAATGACGACATCGGCATCGCCGATCGCGTCGCGGATCTCGCCCGCCAGCCGCGGAATATCCTTGCCGCCCAGCGTCTGCCAGAAAAACGGCTGGATGCTCTCGAAGCCGAGCGGCAGGATCTGCCTGACATAGGCGGCCGGATCGTCGAGATTGGCGCGCACCATGGTGCCGATCCTGATGTCGAGCAGCGGGTTTGGCATCATGATCCTTCCTGTGCAGTGATAGCGACCCGGCGCCCGGTCTCGGCGCTCTCGATGGCAGCGAAAACCATGGCCAGGCTCTTGATGTTGTCGGCGCCACGCGTCTCCGGCTCGGTGCCGGTTTCGACGGCGCGGACGAAATCCTGGATAATGCCGAGATGGCCGCCGACGCGATCGGCCGGGTCGAGCGGCGGTACGGCTATCGGTTCGGTGCGGTCGAACATGCCTTCACGGACCGGCCGCACGACTTCCGCCTTCAGCACGTCCTCGCCGTCCCAGACAATGCTGCCGCGCTCGGCGACGATGCGCCATGTACTGTCCCAGCTGGTACGGAAGCCGGCCGCGCACCAGCTGCCGGCATAGGTGAACAGCTTG
Source organism: Mesorhizobium sp. M0119 (assembly GCF_040322615.1). NCBI lineage: Bacteria > Pseudomonadati > Pseudomonadota > Alphaproteobacteria > Hyphomicrobiales > Phyllobacteriaceae > Mesorhizobium > Mesorhizobium sp. M0119. Next base: position 6,180 of record NZ_JAMYTU010000004.1, read on the forward strand.
CCGCCGCCGAGGTCGAAGCTTGCGGCTGCCGACGACCCTTGCCGATACCAGGAATTGGCCGGCTCCCACTCCTGGCAATAGACGCCGGCCGGTTCGCCGGCCACCATGTAGCGGGCCGCATCGAATGTGTGGATGGCCATATCGAGCAGCAGCACATGGCGCATCTCTTCGCGAAAACCGCCGAAATGCGGCGCAACGAAGAACTCGGCGTGGATGCTGGTCGCAGCACCAATGACGCCGGAATCGAGAAAGCGCCGGATGCGCCTAACGTTGGCGACATAGCGGCGGTTCTGCACGACGGCATGGATGCGCCCGGCGCTGCGGGCGGCCTCGACGATGGCACGCGCATTGTCCGGGCTGTCGGCCAGCGGCTTTTCGGTCAAGAGATGGCAATGATGGGCAAAGGCGGAAAGCGCGACCTCGCGGCGGGCGGCGGGAACCACCACGTCGAATACCGTGTCGGGCCTGGTCTGGTCGAGCACGGCGTCGAGGTCGGTTCCGATGATGGCGCCCGAAAGCTCGTATTCGCGCGCCCTTGCCCGCGCCCTTTCGGCGTCGAGATCAACCAGGCCGACAATGGCGAGCCCGTCGATCTGCCTGGCCGCATCGAGCCAGGCCTTGCTCATCGCTCCGCAGCCGACCAGGACGACATTGATCATCCAGCACTCCTCCCTCTCGGCCCCTCCAGACCGATCGTCACGGCATTCACGGCAGGGCCGTAAACCTTTTTCCGTAAACGTTTACGAGAACACACCCGATGGCGTACAATGTCAATTAGCCGGTGCGAAAAATCGTCCTGCCGCCTTGGCCCGGAGAGTTGCCGGTGCTAGCCAGGCAAGGGGGAGAACTGTCCTTTGGCGTCCAGTATTCACGACCTTGCGCGTCACCTGAACATTTCGATCGGCACGGTGTCGCGCGCGCTCAACGGTCGCGCTGACGTCAATGCCGACACACGCCAGCGCGTGCTCGATGCGGCCAAGAAGCTGAATTATTCGCCGAACCAGTCCGGCCGTAGTTTGCGGCGCGGCGCCACCCATTCGGTCGCCTTCATGCTGCAGCCTCATCCAGGCGACCAGGAATATGGCGAGCCGTTCTTCATTCCGTTCCTGACCGGGCTGCAGGCCAAGCTCGCCGAAAGCGGGCTCGACCTGATCGTGGTGATGGGCGCGCCGGGCGACTATCAGCAGGAGCGCCTGCGCCGTGTCGTCGAGACCCGGCGGGCCGATGCGGTGGTGCTGGCCTGGACGCGGCGCGAGGACGAGCGCATCGACTACTTGACTCAGGCCGGTTTCCCGTTCGCGACGCTCGGCCGCAGCCGCTCCGGCGGCGATGCCTACCCCTCGCTCGACCTCGATTTCGAAAAGGCCGGGGCTGACGCGGTCGATCGTCTCGTCGCACGCGGCCACCGCCGCATCGCCGCCATCCGCCCGTCGCTCGACCTCAATTTCGGCTATTTGTTCCTCGCCGGCTATCGCAAGGCGTTGCGGCGGCACGGCATTGAGTTCGACCCCGAGCTGATCGCCGACGGCTTCATCAACGAGGCCGGCGGCTACGCCGTGACGCCGAAGGTCATGCGCTCCAAGGACCCGCCGACCGCCATCATCTTCAACAATGACGCGATGGCGCTTGGCGGCTGCAAGGCTCTGGCCGAGGCGGGCATCAAGCCCGGCCACGACATCGCGGTGATCGTCATCGTCGACACGCCGCTCTGCCGCTATTTTTCACCGGCGCTGACCGGCTTCCGCCCGGCGCTGGAGCCGATGGGCGAGCGGCTGGCCGAAATGCTGCTGGCATCGATCCCGGCTTACGCCGGCGCCGAAGGCGCCCGCATCACCCGCGAAGTCTGGCCGCTGGAGCTTATCGCGCGCGACAGCGATTGAATCGCGGCGGTCACTGAGCAGGCTGAGGTCGATCAAGCCGGCCGCGCTCGCGCTCCGGCGTTGCGACCAGCGAGGCAGCGGCGGCATTGGCGGCGGCAAGTGCCGCCTCGACATGCTCTCCACGCGCAAGCCCCGCCGCAAAGGCGCCGACGAATTCATCGCCGGCACCGTGGGTGCTGACCACCTTCACCGGCATCGCCGGCAAGGCGAACGCCAGGCCATTGCAGTCGCGATAGGCGACCCCCTCCCCACCTGCCGTGACAATCGCAGCCGGATAGGAACCGACGAGCATACCGGCCGCCTTCGCCGCACCCTCGAGCGTGTCGATGACCGGAACGCTGGCCAGGAACTCCGCCTCGATGGCGTTGACGATGACGATGTCGATGAGCGCGATCAACTCGGCGGATAGATTTCGGGCGGGCGCCGCGTTGAGGAGGACGCGGCCGCCATGCGCCTTCACCGCCCGCGCCGCGGCAATGTTGGCGGCGTCAGACACCTCGTTCTGCAGCAGCAGCACCGTCGTTTGCGCGATCAGCTCGGCCGCCTCCGCAATGTTCTTTTCGCCGAGAGTGAGATTGCTGCCCGAGACGATCACCGCGCCATAGTCCCCGCTGGCGTCGAAAATCGCCACGCTCATACCCGAGCCGGCAGCGGAAACGACCCGCACGAAGCGCCGGTCAACGTCGTTGCGGTCGAGATTGTCGAGAAGCGCGCGTCCGAAATCGTCGTCGCCGACAGCACCGATCATCGCCGCACGCACGCCGGCCCGCGCTGCCGACACCGCCTGGTTGCCGCCCTTGCCGCCGCATTTTGGATGCCAGGCATGTCCTGTCACCGTTTCGCCCTTGCGTGGGCGATCGGGGGCTTCGACCATGATATCGTAATGCAGGCTGCCGAACACGGTCACCAGCGGCGGAGGAGCCGTCATGTGCGCCAGACCTTCATGAGCCGCTTGCCTCTCATGAGTTCTTATCTTTCCGTTTCGAGGTCACCGCAGACATGGTGCGGCCGAGATTGCGCTCCGCCGCCTGGTAGTCGCGTTGCGCGACCGCGACGAACAGCGCGTCAAGGATGTTGAGCTGGGCAATGCGCGCCGCTGCGTTCTCACCCATCAACGGCGAGCCTTGCGCCGTCGAGCAGAGCACGATGTCGGCGACGGCCGCCAATGGCGAGTTGTCGTAGTTGGTGATGGCCAGCGTGCGCGCGCCGCTTTTGCGCGCAAGTTGGATGGCGTCGATGACGGCGCTCGTGTTGCCGGAATGCGAGAAGCCGACAGCAATGTCGTCGGCGCCGAGCAGCGAGGCCGACATCAGCATCATGTGCGAATCGTCGTAGACAGAGGTGCGGATGCCGATGCGCAGGAATTTGTGCGAGACGTCGCGTGCGATCTGCGCCGAGCCGCCGACGCCGTAGAAATCGCGATTTCTGGCGCGGTAAAGCAGATCGGCGGCGCGGTCGAAATCGTCCATGTCGAGAATGGCCAGCGTCTCCTCCAGCGCCTGGATGGACGTGCGGAACACCTTCTGCACGATCTCGGCTGAACTGTCGTCCACCGACAGCTCCTGATGCATCTCGGCAGTTGGCAGGCGGCTGTATTCATAGACCGCCGTGCGAAAGTCGCGATAGCCGGAAAAACCCAGCTTCTTGGCGATCTTGACCACCATCGCCTCCGACACACCGGCCTCCTCGGCGATCTGCTTGAGCGGTATGGTCTCGTCGAAGCCGCGCCGTCCGAACACGGTTTCAACCACCTTCGCCTCAAGCGGCGTCAGATGTGGCATCATCATGCGGATGCGCGGTCCTACTGCTTTCAGGTCCAGCCCGGTCAAGGTCATCCACGTCCCCTCGTCACGCGATCGATAAGCATCGCGGCGAGGATTATAAGGCCAGTTGCCAGGAGCTGATAGAAGGACTGCACGTTCATCAGCGTCAGGCCATTGCGCATGCTGCCGAGGATGACGGCACCCAGGATGGTGCCGACGACGCTACCCTTGCCGCCCATCAGCGAGGCGCCGCCGATTGCCGCCGCTGCTATGGCGTCGAGCTCCCAGAGATTGCCCAGAATGGGTTCGGCCGCACCCAGCCGGCCGATCAGGATCTGCGCTGCAAGCGCTGCCAGCAGGCCCGAGATCATGTAGGCGGCGATCTTGGTGCGGGCGATCGGCACGCCGGCTATGTAGGCCGCCTCCTCATTGCCGCCGACGGCGAGCAGATATTCGCCAAACGGCGTCTTCTTGAGGATGATCCAGGCAATCAGCGCGACCACGGCCACGATGATGACCGCCAACGGCAATCCGAACAGCGAGCCGTTGAAGATGGCGCGAAAGCCGGCAGGCAGGCCGAGCACCGGATTGCCGCCGGTATAGATCAGCGCCAGCGCCCGGTAGGTGCTCAGCGTGCCGAGCGTGACGATGAAAGGCTGCAGCCCGACATAGGCGACCAGCACGCCGTTGAGCAGTCCGCAGGCAAGGCCGATGGCGAAGCCGGCGGCGATGGCCAGCGGAAACGGCACGCCGGCAACCAGCATCGAGGCCGAGATGACGGCCGAAAGGGCTGCCGTCGGCCCGACGGACAGGTCGATGCCGCCCGAGATAATGACCAGCGTCATGCCCAACGCCAGGCAGGCATTGATGCTCGACTGCTGCAGGATGTTGATCAGGTTACGCTCGGCAAAAAAGCCGGGGACCAGCGCCCCGAAGACGGCAAGGATCACCACCAGGCCGATCAGCGTGCCGGCGTCGCGCACGGAAAACCGGTGCAGGAAATCTGCCCTCGGGCGCGCTGCTGTGTGTTGGGTTATATCGGTCATCCGCTGGTCCTGTCCGTTATGCACCGGCCCGATGGCCTTGCGCCTTGCCGGCCTCAATCTCCGTTTGGGGTATGGCGTGCGCGGCGATCGCCTGTTCGCTGAGACTTGCGCGGCCCAGTTCGGCGGCGACCGTGCCGTCGCGCATCACCAGCACGCGGTCGGCGAGCCGGATCACCTCGGGGAGTTCGGACGACACGACGATTACCGAATGGCCTTCGGCGGCGAGTTCCTCGATCAGGTGGTAGATCTCCGCCTTGGCGCCGACATCGATGCCGCGCGTCGGCTCGTCGAACAGAAGGATCCGCGTTCCAGCCGCCAGCCAGCGGCCGATGATCGCTTTCTGCTGGTTGCCGCCGCTGAACAGCCGGATCGGCCGATCGAGCAGGAACGGCCTGAGATTGACGCGTTTCATCTTCTCGGCTGCCACGCGCCTCAGCCGGCGATGGTCGATGAGGATGCGCCGCGCGAACACGCCCATCGAGGCCAGCGCCATGTTGCTGGAGATCGACCGCAACGGCACGATGCCTTCGCGCTTGCGCTCCTCCGGCACCAGGCCGATGCCGGCCGCAATCGCGTCGCGCGGACTGGAAAGCTTTACCGCCTTGCCGTCGATCTCTATCGCGCCTGATGAGGCCCGGTCGGCACCGGCGAGCAGCCGCAGCAGTTCGGTGCGGCCGGACCCGACCAGGCCGGCAATGCCCAGCACCTCGCCGCGATGCAGCTCGAACGAGACGTCACGGACCTTGGTCGCCGAGGCGAGGCCGCGCACGCTCAGCCTGATCTCGGCGGAAGCATGCGAGCGGTGTTGTTCCTGGGCAAGCTCGCGGCCGACCATCATCGAAACGACGGATTTTTCCGAGACCTGTGCGAGATCGACGGACCCGACCACGGCGCCGTCGCGCATGATGGTGGCGCGCTGGCAGATGCCGAACACCTCGTCCAGCTTGTGCGAGACGTAAACGACGGCGACACCGTCGCCCGCCAGACCGGCAATGACTTCCGCCAGCCGTTCGAACTCGCTCGGCGTGAGGCTCGACGTCGGCTCGTCCATCGCCACGATCCTGGCGCGGTCGAGCAGCGCCCGGGCGATCTCGACGATCTGCCGCTGCGCCACCTTCAGGCTGCCGAGCGGGGCTGCCGGATCGATGGTCGGGTCGATGGCGGCGAGGGCTTCCGCAGCACGGCGTTCCTGCTCGCGCCGTGCGACGAAGACGCCGCCGCGCGTCAGCGGATGGCCGAGAAACATGTTCTGGGCGACGCTGAGGCGCGGCACCTGCTGTAATTCCTGATGGATCATCGCGACGCCGGCGGCGCGCGCCGCGACCGGGTTGTTCAACGTCACCGGTTTGCCGTCGATGAAAACGCTTCCCGCTGTCGGCCGGTAGACGCCTGACAGTATGCGCAGCAGCGTCGACTTGCCGGCGCCGTTTTCGCCAAGCAGGCCATGGATTTCGCCGGCGCCGACCGAAAAGGACACATCGCTCAGCGCCCGCACGGCCGGAAACACCTTGGAAATGCCCTCGAATTGCAGCCGCGCTGACATTGCTTCAGTTCTCCAGGCAAGGGTGCCGACCCAAGGCCGGCACCCGCCGCCCCTGCTCTATTGGCCCGCTGCCGCGTCTTCGAGCAGCGCCTTGCGCGCGGAATCGCCGCCGCCGGAGTAACGGTCGGCATTGTCCTTGGTGATCAGCGCCTGCGGCGTGGCGACGACGCGCGGCAGTTTCTGCCCGGCCACCAGCCGCAGCGCCGATTCCAGCGCCACCTCGCCGGTCAGCACCGGGAACGAGTCGACGGTACCGGTCAGCTCGCCGGCGCGGATCGAGGCATAAGCGTCGGAAATCCCGTCGGTGCCGAAGACGGCCACCTTGTCTTGCAGACCGGCTGCCTTGACCGCCTCGACGATGCCCAGCGCCATGCCGTCATTGTTGGCATAGAAACCGATCAGGTCGGGATGCTGCTGCAGGATGTTGGTGGCCGCGTCGTAGGAGGTCTGACGATCCCAGTTGCCGGGGACGCTGGCGACGACCTCGAACTTGCCGGCTTCGGTGATGGTGGTCTTGAAGCCGTCGGTGCGCTGGACGGCGGCATAGACGCCGGCTTGGCCTTCGACGATGGCGACCTTGCCGCCATCCGGCCGGTTCTTGATGAACCATTTGGCGACGCGCACGCCATTGTCGCGCTGGACATTGCCGACATAGTACTCGGCCTGCGGGATGACCGCGTCATTGACGTTGACCACCGGCACGTTGGCGGCCTTGGCCTGTTCCATGATCGGCTGCAAATTGGAGTCGGTCTGCGGCGAAACGAGCAGCACGTTGTAGCCTTGCGTGACCAGGCCTTCGGCGATGGTGAGCTGGCCGAGCTGGTCGCCCTCGCTCTGCGCCGCCTAGTAGACCACGGGTACACCGATACGGTCGCCGAACGACTTGTAGCCCTCACCCAGAGAGCGCCAGTATTCGTTGGTCAGCGTCTTGGAGACCGCACCCGCCTTGGTGCCCTCGGGCAGCTTGGGGAAGGCTCCGAACTTGGCCTCGAGCTGCGACCAGTCGATGCGATCCTTCTCGGTGTCGGAATTGAGCGGCGCGAGGTCCGCGGAAAACGCCGAACCGATGGACAGCGCCATCAGGGCAGCGGTGGCGGTGGCAAACAGAAATTTCATGGTCTTTCCTCCCTGTTGAAAACGGTGATGGCCCCGGCCTCAGCTGTCCGGCCCGAGCATGGCTTCCTGGATGATGGCCTGCGACGCGACCGCGTCCTGACGGTCGACGGCAGTCGACAGGCGATTGTCCCCGTCCAGCCGATCGACGACGCGCAGCATGCGCTTCACAGTCGCGATGTTGACTTCGCATTCGTGGACCGGGTCGAGCCCGGTCATGTCGGGGAACGTGTCGAAGTAGATGGCGCCGGCGTAGCCGTCGCGGCGGATCTGCCTGAGCAGCTCGATCGTCTGCAGCGTATGCACGGCACCGACCATCAAGCCGTCGTCGCGCTTGGCGTAGCCGTCGTTGAGATGCACGCCGAGCAGCTTGCTATGCCGTGCCACGAGGGCGGCGGCGAAAGCCGGCTGCTCGTCGGCGTAGAGCACATGGGCGAAATCGAGCGTCACGCCGAGATTGGGCAGGCCGATCTCGCGGATCGCCAGCAACGTCGTCGCCGCATCAGGCATCAGGCTATAGGAGCGCGGCTCGTTGGGTTTGTATTCAAGGCTGATCTGGCAGTTCGGATCATGCGCCGCAACTTCACGGATACAATCGATTTCGTGTTGCCAAAGTGTTGCGTAGTCAGCCTGGAAGGCGTAGTCGAAGCCATCCTGCCCCAACCACAATGTCATCAGGCTGGCGCCGGCCTCGCGCGCAGCGTCGATGCCGGCCTTGGTCAAGTCGATAGCCTCGCGGCGAACGGAAGGATCCGGATTGGTGAAGGCACCGAGCTTGAAAGCCGGGTTAGAGTAGTAGCGCATGGCGAAGCCATTGATGGAAAACCCGAAATCGCCGAGTTTGCGCGCCATTTCCCCAGGCTTTTCATCGACATGGTCGGGGAAGTTGAGGTCGAGATCGGTCAACTCCGCAACCTTCGCCGCACGTGTCGCCATTTGCAGCGTAGACGGTTTGCCGACAAGATCGGGCCACTCGGACTGTGGCCGCGAGGCAAAGGAATTGAGGCGGGTGGCGAAACGATAGGCAGTCATCGGGGACCTTTCATTGTCATGACTTTACATAAGAATGATTATTTGTAAAGTTGTTAATTGCTCGCTCGGCGACGACGAATTCGCCATACCCAGGCCAGTTGCGACCACGGGGGGACAAGCAAGCGCGCCACTGTCACGCAAGTATCATGTTCGCGTCCTAGATCGCTTCTCCGAAGGCTTTCGCGGCATCCTTGATGCGACGCGGCGCTTTTTCAGGGCCCGGCAGCTTTGTCACAAAGAGGATTTCCATGAAAAACCTGCACCGAAACGCGTCCCTCGCCGTCGCGCTGGCGATGTTCACCGCCTTGACCCCGGCCTCGGCTGAAAACGCCGCGACCGTCGGCGGCATCAGCTTCGTCAACAAGGGCCTAGTCGGTGTCGGCCGCATCCCGGCCAGCCAGAAGGACAAGTTCGGCGAGACGTTTGGCTCCGGCTCGGGCATGGCGATCGACGCTGCCGGCTGGACGCATGGCGCCGATGGCTATAAGGGCTCGCTGTGGCTGCTGCCGGATCGCGGCTACAATGTCGTCGGCACCACCGATTACCGTCCGCGCCTCAACACGATCGTTCTCGAGTTCGTCCCGATCGCGCCGGGTGCGGCACCGGCCACCGGCCAGGAACAGTCGGGCCTCAAGGCAACCCTAGCCGACACCATGCTTTTGACCGACGACAAGGGCGCCGACGCAACCGGCCTCGATCCGCTCAACGGCGTGCGCGCCGCGACCGACGACATGCCGATCCTGCCCGAAGCCAACGGCAAGCTTGCGCTCGACAACGAAGCGATCGCGCGGCTGCCCGACGGCACGATGTTCATCTCGGACGAATACGGTCCGAACATCTACCGCTTCTCCGCCGATGGGCGTCTGACGTCGGCAACGCAGCCGCCGGCGGCGCTTGTCCCGATGCGTCACGGGTCGCCAAACTTTGCTTCCAACAATCCGGGACCTGGCGCGGCAGACCCAGATCCGAAGGATCCCGAAACCGGCCGCCAGAACAACCAGGGCCTCGAAGGCATGGCATTGACGCCCGACGGCAAGTTCCTGATCGCGGTGCTGCAGTCGGCACCCAGACAAGATGGCGGCGATTCCGCTTCGACGCGCCAGAACACGCGCGCGCTGGTCTACGATGCCTCGGATCCCGGCCAGCTCAAGCTCGCGCATGAATATGTCGTACCGCTGCCGGTGTTCACCGATGCCAAGGGCAAAACCAAGATCGCCGCGCAGAGCGAAATCGTGGCGCTGTCGGACAAGACCTTCCTGATGCTGGCGCGCGACAGCGGCAATGGCCAGGGGGTGAAGGGCGAGACCTCACTCCATCGCGAGATCAGCGTCGTCGATGTGTCGGCGGCAACCGACATCGCCGGCACCGAGTTCGACAAAGACAAGCCGGTTGCGCCCAAAGGTGAGCTCGATCCCTCGGTGACGCCGGCCAAGCTGACGCCGTTCATCGACATCAACGACAAGAGCGAGCTCGGCCGCTTCGGGCTGCACAATGGCGCGCCCAACGACCGCAATAATCTTTCGGAGAAATGGGAGGCGATGTCGGTGGTGAGCGTCCTCGATCCGAAGCTGCCCGACGACTATTTCCTGTTCGTCGCCAATGACAACGACTTCCTCACGCAGGACGGCTTCCAGGTCGGCGCGCCCTACAAGGCCGAGGGTAGCGCCGATGTCGACACGATGTTCCTGGTCTATCAGGTCACGCTTCCCGGCCTCGCCGGGAAGTAGCGGCACCCATACAGGCGGACGCGCCGAACGCGTCCGCCTGAGCTGGCGCGATTGAACGGTCGGGCCCTTCAGTTGCGGCTCGCCCGCGCAGGGATGGTGTCCTAGGCGTCGCAAAACCTGCGACTGACGATCCCGACGAAGGCACTTACCTCAACATCTCCGCGTCCTTTGGCACGCCCGCATCGATTGGCTCGGCCGTCCTGTTCGACACGGCGGCGATCTTCCCGGCGGCAGACAGGTTCGGGCGCACGAAGACCGGCGCGACGCCGTCGACGCGGCTGTAGAGGTCGATAATGTCCTGATTCATGAAGCGCACACAGCCGGATGAAGCGTTCTTCCCAATGGAATCCCACTCCGGTGTGCCGTGCAGCCGGTACATCGTGTCCTTGCCGTCGCGGAAGAGATACAGCGCGCGGGCGCCTAGCGGGCTGTGCGGGCCGGGCGGCATGCCGTCCTTGTATTTCGCCAGTTCCGGCCGGCGTTGGATCATTTCCGGCGGCGGCGTCCAGACCGGCCACTTCTTCCTCGCCTGAACCACGGCGCTGCCGGTCCATCCGAAACCGGCCTTGCCGAGGCTGACGCCATAGCGAATTGCCTTGCCGCCGTCGCGCACCAGATAGAGGAAGTGCTCGGAAGTATCGACGACGATCGTGCCGGGTTTTTCGCCGGTCGGGTCGGACACGATTTGGCGCACGAATTTCGGATCGACCTTGGCTACCGGGATTGCCGGCAGTTGATAGCCCTCGTCGACGCGCGCCGCATACATGCTTGCGGCATCGCCGAAAGCCGGATCGCTTGGCGCCGCTGTCACTGGCGGCGCCGCCACGTCCGTCGTGGTGCACGCCGAAAGAGCCACGGAGGCCGCACCCAGAGCGGATGCACCAAGAAACGCGCGCCGGTTCAGGCGCTCAAAAAACAACGGAATATCGGACATGAGCCCCCCGGCTTGTCCATGAGATCCAGGAAATGCGGCCCCACGCGTCCGTGATCAATATCCGATTCCGGAAGCTTTGAGAACATGCTTAGATCAAGGCACGCCAGGCGGAATTTGCAGCGCCGCATCGACCTGTTCCGTTGAATCGGCAATCATTGCGGACCGGACTCAAGATAAGCCTTCGCCGAGTTGCCTGCCATGGACGACAAGATGCCCGCGCGCCGGCGGACCAGCGACCTCACCAGTGGACCTATTGCGCGTACATTGCTGCTGTTCGCCCTGCCGGTGCTCGGCTCCAATGTTCTGCAGTCGCTCAACGGCTCGATCAATGCCGTCTGGGTCGGTCGTTTCCTCGGCGAAGCGGCGCTGACCGCCACCTCCAACGCTAACCTCGTGCTGTTTCTCATCCTCGGCACGGTGTTCGGCATCGGCATGGCGGCGACCATCCTGGTTGCGCAATCCGTCGGCGCTCGTGACCTGCCCGAAGCCCGCCGCATCGTCGGCACCAGCGCTACCTTCTTCTTCCTCGTCTCGGTGGTGTTCGCGGTCTGCGGCTGGATCTGGGTCGATGCGATCCTCGATGCGCTCGGCACGCCGGCCGATGCTTTGCCGCTGGCGCGCTCCTATCTGCGCATCATCTTCCTGGCCGTGCCGATGATGAACCTGCTGTCCTTCGTCATGACGGTGCTGCGCGGCGCCGGCGATTCGCGCACGCCTTTCCTGTTCATGGCACTGGCCGTCGTGCTCGACGTCGTTTTGAACCCGTTGCTCATCCTCGGCATCGGCCCGTTCCCCGAACTCGGCATCGCCGGCTCGGCCACCTCGACGCTGATCGGCCAGACGGTAAGCGTGGTTGCCATCCTGATCGTGCTTTATGCGCGCAAGCACCCGCTGCGGCTGGCCGGCGCTAATCTCGCTCTGCTGCGGCCGGACCCGGCGCTGCTGCGCATCGTCGTCTTCAAGGGCGTGCCGATGGGCCTGCAGATGATCGTCGTCTCGGCAGCGGCGCTGACAGTGATGGGCATGGTCAATTCGTACGGCTCACAGGTTGCGGCTGCCTACGGCATAGCCGCACAGCTCTGGACCTATATCCAGATGCCGGCGCTCGCCATCGGCGCCGCGGTCTCGTCCATGGCGGCGCAAAATGTCGGCGCCAGGCGCTGGGACCGGATTGGACGCATCGCCACCTCCGGCGTCGGCTTCAACCTTGTGCTCACCGGCGTGCTCGTCGCGCTGCTGTTCGTATTCGATCGCGCGGTGCTCAGCCTCTTCCTCGGCAGCGACAGTGCAGCAATCGACATCGCCACTCACATCAACAAGATCGCGTCGTGGTCCTTCATCCTGTTCGGCATCACCATCGTGCTCTTCGCCACCGTGCGTGCCACCGGCGCGGTGATGCCGCCGCTGATCATCCTGGTGATCTCGGTGCTGCTGGTGCGCACCAGCTTCGCCTATTTCTTCCGAAGCGTGATCGGCGAGGAAGCGCTGTGGTGGAGCTTTCCGGCCGGCTCGATAACCTCGCTCGTGCTGGCCGCGGCCTATTATCGCTTCGGCCGTTGGCGCACCATGCACATGATCGAGAGCCGGCCGGCTGCCGGCGAACCGCCGGATACCGGCCTCGGCGTACCGCGTCAGCGCGCGCATCTTTCGCCTGAGACGCCGAACGGCTGAAAGGTCGGCTCAGCGCGCGTATTTCGCGCCGAACCCGAGCGCCACCAGGGAAAAGATGACGATCATGCCGGCAAAGGCCAGGCTCGCCACGGTCGCGCTCGCCACGGTCGACAGGATGCCGATGCCGATGACCGGCAGCGCGTTGCCGCAAAAACAGCAGATGAAGAAGGCCGAGACCACTTCGGCGCGCCGGTCCGCAGGCGCGATCTCGTTCACCACTTGCAAGCCGCCGCGATAGCCGAGCGCTGCCGCCACGCCGCACAAGGCGGTCCCGGCAATCATTATGGCCATCGAAGCGAAGACCTGTGCCGCAACAATCAGCGCGACGGTTGGGATCATCAGCGCAAGCGCCGCGAACATCGCGGCTCGGCTCGAAAGTCGTGCCGTCGCTACAATGGTGACGGCCGTCACGATCGCCAATTCAAAGAACAGAGCGCCGGCTTCGGCATGATTGGTTACCTGCAGCTGCTGCGCCAAAATGCTCGGTGCAAGTGCTGCATAAAAGCCGACCAGCGCCATTGCGCCAAAGCCGGTCACCGCCGGCGCAACGAAACTTGCGCGGATATCATCGGGCACGGAAAGCCGCGGCCGCATCGAAACGTCAGCCAGTTTCCCCGGCCGCGAAACGGTTTCCTGCGTACGCCAGACCAGCAGGGTTACAGTCGCGAGCATCGCCAGGTAGACGACGAATGTCAGCCTGAGCGGCCAAGGCGCGTATTCGGCGAGCAACCCGGCCCCCAGCGCACCAAGGCCGAGGCCGAGAAAATTGGTGCTGGTGGCAATCGTCGCCGCCTGTGACTTGTCGTCGGTCGGGAGCAATTCGGCGAGCCAGGCGGTGCCGGTACCGGCGCCGACGCCAATTCCCAATCCGCTCAGAATTCGGGCGATGTCGAGCCAGGCGACATTTTCGGCGAACAGGAAAACCACCGCGCTGACGACGGCCACCGCCATTCCCGCTAATGCCATCGGACGGCGCCCGATGGCATCGGACACACGCCCTAACATCAGAAGCGCTGCCAGATTGCCGATGACATAGACGGCGTAGACCAGCGTCAAAGTGATCTGCGAGAAACCGAAGACCTGCTTGTAGATGATATAAAGCGGCGTCAGCGCCGTGCTGCCGGCGAAAAGAGCCGCGATCATGGCGGCCACGGCGGCCGCTGCGGCGCTGCCGACGAGTTCGTGATCGCGCCTCATGACTTGAGCGTGAGCTGTCATTTTTTCGACCTTTTGCTGTTCGGGATCTGAAATCCTAACGCCTTTTTCGCGTCAGCCGTTCCCCCTCCCCGACTTGCTCCTGACAAGTTTGGCAGCTTTGCCGATGGCGCTGAGCGAGATCCTCTTTTAACTTCAGCGGATTGTCAGGGGAGATTCATGGGCAAAGGACGGGTCGAGGCATTCACCGATGGCGTGGTCGCCATCATCATCACCATCATGGTGCTGGAATTGAAGGTGCCGCATGGCGAGGATTTTTCCGCGCTTGCACCACTCTGGCCGATATTCCTCAGCTATGTGCTGTCCTTCATCTATGTCGGCATCTACTGGAACAATTTGCACAACATGTTCCATGCCGTGCAGCGGGTCGACGGCCGCGTGCTGTGGGCGAACCTCAACCTGTTGTTCTGGCTGTCGCTGATGCCGGCGACGACAGCCTTCATGGGCGAGAACCATTTCGCGCCGGTGCCTGTCGCCGTCTATGGCATCGGCCTGGCGCTCTGCGCCGTCGGCTTCAACATCCTCACCATGGCTCTGCATCGGCTGCACGGCAGCGAGACCCTTTTCGCCAGGGCGTTGGGCAATGACCTCAAGGGAAAGATCTCGCTGGCCCTCTATATCTCCGGCGTCGCACTGACCTTCGTCAATCACTGGATCGGTGTCTCGATCTACGTTCTCGTGGCGCTGATCTGGTTAGTGCCGGACAGGCGCTTCGAGCGGCTAATCGAGAAATAGACAGACCATGATCCCGAACCGAAGGACCGCGTCAGCGAAAAGTGGATGCCAGTTTTCGGAAAAGATCATGAGAAGACAGAGCCCCATACCGAATTTTATCGGATGGAACAGGGCTCTAGCCCCTCATTTCTTTCAGCTTTTCCGCTACCGAAGCGGCAAGGTCGGCATAGCGCTCCTCCAGCCGCTCGGCCGCCTTGATCACTGAAAAATCGTGGCCGAACTTTTCCAGCGCCATACGCAGCTTTTCGACGAACTCCGCCTGTTTTTCGAGCGCCGAAAACAGCGTTTTCACTTGCGCTTCGCTGATGTCGGGATTGGCAAGCATTTGCGGCACTTCGCGGCTCATCTGGTCGCCGGTTGCGGTCTGTTCTTTCAGGATCTCGATCCAGTCGGTCAATCGCTAGGTCTCCTTTTCGATATCAGCATGCGCAGCGCCCGCCGACGCGGTCAACCCGAAGATGCCTGCACCGTCTTGCGCGAGCCTCTTTCCGCGCTAAGTTCGCCGCGGCCAGAACAGGAGAAAATCATGACCACCGACGCCGAGATCCAGACCGCCCTGCCCGCATTTGCCTCCGGTAATGTCTCCGTCATCACCGGCGCGGCCAGCGGCATCGGCCTTGCCGCGGCCAAACGGCTGGCGGCGATGGGAATGAAGATCGTGCTGGCCGATATCGCCGGCGCACGCCTCGATGAGGCCCGGCACGCCGTCGCCGCTATCGCCGGCGAGAGCGCCGTGCTTGCCGTTGCCACCGACGTCTCGAAAGCCGACGAGCTCGACCGTTTGGCCGAAAAGACATCCGGCGCCTTCGGCGACGTCTCGCTGCTGATGAACAATGCCGGCGTTGGCAACAACCCCGGCAAGCCGTGGGAGAACCGTGACGCCTGGAAGCGATTGCTGGACATCAATTTCTGGGGTGTGGTGCATGGCATCGAGGCCTTCGCGCCGCGCATGCTGGCGGCGGGAAAACCGGGCCTGATCGTCAACACCGGCTCCAAGCAAGGCATCACCACGCCGCCCGGCAACCTCGCCTACAACGTCTCCAAGGCTGGCGTGAAGACCTATACCGAGGGCCTTGCACACGCGCTGCGCAACGAGCCCGGCGCCAATGTCGCGGCGCATTTGCTCATTCCCGGGTTTACCTTTACCGGCCTAACCGAAGGTGCGACCGAAAAGCCGGCCGGCGCCTGGACGGGCGAGCAGGTCATCGACTTCATGCTGGCCTCGCTGCTGCGCGGCGATTTCTACATCCTGTGTCCCGATAACGAGGCGACCCGGTCCATGGACGAAAAGCGCATGGCCTGGGCAATTGGCGACATCATCGAGAACCGCCCCGCTCTGTCGCGCTGGCACCCGGACTACAAGGAAGCCTTTGCAGCATTCATGAAATGATCCCGCGACCATTCGCGCTGTTGGGAAGCCGAACAACAAGCTCGCTCACGCCGCCGTGTGCTTCTTCGCGTTGCGCTTCTTAGCCACCGCTTTGGCTGCGGCCATGTCGGCAACCTGTTCGTCGTGCCGCTTCGCCGCGCGTTCACATTTGGCGCGGATTTCCTCGACTTCGGATTCGGTCAGGTGCTCGATGCCGATAAAGGTATTCTTGGCTTTGCTGACGCGGATCAACTCGTCGAGCTTGGTCTGGATCGCGGCGCTATCGCGGTTTTGCGTGTTCTGGATGAGAAACACCATCAGGAAGGTGACGATCGTGGTGCCGGTATTGATGACGAGCTGCCACGTGTCGGAAAAGCCAAAGACCGGACCACTTGCCGCCCAGACCACAATGATCAGGAAACAGACGGCAAACGTCGGCGGCAGACCGGCAAGATGGGCGACATAGTTGGCGATCCTGGTGAACAGCTTCTCGATCATGGCAGGGAGAAACAATCGGCAGCTGCCTCGAGTTCCCTGTGAGGTGGAATTCACGGTCAAACCGCGCGCGCCGCGCTTGCAAAGATCAGGTGGCGTCGTTTTCCCAGCGGTCGAGGAAAGCCTCGATGGGCAAGACCTGCATGTCGGGGACTGCCCTGGCCAGTTTCTCGACCGGCCAGTCCCACCAGGCAAGACGTTCGATCCGTGCCGCAGTTTCCGCGCTGAAGCGCTGCCGCACTGGCCTGGCCGGAACGCCGGCGACGATTGCATAGGCCGGCACGTCGCGCGTCACCACCGCGTTGGCACCGACGATCGCGCCATTGCCGATCACTATGCCAGGCATGATCACGGCGCCATGGCCGATCCAGACATCATGGCCGATGCTGACGGCTTTCGCCCGTCGCCGGTCCCGGAATAGCTGATCGACACCCAGCCAGCGGAAGTACTCGTTAGGCCGATAGCTGATCTTGTGCTGCGTCAGCCGCTCGACCGGATGCTCCAGCGCATTGATGCGGCTGTTGGCGGCAATCGAGCAGAATTTGCCGATCGTCGTATAGATCGCCTCGGCGTGGCGCTCGAAGTAGGAGAAGTCCCCAACCATGACTTCACGTAAGATGACCCGCTCGCCGATCGACGCGTAGCGTCCAAGCTTGCACGCCTTCAGCTCCGCCGTCGGATGGATGCGCGGCTCGGGATCTTTCAGGACAAGGTGTTCGGGACGGTCCATGCGCGCGCTTTACGCCCGCGCGCATAGCCTCGCAAGCCGAGTGCAGCGCCGCGCATCCGTTTGGACGCGCCAAGGACCCTGTAGCACCTTAAGTCTTTATTTCGGCTTGCCGCTGGTCCACACCACGTTCTGGCCGTAGAGCGGCACGGTGGTGACCGACATTTTTGCCGAGCCATCCTGCACCTGGCGCGAATGCGACAGGTAGATCAGCGTCTCGTTGGCCTTGTCGTAGATGCGGTTCACCACCTGCTTTTTCCAGATCAGGCTGATGCCTTGCTTGAACACCTCTTCGCCGGCCTCGCTCATGTCAATGTCGCCAATGGTGATCGGTCCGGTCTGACGGCAGGAAATCGAAGAATCGGACGGGTCCTCGAACCAATTGCCTTTCTGCAGGCGGTCGATCATGCCGCGGTCGAAATAGGAGACGTGGCAGGTCACGCCCTCGACCTTCGGATCCTTGATCGCCTCGACGATGATGTCGTTGCCGAGCCAATCGACGCCGACCTTGCCGACTTCCTCGGCGACGGCCGCGCCAGCACCAATGACCAGGCATGCGGCCAACGCGCCGCCAATCAGTTTTCGCAAAGAGGCCTCCTGCGGTTCGAATTTTGCCGACCTCAGGTGGGACGAACGGCAGCGCTTTGCAAGCAGATCGCCTCCCGCAGCATTGCCGGTTGCGGCAACGCGACATCTTTGCGTCGGCGCGACCGAACCGCTAAGAGTGTTCGCCGAGCCAGGGCCTTCGCAGCGCCAATCCGGCGCCCGATGGAAATAACGACGGACTTCACTGATGATGCGTTCAATTCTGGTCGGTATTCTCGTCCTGATGGCCGCCGGAATCGGCTGGCTCACCTTCGACTGGTACCGCGGACATTATGGCGGCGAGCCATTCGGAGCACCTTTCACGCTGGTCGACCAGAAGGGCGCGCCGGTCACCGAAGCCGCCTTTCGCGGCCACCCCAGCGTCGTCTTCTTCGGCTTCACCCATTGTCCGGAAGTCTGCCCGACCACGCTTTTCGAGTTGGCCGGCTGGCTGAAGACGATGGGCGATGACGGCAAGAACCTGCGTGCCTATTTCGTTACGGTCGACCCGGAGCGCGATACGCCCGAAATCATGAACACCTATGTCAGCAATTTCTCCGATCGCATCCTCGGCATCACCGGCGATCCGGACAAGGTCCACGCCATGGCCAAGTCCTTCGGCATCTACTGGAAGAAAGTCGACACGAACGACGGCGACTACACGATGGACCACACCGCTTCGGTGCTGCTGCTCAATGCCAAGGGCGATTTCGCCGGCACTATTGCCTATGGCGAAAGCCCGGACGCCGCCATTGCCAAGCTCAAACGGCTGGCGGCGGAAGGTTGACATATCCGGTAATGACGCAGACGCGTTTGTATTTCACCGCGGGCAAGATCGAGGCCGATCGCATCTTCGCGGCGCTCGGTGCGGCGTTCGACGATGAGGGCCTGCCGATTGCGGTGCTCGAGGTCGACGAGGACCGCGACATCCACGAAGTATCGCTCTATGCCGACGACGACGTCGATGCGGTCGAGGCGCAGCTTAGGGACATCCTTGCCGGACTGTCACTGTCGAAACCGATAGCGCGCGAAGCGCTGCCCGACATCGACTGGGTGGCGCGCTCGCTAGAGGGATTGAAGCCGGTGCGGGCCGGGCGCTTCTTCGTCCATGGCGCGCATGACCGCAGGAAGCGCCACAGCGGCGAGATCGCCATCGAGATCGAGGCCGGCCTTGCCTTCGGCACCGGCCATCACGGCACCACCGCCGGCTGCCTCGAAATGCTGGAGCAGGTCGTACGGCGCGAGCATCCGCGCAACGCGCTCGACCTTGGCACCGGCAGCGCGGTGCTCGCCATAGCGGTGGCCAAGCTCGCGCATATTCGGGTGCTGGCGACCGACATCGACCCGGTCGCCGTCAAGGTGGCCGCCGCCAATGCGCGGCTGAACCAGGTCAAGGGGCTCATTGAAACGGTGGCGGCGCCGGGTTTTCATCATCCGATCTTTGCCGCGCGTGCGCCCTTCGACCTGATCGTCGCCAACATATTGGCGCGGCCGCTGATGCGTCTGGCGCCGCAAATGGCCGGGCATATCGCGCTTGGTGGCTCGATCGTTTTGTCGGGCATCCTCGAGCGCCAGCGCGATGCGGTAATCGCGGCCTATGTCGGCCAGAAATTCCGGCACGTCCGCACCTTGCACCGCGAGGGCTGGGTGACGATTCACCTCAAGCGCTGAGGCGCGACGCTTTCAAGCAAAGCCGGAATTTCCTCAAGCCTAGCGCGAGTTTGCCGCTTTCTTCAGCTGTTCGCGATCGTAGCCGTGAGCTTTCAGCGTTTCGTCGTCGAAGCCAAGCAGAACGCCGCTCACATACCGGCTCGCTTCGCGCTGGCGAGCTTCGATCAGCGCGTTCACAGCGTTTCTGAAAAATCCGCGTCTGGCTGAAATCGTGGACATGGCGGTCTCCTTTGCAGGGCAATAGGACTCTTTCCTCCACGTGAAGAAGGTAAGCCCTGTTGACGCTTTTTGAAATCGCCGATTCTGCATGGCCTCCATGCGCAAAAAGACACTGCAGCGGCCAGCCATGATCGGTCCGAAAATCGATTCCGATTTTCGGAGTCATGCGCTACGGTCGCGCCAGCATTCGAGGAGAGCCGACATGTTCCAGACCTTCGATTCCGCCGGGGATCCGGCCGTTGGCAAGCCGCGCGTGGCAATGCTGCGCCAATGGTTGGCGGCGAACGGGCTGGATGGCTTCATCGTGCCCCGCGCCGACGAGCACCAGGGCGAATATGTCGCCGACCGCTCGGCACGGCTGAAATGGCTGACCGGCTTCAGCGGCTCGGCCGGCGTCGCCATTGTGCTTGGCGAGCGCGCCGTCATGTTTGTCGACGGGCGCTACACGCTGCAGGTGCGCCAGGAAGTCGATCTCCACATCTTTTCGATCGAGAGCCTTGTCGACAACCCGCCGGCCAACTGGATCAAGGACAATCTCGGCAAGGGTGTGCGGTTGGGCTTCGATCCGTGGCTGCATACGATCAGCGACGTCAAGGCGCTGAAAGCCTCGGCCGAGAAGTCCGGCGCGATACTGGTGCCACTCGAAGAAAATCCGATCGACGCCATCTGGCAGGACCAGCCCGGGCCGCCACTGGCGCCTGTCGAGATCCATCCGATCGGCTTTGCCGGCGAACTGGCCAAAGACAAGCTGGTGCGGCTGGCGGCGGCCATCGAGAAAGACGGCGCCACCCATGCCGTGCTGACCGACCCCTCCTCCATTGCCTGGGCCTTCGACATCCGTGGCGGCGACGTACCGCACACACCGCTGGCGCTCGGCTTTGCCGTGCTCGCCGCCGACGGCTCGCATCTGCTTTTCATGGACCAGCGCAAGTTTTCGCGCACCGTCGCGGCTTACCTGACGCAGCTCGCCGAATTGCACGACCCGGGTGAATTCGAAACGGCAATCGTCACCCGGGCCAAGGGTGGCGCAAAAATCGCGCTGGACCCGGTTCTAGCGGCGGACAAGCTCAGGATGCTGGTCGAGGATAATGGCGGCACCGTCATTGCCGTGCCCGATCCGGCCCGCATTCCACGCGCAACAAAGAACAAAGCTGAGATCGCCGGCGCACGCGCCGCGCATCGCCGCGACGGCGCTGCGGTCGCCAAGCTGCTGTGCTGGGTCGACCGCCAGAAGCCCGGCACGCTCGACGAAATCGCCGTTGTCACCAGGCTTGAGGAGACGCGCCGTCAGACCGGCGAAGAAACGCAAATGCCGCTGCGCGACGTGTCGTTCGACACCATCTCCGGCGCTGGTCCTAACGGCGCCATCATGCACTACCGCGTCTCCCGCGCCACCAATCGCAAACTGGGGGATGGCGAGCTGTTCCTGCTCGATTCCGGCGGGCAGTACCAGGACGGCACCACCGACATCACCCGCACAGTGCCGATCGGCACGCCGACCGAGGAGATGCGCGAACGCTTCACGCTGGTGCTGAAGGGCATGATCGGCATCTCCATGCTGCGCTTCCCCCAGGGCACGCGCGGCTCCGAAATCGATGCCGTAGCCCGCCTGGCGCTATGGAGACACGGATGCGACTTCGCCCATGGCACCGGGCACGGTGTCGGCTCCTATCTTGCCGTGCATGAGGGCCCGCAGCGTATCGCCAAGACCGGCACCGAAAAGCTGCTGGCCGGCATGATCGTTTCCAACGAACCCGGTTACTACAAGGAAGGGGCTTACGGCATTCGCATCGAAAACCTCGTCCTGGTGACGCCGGCTGAAGCGATCGAGGGCGGCGACATCGCCATGCACGGCTTCGAGACACTGACGCTGGCGCCGATCGACAAGCGGCTGGTCCGGTCGGACCTATTGACTCGTGACGAGCTCCATTGGCTCGATGAATACCACGCGCGGGTGCTGGCCGAGATCGGACCGATGCTCGACGGCGAAACGCTGGCCTGGCTGGAAAAAGCAACCGCCCCGCTGCCGCACGACTTCAAGCAATAGTCGCGGCCGCAACGCCGGTTGACAGGCTTTGCTCCGCAAGCAGTTCTTGCAAAGCCGTGACGTTCGGAGAACCGGCTCCCTTGCGCCAGAACAACACCGTGATTGCGTTGTCTTCGTCAGCGGCCAGTTCGTGCAGCTTTAGCCAGCGGCTCTCCGGGAAACCCGAAAGCACACTTTTCGGCATCAACGCTATGCCCATGCCAGCCACCACGCAACCAAGGATGGCATGGTATGAACCAAGCTCGATGGTTTTCTCGGCCATGAACTCTCTGCGCGCATACCATTGTTCCAGCCGCTTTCGGTGCGGGCAGCCGTGCTCGAAGGCTATCATGGTTTTGGGCATGTCCAGGCGGTCGTCGACCGAAACGCGCGATGCCGCCGAGACAATGACCAGCTGCTCCTGGAATGCTGACTGCTTTTCGAACGGAGCGTCGGCGATCGGCTCGGCGGCGAAGGCTGCATCGAGTTCGCCGGCAAGCATGGCGGTCGCGAGAACCTGCGGATTGCCGGTGCGCAACTGGATTTCCACTTCGGGATAACGTGCGTGATAATCGGCGAGCAGACTTGGAAGCCGTGCCGCGGCGGTGCTCTCCATGGCACCTAGGCGAAGCGTGCCGCGCGGGCGTGGATCGAGCATCGCCGTTCGCGCCTCCTCCGCAAGCGCCAGCAGCCGATCCGCATAGCCGACCAATTTGTGACCGGCCGGCGATACGTGCAGGCGCTTGCCCTCCCGGATAAACAGCTGCACGCCGAGATCCTCCTCGAGCCGCCGGATGCGTGTGGTCACGTTCGATTGCACGCGAAACAGTTTTTCCGCTGCCCTGGTGATTCCGCCCTCGCGCACCACCGTGCGGAAGATGCGCAGATCGGCCAAATCCATATATCTCTCCTGGAGAACATAACGATCTTAATTATTCATTTTAGCTGATTAGCCCTTTCCCGTAAATCGCCGGTGTAGCTGCCAATCAACACGGCAAACCAGGGGAGTTGGAAATGTCGCCTGAGCCCTTCGGCATCCAGCCGATCGATCTAAGCGCATTGACGCCAAAGCAACGTGAGGCGCTCTATAGCGGCGCCGTGCGTCGCTCCCATCAGGAGAGATCGGAGGCTATCCGGCTAAGCCTATCGAAGGTCGGCGCGGCAATAGTCGCTGCGGTAAAGCGCATGTGTGCTCTCGCCGCCAAGGCAAAAGGCGATCAGCCGACGAGCTGCCGCGCGAGGATCAGCACGGCCGCACCCGCCAGGAACATCGCCATCAGGCCGCCGCGCAGCGAGACCAGGCCGGCAACGATCAAGGCTGCCCATTCCGCCGGTCCGGCGCTGAGCGCCGCCGGCGCCACCAGCGTGGTCAGCACCGCCGCCGGCACGGCGTTCAGCCCGGCTTCGACGCGCGGATGGATATGGTCGAAGCGTGAGATCACCAGATGACCGCCGATGCGGGTCAGATAGGTCGCGATCGAAGCGGCGATAATGATCCACAAGGTCGTGCTCATGGCCGTGCCTCCACCCCACTGTGGCGGGGCGGCAGGATGACGGCGAGCAGCACGCCGGCCAGCGCGCCGATGGAGACATGCCAGGGCGAGCCGACCGTTTTATAGGCAATGATGGAGGCAGTAGCACTGGCGACGACCACCGGCAGCCACAACGGCCGCTTGCGGAAGCTCATGACAAGGCCAAGAAAATAGATCGGCAGCAGGAAGTCGATGCCCAGCGCATGGGTGTCGGGAATAAGCTTGCCGAACATCGCGCCGAGCGCGCTTTCGATGACCCAGAACACATAGACCGGCAGCCCAAGGCCCATATACCAGGCGAAGCCGACGGTCTCGCCGGCCTCCGCCTTGCGCTCGGCCACCGCGAACTGCGGATCGGTCAGCACGAAATAGCCTATCGCCTGCTGCACCAGCGGCCAATGCGCAATGCGCCGGCCGATGCCAGCCGAATAGAGCACGTGGCGAAAATTCACGGCGAAGATCGACAGCACGATCAGCCACGGCGCGACATGCTGGCCGAACAGCTCGATGCCGACCATCTGGCTGGCGCCGCCGAACACCGTTGCGCTCATCAAGAACGCTTCGAGCACGGAAAACCCGTTGTCGACTGCGAGCGCCCCGAACAGCAACGCAAACGGCGCCGATGCCACCACGACGGGCATGCTGAGCCGCACGCCGTCCCAGAAATCGCTTTTCGCACTGTTTTCGGAGATTGCTTCCGCCGACATCGACCGCTCCTCGGGAAGGGCCTATGTAGGGAGGGCGGTCCGGCTTGTCACACCAATTCGCTTGAGGCAAACGATCAGCGGAAATGATAGCTGAAGCGTCGCGGCAAGCTCGCTTCCGTGCCTAGCGCGGCGAAGCCTTGCCTTCGATCGCCCTGCCCCAGTCGAGCAGCGGTTTTGCCCGCATGACGAAGTCGATGAGTTCGTCGACCAATCCAGCTCCGTAGATATCCGCCGGCTCGATTGCGTGCCGGACGGCAAAATGCCGGTTGCGGATCGCGGCAGCGAGATCGGGCTCGGCGATATGCTCGAAGCCGCGCGGTGTGCGCTTCATGCAGCCGTCCGGGTCGAACTCGAGACCATTCTTCTTCAGCGCCGCGACGAGGCTGCGGAATTCAGCGGGCCGCTTCGCGATTGCGTTGCGCAGCGCCAGCAATAGCTCTGGTCCGGGCTGCCACCAGGCAATGGCGGCAAAGCAGCGCTCGAGCCCGATATGGACGTAGAACACGCCCTGTTCCATCTTGGTGCCGTCGGGCGAAAGGATCGCCGACAAATGCCGGTTGTAGGGCCGTTTGTCCTTGGCAAAACGCACGTCGCGGTTAATCCGGAACAGCGACTTCTTGCGGTCGCCGCGCAGGCCGAGCCCCGCGCCTGTGAAGCGCTCGGAGAGCGTCTCGACCAGATCGCCGAAGGGATCACGTAGGTCGCGTTCGAAAAGGTCGCGGTTTTCCAAAAACCACTCCCGGCTCTGATGAAAATCCAGCGCCTTGAGGAAGGGAATGGCCTTTTGCCCAAAACCGTTGAATGCAGTCACTATCACGCGCCCTTGCCGATCCGCTGCAGCCAGGTGTCCTCGTCGATCACCTCGATGCCGAATTTGGTCGCGTCCTTCAGCTTGGAGCCGGCGCCCGGCCCTGCCACCAGGAGATCGGTCTTCGCAGAAACCGAGCCGGCGACCTTCGCGCCGAGACGTTCGGCCATCGCCTTGGCCTCCGGGCGCGTCATCTTTTCCAGCGTGCCTGTAAAGACAATTGTCTTGCCGGCGACCGCACTATCGGCTGAGACGTTCACAATGTACGGCTTCGGGTGGACCTGTGTGAGCAGCGCTTCAAGCACGGCATCGTTGCGTTCATTGCCGAAGAAATCGCGAAGCGCGCCTATCACCGTATCGCCGATGCCGTTGATCGAAGGAAAAACGGTGTGTGGATCGGCTGCCGCTGCTGTCTCCTTGCCAATGCGGATCAACTCCTCGATCGTCGAGAAGGTTCGGGCCAGCACAGCGGCCGTCGTTTCGCCGATATGGCGGATGCCCAGCGCAAAGATGAAGCGATCGAGTTCCGGTTCGCGGCGAGCGTCGATGGCAGCGAAGAGCTTGTCGAGGCCGTCGTAGTTGCGTTCCTCGACACTGCGTACA
Organism: Mesorhizobium sp. M0119; assembly: GCF_040322615.1. Taxonomy (NCBI): domain Bacteria; kingdom Pseudomonadati; phylum Pseudomonadota; class Alphaproteobacteria; order Hyphomicrobiales; family Phyllobacteriaceae; genus Mesorhizobium; species Mesorhizobium sp. M0119. The sequence goes on from NZ_JAMYTU010000004.1 coordinate 31,581, forward strand.
TTCTTGCGCGTCTTGCCCGATGCGGCCTCACGCTGCCTGGCCTGCTCTTCCCGCCGCTCCGCCAGCGCCTTGGTGACGGCGGGACGGCGGTCCCTGAGAGTGAAGATATCGGCGGCTGTCCTGATCAACCCGGCATTGAAGAACAGGTCTATGTTTTCCGCGCCCAGGCCTTCGATATCCAGAGCGCCGCGCGACACAAAGTGGCGCAATCCTTCGACGGCCTGTGCAGGGCAGATCAGTTCGCCGGTGCAACGTCGGCGGGAATCTTCCTTGCCGGTCTTCTCGTTGATTTCGCGCGTTGCGGGTGAGCCGCAGATCGGACATTTGTGCGGGAATTCGTAGGGCACGGCATCTGGCGGACGCTTATCGGCTACGACGCTGACGATCTGCGGAATGACGTCCCCTGCCCGCTGGATGATCACCGTGTCGCCGATGCGCACATCGATGCCGTCGCGGATCGGCTGGCCGTTGCTGTCCAAGCCCTTGATGTAGTCCTCATTGTGCAGCGTGACGTTCTCGACCACCACGCCGCCGACCGTAACGGGCGCAAGCCGGGCAACGGGCGCCAGCGTGCCGGTACGGCCCACCTGAATGTCGATCCTGAGCACGGTCGTCATCGCCTGTTCGGCGGGAAATTTGTGGGCCACGGCCCAGCGCGGTTCGCCAGTGACGAAACCCCATCTGCGCTGCAATTCCAACTGGTCGACCTTGTAGACGACGCCGTCGATGTCGTAGCCAAGCGATGAGCGCTGGGTCTCGATTAGGTGATAATGCGCGACCAGTTCCTCGACCGACTTTGCCCGGACCATCAGCGGACTGACCTTGAATCCCCACTCCGCGAATTTCTGCACGGAATCGTATTGGGTCGGAGCCGGATCCTTTGTGGTATAGCCCCAGGCGTAGGCAAAGAATTTGAGGTTGCGGCTGGCGGTAACGGACGGGTCCTTCTGGCGGAGCGACCCGGCCGCCGTGTTACGCGGATTGACGTAATCCTGGCCGCCTATCGCCGCCGAGCGTTGCTTCAACGCCTCGAATTCCGCGTAGGTCATGTAGACCTCACCGCGTATTTCGATGACCTCGGGCCAGCCCGATCCCTTCAAGGTCTTGGGAATGTCGGCGATGGTCCTCAGATTGGCGGTGATGTCCTCGCCAACGGCGCCGTCGCCGCGCGTTGCTCCCTGCACCAACACACCACCTTCATAACGCAGCGAAGCCGACAGCCCGTCGATCTTCGGCTCAGCTGTGAAGGCGATGTCCAGATCCTTGTCGCGATCAAAGAACCGCCGGCCACGTACGATGAAATCGGCGACATCCTGGTCGGTATAGGCCTTGGCGAGGCTGAGCATCGGCACCGCATGACGCACCTTGGCAAAGCCTTCCGCCGGCGGCGCGCCGACCCTGCGTGAGGGCGAATCCTCGCGCACCAAAGCAGGAAAGCGCTGTTCGATGGCGAGGTTGCGCCGCGTCAGCGCATCATATTCCGCATCCGTGATTATCGGCGCGTCCTCGCCATGGTAGCGCCGGTCGTGCTCGGCGATCTCCTGCGCCAACCGCTTCAACTCGCTTGCCGCCTCGCTTTCGCTGAGCGAATCGACTGGTTTTTCGTCCATGCACTGCTCCCTCCACGGTGGCGCGACACAATAGAACAGGATTCTTTCATGAGGGAGAGACCAGACACGGAAAATCATTCCTGAACAGCAGGATGAAGCCAGACCCTGACTCAGGTCACGAGCGCCGGAAACGAACTCGCCTAGAGCAATTCCAGGAAAACTGTGAAAAGGTTCTCCGTCCGGAATTGCGCAAACGAAGAGGTAGAGCGGTTCGGCGTTTCCGTGAAACGATGAACCGCGCTAGGCTGCCGCGGTGTTCTCCCGCAGCAGCCGCTCGGCCGCCGCGCGCGCCTCGTCGGTGATGGTGGCGCCGGCGAGCATGCGTGCGATCTCTTCCTGCCGCGCCGCCCGGTCCATCTCGGCGATGCCGGTCGAGACCCGGTCGGCCCCGCCCGATTTGGAGATCAGGAAATGTGTCGCAGCGCGCGCCGCCACTTGCGGCGCATGCGTGACCGAAAGCACCTGCACGCGTTTCGCCAGCCGCGCCAGCCGCTGCCCGATGGCGTCGGCAACCGCGCCGCCGACGCCGGTGTCGATTTCGTCGAACACCAAAGTCGGCGCCGACCCGCGATCGGCCAGCGCGACCTTGAGCGCCAGCAGGAAGCGCGACAGCTCGCCGCCGGAAGCGACCTTCATCATCGGGCCGGGCCTGGTGCCGGGATTGGTGCGCACCCAGAACTCGACCTGGTCGATGCCTTCTTCCATGCGGCTCTCGGCATCGCTTGCGATCTCGACGATGAACTCGGCCCGTTCGAGCTTCAGCGCCGGCAGTTCGGCCATTACCGCCTTGGTCAGCCCGACGGCCGCCGCATGGCGAAGCGACGACAGCTGGGCCGCCGTAATGTCATAGGCCTGGCGCGCCGCTGCAGCCTGTTTCTCCAGCGCATGCAGCCGCTCCTCGCCGGCATCGAGATCGGCAAGGTCGGCAGCCATGGTGTCACGCAATTGCGCCAGGTCATCGACGGCGACGCTGTGCTTGCGCGAGGCGGCACGCAGCGAAAACAGCCGCTCCTCGGCCTTCTCCAGCCGCTGCGGATCATATTCGGTGGCGCGAAGCGCTGCTTCGACGCCCGACTGCGCCGCATCGAGCGAAAGCATCGCCTCGTCGAGCGATTTGACGACATCCTCGAGCAGGCCGGGCGCTTCCGTCACCTTGCGCTGCAACCGCCTGAGCAGGCTGGCCAGTTGCGGCAAGGGCGAGGACGGGCCCGAGAGCACATCCTGCGCATCGTGGATTTCCGAGGCGATCTTTTCCGCCCGCATCATCGCGGCGCGCAGTTCGGCCAGCTCGGTCTCTTCGCCCGGTTGCGGATCGAGCCTGGTCAATTCCGCGACCGCTGCACGCAGATAATCGGCCTCACGGGCAGCTGCCTCGACTTTGGCCCGGTGCCGTGAAAATTCCTGCTCGCAGGTACGCCAGTGCCGCCACGCCTCGCCGGTTGCCCGAACAACGCCGAGATGGCCGCCGAAACTGTCGAGCAACTCGCGATGGGCGCCGGGATCGACCAAAGCGCGCTCGTCATGCTGGCCGTGGATCTCGACCAGCGCATGGCCGACGTCGCGCATCAGCGTCACGCTGGACGGCTGGTCGTTGACGAACACGCGCGTGCGGCCGTCCGCCGTCTGGACGCGGCGCAGGATGATGTCGCCGTCGTCCTCGATGGCGTTCTCGGCGAGCAGCATACGGGCCGGGTGGTTGCGCGGCACGTCGAAGACAGCGATGATCTGGCCTTGCGCCGCGCCATGCCGCACCAGCGAGGCGTCGCCGCGGGCGCCAAGCGCCAGCGACAAGGCGTCGAGCAGGATGGACTTTCCGGCGCCGGTTTCGCCGGTCAGCACCGAAAGGCCGGACGAGAAGTCGATGTCCAGCTTCTCGATCAGAACGATATCGCGGATCGACAGCCTGGAGAGCATGGTGACGCGCCGCTCAGGCGCCGGTGATCAGCTTCCCGGCCTTGGAGATCCACGATCCGGCATTCTCGCGCGGCTCGAGCCCACCACTCTGCAGGAGCTTGTAGGAGTCCTTGTACCACTGGCTGTCGGGATAGTTGGTGCCGAGCACGGCCGCAGCGGTCTGCGCTTCCGACGTCAGCCCCATCGCATAGTAGCTCTCGGTAAGACGCGCCAGCGCCTCCTCGACATGACGTGTGTTGGAGTAGTTCTCCACGACGTTGCGGAACCGTTTGACGGCTGCGATGTATTCGCGGCGCTCGAGATAATAGCGTCCGATCTGCATCTCCTTGCCGGCGAGCTGATCGTTGGCGAAGCGGATCTTTTCCTTGGCATCGTCGGCATATTCGGAAGTCGGCCAGCGCGTTACCAGGTCCTGCATCGTCTGCGCGGTAAGACGCGCTTCCTTCTGGTCCTGGGTGACGTCCTTGATCTGGCGGTAGTAGCTCAGCCCGATAATATACTGGGCATAGGCTGCATCGTCGGTCGACGGGTAGAGCGTCAGGTAGCGCTTGGCCGAACCGATCGCCTCGTCGTAGTTGCCCTGACGATAGTCGGCAAAGGCACCCATCACCATCGATTTGCGGGCGAATTCGGAATATGGATGCTGGCGGTCGACGGCATCGAATTTGCGGCTTGCCTCCTGCAGTCGCCCGGCATTCAGATTGGCGAGACCCTGATTGTAGAGCACGTCGGCCGGCTCGGTCTGATCGACATAGGTCGACAGATCGACGTCCTTCTCGGACGACATGCAGGCCGACAGAAACAGCGATGGAACGACCACCGAAAGCGCCAGGAAAACAGCCCGCCGCAGCGCCTTCGATTGACCAACTCGCTTGAAAAACATGTTTGGATTCCGCCCTTTCGGCGTCATTTCAGTCAACGGCAGCAGCCATAAACCATAATTGCCTTGCCCGGCAACGCTATCCCCGGCCAATCGCACATTTTTGTGGCGGTTTGGCGCCACCTGGAACGCTGTGCGATTTGGCCGGCCAGTGATGCATCCATGCAACACTGCTGACCGCGATAAGAGCCGCAAAGGCGTAAGAATCAGATCATCCAGGGCGCAAAGAGGGGTGCGTTGACGGCGCTCATCTCCGCGGTACGCCCGCGCTCGCGGCGCGTCGTCTCGACGATCTCGAAAGCCGAACGGTCCGACAAGAGACGGCGCAACGCCGCGGCGTTCAGCCTGTGGCCACCGCGGTAGGAGCGGAAGCAGCCGATGAACCGGGCACCGGCGAGCGCCAGGTCGCCCATCGCATCCATCGTCTTGTGGCGCGCGAACTCGTTGGGATAGCGCACGCCTCCCATGTTGATCACACGGTTGTCGTCGCCGATCACCAGGGAGTTTTCCAAAGACGAGCCGAGCGCATAGCCGGCCGCCCACAGCCGCTCGACGTCCTTCATGAAACCGAAAGTGCGGGCACGCGCGACGTCGCGGCGGAAAATGTCGGCATTCATGTCGGATGCAAAAAGCTGGCGCCCGATCGCCGGGCTTTCGAAATCGATCTCGATCTCGAAGCGCGTGCCGTCATAGGGCCTGAACTCCGCCCAGCAGGCGCCGTTCTCGATACGAACCGGCTTGACCACCCTGATGTAGCGACGCTTGACCGGCAGCGTTTCGATGCCTGCCTGGTCAATGGCCTCGACGAACATCACTGCGCTGCCGTCGAGGATAGGCACTTCATGGCCGTCGATTTCGATGACGAGATTATCGATCCCAAGCCCGAAAAGCGTCGCCATTAGATGCTCGACCGTGGCAATGTGCTCGCCTTGCGGATCGCCAAGCATGGTGCAGAGATCGGTGGCGCCGACCTCGGAGACGAGCGCGCGAAATTCGTGGGTTCCGCTTGCATTCGAAAGCTGGAAGACGACACCCGTATCGGCATCTGCCGGCAGGAAATGGACGGTGACCGGGGTGCCGCTGTGAACGCCGATGCCGGTCAGCGTCGCACGCGATTTAAGTGTCGTCTGATAGTCGTGCAAAATAATCCCCATAGCCCATACTGCCTAGGTCCGCTTAATCCGCCCTGAGGGCGCGGCTCTTGATTGATCGGCAGGCAGGGCCACTTCCCCAAGACTCCCAGCAAACCGACTTTGGTCGGTGGCGAAGATAATGGTCCCGCAGGGAGACTCCAAATCACGGTTTCTTACTCTTTGTAACCGCGGTCCGGAGCAGGAATGCCTCATAAGTCTTTGTTTTAAAATCACTTTTAATGTCAACAGGCGAACAGTTTCCTGCTCGCCTGTTAACAAATGTTACAAACCATTAACAGATCAATTGGCCTGTCGGCGCAGGAAGGCGGGAATCTCCAACTGATCGTCTTCCTGGACAGCCCGGCTCTGCGGCGTCAGGCGGCCCTGCTCGTCCAGCTGGCCGCGGCGTGGGGCGTAAAGCTGCGGATCCTGGCTGGCAAGGCGGCGCACTTCGGCCGGCGCCTGGCGCAGTTTCGGTTCGCGCGGCTGCGCCGGCTGCAGCCTTGCAGGCTCCTCCTCGCGGCGGGTCAAGCCGTTGGTCAGGCGCTTGAGCAAGCCCATCGGGCCGCTGTTTTCGTGGTCGGCCGGGCGGGCCTTGGCTTCCACTTCGGCCTTCACCTGCGGTGGAAAATCCTCGACCCGCGGCATGCGCTGGGGTGCTGCGGCAACCGGCTGCGGCATTTCACGATGCGGAGCGGGCTGCATCGCTTGCTGAACCACCGGCTGGATCATCGGCTGCGGCTGAGCCGGAGGCGCCTGGAAGATCTTGCTCTGCGGGCGGAAGTCTTCCGCATGGGCTACCGGTGCCTGGCGGGCCTGCGCCATCGCTGCCGCATTTGCCTCGGCGAGCTGAATGGCCTCGGCGACCGGATCGGCAGCACGTGGTTCATAGATCGGTTGCTGGGCAGCCGCCGGCCGCATTTCCGTGACCTGAGGCGCCGGGCGGCTGACCGGCTTCGGCGGAGCCGTGCGGATGGCGATCGGCGCGGCAGCGATTTCGGCCGCCGATTTGTCGATGCCGGTGGCGACCACCGACACGCGGATAACGCCTTCGAGTTCCTCGTCGAAGGTTGCGCCCAGAATGATGTTGGCGTCCTGATCGACCTCTTCGCGAATGCGCGTTGCCGCCTCATCGACTTCGAACAGGGTCAGGTCGCGGCCGCCGGTGATCGAGATCAGCAGGCCCTTGGCGCCCTTCATCGAGGTCTCGTCGAGCAGCGGGTTGGCGATGGCGGCTTCCGCCGCGGCCATTGCGCGGCCCTCGCCCGAAGCCTCGCCGGTTCCCATCATCGCCTTGCCCATTTCGCGCATGACCGAGCGGACGTCGGCGAAGTCGAGATTGATCAGGCCTTCCTTGACCATCAGGTCGGTAATGCAGGCAACGCCCGAATAGAGCACCTGGTCGGCCATGGCGAAGGCATCGGCGAAGGTGGTCTTGTCATTGGCCAGCCGGAACAGGTTCTGGTTGGGAATGACGATCAGGGTATCGACGCATTTCTGCAGTTCCTCGATACCCATGTCGGCCGTCTTCATGCGGCGCTGGCCTTCGAAGTGGAACGGCTTGGTGACGACGCCGACGGTGAGGATGCCCTTTTCGCGGGCAGCGCGCGCGACAACGGGGGCCGCCCCGGTGCCGGTGCCGCCGCCCATACCGGCAGTGACGAAGCACATATGCGTGTTGGAGAGATGATCGATGATCTCGTCGATGCATTCCTCCGCCGCCGCGCGCCCGACTTCAGGCTGCGATCCGGCACCGAGACCCTCGGTGACATGCGCGCCGAGCTGGATCAGCCGCTCGGCCTTCGACATCGTCAATGCCTGCGCGTCGGTGTTGGCCACCACGAACTCGACGCCGCGCAAGCCGGCGGTGATCATGTTGTTGACGGCATTGCCGCCGCCGCCGCCGACACCGAACACGGTGATGCGCGGCTTGAGCTCGGTGATGTCCGGCTTCTGCAGATTGATGGTCATTGTCTTCGTCCTTTGCCTTTCCCGCCGCTTCGCCGCCGCGGCCGCCTATGGGGCTGTCCCCGTCAAATTAAAAACTGTCTCTCAACCACTGACTCATTCGATGCAGTTTTCCGCCTGTTCCGGTCATCCGAAGACCGGAAATTCCCTTCGCCGGACGGCTCTCGAAGCTCGCCATCTGCGGGTAGATCAGAAGCCCGACGGGCGTCGAAAAAGCCGGTCCCTTGGCCGCCTCGGGCAGGCCTGCCACGCCAAGCGGGCGGCCAATGCGCACATTGCGGCCGAGAATGCGGCGTGCTGCTTCGGGCAGGCCGGCAAGCTGGCTGGCGCCGCCGGTCAGCACCACACGCTTGCCGACCGCGTTGCCGTAGCCGGATTTGTTCAGCCGGTCGCGCAGCAATTCCAGCGTCTCGTCGATGCGGGCGCGGATGATGCGCGTCATCACCGAGCGCGGGATCTGCAACGGCACCTCGCCGTCCTCGCCGATCGGATGGATGGAAACCAGATCGCGATCATCGGCGCGGCCGGGCAGCGCCGAGCCGTGCATCACTTTCAGCCTTTCGGCGGCATCGAGCGAGGTCGACAGGCCTTTGGCCATATCCAGCGTGACGTGGTTACCGCCGATCGCGATGGCGTCGCCATGGACGAACTTGCCTTCCGAAAATACCGAGATCGTCGTCGTGCCGCCGCCCATGTCAATGCAGGCCGCGCCCATTTCGAGCTCGTCGTCGACCAGCGCGGCAAGCCCGCTGGCATAAGGCGTCGCTACCATGCGCTCGACCGACAGATGCGAGCGGTTGATGCAGAGCTCCAGATTGCGCAAGGGCGCCGCGTCGCCTGTCAGCACATGCATGTCGACGCCAAGCTGGTCGCCAACCATGCCACGCGGATCGCGCACACCGCGCTCGGCATCCAGCGAAAAGGCAACGGGAAGCGAATGGATCACCTCGCGCTCAGCCCGCAGCGCCTGCTTGGCACCGGCGGCAAGCACGCGCTTGATGTCGGCCTCGTCGGCCTCATGGCCGCCGAGATTGATGGTGGCCGAAAAAGCCTCGCTCTTCAGCCGGCCGGCAGTCATGTTGACGATCAGCGAATCGACCGTCAGTCCCGCCATGCGTTCGGCGGCGTCGACGGCAAGACGGATGGCGTGCTCGGCACGGTCGAGATCGATGACGACGCCCGATTTCACGCCTTGCGATTTCTGGTGGCCGATGCCGATCACCTGGACGCGATGCGAGCGTCCGCGCAGCAGCTTGCCATCATCGCGCGGCTTGAGTTTGGCCACCACGCAGCAGACCTTGCTGGAGCCGACATCCAGCACCGTCAGGATGCCGGACCGGCGCGACGAGGCATCGCTATTGCCGCCAAGCCAGCTCATATCTTCGTCTCCGGCTTGCGCTTCAGCATCTTGGGTTTTTCGTCGAGCGCGGCTTGGCGCTGTGTCGCCGCTTCCGGCGTCAACTGGACGACCAGACGATCGGAAAGGCGCATGTCGACGGCGGCGATGTCGCGCGTCAAAAGCCCGTTCTCGTGGTCCATCCTGACCAGGTCGGCAATCGCCTGATCCTCACCGTCTTCGGGAAGCTTGATCGTGATGCCGTTTTCAAGCTTGAGATCCCAGCGCCGTTCGCCGATGCGGATATAGCCCTTGATCCGCGCGGCAAGCTCCGGATAATTCTTGATCTTGGCGAGGAAATCCGGCGCTTTGGCCGGTGCGCCGGTGCCGATGATCAGCGGCAGCAATATCTGCTTGCCGCCGGAGAACGGCGCAATGACGGTGCCGGATTTCTCGATGACCGAAAGCGCGCTGCCTTGCTGCCACAGCGCGAACGGCTCGCGCTCCTCGACGCGCACTTCCAGCGTATGCGGGTAGACCTTGCGCACTGCCGCGGCTTCGACCCAGGGCAGCGTGGTGATGCGTTCGCGCGCGGCTTCGGCATCGAAGCCGATCAGCGAGGTCCAGCCGTCGAGTTCCAGCCTGTCGAGAATATCGATCTCGGACGTTTCGCGGTTGCCGACGACCTTGACCTGGTCGACGGCAAAGCCGGTGCGGGCGGTGACACTCTGGACGATGGCGTCGGAATATCCGCCGAGATAGGCGCCATAGGCACTGCTCGAAACAAGCAGTGCCGCCGACAGCATGGCAGCGCAATAGGGCGGCGCTTCGAAGTCGCCCTCGCCGAGGCGCGCCAGCACGCGCACCGGCCGGCGGAGCAGGCGCGGCAGCACGAAATGGTCGAACGACAACGGCATGCCGAACAGCGCCGGCCCGGCCGCGCCCTTCCCCTTGCCCTGTCCCCACTTCAACGCAGACACGAAGCGTCCTCCACCATCCAACTCAACAAATCGCCGAACGAGTGTCCCGCTTGCGCGGCGATTTCCGGCACCAAAGACGTCGGCGTCATGCCCGGCTGGGTGTTGACCTCGAGCCAGACAATTTCGCCGTTTTCGGAGTGACGATCGTCATAACGGAAGTCCGACCGGGAAACGCCCCGACAGCCGATAGCTTGGTGAGCCTTGAGCGTCAGTGTCTGTATTTTTTGGTAAATATTCGGTGAAAGTTTTGCCGGGCATTCGTGTTTTGATCCTCCCGCGACGTATTTTGAATCATAGTCGTAGAAGGAATGGCCGGTCGGGATGATCTCGCAGACACCGAGCGCCACATCGCCCATCACCGCGCAGGTCAATTCCCGCCCGTGCACATAACGCTCGACCATCACCGTATCGCCATATCTCCACTCGGACGAGCCGATGATCTGCGGTGGATGCGACTGGCCTTCATGAACGATGACGACACCGAAGCTCGACCCTTCGTTGACCGGCTTGACGACATAGGGCGGCTTCATCGGGTGCTTGTTCTGGATGGCGAAGCGATTGGCCACCTTCGATTCCGCCACCGGAATGCCGGCCGCCTTGGCGACCTTCTTGGCCTGCTCCTTGTTCATCGCGAGCGCCGAGGCAAGCACGCCGGAATGAGTGTACGGAATGGCGAGGTACTCGAGGATACCCTGGATGGTGCCGTCCTCGCCGAAAGGGCCGTGCAGCGCATTGAAGACGACGTCAGGCTTGAGCGCGCTGAGCACCGAGCCGATGTCGCGCGAGACGTCGACGCGGGTGACCTGGTAGCCCTCTCCCTCGAGCGCATCGGCGCAGGCTTTACCCGACGACAGGGACACGGGCCGCTCGGACGAGAATCCCCCCAGAAGGACGGCCACATGCTTGCTTGTCATTCCCCGTCATTTCCTCTCACAGCAGGCCTGCACCATCGTGCATGCCCCGAAAAGCATCGCGCGCACTCAAATGCGCCCGAGCAACTTCGCTCCCGCAACATTGAGTCCGAGTCTCCCGGCAGGTTGCCCCCCAGACGGAAACGCGAGTAACGCGTCGAAACGACTCAAATCAGGAAACGCTTCAGGGCAGAGAATCAGAGAGTTGATTCGCTGGCAAGTGCTTACGATTCCGATGGATTCACTTTCCGCAAAAACGGCAGCAAAATGTGAATTCATGAGTCCGAAAGGCAACGGCGGTCGGCTTGCCTAAAGCAACTGCCCGAGAAATTCCTGGACGGCATGGCCCGGCCGAAAATTACCGATGCGCTTGATCTCCCACTGCAACCGGATGCCCGATCTTTCGAGCACACGCGCACGCACCGTCTCGCCGAGATATTCAAGCTCGTAGCCGGTGGCCGTTCCGGTGTTGATCATGAAGTTGCAATGCATCGGCGACATCTGCGCCCCGCCGACCATCAGGCCGCGGCAGCCGGCCTTGTCGATTTCCTTCCAGGCCGAGGTGCCTTCGGGATTCTTGAAGGTCGAGCCACCGGTCTTTTCGCGGATCGGCTGCACGGTCTCGCGATGGTTCTGGACAGCATCCATCGCGGCTTTGATCGCCGCCTTGTCCGCCGGAACGCCTTCGAACAGCGCCGATGTGAAAATCAGCCCGGACGGCGCCGCTGAATGGCGATAGGCATAGCCCATGTCGGCATTGCTCAGCGTATGAACATTGCCCTTGCGATCGAGCGCCCGCACCTCGACCACACGCTCGCGCGTCTCGACGCCATTGGCGCCGGCGTTCATTCTCAGCGCTCCGCCAATGGCGCCGGGAATGCCGTGGTAGAAATGAAAGCCACCGATGCCGGCCTCATAGGCGACGGCCGCAAGGCGCTTGTCGGGTGTCGCGGCGCCCGCCTTGATCGTGGTCGGCGCAATCACTTCGGTCTCGCCAAAGCCTTTGGCCGAAAGCCGGATGACGAAGCCCGCAATGCCGCCGTCACGGACAAGCAGGTTCGAGCCGACGCCGACGATGGTCAGCGGAATTTCCTCCGGCACCGCCTTCAGGAATGCGGCAAGATCGTCCTCGTCGGCCGGCTGGAACAATGCGTCCGCGAGCCCGCCGGCTCGAAACCAGGTGATCTTGTCCATTTCGGCATTGGGCGTGATGCGGCCGCGCAGTCCGGCAAGCCGGTCGCCAAGTTTGTCGATCAACGCCTGGCCGCGCATCATGAGATGGTCCCGCCGAGTTCCTTGGGCAGCGCATAGGCCCATTGGGTGATGTTGCCGGCACCGAGGAAGACGACGAAATCGCCCGGCTTCGCCACCTCGCGCACGATCGGCGCAATCGCCGCCGGACCTTCGATGTAGCGTGCGTCGCGATGGCCGCCGGAGCGGATGCGCGACACCAGTGCGTCGGACGTAACGCCGTCGATCGGTTCCTCGCCGGCCGCATAGACGGGCGCCACCATTACCGTATCGGCGTCGTTGAAGCAGACGGAAAACTCGTCGAACAGATCGCGCAGCCGGGTGAAGCGATGCGGTTGGGTAACGGCGATGATGCGGCCCTTGGTAGCGCTGCGCGCAGCCTTCAGTACCGCCGTGATCTCGACCGGATGATGACCGTAATCGTCGAACACATCGACACCGTTCCACGAACCGGTATGGGTGAAGCGCCGCTTGACGCCCGCGAAGGACGACAGACCCTTCTTGATTGCCTCAGCCGAAAGGCCGAGCTCATGCGCGACGGCAATCGCCGCCGTCGCATTGGAGACATTGTGGCGCCCGGGCATGGGCAGCCGCAGACCTGATATCGTTATCTGGCCGTGCGTCTTGCGGTCGCGGATCACCACGTCGAATTCCGAGGTCGGGCCGTCCATGCGGTGATTGGTGAAGCGCACGTCGGCCTGCGCATTTTCGCCATAGGTGATGACGCGCCGGTCCTCGATGCGGCCGACCAGCGCCTGCACCTCGGGATGGTCGGTGCACATCACGCCAAAGCCGTAGAACGGCACATTCTCGACGAACTGGCGAAACGCCTCGCGCACTTTGTCGAAGGAGCCGTAATGGTCGAGATGCTCGGGGTCGATATTGGTGACGACGGCAATCTCGGCCGGCAGCTTGAGGAAAGTGCCGTCGCTCTCGTCGGCCTCGACCACCATCCATTCGCCGTCGCCCATGCGGGCATTGGTGCCATAGGCATTGATGATGCCGCCATTGATCACCGTCGGGTCGAGCCCGCCGGCATCGAGTAGCGTCGCCACCATCGAGGTCGTCGTCGTCTTGCCATGCGTGCCGCCGATCGCCACCGCTTGGCGGAACCGCATCAGTTCGGCCAGCATCTCGGCGCGCCGCACGATCGGCAGCAACTTCTCTCTCGCCGCCTTCAGCTCCGGGTTGGATTTCTTGATTGCGGTGGAGACGACGACCACTTCGGCCTCGCCAAGGTTTTCGGCCTGGTGGCCGACGAAGCATTCGATGCCCTTGTCGCGCAGCCGCTGCACATTGGCGCTGTCGGCCTGATCGGATCCCTGCACCTTGTAGCCGAGATTGTGCAGCACCTCGGCGATGCCGCTCATGCCGATGCCGCCAATGCCGATGAAATGCACGAGGCCGATCGTCTGTGGCATCTTCATGCGTGCGTCTCCTTCCTGAATTCCGAAACGGATTTCCTGGACGCAATAGCCTCTGTCAGATCGGCGAGCAACCGCGCTGCGTCCGGTTTACCGGACGATTTCGCCGCCGCAGCCATCGTCGCCGCCCTGCCTGGATCATCCATCAGCCCGCCGACAAGCGCAGCGATCCGCTCCGCCGAAAGCGTGGATTGCGGATGCACCTCGGCGCCACCCGCTGCGGCAAGGGCGGCCGCATTCGCCGCCTGGTCGTGGTCGAGCGCGTGCGGATAAGGCACCAGCAGCGCCGGCCTGCCGATCACCGCGATTTCCGATACGGTCGACGCGCCGGAGCGCGACATCACCAGATGCGCCGCCGCGAGCCGCGCCGCCATGTCGGTGAAGAAGGGCGACACCTCGGCCTCGATGCCAAGCGCAGCATAGGCGGCTTTCACCCGCGTCACATCGTCGGCGCGAGCCTGCTGCGTGATCGCCAGTCGCCTACGCTGTGCATCGGAAAACCGGGCGATCGCCGCCGGCACCGCATCGGAAAAGAACTGCGCGCCCTGGCTGCCGCCAAACACCAGAAACTGGAACGGCTCTTCGTCGGCCGATGCAGCATAGGGTGTATTTGCCGCTTCCAATACTTGCGGCCTGACCGGATTGCCGGTGGTCACCGTCTTGGCGCCAGTGGCACTGATGTCTTCCGGCAGGAACCCGCCGGCAACGGCGTCGACGCGGCCGGCGAGCGCCCGGTTGGCGCGGCCCATCACCGCATTCTGCTCGTGGATCAGCGTCGGCACCTTGCGCCGGGTCGCCGCGTAAAGCGGCGGCAGTGTCGGATAGCCGCCGAAGCCGACCACGATGGCGGGCTTGATGCTGGCGATGACGGCCGATGCCTGCCTAACCCCGCGCCAGATTTTCCAAAACGCGGCGAGCATGGCAAAAGGATTCTTCGAGCCCATCGTCGCCGACTGGATCGGATGGATGGCGGCCGCCGGGAACTGCCCGGCAAAGCGCTCGGCACGGTCGTCCGTCGCCAGATGCACCGTCCAGCCGCGCCTGGTCAGTTCATGTGCCAGCGCCTCGGCCGGGAACAGATGTCCACCCGTTCCGCCTGCCGCCAGAAGGATAACCCCCTTCGCCATCTCACTCCGCCGGCATCGCACGCGGCGACGGCATGAACCCCAGCTGCTTGCGCTTTTCCGGGCGCTTGCGCGTCAGCGCCAGCACCATGCCCATCGAGATGGCGATCGCGATCTGCGAAGAGCCGCCGTAGGAGATGAACGGCAGCGTCATGCCCTTGGCCGGCATCAGCTGCAGATTGACGGCCATGTTGATGACCGACTGCAGGCCGAAGACCGTGACCAGGCCGCCAACCGCGTACCGCGTGAAATCGTCCTGCTCCTTGAGTGCCGTATTGAGACCGCGCAGCACGATGAAGCCGAAGATGGACATGATGAAGAAACACATGATCAGCCCGAATTCCTCGCCGGCGACGGAGAAGACGAAGTCGGCATGGCTGTCGGGGATGACCCGCTTGACGGTACCCTCGCCCGGCCCGACCCCGAACCAGCCGCCATTGATCAGCGCCTCGCGGCCCATGTCGACCTGGAACGTGTCGCCCTCACCGGTCATGAAGCGGTCGATGCGGCCGGCAACGTGCGGGAACACCGCATAGGCGGCGAACACGCCGCCGACGCCTGCAGCACCCAGCGCGACGATCCACAGCCACGGCAACCCGGCCATGAAGAACATCACCCCCCAGGTGCCGAGCACCAGCATGGTTTGCCCCAGGTCAGGCTGCGCCACCAGCAGCGAGATGACCAGCGCAAGCAGCAACATGGCGAACAGATTGCCCGGAATGTCGGGCTGGCGCTTGTGCTCGGCAAACAGCCAGGCGCAGATGATGACGAAGGCCGGTTTCAGGAACTCGGACGGCTGGATCGACAGGCCTGCAAGCGACACCCAGCGCCGCGCGCCCTTCACCTCGACGCCGATATAGAGCACCGCCACCATCAGAAACAGCGTGATGCACAACATAACAAGCGCCATGCGCCGGATCTGCCTGGATTCAAGAAAGGAGACGGCCAGCATCACGCCAAGAGCGGGGATGGTGAAGATGATCTGGCGTGTGGCGAAGTGGAAACTGTCGAGCCCGATGCGCTCGGCCACTGCCGGGCTTGCGGCGAAGGACAAAACGATGCCGAGCCCCATCAGCGACAGGAACGCTGCCAGGAACCAGCGATCGATTGTCCACCACCAGGTCGCCACAGGGCTTTTGTCGAGACGGCTTTGCATTATCGTGTCCCTCCGATGGGCTTCACGCCATCAATGGCGGTTACGGCTTGCCTGAACGCCTCGCCGCGGACTTCGAAATTCTTGAACTGGTCGAAACTGGCGCAGGCCGGCGACAGCAGCACCACTGCCTCGCCGCTACTATCCCTGGCCGCATCGCGGGCGGCGTGTTCGACCGCCGCAGCCAACGTGCCTGATATCTCGTAGGGCACCGCTTCGCCCAGCGTCGCGGAAAAGGCCGGTGCGGCTTCGCCGATCAGATAGGCCTTGGCAATACGCGGGAAGAAGCCGCGCAACGGCTCGATGCCGCCCTCTTTCGGCAGGCCGCCGGCAATCCAGTAGATACGCGCAAAGCTCGACAGTGCTGGTGCAGCGGCATCGGCATTGGTCGCCTTGGAATCGTTGACGAACAGCACATGGCCCTTGCGGCCGACCTGCTCCATGCGGTGCGCCAGCCCCGGGAAACTCTCCAGTCCGGACTGGATTTCGCCGAGCTCGAGCCCGACCTTGAGGCAGGCGGCGGCGGCGGCCAGCGCATTCTGCGCATTGTGCTGGCCGCGCAACGAGCCGATGCCTTCGAGGAAGGCGACCCGGCTGTAGCGGCCGTGCACGGCTTCCATCAGATTGGTGCCGTCGGCGAAATAGCCGTCGGTCAGCGGCAGGCGCTTGGAGATCCGAATGACCTGCCGGCCCGCTCGCTCCAGCCGATCGGCGATCTGGGCGCACGAGGAATCGTCGACACCGATGATTGCCGTCTCGCTGCCGGCCACCAGCCGCTCCTTGATCGAGGCGTAGTGCTGCATCGTGCCATGGCGGTCGAGATGGTCCGGCGTCAGATTGAGCAGCACACCGGCCGTCGGATTGATCGAGGGGGCAAGATCGATCTGGTAGGAAGAGCACTCAACCACGTAGTGCCGCTCAGGCTGCGGCGGATCCAGCGTCATCACCGCGCGGCCGATATTGCCGCCCATCTGCGTGTCGCGCCCGGCGGACTGAAGGATATGCGCCGTCAGTGCCGTGGTCGTCGACTTGCCGTTGGTGCCCGTAATGGCAATGAAAGGTGCTGCCGGTGCCAGCAGCATCCGCTCGCGGCAGAAAAGCTCGATGTCGCCGATGATCTCGACGCCTGAGCCCCGCGCCAGCTCGACGGTCCAGTGCGGCTTGGGATGCGTCAGCGGCACGCCGGGCGACAACACGAAGGCCGAGAACCTCGCCCAGTCCGCGCCGCGCAGATCCGCTGTCGTGATGCCGAGCGCACCGGCCTTGGCGACGCTGTCGGGATTGTCGTCCCAGGCCAGCACATCCGCGCCGCCCTCGATCAGCGCGCGCGCCGTAGCGATCCCCGAGCCGCCGAGCCCGAAGAGCGAAACGCGCTTGCCTGAAAAGGATGCTGCGGGGATCAAGCGGCCTCCTATCTCAGCTTCAGGGTCGACAGGCCGACCAGCGCCAGGATGACGGCGATGATCCAGAAGCGGATCACCACCTGGCTTTCGGTCCAGCCGAGCTTTTCGAAATGATGGTGGATCGGCGCCATCAGGAAGACGCGCTTGCCGGTCATCTTAAAGTAGCCGACCTGGATGATGACCGAGAATATCTCGACGACGAACAGGCCGCCGACGATGACCAGCACGATCTCGTGCTTGGTCGCCACCGCGACCGTGCCGATCAGCCCACCCAGCGCCAGCGAGCCGGTGTCGCCCATGAAGATCGCCGCCGGCGGCGCATTGAACCAGAGGAAGCCAAGCCCGGCGCCGATCACCGCTCCAAGGACCACCGCAAGTTCGCCGGTGCCGGGTACGAAATGAATCTGCAGATATTCGGCGAACACTGCATTGCCGGAGAGATAGGCTATGACGCCGAAGGATGCGGCGGCGATCATGATCGGCACTATCGCCAGCCCGTCGAGGCCGTCGGTCAGGTTCACCGCATTGCCGGCGCCGACGATGACGAAGCACGAGAACGGGATGAAGAACCAGCCGAGATTGACGAGAAACTCCTTGGCGAAAGGGAATGTCAACGATGACGAGAAGGGCGCCTGGCCGTTGTGCATGATCACCCAGGCGGCGATGCCTGCGATGACGAATTCGAGCCCCAGCCGCGCCTTGCCGGAAAAGCCGAGATGCGATTGCTTCGTCACCTTGAGGTAGTCGTCGTAAAAGCCGATCGAGCCGAACCCCAGCGTCACCAGCAGCACCACCCAGACGTAGATGCTCGACAGGTTCGCCCACAGCAGCGAGGAACCGACGATGCCGGACAGGATCATCAGTCCGCCCATGGTCGGCGTTCCCGCCTTCTTGAAATGCGTCTGCGGCCCGTCGGCGCGGATCGGCTGGCCCTTGCCTTGCCGCAGCCTCAGCGAATTGATGATGGTCGGTCCGAAGATGAACACGATCAGCGCCGCTGTGATCAGCGCTCCGCCGGTGCGGAATGTTATGTAGCGGAAGACGTTGAAGACCGAGATCTTGTCCGCAAATTCGACGAGCAGTGTTAGCATGCGCTTGCGTCCCCCGGACCGATCCTAGGTCTGTCTGCTGGTTGTGGCTTCCGCCGGAAACTTGCCGAGCAACGCCTCGACCAGCTTTGAAAAGCCTATGCCCTTCGACGATTTGATCATGACCACGTCGCCGGGCTTCAATTCCGATAGAAGAACCGGTTTCAGATCTTCCGCGCCGGCGCGGTATTCCGTCTTGATCTCGCCGGGCAAAACGTCGGCCAGCGCCCGCATTTCCGGACCGCCGAGAAAGACCGTGCGCGTGTCGGTGCCGACGATCAGGTCGGCAAGCGCGGCATGCAATTTCGCCGAATGGCTGCCGAGCTCGAGCATATCACCGAGCACGGCAATGCGCCTGCCCTCGCCCGACACCGGCGTTGTGTTGAGCAGCGCCATTGCAGCGCTCATCGACGCCGGATTGGCGTTGTAGCTCTCGTCGATCAGCGTGATCGGCCCCTTTGGGTGACGCAACACATAGCGCTTGCCGCGTCCGCGTTCGGGCGAAAGATCGGCCAGCGCCTGTGCCACCCTGGTGACGTCGGCGCCGACCAGATGCGCGGCACCAAGCACTGCCAGCACATTCTGCACCATATGGCGACCCGGCGCGCCGATCCTGGCGACTATCTCGTGCCCGCCAATCTTGGCGGTGATGACCGAGTGATCGGCATTGAGCTCGCATTTGATCAGTTTGAAGGTCGCCCGGGCATTCTCGCCGAACCCGTAGACATGCTCGACG
The DNA here is from genome assembly GCF_040322615.1 of Mesorhizobium sp. M0119. NCBI lineage: Bacteria > Pseudomonadati > Pseudomonadota > Alphaproteobacteria > Hyphomicrobiales > Phyllobacteriaceae > Mesorhizobium > Mesorhizobium sp. M0119. Next base: position 50,492 of record NZ_JAMYTU010000004.1, read on the forward strand.
CCGGCCTCTTTGGCCATCTTCTCCAGCAGCTTCCAGCGCGCATCGTCGCGGTTGAGAAGGGCGGCGCCACCGGGCTCCAGTCCCTCGAAAACCTCTGCCTTGGCCTTGGCGATCTCGTCCAGATTGCGGAAGAAGCCGAGGTGAGCGGCCGCGATCAACGTAACGATGGCGACATGCGGCCGGACCATCTTGACCAGCGGCCGGATCTCGTCGGGATGGTTCATGCCGATCTCGAAGACGGCATAGTCGCAATCCTGCGGCATGCGCGCCAGCGTCAGTGGCACACCCCAGTGATTGTTGAACGACTGGGCCGATGCATGCACGGTACCGACCGCGGATAGAGCGTGGCGCAGTGCTTCCTTGGTGGTGGTTTTGCCCGCCGATCCGGTCACGGCAATCACCCTCGCCCTTGAGCGCGAGCGGGCGGCAACGCCGAGCTTTTCCAGAGCGACAAGCACGTCCTCCACGACGATCATCGGTGCCGTCAGCCGCCCCAGCGACGGCAACTTGCCCTCGGCGACGACCAGCACGCCGGCGCCCGCCTTGATGGCGGCGGTGACGAAATCATGGCCGTCCATGGCCTCGCCCTTGATGGCGAAGAAAGCGTCTCCCGTCTGCAGGCTGCGGCTGTCGATGGAAATGCCGGCGATGCCTTCAGGCATCGGACCGAGCGGCCGGCCATCCATGGCGGCAACCAGCGCCTCGGAGGTCCACAGATAGCTCACGCCGCTTGCTCCCGCAGCGCCAAGCGAACTTCCTCATGATCGGAAAAATGCAGCGTCTCGGTGCCGATGGTCTGGCCTTCCTCATGGCCCTTGCCGGCCACGATCAGCGTGTCGCCAGCGTGAAGCATCCCGACCGCCTCGTGGATGGCCTTGCGCCGGTCGTCGATCTCGATGGCGCCAGGTGCGGCCTCCAGGATCGCGGCGCGGATCGTCTCGGGTACTTCCGAGCGGGGATTGTCGTCGGTGACGATGACGACGTCGGCCAGTCTTGTGGCGATCTCGCCCATGATCGGCCGCTTGCCCCGGTCGCGATCACCGCCGCAACCGAATACGACGATGACGCGGCCGGTGGTAAAGGGGCGCACCGAAGCCAGCACGTTTTCCAGCGCATCCGGCTTGTGCGCGTAGTCGACATAGACGGGTGCGCCATTGGCAGCCGTCCCAACGAGGTCGAGCCGCCCCGGTGCACCCTTCAATTTCTCCAGCGCCATCAACGCCTTGGCAACAGATGTTCCAGTCGAAATGGCGAGGCCCGCCGACACCAGCGCATTGGCGATCTGGAAGTCGCCGGCCAGCGGCAAGTCGACTTCATGGAGAACGCCGTCAACTTCGACCTCGGCGCGCTGGCGGTGGCGCTCGTGCTCGACCCGCTTCAGCCGCAGGAAATCGCCGTGGCGGCCGACCGTCAGCACGTTCAGTCCCGCTGCCCGCGCCGCCTTGATCGTCGGCTCCGACCACGGGTCATCGGCAAAGATGATGGCCGGCGCGCCCTTCGGCAGCAGCGCGTCGAACAGACGCAATTTGGCGCGATGATAGTCCTCGACCGTCGGATGATAGTCCATATGGTCGCGGCCGAGATTGGTGAAGCCGCCGGCCGCAAGCTTGACGCCGTCGAGCCGGCGCTGGTCGAGGCCATGGCTGGACGCTTCCATCGAGGCGTGGGTGACGCCGGCCTCCGCCAACTCCTTGAGCAGCCTGTGCAGCGCCACCGGATCCGGCGTGGTCAGCGAGCCATATTCGTTGCGGCCCGGCGCAACCACACCGGTCGTGCCGATCGAAGCGGCGACCAAACCCGCCTGCTCCCATATCTGCCGGGTGAATGCGGCGACGGAGGTCTTGCCGCTGGTGCCGGTCACCGCGACCATGGTTTGCGGTTGCTTGCCGAAAAAACGGGCAGCACTCAGCGCCAGCGCAAGGCGCGGATCGTCTACGACAAGAACCGGAACTGGCAGCCCGGCGACCGCACTGCCCTTGCCGACCACGATCGCTGCAGCGCCGCGGCTCGCGGCATCGGCTGCATAGGCTGCGCCATCCGCCTTGGAGCCGGTGAGCGCGAAAAAGACGACACCCCGTGTCACCTGGCGGGAATCCGACGAAATCCCTGTAACCTCCATGTCGAAGGAAGCTGTCCCCTCGACAGGCAGGATACCGGCTAGATTTTTCAGCTTCATCGAACCCCGTTCATCGCAACAAAATAGCGCGCAGTTACCGGCGCGCCCCAAGAATCACTGATAGGAAACCAGCGTTGCACCATTTTCATGGCTGAAATCTGGCTTCACGCCAAGCATGGAAGCCGCACGTCGGATGATGTTTGCAGCCATGATGCCCGCGTTCGAGGCGGCCGTAGCACCCATGCCGGGCTTTTCCGGCTTCGGTTCGTCGGCGATCGTAAGCACTATGTATTGCGGATCGTCCATCGGGAAAGCCGCAACGAAGGCGTTGAAATTCTTTTCCTTCGAGTAGCGGCCGTTGACGACCTTCTCCGCCGTTCCCGTCTTGCCGCCCACCCGGTATCCTGGCACCCGTGCATTGCGGCCGGATCCCTTTTCGGCATTGAGTGCATAGAGATAGCGCATGCCCTCGACGGTCTTGTCGCTGACCACTTTCTTGGCCACCGCCATCGCCTGCTCCTGCGTGCGCGGCAGGAATGTCGGGTCCATCAGATAGCCGCCATTCATCAGCGCGGCGCAGCCGACCGCTGTCTGCAGCGGCGTCGTCGACACACCGTGGCCGAAGGCGATAGTGATCGAATTGACCTGCTTCCAGACCTTGGGCTCGGTCGGCCGGGCGACTTCCGGCAGTTCGGTCTGCATCTTCTCGAGGATTCCCAGGCGATGCAGGAATTCGCGGTGTCCGTCGATGCCGACCGCTTCGGCTTCCTTGGCAGAGCCAATGTTGGAGGAATAGATGAACACTTCCGGCACCGATAGGACCCGGCCCTTGCCGTGGAAATCATGGATGGTCTGATGGCCGATCCTGATCGGGCGCGACGCATCGAAGCGGCTTTGCAGCGTTATCTTGCCGGAATCGAGCGCCATGGCGGTGGTGAAGCTCTTGAAGGTCGACCCCATTTCATAGAGGCCAGCCGACATACGGTTGAGCCGGTCCTTGTCCTGCGCGTTATAGGGATTGTTCGGATCGAAATCCGGAACCGAGGCCATCGCCAGCACCTCACCGGTCTTGACGTTGAGCACGACGGCGCCCGCCGCGATCGCATGGTATTTTTCCATGCCGGTGGCGACCTCGTCACGCAGGATATGCTGGACGCGCAGGTCGATCGAGAGCTGCACCGGCTTCAAATCCTTGGCCACCGCCAGACCCGACGCCTGAAGATCGCTCAAGCCCTGTTCGTCGATGTATTTCTCCATGCCGGAGATGCCCTGATTATCGATGTTGGTCAGGCCGACAATGTAGGACGAGGTTTCGCCGGCCGGATAGAACCGGCGCTTTTCGGTGCGGAAGCCGAATCCGGGGATGCCGAGCTGCATGATGTCGGCCTGCTGCTTCGGCGTCAGTTGCCGCTGCAGCCAGACGAAGCCGGCGCCGCTCTTCAGCTTGTTATATGTCTGCTCGTAGTCGATCTCGGGAAGCACCGTCGACAGCTTTTCGATCGCCTCGTCGGCATCGACGATGCGGCGCGGCTCAGCAAACAGCGACGCGGTCTTGATGTCGGTCGCCAGCACTTCGCCGTTACGGTCGACGATGTCTGGTCGCGATGCCGTCACCCGGCTCTGTGGCCCGCCCGACAGGTCGGGATTCTGGAAACCAAGATAGACCAGCCGCCCGGCAATGGTCGAATAGATACCGAAGAACACCGCCATCGTCATGACGATGCGGGTCCTGCCCTTGCCACCGGTCGCCTTGCGGGCGCCTTCGACCACGATCGATCCGCCCGCACCGGGCTTCGAACCGCGCTGCAGCAGCCTCCCAACCTTTGGAAATCTGGCGGCGATTGGAAATCCGGTGATCATTGGACGATGCCTCCGGTCAGCACGGGGTCCTTGCCGCCGACATCGGCCATGCCGCCCAGCCGCTGGGATGAAAGGTCCTCGATGTTGACGGGTTTCGCCGGCAGATCGTCCAGCCCGACGATCTGCCGCGCGTTGACCGGCTCGAGTCCGAGTTGCGATTTGTAGATTTCGGTGAGCTTCTGCAGGCGCGACGGCTGGGTAAGCAGGCTCCAGTCCGCCTTGAGCAGGTCGATCGTGTCCTCTTCATAACGGATCTGCGCCTGGATCTTGTGCACTGCCGCCAGTTGCTCCTCGGCCTCGCGCTTGGTCTTGTAGGTCAGGGCAGCCGCCGAAACCATGACGGCGATCAGGACTATGTCGCTGGTACGAAACACGTGCTCACCTCTCTCCCGGTCGATCGGCGCCGGGAAGCTTTGGGCCAGGCAGTTTTGGCAGGCCGAAAATCGAAAAATCGCCGGCACGGGCCGGCGCCTCTGTACGGATCGCAGCGCGCAGCCTTGCCGAGCGCGCCCGCGGATTTGCCGATATCTCGGCATCGCCAGGCGTCACGCCGCCGCCCTTCTTGGTGAAGGTGGCGGTGCGCGCCTGGGCCTCGGGCAGATGCCGCGATCCGGTCGCTGAATCGGCTCTGTCGGCGATGAAGCGCTTGACGATGCGGTCCTCGAGCGAATGGAAGGTCACCACGGCAAGCCGGCCGCCCGGTTTCAGCACGCGCTCGGCGGCAAACAGTGCCTTGGCCAGTTCGCCGAGTTCGTCATTGACGAAGATGCGCAGCGCCTGGAAAACGCGGGTGGCCGGATGGATCTTGTCTTTTGGCGCGCGACCGATATGCGTCTCGATGGCATCGGCAAGGTCGAGCGTGCGCTCGAAGGGGCGTTTTTCGCGACGGCTCTCGATCATGCGGGCGATGCGCCCGGCATGGCGTTCCTCGCCGAGAAAACCGAAGATGCGGGCAAGATCGCCCACCTTGAAGGTATTGACGACGTCGCCGGCGCTCAGGCCCGCCTGCGCCATGCGCATGTCGAGCGGTCCATCGGCCCGGAACGAAAAGCCGCGCTCCGGCTGGTCGATCTGCATGGAGGAGATGCCGATGTCGAGCACGACGCCATCGGCACTTTCAACCTGCTCGTCGAGCGTCGAGAACGGTGCCTGGACAAGCCTGAGCTTGCCGCCGGACTGCTGTTCAAGCGCCCGCCCCGCCGCGATCGCATCCGGGTCGCGGTCGATAGCGACGACCGAGGCTCCGCTTGCCAGAATGGCCTTCGTGTAGCCGCCGGCACCGAACGTGCCGTCGACGATCACCTCGCCTTTTGTCGGCGCCAGCGCCTCTAGAACTTCGGCAAGGAGGACCGGAATGTGACGGGCTGGTCCGCCAACGGCATGAACTTCATCGCCGTCGCCCGCCATCATTCCGGCCGCTCCCCGGGCTTCGTCCCCTGCCGAAGCTGCAAAAGCCGGGCGCGTGCTTCCGTCCCATAGGCGCTGAGCCGTCCCGGCTCCCAGATCTGAAAGAAATTGCCGCGGCCAACGAAGGCCACCTCCGCTGAAATGCCGGTATGCTCGCGAATGAAATCGCTCATCGTGATACGGCCGTCCTGGTCGAGCTTCAGAAACGTTCCATCGCCATGGCAGAAGAACGACATGTCGTCCGCCGTCTGCAGGAACGGGTCTTCCTGGGCGATACGCTGCTCGTAGCGATCGAGCAGGTCGAGCCCACCGACATCCATCGCCGGGCGATCCAGGCAGCGTAGCGCATAAAGTTCCGAATAGCCGCGTTTCTGCACAACGGCACGGAAATGCGCCGGCACGGACACCCGTCCCTTCGCATCGATCCTGTTCACCGCGTTCGACAGAAACCGGTCCATTACGCGTTACGGCCGCTTGCGCCGCCGCACCCCTCTGCATCTTCCTGTCCGCGCCGCCCCGGCCCGGTCGCCGTCCAAAACCCACCTCGTTATGACGGGCGAACGCAGGCAAACGCGCAGCCGCCGCGGCTGCCCGATTGGCGTACGCTTCACCCTGACACGGAACGAAGGCTTGAGTATCGGAATGGGATATCATGGGGTGTTATGGGCGTCAACGGGAACAGTCTTCAAAACGCGCCTGCCACGACTGGGGAGAGCAGCTTTGACGGCACTCCTGTCTTTATCCTCTATTAAGCCTAACGAAGCGTTTAGAGCCGTGTGGTCCAACCGGAGCCGGCTTGCTGCGGATCGCTGCCGCGCATAGCCTCGGCATCTCCTTTTCGGTCAGTAACGAGGTTTGAAATCATGTCCGAAACAGCCAAGTCGCGCGCCGCGGCACTTCCCCATCTTCGTCGCGGCAGGCTTGCCAAGGGCGACCCGATCCCCTTGCCCCTGACCATGGCCGCCATTTTCCACGCGCCGGGTGACGCCACCGGCTTCGATCAATATGGCCGCTTCAGCAATCCGACCTGGGATGCGGTCGAGCACATGCTGGCGCATTTGGAAGACGCCCCATGCGTTGCCTTTCCCTCGGGGATGGCTGCCATCTCGGCGGTATTTTTCGGCCTGCTCAAAGCCGGCGACCGTATCCTGCTGCCGTCCGACGGTTATCATACGACGCGAGCGCTGGCAGACCGTTTCTTGAAGTCCTTCGGCATCGCTTATGATGTCCGGCCAACATCGAGCTTCCTCGACGGCGGCTTTGACGGGTATCGGTTTGCGTTCGTCGAAACGCCCGCCAACCCAGGACTGGACATATGCGACATCGCAGCCGTCACCGAAGCCGTGCACAAAGCGGGCGCGGTGCTTGTGGTCGACAACACGACGATGACGCCTTTCGGCCAGCGCCCGCTCGATCTCGGCGCCGATATCGTCATTGCCGCCGACACCAAGGCACCAAACGGCCATTCCGATGTGCTGTTCGGCCATGTCGCCAGCCGCGACGCGGACATTATCTCGAGGGTGACCGACTGGCGCGAGACGTCGGGCGCTATCCCCGGGCCGTTCGAGGCATGGCTGGTGCATCGCGGCCTCGAAACGCTGGAGGTTCGTTTCGACCGCATGTGCGCTTCCGCCGAAATGATAGCGCGACGGCTGAAAAACCATCGCGCGATCAGCGGCTTGCGCTTTCCGGGACTGGAGAGCGACCCATCGCACAATCTTGCCCGCGCCCAGATGGAGCGCTTCGGATTTCTCATTTCGTTCGTGCTCGCCTCTGAGGACAAGGCGGAGGATTTCATCAACAACTGCGCGTTGATGCAGGCAGCGACATCGTTCGGCGGCGTACATACCTCGGCCGAACGGCGATCAAAAAGGGGAGACGCCGTTCCGCCCGGCTTCGTTCGCCTGTCGGTCGGCTGCGAGCCGGTGGAAGAGCTTTGGCAGGCGATCGAGGCGTCGCTAGACGCAATCGGTGGCTGAATCTGCAATCACGAATTCAGATCGCCGGCGTCGATCTTGCGCCGGCCGTGCAGCACGCGAACGATTTCGATCGCCTCTTCGCGGACACGATACAAGGAGAGGTACTCGCCGATGATCAGGTGACGGAGACCGGGTGCGATGTCTTCGCGCGACGCACCTCAGAAGGAATAAGTGGCCACTTGCTGCCAGCGGGCTACGATCCGATCGAGCAACCGATCCGCTGCAGCCTCGCTGTCTTGCGCAACATAAAGCCAAATCGCGATCAAATCCTCTTCTGCATGTGCAGTTCGGATGATGGGCAGCAAATTCATGCCGCGCTGTCGGGTTTCAATCGTCTCCGCGCTTCGGCCTTTATTTCGTCGATCGACGCAAACCGCCCCGGCCCGCTGTCGATCCCCTCCTGCACCAGTCTGCGCAATTCCTCGAGGGTGTAGCCGAGCAGGTCGCGCCGATCCTTCCATTGCCGCAGCGCATCGCGGATCACCTCGCTTGCCGAGGCATATTCGCCGGCGGCGACCACGTCGTCGACCGCCGCCGCCAGTTCCGGCGACAGCGTGATGCTACGTTTATCGACCTGGCCCATGACGTGCTCCTCAGTACTGCCATCCAAATGGTACGATTTAATCGCACCATTTCAAGGAATGTCGCGCGGGATTGCCGGGGCGAAAAGTGAATCAGCGGCTGCGCCCGAAGACGCAACCTGCTGATATCAGGAGATTTCTTTTTTCGGGAAACTGCCAGCTGGCCTGTAAGCCGGGTTCTGTATGGCCCTCGCCCCTTACGGGGCGAGAACGTGGCGGCCATTCATCTTGGGCGCATGTTGCCATACGCCTCACGCAACCTACCCGGACGGTGAGCCGGAAACAGCCCTCGAGGGTTTCCCCTCGCACCGCCCCTATTCGGTCTTGCTCCCGGTGGGGTTTACCGTGCCGCTCCTGTTGCCAGTCGCGCGGTGGGCTCTTACCCCACCCTTTCACCCTTGCCACGATTGGATCGTGGCGGTTTGCTTTCTGTGGCACTTTCCCTGGGGTCGCCCCCGCCGGCCATTAACCGGCACCGTGTCTCCATGGAGCCCGGACTTTCCTCACCCGCAGCCTTTCGGCTTCGCGGGTGCGGCCGCCCGGCCAGCTGGCAAGGCGTATAAAGGGGTTCAGGCCCGAAAACGCAAACGAAAAAGCAAGTTATCGCTTGTCAGGCGGGCGCTCCAAGTGCTGCCAGCTGCACCTTGACCTTGCCGCAATAGGCTGCGGACACCGGGTTCATCCGTGTGGCGGCGTGGCCGGCATTGTATTTCAGGATCGTGCCGCAGGTCGTGCCGCCGCCGAGATCCCGCGCCATGGCAAGGTACTTCATGCCGTATTTGATGTTGGTATCGGGATCGTAGAGACCCTGAACAGAACCGCTATAGCCCATCATCCTTGCCGTCGCCGGCTTGATCTGCATCAGGCCGATCTCGCCGGCGCTGCCGACCTGGTTCGGCTGGTAGTTGCTCTCGATCTTGATGACGGCATTGGCGAGCGACACCGGCACGCCATAGCTGGCGGCATAACGCGCAATGATCGCCGAATACTGTCCGCTGCCGCCGACAACCGCCGCCTGGGGCGCTGGCCTGCTCTTCGGAGCGACTGACGCCGTTGCCATGTGGTCGATGCGTTTGCGGTTGCGCTTCACATGCTGTTTGGAGATTGTCTTTCTCGCAGCAGTTGGCTTTTTTGCGGAGGCTGGCTTTTCCGTCTTTACCGCGGCCGCTTTTTCCACTTTTGCGGTGGCGGTCTTCTCTACTTTCGTACCACGGGTTGCTTTCGGCATGGCGGTTTTGCCGGCTGCGGCACTGAAGCCCTGATCGGCCCGTTGGCTCAGCGGTGCGCTGTTCGCTGCACTGAAGGCAAAAGTCATTACGCCGGCAGCAATGGCTGCCGTTAAAACGGTCAATTTCTGCATGTGATCCTGTTCTGTTTGATCTGCACAAAGAACTTCGCGCAGATACCCTCAATCAACATCGGAACATCTGGGGGATAGAGCTCCGACAATCTGTACGGATCGCCTTTGACGACCGAATTGGCGCCAAAGAAGGCGAGGCAAGTCACTTTGGGTAACAGATTGTAACTTTGAAGATTGGGAAAGACTATTTGAGAGAGGCTATCCTTGCGGAAGCGAGCAGCCTTTCCAGCGTGCGGATCGTCGATCCGTCAGCCATGCCATCGACCAGGCGCTGCCGGAAATGCCGCTGAAATGCCTCGACCACGATTTCGGTCTGCCGGTCGAAAGCGCCGGTGATCTCGACGCCATAGCCATAGAGCGCCAGCATCGACTGCAGCGCCTCGACCTCGGCGCCGGTATCGCCTGGCTTCAGCACGGCGCCACGCCGGATCGGTGCTGCCGACACAACATGGCCGACACCGGCGGCGAACAGGATTTTCCATGGGAATTTCTCGCCCGGATCGACCTTGCGCCCCGGTGCCACGTCGGAATGGGCGAGCACCCGCTGCGCCGGAATGGAATGGCGCTTGATGATCCCGGCGCACAGGCCGATCACCGCGTCGATCTGCGGTTTTGGAAAGTTGCGATAGCCGAGCGTATGCCCCGGATTGACGATCTCGATGCCGATCGAGCAGGAGTTGACGTCGCTCTGTCCGAACCACGAGCTCTTGCCGGCATGCCAGGCGCGGTCGCTTTCCCTTACCATCTGAACAATGCGGCCGTCCTCATGGACCAGATAGTGCGACGAGACCTCGCTTGCCGGATCGCACAGCCATGCCTCGGCACCGGCGCCGGTCGCCATGCCGGTGTAGTGCAGCACGATCATATCGGGTCTAAGCGTGCTGCGCCGTGGTCCGAAATTCGGCGATACCCTGACCTCGGCGCTCGGCTCGTCGGGCGGAAAGCCGCTCATGCGTGCCGCAGGCCTCGCTCGATCATCTCATAGGCCGCGTTGATCGCCGCCAGCCTGGTCGTTGCGATCTTGATGAATTCCTGCGGCAGGCCGCGTGCGATCAGCCGGTCCGGATGATTGTCGGAGACCAGCTTGCGGTAGCGCCTGCGGACCTCCTCGAACGGCTTCCCACGATCGATGCCGAGCACGACATAAGGATCGGCGGCACCCAGATCGACATGCCGCGCCAGGATGCTCTGGTAATGCGCCTCATCGATGCGGAAGATCTCGGCGATGCGATGCAGGAATTGGCCCTCGCGCTCATGCACCAGCCCGTCGGCCTTGGCGATGTGGAACAGCCCGTCGAGTATATCCTCGAGCATCAGGCAGTTCGAATGGCCCGAACCGCAAAGCTGCGCCATCCGCTCGGCATAGGTCTCGAAACCGGCAATGTCGCGTTTGGCCAAATCGTAGAGCCGCGCCACATTGCGCCTCTGTTCCTTCGGCACCTCGAATATTTCCTGGAAGGCGCGCACCTCGTCTTGCGTGACGATGCCGTCGGCCTTGGCCATCTTGGCCGACAGGGCGATCATCGCCACCGAGAAGGCGACGCGCCGGCGCAGATCGGCATCGCCGGAGAAAACCGTGCGCACGGCCTCGACCACTTCGGCGACGCCTGACGACGCTGAAGATGAAACGCGTGTGACGAAGTCGCCGAGGCGGTCCCAAATCGACATGAGGGCTTCATAGGGCCAACCGCCCATCGCTATCAAGCCAAGACAGTGCCGCAGGGGCTGGCCCAATCGATTTGACGCAATTCCTGCTGCGGCGGCGAGCGCTAGCGCTCACCCGTGGAAAATCCGCAGAGGGCAGCCGCGGCGCGCAAGCAATGAGCCTGGCGATTTGCGCCTTGGTGCCGTCGTTTCGGCGACACGTAAGGGGCGAGACGGGACTTTTCGCGTGCGGTTACCAGCATCGTCGCACTCGGCCGCGAGGCGCGGATATCGTAAGCAGCAGAAAGGCCGGCGTGTGAGCCGGCCTTTCTTGGTTTGTCACATTGACTACTGCGCCGGGGCAGCCGGCGCAGGCGCCGGAGCCGGAGCCGGCTCGGCAGGCTTGTTTGCGTCAGGAGCAGCCGGCTTCATCGTCTGGTCGGATGCCGGCGGGTTGGTGCTCTGCGTCGTGGTGTTGTCGGTGCCGCTGTTGCTGCAGGCAGCAAGGCCAAGCAACGCAAGCGCCGACACCGACGCAAGAATGAGTTTCTTCATGATATCTCTCCTCTAATCACGCCACCGTTACCGGCGACGATCGAGGACACAATGCATCAGGCCATGATGAGTTTCGTAACGTTGCGTTTCCGCGTGTAACATCAAGCGCTTGGCCGTACAAAGCGTCGAGCATTAACAGAATGCATAAATGAAAATGCCCGGAGGCGCTGCCATGACCGCAAAATGGGATTTCTGGATCGACCGCGGCGGTACCTTCACCGATGTCATCGGCCGGGACCCGGAAGGCGGCCTGCATCCCAGGAAACTCCTTTCGGAAAATCCCGAAGCCTATGCCGACGCTGCCATCCGGGGCATTCGCGAACTGCTCGGCGTCCAGCCCGGCGCCCCAATCCCCTCCGCGCTGATCGGCGATGTCAAAATGGGCACCACGGTCGCCACCAATGCGCTTCTCGAGCGCAAGGGCGACCGCGTGCTGCTGCTCATCACCAAAGGCTTCCGCGATGCGCTGAGGATTGCCTACCAGGCGAGGCCCGATATCTTTGCCAAGCAGATCATCCTTCCCGAACAGCTCTACGAGCGTGTCGTCGAAATCGACGAAAGGGTTCGCGCCGACGGCAGTGTCGAGCGCCTGCTCGACATCGCCGCCGTGCGTCCTGCCATCGAACAGGCCAAGGCTGACGGTATCGATGCGGTCGCGATCGTCTTCATGCATGCCTGGAAACATCCCGATCACGAAAAGGCAGTTGCGAAGGTCTGCAGAAAACTCGGATTTTCGCAGGTCTCCGTCAGTCACGAGGTCTCGCCGCTGATCAAGCTGGTCGGCCGCGGCGACACCACGGTGGTCGACGCCTATCTGTCGCCGATCCTGGCAAGGTATGTGCAGAAGGTGGCGGAGGAACTGGGTGCCGCGCCAATCTCCCCCCTTGTGGGGGAGATGTCGGCGAAGCCGACAGAGGGGGTCATCTCAGAAGGCACCGCCAGAGCGTCGAACCCAGTCGAGCCGACCCCACCCGGCGGCTTCGCCGCCACCCTCCCCTCAAGGGGGAGGGAAAGCCCTCGCCTCATGTTCATGATGTCGTCGGGCGGCCTCACCGCCGCCGACATGTTCCAAGGCAAGGACGCGCTGTTGTCCGGCCCGGCCGGCGGTGTCGTCGGCATGGTCGAGACGGCAAAACTCGCCGGTTTCGGCAAGGTCATCGGCTTCGACATGGGCGGCACCTCCACCGATGTCGCGCACTATGATGGCGACTACGAGCGCGCCTTCGACACCGAGGTCGCCGGCGTGCGCATCCGCGCGCCGATGATGCGCATCCACACCGTTGCTGCAGGCGGCGGCTCGATCCTGCATTATGAGGCCGGCCGCTTCCGCGCCGGGCCGGATTCGGCCGGCGCCAATCCCGGCCCGGCCGCCTATAGGCGCGGCGGCCCGTTGGCCGTCACCGACGCCAATGTCATGCTGGGCAAGCTGCAGCCCGAGTTCTTCCCGGCTATTTTTGGACCGGGCCAGGACGAACCGCTCGACGTGCAGACGGTTCGCGAAAAATTCGCGGCCCTTGCCGCCGAGATCGGCGACGGCCGCTCGCCGGAAACCGTCGCCGAAGGGTTCATCACCATCGCCGTCGAAAACATGGCCAACGCCATCAAGAAGATTTCGGTGCAGCGCGGCTACGATGTCACCGAATACCTCCTGAACTGTTTCGGCGGCGCTGGCGGCCAGCACGCTTGCCTGGTCGCCGATGCGCTTGGCATGGAGGCGGTGCTGATCCATCCGTTCTCTGGCCTGCTGTCGTCATACGGCATCGGCCTGTCCTCTGTATTTGCGTCACGCCAGCAGGCGCTGCTGAAGCCGCTGGCGGACAATTCCGGGCCAGCAATCGATGAACTCATCGCAACGCTGGGCAAAGCCGTCATCGACGAACTCGCCGCGCAAGGCATCAGCGAAGACGCGGTCGCCTCGAAGCCGGTGATGCAGATCCGCTATGACGGCACCGATACCGCACTGCCTGTGAACTTCGGGCACGGCTCGATCGCGCGGGCCAAGGCGGACTTCGAACTTGCGCACAAGGCGCAGTTCGGCTTCGTCTACGACGACAAGCCGATGATCGTCGAATCGGTCGGCGTCGAAGGTACCGATACCGGCGGCACCGGCCGCGACGAAAGCGAATCAGTTGTTGAAGACATGGCCGCAAGTCCTTCCGGGACTCGGAAAATCTTCGTCGACGGCATCTGGCGCGACGCCGGCATCTTCCCTCGCGAAACGCTGAAGCCCGGCAACAAGATCGCCGGCCCCGCTTTGATCATCGAGCCGAACCAGACCATTGTCGTCGAGCCGGGCTGGCAGTCCGAAATCACCGCCAGGAACCACGTACTGATGCGCCGCATCGAGAAGAAGCGCCGGCACGCCGCACTCGGCACCGAAGCCGATCCAGTGATGCTGGAGGTCTTCAACAACCTGTTCATGTCGATCGCCGAACAGATGGGCGTAACGCTGCAAAACACTGCCTATTCCGTCAACATCAAGGAGCGGCTCGATTTCTCCTGCGCCGTTTTCGATCGGAACGGCGCGCTGGTCGCCAACGCGCCGCATATGCCGGTGCATCTCGGCTCCATGGACCGCTCCGTGGAGACCATCATCCGGCTCAATTCCGGCGACATTCACCCCGGCGATGTCTTTGCCCTCAACGCCCCTTACAATGGCGGCACGCATCTGCCTGATATCACAGTGGTGACGCCGGTGTTTTCCCTCCCCCTCGAGGGGAGGGTGGCCGCGAAGCGGCCGGGTGGGGTCCTCTCAGAAGGCACCACAAGTGCGTCGAGCACTGCCGCAGCGACCCCCTCCGCCGCCTCCGGCGGCACCTCCCCCTCAAGGGGGGAGGAAATCCTCTTTTACGTCGCTTCGCGCGGCCACCATGCCGACATCGGCGGCACCGCGCCTGGCTCGATGACGCCGCTTGCCACTACCGTCGACGAGGAAGGCGTGCTGTTCGATAATTTCCGCATCGTCGATCGCGGCCGGTTCCGCGAGAAGGACCTGGAGACGCTGCTCACCGACCACCCCTACCCGGCGCGCAATCCGCACCAGAACATCGCCGACCTCAAGGCGCAGATCGCTGCGAACGAAAAGGGCGTCGCCGAGCTGCGCAAGATGGTCGCGCATTTCGGCCTCGATGTGGTCGAAGCCTATATGGGCCATGTCCAGGACAATGCCGCCGAAAGCGTGCGCCGCGTTCTGGAGCGGCTACCCGACAGTTCCGAATACGAATATCCGACCGACACCGGCCAAATGATCAAGGTGAAGATATCGGTCGACCGGCGGAAGCGCGAAGCGACCGTCGACTTCACCGGAACGTCGCCGGTGATGAAGAACAATTTCAATGCGCCAGAGCCAGTCGCCCGAGCCGCAGTGCTTTATGCGTTCCGCGTCATGGTCGAAGACAACATCCCGATGAACGCCGGATGTCTGCGACCCATCAACATCGTTATCCCGGACGGCTCGATGCTGAAGCCCGCCTATCCCGCGGCAGTCGTGGCCGGCAATGTCGAGACCTCGCAGCACGTCACCAACGCGCTGTTCGGGGCGATGGGGGCGTTGGCTAATGCGCAAGGCACGATGAACAACCTCACCTTCGGCAACAAGCAGTACCAGTATTACGAGACGATCTGCTCGGGCTCGCCGGCCGGCCGGATGAACGACGGCCGCGGCTTTGCCGGCACCTCCGGCGTCCACACCCATATGACCAATTCGCGCCTGACCGATCCGGAAGTGCTGGAACTGCGTTTCCCGGTATTGCTCGAGGATTTTCATATCCGCGAAGGCTCCGGCGGCAAAGGCAAATGGAATGCCGGCGACGGCACCAAGCGCACCATCCGCTTCCTCGAAAAGATGGAATGCGCGATCCTGTCCTCGCATCGCAACCGCCCGCCGCAGGGGCTGGACGGAGGCGGCGATGGCGAGGTCGGCTCGACCAAGGTCCGCCGCAAGACCGGCGCGATCGAGACGCTGAAAGCCTGCGATCAGACCATCCTCGACGCCGGCGAGGCGGTCATCGTGACGACGCCGACCCCGGGTGGATTTGGCAAGGCCTGAACTCGCGTCAACAGGCTGTCACTGGCCTGTCATGACCCTGCGCTACCCGCTTGCGGCAAAGCAAACGGGGAATCGCCTTGCCATGACGGACATTTCTGGGGAACTGGTTTTTCGCCGCGGCAAGGAAGTCGGCAAGGCCGTCTACCAGAACCGCCCGCTGTCGAAAGCCGGCATCTCCGAGCGCTTGTTTGCCTTCCTGTTCTCCGGCCTTGTTTACCCGCAGATCTGGGAAGACCCCGAAATCGACATGGACGCGATGCAGCTCGGGACGGGCCACCGTATCGTCACCATCGCGTCTGGCGGCTGTAACATCCTCGCCTATCTCACCCGGTCGCCGGAAAGGATCGACGCCGTCGACCTCAACGCCGCGCATATTGCGCTGAACCGCATGAAGCTCGAAGCCGTCCATCACCTGCCGTCGCAGGGCGACCTGTTCCGTTTCTTCGGCGCGGCTGAGACCGGGCACAATTCACAGGCCTACGACCGCTTCATCGCGCCGCATCTCGACCCGGTCAGCCGCCATTATTGGGAGCGCCGCAACTGGCGCGGCCGTCGCCGCATCGCCGTATTCGACCGCAATTTCTACCAGACCGGCCTGCTTGGCCTGTTCATTGCGATGGGCCATCGCACCGCAAAATTCTTCGGCGTCGACCCGGCCGGCATCATGGACGCCAAGAGCATCGCCGATCAGCGCCGCTTCTTCGACGAGGAGCTGGCGCCAGTCTTCGAAAAACCGCTGCTGAAATGGGCGACATCGCGAAAGGCTTCGCTGTTCGGCCTCGGCATTCCGCCGGCCCAGTACGATTCGCTGATCACCTCGGGTGACGGCACCATGGCCAGCGTGCTGAAGGCACGACTGGAAAAGCTCGCCTGCGATTTTCCGCTGAAGACCAACTATTTCGCCTGGCAGGCTTTTGCCCGCCGCTACCCCAACCCGGGCGAGGCCGCCCTGCCCGCCTATCTCGAAAAGCGCAACTACAAGACGATCCGCAACAACGTCGATCGCGTCGCCATCCACCACGCCAATCTGATCGAGTTCCTTGCCGGCAAGGATGCCGGTTCCGTCGACCGCTTCGTGCTGCTCGACGCACAGGACTGGATGACCGACGACCAGCTCAACGGGTTGTGGGCCGAGATCACCCGAACCGCCTCCACCGGCGCCCGCGTCATCTTCCGCACCGCAGCGGAACCCAGCCTGCTGCCCGGCCGCGTCTCGAATTCGCTGCTCGACCAGTGGCGCTACGAGAACGACGCCTCGCGCGAGTTTTCGGCCCGCGACCGCTCGGCCATCTATGGCGGCTTCCATCTCTACGTGAAGCAGGGCGCATGAGCGCGACCGAATTGCCGGCCAGCCATGCCGAGCTGATGGACGGCGTCTATCGTTGGCAGCGCCACATCTACGACCTGACCCGCAAATACTATTTGCTCGGCCGCGACCGGCTTATCGCCGAACTGGATGTGCCGGCCGGCGGCACCGTGCTCGAGCTTGGCTGCGGCACCGGCCGCAACATCATCCTCGCCGCCCGCCGCTATCCCGGCGCCCGCTTCTTCGGCCTCGATATTTCGGCCGAGATGCTTGAGACGGCCACCGCCGCCCTTGCCCGCGAAGGCCTCTCCGGCCGCGTCACGCTGGCGCGCGGCGACGCCACTGATTTCGACGCGAAAGCGCTGTTCGGCGTCAAAAGTTTCGACCGCGTCTTTGTCTCGTATTCGCTCTCGATGATCCCCGGCTGGGAGAAAACGGTATCCGCGGCTCTTGCTGCCCTGTCACCTGGCGGCTCGCTGCATGTAGTCGATTTTGGCCAGCAGGAAGCCCTGCCCGGCTGGTTCCGCGCGCTGTTGCGCGGCTGGCTGAAAAAATTCCATGTCGAGCCACGTCAATCGCTGCGCGCGGTTCTGGATTCGGAATCTGCAAGAGTTGGCGCAAGCTTCCGTTTCCAAACGCTTTATCGCGGCTATGCGTGGCTCGCCGTGATTGGACCAGGTCGATAGCCAGGATGTGTTGAGATTCAGGTCAGCCCGAGTCGAGAATGGTGGTTTCCGAGAACCGGAGCGGAGCGTACTTTTGGGTACGTGAGCACCGGAAGCCCAGGAAACCGCCGTTTGCAGGCCGGCATCACCTGAATATCGATACAGCCTAATGCAGCGCCTTGACCAGCGCCGCTACCATCGCCTGCGGCCGGTAGCCGAGCCTGGCCGGCGTCAGGCCGAGCCGCACCACAACCAGCTGCTCCGAGGAGATGATGGCAACCGTTTGTCCGTCATGCCCCTCCATCCAGTAGGTGTCCTTGGGCAGGCCGGGGGCAGTGCCGGCGCCGGGGTTTTCTTCGTCGCCCGGTCCTTCTATCCATAATTGCCCCTTGCCGTAGACGTTCGAGGCAGTTGCCGGTTCCCGCATCCAGTCGACGAAGCCGGCGGGCAGGATCTCCTGGCCGTTCCAGACGCCGCCCTGCAGCAGGAACTGGCCGAAGCGCGCCCAGTCGCATGCCGTGGCATAGAGATAGGACGAGCCGACGAAGGTGCCGTGCTCGTCGGCCTCAAGCACAGCGCTCTGCATGCCGAGCGGATCGAACAGCGCGGTCCTCGGCCACGCCAGTGCCTTGTCCTTGTCGCCGATTGCGTCCTGCCACAGCCTGGACAGCATCACCGCCGTGCCGCTCGAATAGGAAAACACCTTGCCGATCTCGCCGGTCAGCGGCTTGGATCCGGCAAAGCCCGCCATGTCCGGTTCGAGATAGAGCATGCGCGTTACGTCGGCGACGTCGCCATAATCCTCGTTGAATTCCAGCCCGCTCGACATCGCCATCATGTCGGCGAGGCTGATCACGGCGCGACCATCTCCCTTCCAGGGACCGAACAGACCCTGGTTGGTCATCGCCAGCTTGCCCTCCTTCACCAGCGTGCCGACGATCGCCGCATTTACGGTCTTGGTCATTGACCAGCCCAATAGCGGCGTCTTTTCGGAAAAGCCGTCGCCATAACGCTCAGCGACGATGCGGCCGTTCTTGACCACCACGACGGCCCGCATGCCGGCGCCGGTCATTGCTGGATCGTCGAGGACTTTCGCGACCTCGGGATCCTGCGAGGCATCGGCCTTGTCGCCCTCCGGCCAGATCAGATCGGGCAGCGGCGCCGGCGTCGGTGCAGCTCCGGCGACAGCCTTGGCGGCGGCAATATCGCCGTCGGGAACCGAGGCGCAGCCGAGCCCGTCGCGCGCAACCGCGACACTTTTGCCGAGCACACCGAACAGGCCGGCCGAAACCGTTCCCTTCTCCTTGTCGACCGACACTCTCATCAGCTTCAGCAGCGGATGACCCGGCGCCTGCACATCGACGGCAAGCACATCGTCGGCGTCTCGCCCGGCGATGAAGACGTTCGAACAGACGATCTTGGCGGCATAGCCGGAACCGACGCGGATCAGTTCCGGCGGCGCGAAATACAGCCAGCCGGCGAGTACCGCGGCGGCCAGCACAGCCAAGCCGAGCAGCCATTTGACGAACTTCAAAAGGATCTGCATTTTGAGTTCCCCCGGGCGCGCTCGATCTATGTCATCGATTTGCCGCCATTGTTTCGGCAAAATCGCGGCTCTTGTCGAGCGCCGTCAACCGAATATCAACCATGATCGGCGATCACAGGTGCATGTCGCCCAGAAGTGCGCAGCGGTTTTGGGACAACGACATGCATAGACAAAAGAGCTAAGCGCGTCGAAGCGACGCGCTTAGGACAGACCGGGCGATCCTGTGGGGTGACCGTCCGGCGGGGCTTGAATGCGTGCGTCCCAAACTGCGTAACGGTTTGGGAATGCATGAAACGAAGATCCAGGCGCGTCGCGTAAGTCGGTTTCAAACGCGCCGCGCCCGGTCGAGGGGCCACCCGCGGAAAGACCCATCAGCGGCCGGCTGAAACCGGCTCGGGAAGTAGCGATGCGCCGTTTCGCGGTCCTCATCACGCTGATGCTGCTTGGCGCCTGCTCGACGGTCGAGGATCTGACGCCATCGCTGTCGTCGTCCAGCGCCTCGATGGTTGCGGTACGCGCGCCGCGTTTTGCCGATTCCGACCCGCATGAATGGGACAGCGGCGCACCGTGGAGCTACGCCGTCCACGGCACCGACGTCTCCAAATACCAGACATCGATCAACTGGCCGGCGGCCAGGGCCAGCGGCATCTCCTTCGCCTTTATCAAGGCAACCGAAGGCGGAGACCGTTTCGATGAAGCTTTCAACGAGCATTGGAGCCGCACCAGGGCCTCGGGCATCCCCCGTGCCGCCTATCATTTTTTCTACTTTTGCACGCCGGCCGCTACCCAGGCGCGCTGGTTCATCCAGAACGTGCCCAAAGACGGTTCGGCGATGCCGCCGGTTCTCGACATGGAATGGAACCCGAAATCGCCGACCTGCAAGCTGCGGCCCGATCCCGCCACGGTACGCAGCGAGATGAGCACGTTCCTCGAAATCGTCGAAAAATACTACGGCAAGAAGCCAATCATCTACACGTCTGTCGATTTCTTCGAAGATAACGGTTTATCGGGCTTCCGCAATTACCCCTACTGGCTGCGCTCCGTCGCCGGCCACCCGCGCCAGAAATACGGCAGCCATCCCTTCACCTTCTGGCAGTATACCGGAACGGGCGTCGTGCCGGGCATGACCGGAAACGCCGACATCAGCGTCTTCAACGGCTCCGAAGCCGCGTGGAAGAAGTGGTTGCGGCAGAACACCCGTTGACACCAGGCCTGCCGCCTGCTTTTCGACACACCCAATGACGGATGCCCGCAACCGCTGGTAATCTTCTCGGAAGGATGGCGATGCGATCGCGCTTTGGATTTCTCGCGGCGCTGCTCCTGAGCGCCGTGCCGGCCGCGGCACAGCAATGCGGCGGCGATTTCGAGGCATGGAAGCAGGGCGTGGCGGCGGAAGCCAGGGCGGCCGGCGTCGGCGCTGCCGGCCTTTCTGCGCTGGAAAACGCCACCCTCGATGAAAAGGCGCTGGCACGCGACCGTGCCCAGGGCGTCTTCACCCAGACCTTCATCGAATTCTCGAACCGTATGATCTCGTCCCATCGGCTGAAGCAAGGTGCGGCCAATCTGCAAAAATATGCCGAGGTCTTTGTCCGCGCCGATCGCGAATACGGCGTGCAGGCGCCGGTCATCGCCGCTTTCTGGGCCCTGGAGACCGATTTTGGCGCCGTGCAGGGCGATTTTCATACGCTGAACGCGCTGGTGAGCCTCTCGCATGACTGCCGCCGTCCGCAGTTGTTCCGGCCGCAGATCGTGCCGCTGCTGATGTTGATCGATCGCGGCGTGGTGCCGGCCGACGTGACCGGTGCCTGGGCCGGCGAGATCGGCCAGACGCAGATGTTGCCTTCCGACTATCTCGGCCACGGCGTCGACGGCGACGGCGATGGCTTGGTCGACCTGCGCGGCAGCGCGCCGGACGTGATCATGAGCACGGCCAGCAAGATCCAGTCGCGCGGCTGGAAGCGCGACCAGCCCTGGATCGAGGAAGTCCGTGTGCCCGACGATTTGCCGTGGGAGCAGACGGGACGCACCAACAAGCTGCCGTTGACGCAATGGAGCCAGTGGGGCGTTACCAGGCCCGACGGTACGCCGCTTCTCGACAACGGCCTGAAGGCTGGCCTGGCGCTGCCCATGGGTCGCAAGGGGCCAGCCTTCCTGACCTACGACAATTTCGACGTCTATCTCGAGTGGAACCAGTCCTTCACCTATGCCCTGACCGCGGCAAATCTTGCCGCCCGGCTGGGGGGTGCGCCGCGATTCGATCCGCGCAACCCCGAACCCGGCCTCAACGGCGACCAGATGAAGGCGCTGCAGACCAAGCTCGAGGCGAAAGGCTATGACGTCGGCACCGTCGACGGCATACTGGGCACCAACACCCGCGAAGCGATCCGCAAGGAGCAGAAGCGGCTGGGCCTGCCGGTCGACGGCTGGCCGACGCCGGAGCTGCTGGCCAGGCTGTGAAGGTGGTGAATGGTGAATGGTGAAAAGAATGGCACCGGAGCCGCATTGAGCACCAGAGCTACCACTATTCACTATTCACTATTCACTATTCACTATTCACTATTCACTATTCACATCACCGCCTGGCAAGCAGGAAATCGATGAACGCTCGCAACGGCGCCGGAACCTGGCGGGAACTCGCGTGATATAGATAAAAACCCGGAAATCTCGGCGACCAGGCGTCGAGAAAGCGGATGAGCTTTCCCGCTTCGATCCATGGCCGGACCTGATATTCCAGCATGTACGCCACGCCGACCCCATCCAGAACCGCCCCGATCATCAGTTCCCTATCGTTGATCGTCAGGCCGCCGCTGACAGCCACTTCCAAAGCACGTTGGCCTCGGGCGAACTCCCACCGGTAGATGTTGCCGCCGCTGGGCCACTGGAAATTGATGCACTGGTGGTGATGCAGGTCCGCGGGGTGACGCGGTATCGGGTGATGCTCCAGATAACTCGGCGCCGCCACTGCGGCCATCTCGAGTTCCTCGCTGAGTTTCACCGCCACCATGTCCTTGTGCAGCCGCTCACCCAATCTGATTCCGGCATCGAAGCGGCCCTCGACGATGTCGGTGAGCATGTCGTCGACAATGATTGTGAGGGCGATATCGGGATAGGCGCGGCGGAAATCGCCGAGGATCGGCGCGATGAAACGCGTGGCGGCAATGCGCGGAACATTGATGCGCAGCGAGCCTGCCGGCCGGCCGCGTGATGCATGCGCGTCGGCGACGGCCCCTTCCAGTTCGCTGAACGCCGGTGCGATGCGGGCAAACAGCTTCTCGCCCTCAGCCGTCCGCGACATGCTGCGCGTGGTGCGGTTGAGCAGGCGGACACCGAGACGCTCTTCCAGCCCGCGTATCGTCTGGCTGAGTGCTGGAGGCGAAATCCTGAGCTTGGCCGCGGCGCGGACGAAGCTGCCCTCTTCGATGATTGCTGCAAATGCCGTGAGTTCGGAAAACTCGGTTCCGCGCATTATGTACCCCAGGCTTAACAAGTCAGTAAGATAATAGGCTATTCTCTGAGCAATACCATGCCCATAGCTTTCCCTGGAACGCCGCTCGATCGAGGCGGCCGTAATCAGACGGAAGGAACAGCCATGCATCGTCCACTCGAAGGCAAAACCGCACTTGTGACCGGCAGCTCGCGCGGCATCGGGCGCGCCATCGCCGAGGGGCTCGCGGCCAAGGGTGCTGCCGTGGTCGTCAACTATGTCGGCAACGAGAAGGCCGCCAGGGAAGTGGTTGCCTCTATTGAAGGGAATGGCGGAAAAGCCGTTGCCATCCAGGCGGATGTCTCCAGCATTCCCGACATTCGCAAGTTGTTCGACGAAACCGAAAGGCAGATGGGGCCGATTGACATCGTCGTCGCCAATGTCGGCGTCGCCGTCATAAAGCCGCTCGTCGAGGCCACCGAAGCGGATTTCGATCATGTCTTCGGCGCCAATGCCAAGGGCACCTTCTTCACGCTTCAGGAAGCGGCGCGCCGCGTTCGCGACGGTGGTCGCATCGTTGCCGTTTCCACCGGTGGAACCAGGATGTTCTTCACGCAGACGGCGCTTTATCTCGGCAGCAAGGGAGCCGTCGAGCAGTTCGTTCGCGTCCTCTCGCGCGAACTCGGCCCGCGCGCCGTTACCGTGAATGCGCTTTCACCAGGCTTCACCGACACCGACCTGCTTCCCGAACGGGACCGCGCCGTGGCCGCCGGCATGTCGCCCTTCGACCGGATCGGAGCGCCGCGCGACGTCGCCGATGTCGCGGTTTTCCTGGCTTCGGACGAAGCTCGCTGGCTGACCGGCGAGAACATCCAGGCTGGCGGTGGCGTGGCCTGACTGAATGGTGAATGGTGAATGGTGAATGGTGAATGGTGAATGGTGAATGGTGAATGGTGACGATTCACGGGAGCGGGACGGAACGCAAGAACTACTTCTATTCACTATTCACTATTCACTATTCACTATCCAACCATTAACTAATCCGCCATCGTCTCCAGGCTGGCGAACCCCTGCGGCGCATCGCCTTCGTCGAACGGCGTCGCCACCTCGACGAAGGTGTCGGGATAGAAGCCGTTGAACCGTGTTCTGAGCGACAGCGAATAGGCGCCGATATGGCCGATCTCGATCCAATCGCCGGTATCGACGGTTTCGGGCAGCCAGAACGGCCGCGACAATATATCGACGGAATCGCAGGTCGCGCCGCAGACCTTGAACGGCACGATGGTCTTGTCCTCGCCATTGCGCGAGCGGATCGCCGGATCGGGGATGAAGCGCGCCGGCAGCGTGATCTTGCCGGTCCATGAATCCGACAGCGACGCCCAGATGCCGTCATTGATGTAGAGCCTTTTGCCCTTGCGCAGCAGCACGCGCACGATCAGCGACAGGCAGCGCGCCACGATCACCCGGCCCGGCTCGGCCACCAGCGGCATCTGGTCGAACTGGTACTCCTGGAGGTCGCCCGACAACCGCGACATGATCTGGCCGAGCGACGGCATTTCCGGCTTGCGGCTGTTCGGATCATGACCGTATTCGGCCGGAAAGCCGCCGCCGACATCGAGCCCGGCAATGTCGAAACCGACGCGGTTGCGCACCCAGTCGGCGGAGGCCAGCGCCCGCTCGTAGGTGTCGGGATCCTCTATCTGGCTGCCGACGTGAAAGCACAGCCCGACCTTGTAGCCCGTCCGGTTCAGCCGTTCGGCGAGTTCGACCGCATTGGCCGGTCCGGCACCGAACTTCTTCGACAGTTCGTAAGCTGCCGAGCCTTTCGTCTGGATGCGCACGAACACGGTAATCGCGCCCGGATCGATGTCGAGCGCCCGCACCACCCTGGTCAGCTTGGTGATCTCGTCCTCATGGTCGAGCGAAATGACGCGGACGGCGTATTTTTCCAGCGCCAGCCTGATGTCCGACTGCGCCTTCACGGGGTGCATGTAGAGCATCTCGGCGTCCG
Organism: Mesorhizobium sp. M0119; assembly: GCF_040322615.1. Lineage (NCBI taxonomy): Bacteria > Pseudomonadati > Pseudomonadota > Alphaproteobacteria > Hyphomicrobiales > Phyllobacteriaceae > Mesorhizobium > Mesorhizobium sp. M0119. Next base: position 74,994 of record NZ_JAMYTU010000004.1, read on the forward strand.
GCGAGACGGCGCGCACGGCGGCGAATTCGCCGGGCGAGGCCACATCGAAGGCACTGACGCCGGCCTCGACCAGCGCGTTGAGCACGATCCGCTCGCCATTGGTCTTGACCGCATAGGCGGTCTTGCCGGGAAACATGCCCATGAACTGTTTGGCATCCGCCTTCAGCACCTGCGGGCGGAAGCAATAGATCGGATCGTCCGGGCGAAGCGCCAGCGCTGCCTCGCGGGCATTTTCGAATCGCTGCATGGACGAATCCCTTGACTGAGGCTGCGCACAATTAATCCAAGCTAGCGGCTAATGAAAACAATTCTATGTCTCGCCGCCCTGGCTTCGCGGCGCTACGCCGTTCTGTACGCCGGTTATGAGCGAGCTAGGCCATCGCTCAGGTTTCGGGTGGCCCTTGCCGCCGGACCGGGTAGAGCGTGAACAGATGCCTGAAGAGAGCAAGGCATCTCGTCTGGGAGGACGACCAATGGCGATAGCTGCCACCACCACGATGCGCGGGCCGATGGTGCTCAAGGACTGGGCGCAGCTTCTGCTGCTCGGCGCCGTCTGGGGCGGTTCGTTCTTCTTTGCCCGCATTGCGGTGGCGGAACTTCCGCCGCTGGTGCTGGTGCTGTTTCGCGTCACCATCGCTGCGATCGCGTTGCAGCTCTATCTTGCGGTCCGCGGCCCGTCGTTTCGCCTCGCCTTGCCGCATGCCGGCCTGTTCTTCCTGCTGGCGCTCGCCAACAATGTCATCCCTTTCTCGCTGATCTTTGCCGGCCAGACCGAACTTGGCGCCGGTGTCGCCTCGGTGCTCAATTCGACGACGCCGTTCTGGACGCTAATCCTCGCCAACGCCCTGACCAGCGACGAAAAGCTGTCGTGGAACAAGCTTGCCGGCATCGCCCTCGGTATCGCGGGAACGGCGGTGATGATCGGCCCCGGCCTCGTCGCCGGGCTCGGCGGTCCGGTCTGGGCGAAATTCGCGCTCATCGGAGCGTCGCTATCCTATGCGGTTGCACTGATGATTGCCCGCCGCTTCAAGGGTGTGCCGTCACCGCTCATTGCCACCGGACAATTGACCTGCTCGACCGTTATCATGGTTCCGGTCGTTCTGTTCACCTATGATGCCGCCAATCTGTTTTCGGCCTCGCCGCCGGTGTGGGCGGCGGTGCTGGCGCTGGCGCTGCTGTCGACGGCCTTCGCCTACATACTCTATTTCAATCTCGTCGCCTCGGCCGGCGCCACCAACGCCTCGCTGGTCACGCTCATCGTGCCGGCCAGTGCCATCCTGCTCGGTTTCCTGTTCCTGGGCGAGCGGCTCGAACTGTTCGAATTGGGCGGCATGGGGCTGATCGCCCTCGGCCTCGTCACCATCGACGGTCGCCTGTTCGCGCGGCGCTAATGCATGTCGCGCAAAGGTGTGCAGCGGTTTTGCGATAACGGCATGCATAGAACAAGAACCTAAAGCGCGTCGCACGAGGCCGGTCGGCCGCGACGCGCTTTAGAGATGGCGCTATATGGGCGTGATCGCGGGAACAGATGAACCCTGCCATTCCAGACGCCAGATACCGCCTTGCCGGAGATTCTGAACGAGATCGGGAAGGAAGGCGGCAAGGCAGGTCCCGCCGACATGTCTCACGGAAGGATACACAAGACCGGTCGCGGCGTCTTGCTTGCGGAGTTGCTTCGCCAGCGCCTGACCGGCAGGATAGGCTAAGGCGGTATCCGGATCGAGCACCGGGTCCTTGCTGAACTCAACACCGCGCAGATCGTGAAACGAGCCTATGAAGTCGGCAACGAGCTCCAAGTAGTCGGTGACGTTTTCGAACCGTTCGATTGCGGCAAGCTCGCGCGTCAGATGAAAAGAGACCTCGCCGAGCGCGGTTTCCGCATCGAACCCACAGTACCAGACGCCCCTGGCATCATCGTTGAAACGATTGCCGCCCGGACGGGTGTAAGCGAACGCCGCATTGATGAAGGTGTAGCCCGGTCTCCCGAAAACCAGTTCGCGCGGATCGAGGTCGGGCAATCCCCCTTGCTGCGCCTGAAGACGGCCGCTGGTGGCCCCTTCGAGCTCAGCAAGGTCCTCCAAATCTCCATGATTCCTGGCCAACGGCATCAGGACCGGTTCCTTGAGCCTGCCTGTCGAAATGAGCCGGATCGTGTCGCGCTGGGAAATGTCAGCGCGCGGCGGGATCTGCATTCAAAGTCCACCGCGCAAAGCGTCGATATGTTGGCGAACCTGCAGCAGCTTCGGAATGCCGCCCTCGATCATTACGTCCAGGGGGCGCCGGCCACCATAAAGAGGTCCTTTGTTCGGCAACCTCACCCATTCATCGGCAAGCGCTTCGGAGAACAGACGCCGCAGTCCCTTGAAGATGCCGATCAGGGCGCTGATGCGTGTCAGCGAATCCTGGGAGAGAACGCCCTCCCACTCGCCTTTCTTCATGCGGAACCAGGTTCTCTCCGACACGTCGCCGATCAACGTACAGATCTCGGTGCTGGTCAGATGCCAGATGTCCGCGAGCCTGACGATGCCGGCAACAGCCGCTGGCGTGATCCGCGCCCGTGCCGAGGCATCCGCCAGATTTGCCGGCAAAGCCTGATTTGCAGGATCGCGAACCGCATAAGCGACACTCATTCCGACCTCCATCATTTGGCAGGCAATATACTGCCAATTGGCAGGAAATTCAAGTCATGGCTATCTCACAACGCTGCCGGTTGCCCACCGCATTCGTATAGCGTGCAGCATCCGGTTGGATGCGCAAAGGATGCTTCGACGCGTCGAACCTTCAGTCGTTTCGAAAATCGATTCCGATTTCTGCCGCGGTAGCGCTGCCATTCGCGCTACTGCCACGGCTTTGCCACAAATTATTCACAGGTCCCGGGCCGGCTTTTGACAAAGAGTTTCAATGCCTAACGGCAAACGGCAGGTCGCAAATTCCACAATCTCGTCGCATTGCAGCAAAGTTTCTGCTTGCCTGTGGCACAAATGACCCTAGACTCTCGCCATAGCTCTTTAAGAGGAGGCTATGACATGGGACTGACGAGGCCGATCAACGCATTGATGATTTGTGCTGCGTTTGCATTCATCGGCGCCCTCATTATGGGCGTCCTTCCATAAAGCCGCTGAGCGGGGGAAGACCAGCACCGAATAGTCCAAACCATTGAAAAGGCCGGGCATTTTGCCCGGCCTTTTGCATTTCCCCGATCTTTGACATTTCAAAAAGGTGCCTGCCGCCTTACGCCGCGGCGGATCCCGCCGCCTCGACTTCGTGCGACCTGATGCCGATCATGTGGCAGATGGCGAAGACCAGATCGGCCCGGTTCATCGTGTAGAAGTGGAAATCGCCGACGCCGCGCTCGACAAGGTCCAGCACCTGCTCGGCGGCCACGGCAGATGCCACCAGCGCATGCGTTTGCGGATCGTTGTGCAGCCCATCGAAACGCTCGGCCAGCCATGCCGGCACCAAGGCGCCGCACCGCGCCGAAAAGTTGGCGACCTGGGTGAAATTGTGCACCGGCAATATGCCCGGCACGATCGGTATGTAGATGCCGGCCCGCCGTGCCCGCTCGACATAGCGCTCATAGAGATCGTTGTCGAAGAAGAACTGGGTGATCGCCCGCGTCGCTCCGTTGTCGGCCTTGCGCTTCAGCATGTCGAAGTCGGTGGCGAAATCCGGGCTTTCCGGATGTTTTTCCGGATAGGCCGAGACCGATATGTCGAAATCGCCGGCGCCCTTCAGCGCATCAACCAGTTCGGCGCCATTGGCATAGCCTTCCGGATGCGGCCGGTAAGCCGCGCCGACGCCCTCGGCCGGATCGCCGCGCAGGGCGACGAAACGCTTGACGCCCATATCGGCGAACTCCCGGATCACCGCATCGACCTCGTGGCGCGCCGCGTCGACACAAGTCATGTGCGCCGCCGGCGTCAGCGTCGTTTCATTGAGGATGCGCTTGACGGTGCGGGCCGTCCGCTCGCGGGTCGAACCACCGGCGCCATAGGTGACCGAGACGAATTTCGGCTTGAGCGGCTCAAGCCGGGTGACCGTGTCCCACAGCCTTGCTTCCATCTCATCGTTTTTCGGCGGAAAGAACTCGAACGAAACCCTGACCTTGTCGCCGATGTCGGGGCGGCGGGAGAAGCGGAACTGGTTCATCAGGCGGTTTCCCCTATCGGATACGCATTGGCCGGTTGTCTGTCGTTGGAAGGCTCGGCAATCAGCATGCGCCGATCGCGGCCGAGCCAGAGTTTGACGGTGAGCTTGGCCTCGTTGCCGCCGCGCGGCTCGAATTCCTGGCTGTCCTCAAGGTCGAGGCCGGCCTCGGAAAACCAGTCGCCAATTTGCCGGTCGGAAAAGCCGAGACGCATATGCGCGTGCTCCTCGCGCAAGAACTCCAGCGCGTGCGGCGCGAAATCGACGATCACCAGCCGGCCGGCCGGGCGCAACAGACGCGCCGCCTCGCGGATGGCGCGGGCGGGATCGTCGAGATAATGCAGCACCTGATGGATGGTAACGAGATCAAAGGCGTCGCGTTCGACCGGTGGCGCAAAAATGTCGCCCTGGCGCACTTGCGCATTCGAAACGCCGGCCTTGTCGAGATTGGCGCGCGCCACCGTCAGCATCTCGCGCGACATGTCGATGCCGACACCGCGCCGATAGAGCGGCGAAAAGATCTCGAGCAGCCGTCCGGTGCCGGTGCCGAGATCGAGCATCGACTGGAACGGCCGCTTGCCGACGAGCTTGATGAGAGCTGCTTCGACGGCGCGATCCGGCACATGCAGCGAGCGGATATGGTCCCAGCTTGCGGCGTTTACCGAGAAATATTCGGCAGCCCGGTCCTGCCGCTTGCGCTTGACTGCGGCCAGCCGTTCGAGATCACGCTCGACCTGCGGATCGGCGCCGCGGATGCCGGAGACCAGCCTGAGCACGAAATCGCGCGACGCGTCGGAATCCGATAACCGGAAGAACGCCCACGAGCCCTCCTGGTAGCGGCCGATCAGCCCTGCCTCCAGCAGCAATTTCAAATGGCGCGAGACGCGCGGCTGCGACTGGCCGAGGATTTCGGTGAGATCTGAAACGGTCAGATCGCCGCGCGACAGCAGCGCCAATATGCGCAGCCGGCTGGATTCCGCCGCCGCCTTCAATGTATCTACCATCGTGTCGAGAGCGACATGCATGCGAGCATTCTCTTTGAAAAGATATAAACATATGTTTATGTCGGTTTGGATAGGCTTGCAAGCGCTATGTCGCTTCCGGACAAGAAAATGACGCATGCGTGGCGGATCGCGCAAAAACGGACGCATGATCGAGGCGAGAACCATGTTCGAGACGCGCAGCGGCGAAAAGCTCCTGGAAACCGACCCGGCAACGATGCCGCCGGATGGCCATGTCGTCTTCATCGGCCGCATCGCCTCGCCGTGGACGACACGGGAAACTTGCCCCAAGAACATGAAGGCCGCGCGGGAGACGGGACAGCCGGCGCACTTGGTCATCAACCCGCCTTATCGTGATGGCTTGCTTGGGCTGGAACGCGCCAGCCACGTGATCGTCCTGTCCTGGCTGCACCATGCACCGCGGCAACTGATTGTCCAGAAACCCCGCCATGCCACGGAGCCGAAAGGCGTCTTTTCGCTGCGCTCCCCTGCCCGGCCGAACCCAATTGGGCTGCATGTCGCCAGGCTGGTTGGCGTCGACATCGACACCGGCCGCGTCGATCTCGATGCCATCGACGTGCTCGACGGCACGCCGGTCATCGACATCAAGCCTTATTTCGCCTCGACCGATGCCTTCGCCGAGGCGACCATGTCCGGGCGGGACGAGTCGTCCAGATCGGGCGAGCCCCCCAGATGGGATGAGCAGTGAGCGCGCCGACCGGCCGCCGCCGCGCTATCGCCAAGGCGCTGACAGCGCTCCTGCCGCTGGCGCCCTATGCCGACATGGAAAATATCCGTGCCGATGCCGGCGCCGTGCACATGAAGAGCTTGCCGCCGAGCATTGCCGTATGGCTGGCGACGATTGCGCATATTCGCCACGCCCACACCGACTACGAAAAGCTGCTGGCCGAAGGCTATGACCGCGATTCCGCGCGCTTCTTCGTCATCGAACAGACCAACATCGTGCTGACCCGCTGGCGCGCCACCCGGCTGCTCGACGATGAGGATGAGGCGTAGAGAATGGCAGGCACACGCGTCGAGTTCTACGGCGCCCCCCTCTGGCCTGCCGGCCATCTCCCCCTCCAGGGGGAGATCAGCAGCTTCGCCCTAGCCGCCAATCCTGCAACGTTGGTGATTGGCGGAAGCAGACAAGATACCCAATCTCCCCCCTTGAGGGGGAGATGGCCGGCAGGCCAGAGGGGGTGCTGTCCAGGGCGCTGTCCCGCCAACATCAGGTCGGCAACACCGGAACCTTCAAAGCTTGAAATAAAAAACCCGCCTCGGTGGGCGGGTCGTTGGAGCCAATTGGCACCATACCGAAATTAGTAGCATAGCTGCCGGCACAAAGCAAGAACAAACTTGCTGTGTTTTAGGGAAATCGCTTCAGGTTGGCATCGCGGCTTCATTCCAGCTTGGGTTCCTCGCCCCCACGAAAGTGGGGGAGAGGTGGCTCGGCGAAGCCGAGACGGAGAGGGGGAACCGCGCTCTACGAAGGCCCCTCTCCGGGCGGGGGGCGGGCCCCCCGCCCCCCCCCCGCGGGGGGGGGGGGGGCCCCGGGGGGCGGGGGGGGCGGGTGGGCGCCACCGACCCCCCCGCTTCGCGGTGGGCGAGGAACCCAGGTTCTCAGAGGTCGAGGGACAGTGCCTCCCTGCCCTGCAGGATAGCGGGGTACGAAGGAACGCGGCTTTGACTGGCAATGCCGCCTTGCCTGGAAAACAACTAGGCCCGGTAAATCCACTGCTCCGGCACGCGTACCGAAATCTCCTCGCCGGCCGCGATCGTGCCGGGCTTCTCGACCCAGGCGACGAGCCCACGCAAGCGCTTCGCCGCCTTCGGGAACAGCAGCGCTCCGGCCTCATGGTCGGGCATCCCGGCATTTTCGGCGACCGACCGGCCGGCGATCCGGCAAGGCCCGTTCTGCGCGTCGATCTTGACGGTCGCGCCGCCTTTGAAGAACAGCTGCGTGCCGGTCGGCAGCATCGAGAGGTGCGGCAGGCCTTCGATCAGGAGATTGGCGCCGATCCATTCCGGCTTGATCTCGGCGATGCCCATCCGTTCGGCGACGATTGCCAGTTCGTCCGCTGCCACGATCGACAATTGCCGCTCGTTGCGCATCTCGGTGCCGCGCGGATACCAGGGTTCCCGCCCGCCGGAGCGCCGCGTCGTGCCGGCATGGAAATCGCCTTCAATGCCGTCGAAACCGAGTTGCAGCGTATCCACCGCTCGTGTCTCAAAACGATCGAACGGTGCGAGGTAAAGCGCTGCCACCCTGGCGGCGAGTTTTCGCGACGGGACGATCTCGACCGGAGTTTCGGCTTCGGGAAAAAGATCCAGCATGGGTTCGTGCCTCGCGTGATACGCGCAATTAGCCGCGGTCAGCTCATCAGGTCCAGTCGAAAGCGCTGATGCTCCGATCAAGACGGCTGATGCGACTATGCCAGGCGCGTTCCGATGCTGGTGCCGTTCGCGCCGAGCTAATGCATGTCGCCCAAAAGTGTGCAGCGGTTTTGGGACAACGACATGCGTAAAACAAAATCTAAAGCATGCGCAATAGCGCGCCGCCGATCGAGTAGCCGGCGCCGAAGGCGCAGAGCAGGCCGTAGTCGCCGGCCTTCATGTCGGCATGGTTCTCCGACAGGGCGATGATGGCACCGGCGGCGGCGGTGTTGCCGAGGCGCTCCAGCACCATCGGCGCGCGGTCGTGGTCGACGTCATGGCCGAACGACAGTTTCAGGATCATGGCGTTCATCCGCGCATTGGCCTGATGCAGCCAGAAGCGCCGGATCGCTTGCGGCGTCAGCCCGTGCTCGGCCAGGAATTCGACGATGAATTTGTGGCCGGCAACGGTGACTTCCTTGAACACCTTGTTGCCGATCTGCTTGATCAGATTGCCTTCCAGATCGATCATATACGGATCGTCCTGGGTGGCGCGGGTAAAGTAACCGAGATTGGTGCGGATGCTGTTCGACATCTGCGTCCAGGCGCGCGTGTCGAGCACCTCGAAGCGCCCCGGCCGCTTCTCGCCCTGGGCAAGCCCTTCGACGATCATCGACACGGAAGCGTCGCCGAAGATGAAATGCGTCTGCCGGTCGCGAAAATTAAGATGCCCGGTGATGATCTCCGGCGTCGTCACCAGCACGCGCTTGTGCGCCCCTGCCCGCACCAGATTGACGGCGATGTGCAACGCCGCCGCTGCCGAAGAGCAGCCAAGCCCCATATCGAAGCCGGCGCCTTTCGTCCCCAGCGCCTGCTGCATTTCGATGGCGATCGCCGGATAGGGCCGCTGATGGTGCGAGGCCGAGCAGATCACCAGGTCGATATCCCCCGGCTTCAGCCCGGCATGATCGAGCGCCTTGCCGGCCGAAGCGATGCCGAACTCGGCCTCCAGCGACAGCGCATCGTCGGGCCGCGCCGGGAAGCGCGGCGCCATGCGGGGCGGGTCGAGGATGCCTTCCCGTTCGATGACATGGCGGGTCTGGACGCCCGAGGCATGGACGATGAAGGCACTGTCCGATTTCTGTACCAGCGGCTCGCCCGACACCTCGCGCCGGATGTTCTCCATGTCCACCCAGCTGTTGAAGCTGGCGACGAGTTCCTCATTGGTGATCGAAGCTTCGGGGATTTCAACGCCGATGCCGCTGATGATGACGCGATGCATTTCCAGTTCGTCCCGTGCGCAGGCGTTGCGGCTTCATGTCGACGCCGCAAAAAGCTCGGCGCAACCTCTTTTGCACCTAGCCAGTTTATGCCGGCTTAAATCAAGTCCCTGGGACGGGTCTTTACCAGGCGCAGAGCTTGGTATTGGTCTGCGGGTTGTTCCAGCAGGCACCGTCATCGCGGCTGCGCACGAATTGCCCGGGCAGCGGCACGTTGCGGCGGCCGAGATTGACATAGCCATAGGCAAAACCCGGCCCGTCGATCTTCAGGACGTAAGTCGGATAGCCCGGCGCCGAGATGCGAAAGCTGCCGGTATCGTCCAGCGGCCGATAGCTGCAGGAGAAATAGCCGTCGTCGCTGGTGAAGCAGCGCGCTCGCTTGGCCTGCGCCGATATCGAGAAGGCAAGCACAGCGGCCGCACAAATGCTGCCGCCGAAAACTATCTTTTTCAGTGTCATCATCCACCCCCCATGGCCCATGAAGGGCCTGTTAACCCTGCCCCAGCGAGATGCGCATGACGGCCAAAGCCGGTCAAGCATCCGCCATGCACTGTTTTTGGGTAGCTAAGAGTTTCTAATTAGAACGCCGCGCCACGATGAAGAGACGGGGAAAGCGCAGCAACACCTTGCCGCTTGCCGTTTTCGGATAGGCTTCGCTGATCCTGGCCGTGTAGCGCGTCAGGAAAAGCTGCCGCTCGTTCTCGTCGAGCGGATCGAGGAACGGCTTCAACCCCGTCGACTTCACCCAGTCGACGATCGCCTCGGCATCGGCCAGCGGATGGTTGTAGATCGTGTGCCAGATATCGAGCCGATCCGAGAATGGCGACAAAAGGTCGTAGTAGAACGCGACCGGCGGCAGCGGCGCGCGAGCAGCGTCGCCGAGCTTTTCGGCAAACGGCACCTCGGCCGCGGTCTCCCGCATCAGCCGGTGCGAAGGCTCGCCCATATTGTCCGGCATCTGCACGGCAAGCGCGCCGCCGGGCGCCAAAAATCCCATCAGCCGCTGGAAGACCGCCGGATGCTCCGGCAGCCACTGAAACACCGCATTGGCAAAGATCACGTCGACGGGTTCCGCCGGTTGCCACTCCGCCGCATCCGCCAGCGCAAAGCTGACGCCGGGCAGGCGCGCTTTCGCCTTCTCGATCATGTCGGGCGAGGTATCGAAGCCGCTGATCTGCGCCTGCGGCCAGCGTTCGATCAGCAATTCGGTCGAATTGCCCGGCCCGCAGCCAATATCGACCACCCGGCGCGGTTCCCGCACCGGCACCTGCGCGATCAGATCGCGCGCCGGCCGCGTGCGCTCATCCTCGAATTTCAGGTAGAGGGCGGCGGACCAATCGGCCATCTTGGTTCCTCAGATCATTTGAGAATTCGCCGCCTGTAAATGTCTTACCGCGTCAGCCGCTTATACGTCATCCTGTGCGGGTTGACCGCGTCCGGACCAAGCCGGCGGATCTTGTCCTGCTCGTAATCCTCGAAATTGCCCTCGAACCACTCGACATGGCTGTCGCCCTCGAAGGCGAGGATGTGCGTCGCCAGACGATCGAGGAACATGCGATCGTGCGAGATGATGACGGCGCAGCCGGCGAAGCTCTCGAGCGCGTCTTCGAGTGCGGCCAGCGTTTCGGTATCGAGATCGTTGGTCGGTTCGTCGAGCAGCAGCACGTTGCCGCCGGTCTTCAGCATCTTGGCCAGATGCACGCGGTTGCGCTGGCCGCCGGACAGGTTGCCGACCTTCTGCTGCTGGTCGCCGCCGCGGAAATTGAACGACGCGCAATAGGCGCGGGTGTTGGCTTCGAACTTGCCGAGCTTGACCACTTCGGCGCCGCCCGAGATCTCTTCCCAGACGGTCTTGGTCGGATCGAGTGCGTCGCGGCTCTGGTCGACATAACCGAGCTTGACCGTCTCGCCGACGCGGATGGTGCCGGCATCGGGCTTTTCCTGCCCGGTGATCATGCGGAACAGCGTCGTCTTGCCGGCGCCGTTCGGGCCGATGACGCCGACGATGCCGCCGGGCGGCAGCTTGAATTCGAGATCGTCGATCAAAAGCGTGTCGCCGAAGCCTTTCGACAGGCCCTCGACCTCGATCACCACATTGCCGAGCCGCTCGCCATGCGGAATGACGATCTGGGTGTCGCTCGGACGCCGCTTGTCGGCTGCATCCAGCAGATCCTGGAACGCCTGGATACGGGCTTTCGACTTGGTCTGCCGGGCTTTCGGGCTGGACTGGATCCACTCGCGCTCGCGGCCGATCGCCCGCTGGCGCGCATCGTCCTCGCGGCCTTCCTGCTTGAGCCGCTTGGCCTTGGCTTCGAGATATTTGGTGTAATTGCCTTCGTACGGGATACCGCGGCCGCGATCGAGCTCGAGGATCCAGCCGGTGACGTTGTCGAGAAAGTAGCGATCGTGGGTGATGATCATCACCGCGCCCGGATAGGCGCGCAGATGCTTTTCCAGCCACGCCGTCGTCTCGGCGTCGAGATGGTTGGTCGGCTCGTCGAGCAGCAGAAGGTCGGGCTGGCGCAGCAGCAGCTGGCAGAGCGCAACGCGACGGCGCTCGCCGCCCGACAGCTTGGTGACGTCGGCCTCCTTGGGCGGACAGCCGAGCGCCTCCATCGCCATCTCGACCTGCTGTTCGAGATCCCAGAGGTTGAGCCGGTCCATCTCGTCCTGCAGCTTGGCCGACTCGTCGGCCGTCTCGTCGGAATAGTTCATCATCAATTCGTTGTAGCGCTCGATGATGGCGGTCTTGGCGGCGACGCCTTCCATGACGTTTTCGAACACGTTCTTGTTCGGATCGAGCGCCGGCTCCTGCGCCAGGTAACCGACGGTAGCACCCTCGGCCAGCCAGGCCTCGCCGCTCCACTCCTTGTCGATGCCGGCCATGATCTTGAGGATCGTCGACTTGCCGGCGCCGTTGGGACCGAGGATGCCGATCTTGGCGTCCGGATAGAAGGACAGATGAATGTTCTCGAGCACCTTCTTGGTGCCGTAGGCCTTGTTGAGGCCGGCCATGTGATAGATGAACTGGCGTGCCACGCGCGCTTTCCCTGAAAAGTCGACTGATGTCGGATTGAATGGAAGTTGGGCGCTATGTAAGCGATGCGGCCCCGAACGGCAAACAGTTTTGGCCCCAAGCGGATTTGGTCGCACCCGCAAACGCTTAGCCGCTTCATTTCGTGCCGGCGCCCAGGCGAAAGCTCCGGTTAACCATTCCGCGTCAAACAATGTTGGATGGGAAATCGCTGGCAGCCGCGATTTCGGGGAGAGAGATCGGGCCGTGCTGAACAGTTTCCTGCTTTTTGCCGAAGCGGTTCTCTATTTCGGCATCATGGTCACGCTTTTCCGGTTCAGGGGCCGCATCGGCCTTGGCGTCTTTGTCTGCGCCCTTGGCGTCATGCATTTCCTGGAAACCTACCTCGCCAGCGTCTTCTACGTCGCGCTACCGTTCGGCATGGTATCGCCGGGTTCGGCCGTGCTGTTTTCCGGCAAGCTGGTCATGCTTCTCCTGCTCTACATCAAGGAGGACGCGGCAACTGTCCGGCAGCCCATCTACGGCCTGCTGCTCGGCAATGCCCTGATGATCGGGCTCGTGCTGATCCTGCGCCTGCACGACATCGCACCGCTGCCCGACGGCAAGCTTCCCGACATCGGCTTCATCGACGAGATGGGCTGGCTGATGGTGTGGGGCACGACGCTGCTGTTCATCGACGCCATCCTGATCATCCTGCTCTATGAAAAGCTCGGCAAATATCTGCGCAAGGCGCTTTTCACCCGCATCCTGGTCTCCGTCGCCTGCGTGCTCACCTTGGACCAGGCAGGCTTTTTCACGGCGCTGGATTTCGTCACCGGTGCGCCGGTCGCGGTGTTCTTCGGCGGCTGGTTCGCCAAGATGGCAGCGGCCTTGGTCTACAGCACCATGCTGGTCGCCTATATCAGGTGGTTCGAGGCGAGGCAGGTGCCCGCGCCGCTCGGGCTTTCCGACATTTTCGACACGCTGACCTATCGCGAGCGCTATGAGGCGCTGGTCGAGCATGTCGGTCGCGACGGCCTCACCGGCCTGCTGCACAGGGGCCGCTTCGACAGCGACGGCGAGGCCGCCGTGGCAACCAGCCTGCGGACCGCCAGGCCGCTCAGCCTGTTGATCATCGATGTCGACCACTTCAAATCGATCAACGACCGCTTCGGCCATGCCGAGGGCGACAAGGTGCTGAAAGCCCTGGCGATCTTGCTTGACGAACTTGTCGGGACCGAAGATCAATTGTTCAGGATCGGCGGCGAGGAATTCGCCATCCTTGGCTGGCGTCCGCAGCCGCTCGCCAGGCTGCTGGGCGAAACCGTCAGGCAAGCGGTCAAGACGTCCGCAAGCACCAGCCGGTTTGACATCACCGTCAGTGCCGGCATCTCGACGGTCAGCGAGACGACCCGTTGCCTTGCCGATCTCTTTGCGCTGGCCGACCAGCGTCTCTACAAGGCCAAATCGACCGGGCGCGATCGCGTTGTCGGCGAACCGGGCGGCAACGAAGCAGACGGGCGCAACACATGGACCAGGCCGGAGCGCAGCGCCGGCGCGTAACGCTACCCTGGCCTCCGATCGGTGCGATCAGGATTGTTTGCGCCGCTGCCATGCGCCGATCGCAACTGAAAGCGCCATCAGCCCGATCGCCAGCCATTTCAACGCGGTAATAATCGGACCGGCATCGATGTCATAGGCGATGAACAGGAGAAGGCCCGGCACCAGCAGGCCGCAGAGCACGAGCGTGATCCGGTTGATCTGCCATGACACTTTTGCCGCAAGCGCCTGGTCGCCGGGCACGGCGACGAGCCCGCCATGTAGCGATTTCGGCGCCACCAGTGCGGTCGAAAGACGCAGCGAAATCGGCAGGCCGATGCCGATGATCAGCAAGGCGCATGCCGCCAGGAGCAGCGAAAACTTGAGCGCACTGGTTTCGGCCGGTACCGGGAACAGCAGCGCCGCCAGCGGCAGGAAGACACAGAAGATCCCGAGCGCGGCGATGGCGATGAAGATCGCCGCGTTGACCAGCGTGAACAACTGGTAGGTGCCGCCGCCGATGGGTTTGGCGAGCGTGATCATACGCACCCACTCCACTTCGGTGTAGGAAAAGCCCGGCCACTCCATATGGCCGTCGCGGATCGCAGTCATGCCCTTGGCCCAGAACGCCAGCCGCGCCAGCGCGCCGCTCGTCATGCCACTCATCGCCACCCCCTACGAATGATGCCCAGGGATCATACCATCCCCGGTGCAAAGCGACAGTTGCGTTCGGCCTGTCTACTGGAACCCGACGGCATCGACCGTGCCCTTCGGGCAGCCGGCCTTGGTTGTCGGTGCCGAGGCAAGCAGCAGGGCGCCGAGCGAAGCGTTCGAAGCAATCGGGCCGGTCAGGCCGAGCGTCAGCTCGCCGATCAACCGCCTGCCGTTCGAAGGATCGACCACGCAGGATACGCGGACCCGGTCGCCCGCGCCTTTGCCGAAGGCACTGTCGAAGGTGCTGCGGATCTGATCGGACGTGAGCTGCTTGCCGATGTTCTTGGTGAAGAGATCGCGCACCGGGGAAGCGTTCACCGCGCGCATCAGGTTCAAGGCGTCGGCGAAATACTCCTGCTGGCTCTTGCCGTAGCAGGTGCCGTGCTTGATCCATTCATGCCTTTCGAGGGCGGATGCGGTGCCCGGCATCACCTGGTCGAGTTCCGACCGCGTATTCGGGTCCAGCGTGACCGGCGGCAAATCCCGCCAGTGCGCTGGATCGTCGTTCGCCTTGTCGCTTGCCGGGACCTGGCAATAGAAATTTCCGTTCGGCTGCGGCCACAACCCATGCAAGGTGAAGTGGGTCGCATCGAAACCGGCGGCGGTCTGCACCCGGCATTCGGTCTTGCTGGATTTGGTCTCACAGAAAGCCGGCTGCCAGCTCAGCGCGAAGACATATTCCGGCTTTCCGGACGCCGATGGCTTGTTCGGCTCGGCAGGCGCCGGTGCAGCCGGCATCGTCGACGCGCTGCCGCCCGAAACGTGACCGCAGCCGATCTTGACCCAGCGGCGCTCCGGATCGGCGCCCGGCACGCGAATGAGATAGTGCGTGGGCGCGTCCTTGTTGCCGGCCAGCAGATCGTAGCTCTGGCCAGCCGCGGTCAAGACATTGCCCGGATTCTTGCCGCTCTTGATCGCCTGCGTTGCCGGACAGGCGGCATCGGCGACGAAAGAGCCGGTCATCTTCACATCGGCCCGCGCCGCGCCGGCAAGCAGCACGGCCGCAAGCACCAATCCGAAAACAATACCTGTCCGCATAAGGGTCCCTCGGCTGAAAAAACGGCGGCAACAGACTGCCGTTGCCACCATGTCAGAATTGCGAACGTACGGTAAACGTCAGCGCGCAAATCGGTCACGCCGGATTGACGCAAAACCGGCGCCGGCGCAAACAAAACTCGCGTCCGGTATCGTGTCGGGGCGTTGGAGACGACGCGGCGATGTCATTCGACCAACAGCTTGTGCTTCGATCGCCGACCGGCGCCGAGCTCAACCTTTATGTGAAACACGCCATCGGCCAACCGCGCGCCATTGTCCAGATCAACCACGGGTTGGCCGAGCACGCCGCGCGCTATGCCCGCTTCGCCGATTTCCTCGGCGCGCGCGGCTACCAGGTCTACGCGCACGACCACCGTGGCCACGGCGCCACCAAGGCGCCCGATGCGCCACCTGGCAGGTTCGCCGATGCGAATGGCGGTGCCAAGGTCATCGCCGATGTCGCTGCCGTCCATGATCTGATCGCCAAGGAACAGCCCGGCTTGCCGGTCATCGCCTTCGGTCACTCCTTGGGCGCGTCGGTCGCGCTGAACTTTGTCCTCCGCAACTCGGCGCGCATCCATGCCGCCGCGATCTGGAACGGCAATTTCTCGGCCGGACTGCTCGGCCAAATCGCCCTGGCCATGCTCGCCTGGGAAAAGTTCCGGCTTGGCTCAGACGTGCCGTCGCGCCTGCTGCCCCGGCTGACATTCCGGGCCTGGGGCAAGGCGGTGCCCGATCACCGGACGCCGTTCGACTGGCTGTCGCGCGATGCCGTTGAAGTCGAGAAATACATCGCCGACCCGCTTTGCGGCTGGGATGCGTCGGTGTCGATGTGGCAGGACATCGTCAAGATGACGCTGCATTGCGGCAGCGACCGGAATTTTTCCGGCGTGCGGCGCGACCTGTTCGTCAATCTGGTCGGAGGCGAGCAGGATCCGGCCTCGGATGACGGCAAGGCGGTCAGCCATCTTGCCGGCCGGATGCACATGATGGGTTTTTCGAATCTCGTTTCAAAGGTTTACGCCGAAACCCGCCACGAAAGCCTGAACGAGATCAATCGAGACATCATCATGGAGGATTTTGCCGCCTGGGCCGACCGCGTGCTGAGGGTGCCGTAACGGTTGGCCCATCGCAAGGGCCGTGACAGCGGCGCGCGGGGTTGATAGAGGCTGCGCTTTCGATCAACCACGGTGATCCATGACTGAGCCTCCGCTCAAAGGCATCCGCGTCATCGAACTCGCACGCATCCTCGCCGGGCCATGGGCCGGGCAGCTGCTTGCCGACCTCGGCGCCGACGTGATCAAGGTCGAGAGCCCGGACGGCGGCGACGACACCCGCAAATGGGGACCGCCCTTCGTCATCGGCCATGACGGCGAGAACCTTTCGGCCGCTTATTACCATTCCTGCAACCGCGGCAAGCGCTCCATCGCCATTGACTTCTCGACGCCCGAGGGCGCCGAGACGGTGCGCCGGCTGGTCGCGACATCGGATGTGCTGATCGAAAATTTCAAAGTCGGCGGGCTTAAGAAATACGGCCTCGACTATGACAGCCTGAGGGAAATCAACCCACGGCTGATCTATTGTTCGATCACCGGTTTTGGCCAGTCGGGACCGTATGCGCCGCGCGCCGGTTATGATTTCATCATCCAGGCCATGGCCGGCATGATGTCGATCACCGGCGAAGCCGGCCGCGAACCGCAGAAGGCGGGCGTGGCTATTTCAGATGTTTTCACCGGGCTTTATTCGGTCATTGCCATCCAGGCGGCCCTTCGCCATGCCGAGAAGACCGGCGAAGGCCAGCATATCGACATGGCGCTCTACGACACCCAGATCTCGACGCTCGGCAACCAGAACCTCAACTATCTCGTCTCCGGACAATCGCCGGTGCAGATGGGCAATGCGCATATGAACATCGCGCCCTACGAAGTGGTGCCGGTGAAGAATGGCCACATCATCCTGGCGGTGGGCAATGACGGCCAGTTCGCAAAGTTCTGCGCTGCCGTCGGCCTCGACGAGCTGGCGTCGAACCCTGACTTCGCCACCAATCCCGCCCGCGTCGCCAACCGGGCGAAGCTGCGCGAGCACATGATCGAGGCGCTGAAAGCCTTCGATCGCGACCCGCTGCTGGCCAGGCTCGAGACAGCCGGAGTGCCAGCGAGCCCGATCAACAACATCGGTCAGATGTTTGCCGACCCGCAGACCATCGCGCGCGGCATGCGGCTCGACCTCGATGACGGCCATGGCAATCTCTTGCCCTCGGTGCGGGCGCCGATGGTCATGTCCGGCACGCCGCTGGTCTATGAGCGCCCGTCGCCGCGTCTCGGCGAACACACCGAAGAAATCCTTGCCGAACTGGAGAGGTCAGGAAAATGAAGACCGGCGGACAACTCATCGTCGATGCGCTCGAAGCCAACGGAACGGACCGTATCTATTGCGTGCCCGGCGAATCCTATCTGGCAGTGCTCGACGCGCTCCATGATTCGCCAATCCGCACCATCGTCTGCCGCCAGGAGGGCGGCGCCGCAATGATGGCCGACTGCCATGGCCGCCTGACCGGCAGGCCCGGCATCTGCTTCGTCACCCGCGGCCCAGGCGCCACCAATGCCTCGGCCGGCATCCACATCGCGATGCAGGATTCAATCCCCCTCATCCTGTTCATCGGCCAGGTCGCCAGCCACGCCAAGGGGCGCGAGGCCTTCCAGGAGGTCGACTACGTCAGGTTCTTCGGCGATATCGCCAAATGGGTGGTCGAGATCGACGACGCCGCGCGCATCCCCGAATTCGTCACACGGGCATTTGCGGTGGCGACGTCCGGCCGGCCCGGCCCGGTCGTCATTTCGCTGCCCGAGGATATGCTGACCAGCCTCGCCGAGGCACCGGAAGCCCGGCATTATACCCCTGTCGAGACGCGGCCTGGCGAAGCCGAGCTCGACGCGCTGGACGAGCTGCTCAACAAGGCAAAGCGGCCCTTCGTCATCCTCGGCGGGACGCGCTGGGATGCGCAGGCCGTTGCACGGATGCGGACGATAGCCGAAGCCTGGTCGCTGCCGGTCGGCTGCTCCTTCCGCCGCCAGATGCTGTTCGACCATCTCCATCCGAACTATGCCGGCGATGTCGGCATCGGCATCAATCCCAAAGTAGCAACCGCCATCAAGCAGGCCGACCTTGTGCTGCTGATCGGCGGCCGCATGGGCGAGATGCCGTCATCCGACTACACGCTGCTGAAGAGCCCCTACCCCGACCAGACGCTGGTCCATGTCCATGCCGACGCCGGCGAGCTCGGCCGCGTCTACCGGCCGGCGCTGGCGATCAATGCCTCGCCTGCCGCCTTCGTCAAAGCCTTTGCCAAACGCAAGCCGGCCGCAACGCCGGTGTGGGCGGCGGAGGCAGCGAAGCTGCACGCCGCCTATCTCGACTGGTCGACGCCTCCGGAGAGCGGGCCCGGCGCCGTGCAGATGGGGCCGATCATGAATTATCTCGAAACGATGCTGCCGGACGACGCCATCCTCACCAACGGCGCCGGCAACTACGCCACCTGGGTGCATCGCTACCATCGCTTCCGGCGTTTCGGCACGCAGGCAGCACCCACATCCGGCTCGATGGGGTACGGCACGCCGGCGGCCGTCGCCGCCAAGCAGCTTTTCCCCGACCGCGACGTGATCGCCTTCGCCGGCGACGGCTGTTTCCTGATGAACGGCCAGGAATTCGCCACCGCCGTGCAATACGGGCTGCCGATCATCGTCATCGTCGTCAACAATGGCATATACGGCACCATCCGCATGCATCAGGAGCGCGAATATCCCGGCCGTGTCGTCGCCACGGATTTGAAGAACCCCGACTTTGCTGCTTTGGCCCGTGCCTATGGCGGCCACGGCGAGACGGTGGAAAAGACCGCCGACTTCGCCGCGGCCTTCGAGCGAGCGCGGGCAAGCGGCAAGCCGTCGATAATCGAGATCAGGCTCGACCCCGAGGCGATTACGCCGACGCGAACAATGACCCAGATACGGGAAAAGTCATGATCCGGTAGAAGGGCGGTCGCCCGCCCCTCTATCTGCAGAATGACCGGCGCTACATCGCCTTCTCGATTTGGCCGCGGATCTCACCGTCCGCGTGGGCCGCGGTGTGGATGTTGACATAGTATTTGCCCGCCTCCAGGTCGGTGGCCTGGGAATCGGTCAATGTCGCCGAACCCTTGATCGGGCTCTTCAGCTTGCCTTCGAACGGCACCACCGGGTCGGCGTTTTCACCCTTTGCCGCCGGGCCGTGAATGTGTGCGGCCTTCGCCGGCCCGCTGAGGCCGGAATATCTCACGGTCCAGCTAAGTTTCTTGGTGGCGGTGTTGAACCTGAGCGTGGCGGTGCCCTTGCCCTTCGTGGTGACGGGCGGGTTCTGCTGAGCACCATCGAGCGTCGCCGTCATCTTTATAGTTTCGGCCAGGGCCGGTGAAGCAGAGAAGATGGCTGCAGAAATGGCCAGCGCCGAAAGCATCGGCGTGAAGGACTGGATGCGCATGGAAACCTCCGTTGTGACACCCTTGAGGCGGATGCACTGGCACAACGATTTTGCGAGCGGATGTTTCCGCCGGTAACGTTCATTTTACATCCCACTGAAAAGGGGCGATCGCCCGCCCCTTTTCGTCTTCCAACAGAGCCTGTTTGATAGCTTTATTTGATGGCCTTGTCGGTGATCGCCGTCGTGTAGGCGCCGGTCGGCTCCTTGCTGATGATCTTCTGGTCGAGCAGCGCCTTGGCGGTGCGCTCGTAGGTCGCCGGATCGAGCTTGCCATCGGCATTGTCGATCAGCTTGGCGACTTCGCCCATCATGCGCTTCTGGTGGTTCTCGTCCTGGCCACCATTGTCCATGACGATGCCGGCCGCCTCCTCGGAATTATCGACGGCGTATTTCCAGCCCTTCATCGAAGCGCGCACGAAACGCACCATCTTGTCCTCGAAGGCCGGATCCTTGAGCTTGTCCTCCAGGGCATAGAGCCCGTCTTCGAGCAGATCGTTGCCCATGGCGGAATAGTTGAAGACGGTCAGCTCTTCCGGCTTGTAGCCGGCGTCGATGAGCTGCCAGTATTCGTTATAGGTCATGACCGAAATGCAATCCGCTTGCTTCTGGATCAGCGGCTGCACGTCAAAACTCTGCTTGAGCACGGTGACGCCGTCCGGCCCCCCGTCGGTCTTCAAGCCAAGCTTGTTCATCCAGGCATAGAACGGATACTCATTGCCGAAGAACCAGACGCCCAGGGTATGGCCCTTGAAGTCGGCTTCCGTCTTGATCGGGCCGTCCTTCGGGCAGACCAGCTCCATGCCGGCCTTCTTGAACGGCTGGGCGATGTTGACCAGCGGCACGCCCTTTTCGCGCGCAGCCAGCGCGCCGCCCATCCAGTCGACGATGACGTCGGCGCCGCCGCCGGCAATGGCCTGCTCCGGTGCGATGTCCGGGCCACCGGGCTTGATGTCGACGTCGAGGCCCTCGGCTTCATAGAAACCCTTGGCCTTGGCGACGTAGTAGCCGGCGAACTGTGCCTGGGTCACCCATTTCAGCTGCAGCGTCACCTTGTCTGCGGCCATCGCCTGGAACGCGGCAAGCGACATCGCGCCGGCCAGCATCGAAACAACAAGTCTTTTCATGTTTTTACCCTCTGAAGTTAGCGCCCTAAACCCACCGCCCCTATCCACCACGGACAGAGGGATGCCAAAACGTGATTGCTCTCTCGAAAAGAGCGACCACGCCATAAAAGACCGAACCCGCAAGTGCTGCAACTGCGATTTCCGCCCACACCATGTCGATGTTCATCCGCCCGACTTCCGTCGAAATGCGGAACCCCATGCCGACCACCGGGGTGCCGAAGAACTCGGCGACGATGGCGCCGATCAGCGCAAGCGTCGAATTGATCTTCAACGCATTGAAGATGAAGGGTGCTGCGGCCGGCAGCCGCAGCTTGAACAGCGTCTGCCAGTAGCTCGAGGCATAGGTGCGCATCAGGTCGCGCTCCATATGGCCGGAGGCGGCAAGCCCGGCGACGGTGTTCACCAGCATCGGGAAGAAGGTCATGATGATGACCACTGCTGCCTTCGACTGCCAGTCGAAGCCGAACCACATGACCATGATCGGCGCGACGCCGATGATCGGCAGCGCCGACACCATATTGCCGATCGGCAAAAGCCCGCTCCTCAGGAACGGCACGCGGTCGGCGGCTATGGCAACGAGGAAGCCGGCGCCGCTCCCCACCACATAGCCGAAGATGACCGCCTTGAAGATGGTCTGCCTGACATCGGCCCCCAGCACCGGCAGCGAGCCGACGATCCGCGCACCGATGGCGCTTGGCGGCGGCAACAGAATGAAGGGAATGCCGGCGCCACGCGTCACCGCCTCCCAGATGATCAGGATCCAGGCGCCGAAGATGGCCGGAATGATCAGGCGCAGGGCGGTTGACGCCCAGCGCGATGTCGGGCGAAACGATGACAAGACCGTTACGCAGCGCCAGGCCAAAAACCACGCCGCGACGAGCAGCAGATAGAAGGAGCCACGAGCGCTGCCCTCATTGCCGGTTATGCCGGCGAGCAGCATCCATGCCGCGCCGTGGGCGCCAAGGAACAGCAACACCACCCCGATCATCGGTGGAAAGTTGTCGGCCTCGATTGCCACCAGCAGCAAAATGAAAATCAAAGCCGTAGTCGCCATGCCGTAACCGGGCGTAGCACTGACGAGTGGCCAAAGAAGCAGCGCGCCGACAAGAAGGACAAGTGCGGCATACCCCTGCCAGGATCGAGGGGTGATTGAGGAAAGGCTCAGGAGCGAGCTCATGCCGGCCGCCCGCCCATGGCGCGGTCGACTAGGCGCCCGGCAATGCCGACGACCATCACCAGCAGCGCCGCGACCACCGACCCGGCAACCAGCGCCGACCAGATGTCGATCGTCTGGCTGTAATAGGCGCCGGCGAGCAGTTTGGCACCGATGCCGGCGACGGCGCCGGTCGGCAGCTCGCCGACGATCGCGCCGACCAGGCTGGCAGCCACCGCCACCTTCATCGAGGTGAACAGGAACGGCACCGAGGCCGGCACCCGCAATTTCCAGAAGGTCTGCGAGGGACTGGCATTATAGGTGTGCATCAGGTCGAGATGGGTGAGCTCGGGCGAGCGAAGCCCCTTCACCATGCCAACCGCCACCGGGAAGAACGACAGATAGGTCGAGATCAGCGCTTTCGGAATCAGCCCGGTGATACCGACCGCCGCCAGCACGACAATGATCATCGGCGCCACCGCCAGGATCGGAATGGTCTGCGAGGCGATGATCCACGGCATCAGACTGCGGTCGAGCGTCGCCACATGCACGATGCCGACGGCGATGACGATGCCGAGCGCCGTGCCGAAAGCAAAGCCGAGCAGAGTCGACGACAGCGTCACCCAGGCATTGTAGACAAGGCTGCGGTTCGAGGTAATGCTACGCAGAAAGGTGTTTTCGAAAAAATTCACCGCCACCTGATGCGGCGCCGGCAGCGTCGGCTTCGGCTGTGCCAGCGTCTTGCCGATGAATTCCACAACGCCCGGCGTCTGATTGGCGCGGCGGTCGAGATCGCGCTGGAACGGCGCGTTGAGGATGACAGCCATGACGTACCAGATCGCGACAAGCGCTAAAAGAATGATCGCAACAGGAAGAGCCGATTGCTTCATGTCTTTTTATCCGGCACGTCGACCTCCAAGGACACTTCGACCTTGCAGGAGGATGAGGTAATTGGATCATGCATCCGATACTCGATGCGCCACAGTCCGGAGGGATCTTGCGGTTCGGCGTTGATACCTAATGAAAAATCAACCAGGCGAAGATCGGTGAGAGGGCCTCTTGCCGGGCCGCCAAAGCAAGGCGTTGGAGGGACTTCGACCAGTTCGCCATTCGGCTTCTTGATCGTGGCTTCACAGACAATTTGAAATTTGCTGTCCTTGGCCGCAGCCCCGGCGAAAAATGCAACGACAAAAGCCGTTTGCCCAAGGCCGATTTTCTCAATGGTGCTAAAGTGCGGAGTTGCCTCCCGCGGCATGCTGTACCAAAGCTTCTCATAGTCCGCATTGTCGGTAACGATGACCGCAAGTTTCAAATCACCGTCAGCGACTTGAGACCAAGGCTTGGCGGTCTCCTGCGCCAATGTCGGACCGGGCAAAAACACACACAGCCCCAGCCAGATCAAAAACATCCTAATCATAGCTGTGCCCTGCCCTCAGCCCGTCGCGCACCCGTGCCGCGATGGCCAGGAACTCCGGCGTCTCACGGATATCGAGCGGCCGCTTTTTCGGCAGCGTCGATTCTATGACATCGCTGACACGCCCCGGGCGAGGCGACATGACGACAATGCGCGTCGACAGATAGACCGCCTCGGGGATCGAATGGGTGACGAAGCAGATAGTCTTGTTGGTCCGCTCCCAAAGCTCCAGCAGCTGTTCGTTGAGGTGGTCGCGCACGATCTCGTCGAGCGCGCCGAAAGGTTCGTCCATCAACAAAAGGTCGGCGTCGAAGGCGAGCGCTCGCGCGATCGAGGCGCGCTGCTGCATGCCGCCCGAAAGCTGCCAGGGGTATTTCTTCTCGAAGCCGCCAAGGTTGACGAGGTCGAGGGTTCGCTTGATGCGCGCCGCCTGCTCCGCCCTGGACAGGCCCATGATCTCCAGCGGCAGCGCCACATTGCGCTCGATCGTGCGCCACGGATAAAGTGCGGCCGCCTGGAAGACATAGCCATAGGCGCGGCTCTGGCGCGCCTGCTCGGGCGTCATGCCGTTGACGGAGATGGCTCCCGATGTCGGCTTCTCCAGATCGGCGATGACGCGCAGCAAGGTCGTCTTGCCGCAGCCGGAGGGCCCGATGAAGGACACGAATTCGCCCTTGCCGATCGTCAGGTCGACATTCGACAGTGCCTGCACCGGACCATCATTGGTCTGGAAGGTCAGGCCAAGCTTGCTTGCCGAAACAACGGCTGGCGATGCTCCCGTCATCGGCCGTAGCCTGCCGCTTCCGGCCACTGCGGCGCCGGCCGGAATCCCATTGATTTTACCCCGATGTTGTTTTCCACTCGCCCAGTCCTACTCGCCCCGGTTCTGCTCGCCCTTGTCGCATCAGATAGACGCCCGGAGTTGCCCCGATGTCGCCCAAACCGACTTGCCATCTTATCCGCCCCGAAAGCTCTTATGAAGGCAAGCAGGGCCTGAGTTATTTCGCCGGTATCGCCGCCGAAACAGTCGGCTCGTCCGGCATCTGCATGCATCTGCTGACCATGCCGCCGGGCGCCCGCGCCAAGGCGCATATGCACCAAAACCATGAAACCGCGATCTATGTGCTCTCCGGAGAAGTCCATACCTGGTATGGCGACCGGCTCGAACAGCACATCGTGGTCAAGGCCGGCGATCTTTTCTATATTCCCCCCGGTGTGCCGCATCTGCCGGCCAATCTCAGCGACAGCCCCGCCTCGGCGGTCATTGCCCGCACCGATCCCAACGAACAGGAAAGCGTCGTCCTGCTGCCGGAACTGGACGGGTTGGTCGCCTGAGGCCGGCATCGAGGCAGCAGCCGTCATCGGCACCGTCACGAACATGATTTCAGCGGCCCTATCTCCTCAAGGCCGGGAATGGTCACGAAGAAGCCGTCCCCTCCTTTGTTGATGACCTTGACGACATCCGTGGTCGTGCCCTCCTCGCCCTCGGCGAAACAGGTGGAGCTCAACAACAGGGTGCCAGGCGCCGTCGTCAATCGCTGTGCGAACTGGCAGCCGCTGCCATAGGTTTCGATGCCGTCGGCGGTCAGCACAACATAATCGTCGCTGTCCTGATAACCGAGCCGTACACCAGCGCAACCGACCTCATTGCCAAAGGCGCCGGCAAGGACGTCAGCCGCCGCGGGCCCGGCGGCAAGGATCACCGCGGCCATTGAGATAATCGCTCCGTGGCTTGTCAAGCTCAGACGCCCGTCGCCGGGATGCCCGTCCGTTCCACCTTGCGCGGCGCAGAAATCTCCTTCCAGGTCGACAGTGCCCGGTTGACCGCAGCGTTCGGCTCGCGAGCGACGAACTCGCCATGGCCGGGCTTTGCCTTGACCTCGTTTTCCTCGATCGACAGTTCGCCGCGCGAGAAGACGAAGCGCGGCAGGCCGGTTACCTCAAAACCTTCGAAGACATTGTAGTCGATCACCGACTGCTGCTTCTTGGCCGTGATCTTCTTCTTCCGCTTCGGGTCCCAGACGAGAATGTCGGCATCCGCGCCTTCGACGATGGCGCCCTTTTTCGGGTACATGTTGAGGATCTTGGCGATGTTGGTCGAGGTCACCGCGACGAACTCGTTCATCGTCAGCCGGCCGGTTTTGACGCCGGTCGTCCACAGCACCGGCAAACGATCCTCGAGCCCGCCCGTGCCGTTCGGGATCTTGGTGAAGTCGCCGACGCCGTTGCGCTTCTGTTTGGTGGTGAAGGCACAATGGTCGGTCGCCACCACTTGCAGCGACCCGGCCTGCAGGCCGGCCCACAGCGAATCCTGGTGCCATTTATTGCGGAAGGGCGGGCTCATGACACGCCGCGCCGCATGATCCCAGTCCTTGTTGAAATATTCGCTCTCATCCAGCGTCAGGTGCTGGATCAGCGGCTCGCCGAACACCCGCATGCCTTTCTGCCGCGCCCGGCGAATGGCCTCGTGCGCTTGCTCGCAGGAGACATGCACGACATAGAGCGGCACGCCGGCCATGTCGGCGATCATGATGGCGCGGTTGGTCGCCTCGCCTTCGACTTCCGGCGGCCGCGAATAGGCGTGTCCCTCCGGGCCGCTGTTGCCCGCCGCCAGCAGCTTCTGCGATAGCGCCGCCACCACGTCGCCATTCTCGGCATGGACCAGCGGCAGCGCGCCAAGATCGGCGCAGCGCTGGAACGACGAATACAATTCGTCGTCGTCGACCATCAGCGCGCCCTTGTAGGCCATGAAATGCTTGAACGAGGTAATGCCCCTGTCGACGACGGTGGCCATGTCGTCGAACACCTGCTTGCCCCACCATGTGATCGCCATGTGGAAGGAATAGTCGCAGGACGCTTTCGAGGTCTTGTTGTCCCACATCTGCAGGGCCTCGAGCAGCGATTGCTGCGGCGCCGGCAGGCAGAAGTCGACGACCATGGTCGTGCCGCCGGCAAGCGCGGCGCGCGTGCCGGATTCGAAATCGTCGGCCGAATAGGTGCCCATGAACGGCATTTCGAGATGGGTATGCGGGTCGATGCCGCCCGGCATCACATAGCAGCCGCTGGCGTCGAACTCATGGTCGCCATGCAGATCCGGCCCGATGCCGATGATCTTGCCGTGCTTGAATAGCACATCGGCCTTCCACGTCCGGTCGGCGGTGACGACGGTGCCATTCTTGATGACTTTGGACATCTTCCTTGTTCCCTTATTCTCTTCGCGCTTCTTGCGAGCGGCGTTGCGAGGCTATCCCATCATTCGACAATGACCGCCGTGTCGACCACCGCATGGAACAGCACGTCGGCGCCGGCCGCTGCCCATTCCTTGGTGATTTCCTCGGCCTCGTTGTGGCTGAGACCGTCGACGCAGGGACACATCACCATTGCGGTGGGTGCAACGCGGTTGATCCAGCAGGCGTCATGGCCGGCGCCGGAGACGATGTTGCGATGCGTATAACCCAAGCGCTCCGCCGCATCCCGCACAGCCTTGACGCAGCCCGGGTCGAAGGTGACCGGGTCGAAATGGCCGACCTGATCGATTTGATATTTGATGTCGAGCGCGTCGCAGATCGTGTCGATGCCTTCGCGGATGCGGCCGTCCATGGCGTCCAGCACCTCCTTTTCCGGCGAGCGGATGTCGATGGTGAAGACGGTGCGCCCGGCAATGATGTTGCGCGAGTTCGGATAGACCTCCATATGGCCGACCGCGCCGACCGCGTCGGGTTGGTAGTCCATGGCGATCTCGTGCACCAATTCGATCACCCGCGCCATGCCGAGCCCGGCATTGCGCCGCTTCGGCATCGGCGTCGAGCCGGTATGCGCCTCCTTGCCGGTCAGCGTCACCTGCAGCCATTTGAGTCCCTGGCCATGGGTGACGACACCGATGTCGATGCCCTCATCCTCGAGGATCGGGCCCTGCTCGATATGCAATTCGAAGAAGGCGTGGATCTTGCGCTCACCGACTTTCTCGGTGCCCTTCCAGCCGATCCGTTCGAGCTCCTCGCCAAATTTCTTGCCGTCCTTGTCGACATGCGAATAAACGTCGGCCTGATCGAGCACGCCGGCGAAAACGCCGGACGCCATCATGGCCGGCGCAAAGCGCGCGCCTTCCTCATTGGTCCAGTTGGTGACCACGATCGGGTGCTTTGTCTTGATGCCGAGATCGTTGAGCGAGCGCACGACCTCCAGCCCGCCTAGCACACCGAGCACGCCATCATACTTGCCGCCGGTCGGCTGCGTATCGAGATGGCTGCCGACATAGACCGGCGGCAGGCTGGGGTCGGTGCCTTCGCGGCGGGCAAACATCGTGCCCATCTCGTCGACGCCCATTTCGAGCCCCGCCTCATCGCACCAGCGCTTGAACAGATGCCGCCCTTCGCCGTCCTCGTCGGTAACGGTCTGGCGATTGTTGCCGCCGGCGATGCCGGGGCCGATCTTCGCCATCTCCATTATCGAATCCCACAAACGGTCTGAATTGATTCGCAGATTCTCGCCGGGGGCGGCCATTCAAGTTCCTCTCATTTACTCACATATTAGGACGACGGTTCCCGTCGTCGCCCCTACATGTTGGGGAGTATCTAGTCCACCGCCCTCAGCACTTCGCGCACGTGGTCGATCAATTCGTTGATCTGGCCCTTGGTGATGATCAGCGGCGGCGACAGCGCGATGATGTCGCCGGTGGTACGGATCAACGCACCGCGTTCGAAAGCCTTCACAAAAGCCGAGAAGGCGCGTTTCGTCGGCTGGCCGGCGATCGGCGCCAGCTCGATTGCGCCGATCAGGCCGATATTGCGGATATCGATGACGTTCGGCTCGCCCTTCAGCGAGTGCAGCGCGTCCTCCCAGTACGGCGCCAGTTCCTCACCGCGCGTCAGCAGCCCCTCTTCCTTGTAGGTGTCGAGCGTGCCCAGCGCCGCCGCGCAGGCGATCGGATTGCCCGAATAGGTGTAGCCGTGGAAGAACTCGATCATGTGCTCGGGGCCGGTCATGAAGGCGTCGTGGATTTCCTTCTTCACGAACACCGCGCCCATCGGGATGACGCCGTTGGAGACGCCTTTGGCGGTGGTCATGATATCCGGCGTGACGCCGAAATAGTCGGCGGCAAACGGCGTGCCGAGACGGCCGAAACCGGTGATGACCTCATCGAAAATCAGCAAGATGCCGTGCTTGGTGCAGATCTCGCGAAGCTTCTGCAAATAGCCCTTCGGCGGCAGGATGACGCCGGTGGAACCGGCAACCGGCTCGACGATGACGGCGGCGATGGTCGAGGCGTCGTGCAGGGCAACGATACGCTCCAACTCGTTGGCCAGTTCCGCGCCATGCTCGGGCACGCCCTTGGTGAAGGAGTTCTTTTCCGGCAGATGCGTGTGTGGCATGTGATCGACGCCGCCGAGCAGCGTGCCGAACATCTTGCGATTGGTGACGATGCCGCCGACCGAAATGCCGCCGAAATTGACGCCGTGATAGCCGCGTTCGCGGCCGATCAGGCGGGTACGCGAGCCCTCGCCTTTTACGCGGTGATAGGCGATCGCCATCTTCAGCGCGGTCTCGACTGATTCCGATCCGGAATTGGTGAAGAACACATGGTCCATGCCCTTCGGCGCGATATCTACCAGCCGGTTCGCCAGCTCGAACACGATCGGGTGGCCCATCTGGAAGGCCGGCGCATAGTCGAGCTCTGCCGCCTGGCTCTGGATCGCC
Source organism: Mesorhizobium sp. M0119 (assembly GCF_040322615.1). Lineage (NCBI taxonomy): Bacteria > Pseudomonadati > Pseudomonadota > Alphaproteobacteria > Hyphomicrobiales > Phyllobacteriaceae > Mesorhizobium > Mesorhizobium sp. M0119. Next base: position 103,998 of record NZ_JAMYTU010000004.1, read on the forward strand.
TCGGTGATCTTCGGACGGCAGTGGCCGGCATTGACGCACCACAGGCCGGCGGTGCCGTCGAGAACTTTGCGCCCGTCGCTGGTCGTGTAATGCATGTCCTTGGCCGACACCATCATGCGCGGCGCCTGCTTGAACTGCCGGTTTGCCGTGAACGGCATCCAGAATGCGCTGAGATCGTTCGGCGTGACTTTCAGCCGGTTGGACATGACCAAGACTTCCCCTTGTAACCTGTTTCGGTGCGGCTAACGCTTGGTCTTTCCAACACTTGGTCTTCGCGACGTTTTCGTGCTACGCAAATTTTTGACCGGTTGGACAAACGTTAGCACCGCCTTATCAGCGGTCAAGGGATTACTAGCGGAAATGCGGCTTTCGAAGTGCGCTCCACAGGGCGGAGAAAAACTGGTCCAGAGAATTGGTCCAGACACTCCTCGCAGCGAAGGTTTTTCGAGGTGACGGGTGCGGTCGAAAGCTCCGCTCCTCGCCGCACCCGCATCCAGCTGGAAAAGCGCGAGCTCATCCTCGAGGCGGCGCTCGAAGTCTTCTCGACCAACGGTTTTCGCGGCTCGACCATCGACCAGATCGCCGAAGCCGCCGGCATGTCGAAGCCGAACCTGCTCTATTATTTCCGCCGCAAGGAGGACATCCACGAGACGCTGATGCAGCGGCTTCTCGACACCTGGCTGGCGCCGCTGCGCGAACTCGACGACATCGGCGATCCCTTGACCGAACTGCGCAGCTACATCAGGCGCAAGCTCGAAATGGCGCGCGATTTCCCGCGTGAAAGCCGGCTGTTCGCCAACGAGATCCTGCAGGGCGCGCCGCGCATCATGCCGATGCTGGAGGGCGAGTTGAAGACGCTGGTCGACGAGAAAGCCAACGTCATCAAGGGCTGGATGCGCGCCGGCAAGATTGCCCGCACCGACCCCTGGCACCTGATCTTCTCGATCTGGGCGACGACGCAGCATTATGCCGATTTCGACGTCCAGGTTCGCGCCGTGCTCGGCCCCGACCGCGGCGGCGACGGCCGCTTCGAGGATGCCGCAAGATTTCTCGAGCAATTGTTCATCGAGGGGCTGAAGCCGAACGGCTAAGGCTTCAGCGAGGCGATCGGCATCACGCGCTGCGCCGCTCGGCCGGAAGCGTCTCCAGCAGTTGTTCGAGCTTGGCGATCGAGTTCTGCTCGGCGAGCGGTGTGTAGACGATCAGCTTCATGTCCGAGCCGTCATCGATCGACAGGCTCATATGCTCGAACGCCATGGCGCCCGCTATCGGATGCCTGACATGCTTCACACCCGATAGGTTGCGGGCGACGTCGCGTAGCGGCCACCAGGCGCGAAACTCCGGGCTCGAGCGCGTCATCAGCGCGATCAGCCGCTCGAAATCCGGATCGCCGACATATCTGGCGCTTTCTGCCCGGAATGACGCCAGCACGGCACGCGCCAGTTCCTCCCAGTCGACGAGCAGGCGCCGGTGCTGCGGGCTGGTGAAAACCATATGGACGATGTTGCGGGCATCGTCCTCCAGCAGGCCATAGTCGCCGAACACGGCTGCCGCGGCAGAGTTCCAGGCCAGCACGTCCCAGCGCCGCCCGAGGACATAGGCCGGCTGCAGGACCAGGCTCTGCAGCATGTGCAGCAACGGGCTATCGACCTTTTCCGGCGCGTCGACGCGACGCTCCGGCTGCGGGCGGCCGGCAAGGATGAACAGATGCCGTTGCTCGGCCGCGTCCAGGCGCAGCGCCTGGCTGAGCGCGGTCAGCACTTCCACCGAGGGCCTGACGTCGCGGCCCTGCTCCAGCCAGGTGTACCAGGTCGTGCCGACGCCGGCGATCATCGCCACCTCTTCGCGCCGCAGCCCGGGTGTGCGCCTGCGCAACCCCGTCGAGATGCCCGTGGCCGAAGGCGTCAGCCTTTCGCGCCGCGAACGCAGAAAGGCGCCAAGCTCGCGGCGGCGGCTGTCTTCGGCGGAATGCGTGGTGGAATCCATGGCCGCTATTATAGCAGTACCGATACCAGGATAAAGTTTGAACTGTTTGGCAAGTGGCTGGTGCCCCATCTTTCCGCTCAGAGCGAATGAGATGGAGGCTCTGAACATGGAACTGAACGACAAGACAATTCTTATCACCGGCTCGACCGACGGCGTCGGCCGCGTCGTCGCGCAAAGGCTCGGCGCCGGCGGCGCCCGCATCCTGGTGCATGGCCGCGACGCGACAAGGGGCAAGGCGACCGTGGCCGAAATCGAAGCCGCCGGCGGCAAGGCCGAGTTGCTCGTCGCCGATCTCTCCTCCCTGGCGGAAGTCCGCCGCCTCGCCGAGGCGGTGCGCGCAAGGACCAGGCGGCTCGAAATCCTCATCAACAATGCTGGCGTCGGCACTGCTGGTCCCAACTCCAAACGACAGGTCAGCGCCGACGGCTACGAACTGCGCTTTGCCGTCAATTATCTCGCCGGCTTCCTGCTCACCATGGAGCTGCTGCCGTTGCTCAAGGCCAGCGCGTCGGCGCGCATCGTCAACGTCGCCTCGGCCGGCCAGCAGGCGATCGATTTCGACGACGTCATGCTGACCCGCTCCTATGACGGCGTCCGTGCCTACTGCCAGAGCAAGCTGGCGCAGATCATGTTTACCATCGATCTGGCGGAGCAGCTGAACGGCACCAATGTGACCGTCAACAGCCTGCATCCGGCAAGCTACATGAACACCACGATGGTGCGGCAGGCGGGCATCACGCCGTGGAGCTCGGTCGAAACCGGCGCCGAGGCCATCATCAACCTCGCGACGTCGCCGGCGCTCGAAGGGCGAAGCGGGCTCTATTTCGACGGCCAAAGAGAATCGCGCGCCGATGCGCAAGCCTATGACGCGAAGGCGAGGCAGCAGTTGCGCGAATTGAGCCTCGGCCTTGTCGGACTCGCAGCCGCCTCCGCAACATCGAAGAAAGAAAATTCATGACCGAGAAAACCAGTCACACCGTGGTCGTCGGCGGCTCCTCCGGCATCGGCCTCGCCACCGCGAAAAAGCTGCTCGGCCCGGGCATGAAGGTGACGATCACCGGGCGCAGCCGGGAACGGCTCGACAACGCGTGGCAAAGCCTTGGCGGCGCCGTCGAAAAAGCTGCCTTCGATGCCGCGAAGCCGGACGAGGTTCGCCGGTTCTTCAGCGACCTCGGCCCTTTCGATCACCTGGTGCTGGCTGCCAGCGGCGGCAAGGGGCTCGGCCCGTTCGAAACGCTTGACCTGACCGACATCGGCGGCGGCGTCGACGAGAAGGTCCGGCCACAGCTCTCCTGCCTGCAGGCCGCCTTGCCGACGCTGAACAAGAGCGGTTCGGTGACTTTCATCTCGGCGGTGTCGGCGCAATTGTCGGCGCCGGGTGTCGCCGGCATCGCCGCCGTCAACGGCATGCTGCTGACCGTGGTGCCGATCCTGGCGATGGAGCTGAAGCCGTTACGCGTCAATGTCGTGGCACCGGGTGTCATCGACACGCCATGGTGGGAGTTCCTGCCCAACGATCAGCGGCAGGCCGTGTTTGCCGAGTATGCCGACAAGACGCCGGTCGGCCGTATCGGCCGGGCCGAGGACGTCGCTGAGGCGATTGCGTTCCTGGTTTCGAACAGCTTCGTCACCGGCCAAGTCCTGACGTGTGATGGCGGCTTGCGGTATGCGGCGTAACGCGGCTACCTCGACGCGATGATCGCTGTCAAAGCGACTGCGCGATCAGCGCCAGAAATCCTCCGGTCAGCGCGACGTTGCCGACAAAGCCATTGATGCGGGACGCCCGCTCGGGCCCCTGGTGATCCCAGAAGTTATGGAACATCGGCGTAGCAACGACAAGGAACAGCACTAGGCAGAGAGCGGCGGCAGCGGTCCAGATGCCCGCGATCACCAGCACTCCGGCGATGATCTGCAGGACAATCCCCAGCCACAGCACCAGCCGTGCCTGGGGCAGGCCGCGCGTCGTCATCAATTGGGTCACAAAGGCCGCGTTCTGAATGTTGCGCAGGCCGGCAAAGACAAAGGCGCCGCCGAGCAGCAAGCGGGCGGCGACTAAAATCTCACTATCAAAGTTTGAAAACATGCTGTCGGTCCTTGGGCAGAAAAGACGCCGGCCGCGCCCGCCGCCCCCCCCCCGGGCGAGTGCGCCCCCCGCCGCCCCCCCCTGGTCCATGGTCAAGCGGCCATGATCGCCGGCATCGGATGGATTGCATGGAACGGAACGCAAAGCCGGTTCCAGGTGTTGATCATGCCGAGCGCAACCGACAGCTTGACCAACTCTTCCTCCGAGAAATGCTTGAGCGTCCTTGCATAGAGTTCGTCCGAAACACCGTTGTCGGCGATCCTGGTCAGCGCGTCGGTCCAGGCGAAGGCTGCGCGTTCGCGCTCTGAAAACAGCGGCGATTCCTTCCAGGCGGAGACGAGATAAAGCCGCTGCTCGCTTTCGCCGTCGCGGCGGGCTTCGCGGCTGTGCATCTCGACGCAATACGAGCAGCCGTTGATCTGCGACGCCCTGAGCTTGATCAGATGCAACAGGCTTTTTTCGAGCCCGCATTCGTCGACTGCCTTGTTGAGCGCCGACACCGCCTTCATGATCTCCGGCGCCGCGCCAAAAAATTGCAGCCTCTGTTTCATCTTCTGTAGCCTTTCATGCTTGCTTGGTTGAACTTGATTTCTGCGGTCGCTGGTGGCGCTCGACAAAGGCGCAGTTGGCGGCGACCGAACGGGGATCGGCATCGGTCGTGTATTCAGCAACGATGTCGGACAGCCGGGCGTCGGCGAGCGCGGCGCGATAGGCACGCTCGGCCTTCAGCATGGCCACGTTGATGCCGCAAGGTTTGACATAGACCGAGGCATCGAGCTTCGCCGGGCCGCGCTGGCGGATTTCGCCACAGCGGAAGGCCGGTTCGCGCCCTTCGACGGCCAGCACGATGTCGAGCAGCGTTATGCGTTCCGCCGGCCGCGCCAGCCGGTAGCCGCCGGACGGACCCGGCACCGATTCCAGAATGCCCGACGCCGTCAGCGCGTTGAGATGCTTTAGGAGATAGCTCGGAGACAGCCCGAACGCTTCGGCCATGGCCGCACCCGGCAAGGTCGCGGCGCCATCAACGCCGGCAAGCATCGCGGCGCAATGAATGGCCGCTTCGACGCCTTCGCCCAGCTTCATTTCGCTCTCCTGTTCATGGATATAGATTATCGTGGATAGTTTTTATCCGCAATAGGAAAATTAAAAAGCGGCGCCCGTGAACGCCGCTTTTTTTCGCAATGCTATTCCGCCGCCACCTTGGCCATCGGATTGTTCGGATGCGTCGTCCAGTTGGCATAGATCGGCGACACCGGCTTGCCGGTGCGCTGATCCATCACGCCGACCGCCAAAGGCTCCATGCTGATGCAGTTCTCGACCGGACAGACATTGACGCAGAGATTGCAGCCGACGCATTCGGCCTCGATCACCTCGAAATGCCTGACGCCGTCGACCATGCTGGTGATCGCCTGATGCGAGGTGTCCTCGCAAGCGATGTGGCAGCGGCCACATTTGATGCAGGCGTCCTGGTCGATATGCGCCTTGGCGATGTAGTTGAGGTTGAGATACTGCCAGTCGGTGACGTTCGGCGTGGCGCGGCCGACGATGTCGTCGAGCGAGGCGTGGCCTTTCTCGTCCATCCAGTTTTCCAGGCCGGCGATCATCTCCTGCACGATCTTGAAGCCATAGGTCATCGCCGCCGTGCACACCTGCACATTGCCGGCGCCGAGCGCCATGAATTCGGCGGCGTCACGCCAGGTGGTGATGCCGCCGATACCGGAGATCGGCAGGCCCTTCGTTTCCGGGTCGCGCGCGATCTCGGCCACCATGTTCATGGCGATCGGCTTCACCGCCGGGCCGCAATAGCCGCCATGTGAACCCTTGCCGTCGATCGTCGGCTCCGGTGCGAAACTATCGAGATTGACGCCGGTGATCGAATTGATGGTGTTGATCAGCGACACCGCATCGGTGCCGCCGGCAAGGGCAGCGCGTGCCGGCTTGCGTATGTCGGTGATGTTGGGCGTCAGCTTGGTGATCACCGGCATGCGGGTGTTGGCCTTGCACCAGCGCACCACCATTTCGATGTATTCCGGCACCTGGCCGACGGCGGCACCCATGCCGCGTTCCGACATGCCGTGCGGGCAGCCGAAATTGAGCTCGATGCCGTCGGCGCCGGTCTCCTCGACCACCGGCAGGATCGCCTTCCAGGCGTGCTCCTCGCAAGGCACCATCAGCGAGACGACGATCGCCCGGTCGGGCCAGTCCATCTTGACCTGCTTGATCTCGCGCAGATTGACCTGCAGGTCGCGGTCGGTGATCAGCTCGATATTGTTCAGGCCAAGCAGACGACGGTCGGCGCCCCAAATGGCGCCGTAGCGCGGTCCGTTGACGTTGACCACCGGTGGGCCCTCTTCGCCGAGCGTCTTCCAGACGACACCGCCCCAGCCCGCCTTGAACGCGCGTATAACGTTGTAGGCCTTGTCGGTCGGCGGCGCCGAAGCCAGCCAGAACGGGTTCGGCGACTTGATACCAACGAAATTGTTGCGGATGTCTGCCATGGGTCTTTCTCCTCTGGCTGCAGCGGGCTCACCGCCACCTTATAGCGTTGACTATCGTATCCGGATCATTCCTCGCATCGAAGAAAAACCGCCGGTGGCTCGCCTTCGACCGTTACTGTGATCTTGTCCGGATCGCCCTTGCGCGCCTCCAGCTTGACCATGCTTTCGTCCATGCGCACGGTCTCGTCCCCGTTGGGATAGACGTTCGCGCATGAAACCGCTGTCACAACCAAGTCGCCAGTAGGCGGCCCGGACGTCCATTGGCAGATCGTGTGCTCGTTGAAGCCGACGCCGGACACTTCTACGAACATCCGCTCGTCACCCTTCTCGTCACACCATTGCGTGTAGAGCCAATAGTCTGGTGAAACCGCCGGCATTGCCGCAGCGCCGATGAAGTCAGCGACAGCGAGTACCGGCGCCATCATCGCAGAGCCCGGTTGATGCTCTCCGCCGCGTCGCGGCCTTGCGCAACGGCCGAGACTGTCAGGTCGTCGCCGCCAAAGATGCAGTCGCCGCCGGCCCAGACGTTTGGCAGCGAGGTGCGGCCTTCGGCGTCGACCTTGATGCGGCCGGCTTCCAGGGCAAGCAAGACCCCACTGCCGTTGAGCGCAGCCGGGACAAAGCTCTGGCCGATCGCCTTGAACACCTGTTCGGCGACGAGCGTCAGCCGCTCGCCGGTGCCGACGAGCCGGTCGCCGTCCATCGCGGTGTATTCGAGCTCGATCGCCGACACCTTGCCGCCATCGGCAATGACCCGCTTCGGCTGCAACCAGTGCCGGATGATGACGCCGTTGGCGGCAGCCAGATCCTGCTCGAATTCGGAGGCGTTCATGTCCTCCGGGCCGCGCCGATAGCAGATCGTCACCTCTTCGGCTCCGAGCAGCTTCGATTGCACCGCCGCGTCGATCGCCGTCATGCCGCCGCCGATGACGACAACACGCCGGCCGACCGGCAGGCTGGCCAGATCACCGGCCTGACGAAGCTCGGCAATGAACTCGACGGCATTGGTGACGCCTTGCGCCTCCTCGCCATCCGCTCGCAAGGCATTGACGCCGGCAAGCCCCATGCCGAGGAACACCGCATCGTAATTCCTGGTTAGGTCCGACAGCTGGTAATCACGGCCGAGCGCCTTGCCGTTCTGGATGTCGATGCCGCCGATTGACGTGACATAGTCGACCTCGACCTGGGCGAAATTGTCGACGCTCTTGTAGGCGGCGATACCGTACTCATTGAGGCCGCCGGGCTTCGGCCGGGCTTCCAGGATGGTCACGTCATGGCCATGACGGGCAAGCCGATGCGCGGCCGCAAGCCCCGCCGGTCCGGCGCCGACCACGGCGACCGTCTTGCCGGTCGGTTCGGAGCGCTTGTAGAACTGCTTGTTTTCGGCCATGGCGACATCGGTGGCGTAGCGCTGAAGGCGACCAATCTGCACCGGCTTGCCTTCTGCCACCTCGCGCACGCAGACCTCTTCGCACAGCGTCTCGGTCGGGCAGACGCGGGCGCACATGCCGCCCAAAATATTCTGGTCGAAAATCGTCTTGGCCGAGCCGATCGGATTGCCCGTCGAGATCTGGCGGATGAACAGCGGGATGTCGATTGAAGTCGGGCACGCGTTCATGCACGGCGCGTCATAGCAGAAATAGCAGCGGTCGGACTCGACCAGCGCCTCGTGATGATCGAGCGGTGGATGCAGGTCGGCAAAATTATCGGCATATTGCTCCGGCGAGAGCCGCCCGCCGGCAATGCCTTGCTTGAACTGGCCTTCTGGCATCGTCAGTTCCCCTATTCTTGTTTTGGAGAAGGCTAGCACGTTTTATTTTTTTATCAATTGGTCAATTTTCGGCGCAACTCGCTGAAAACCTTCAACAAACATGATGGTAATAGTCATGTTTTCCAAACGGCCATGCACGAAGCCGGTACGGATCGGTCTCCTGCCGATGGCACAGCGCGACAAGTTCGGAAGTGAGCGACATCCGGCGCATGGATCAACAACCCCTCGTTGACTGCAAGCAAAGTCGAAAACCGCAGGGCGCGTAACCCGGTAACATTTCCAATTTGCCGCCATCTTTTTTGGTTGGCTGTCGGATTTTCGTCGTGAAGATCGTCCTAGAATGGATCGCGCATGATCGATGTACAAACCGCAAGGAGCACGACAATGCCACAGTCCCCGATGCCCTTCTTCTGGTACGAGCTGATGACCACCGATCTCGACGCCGCGGAGGCGTTTTACACCGCCGTGGTGGGCTGGAGGGGGCAGCCTTTCGAAGGGGCCCCGGGCATGCCGCGCTATATCGTCATGAATGTCGGCGAGCGCGGCGTCGGCGGGCTGATGACGCTGCCCGAGGACGCGCGCAAGATGGGCATGCCGCCGGCCTGGATCGGTTATATCCTCACCAGGGACGTCGATGCCGCAACGGCGTCCCTCAAGAAGGCTGGTGGCGCGGTTCACCGCGAGCCCGACGACATTCCTGGCGTCGGCCGCTTCGCCGTCGTTGCCGACCCGCAAGGCGCGATGTTCAACTTCCTGCAGCCCAGCGGCCCCGACCAGCCGCCGCTACCGTTGACGACACCCGGCAACATCGGCTGGCATGAACTCTATACGTCGGACTGGAAGGCGGCGTTCGATTTCTATTCCAGCCAGTTCGGCTGGGAGAAGGGCGACGCCATGGATATGGGTCCGATGGGCATCTACCAGCTCTTTTCCTTCGGAGGCGAGCCGGTTGGCGGCATGATGAACAAGCCTGAGCAGATCCCGGTGCCGGTCTGGCAGTTCTATTTCAACGTGCCCGGCATCGACGGGGCAGCCAAGCGCGTCACCGACAATGGCGGCAAGATCCTGATGGGTCCGATGGAGGTCCCCGGCGGCAGCTGGATCGTGCAGTGCACAGACCCGCAGGGCGCCCATTTCGCGCTAATGGCACCGGTGCGGTAGCAACGTCGCGTCGCGATTGGCGAAACCGGCAGCAAAAACCGATCTCCCCCCTCGTGGGGGAGATGTCCGACAGAGAGGGGCGCTGTCCCTCCAATCTTACGCTCTTTGAGAACTATTCCGGCGTCAGCACGGAAACTTTGAGATCGGGCTTCTTGGCGCCGCTGAGCTGGATGGTCGCCCGGCCGGCGGCTAGCTTGAAGCGCACGCTCTTGCGGATCCCCGGACAGGTTTTTATACCACTGGAAGCCGCCGACTTCACGGCTTTACCGTCCTGAACGACATCGATCCAGGCCTCATCAGACAGGCTGATCTGGAGTTCTCCCTCCGGGGGCACGGCCACGCTCGCCGTCGCGCCGAATGTACCGGCTGCCGGCGCGCGTTCCGGCGGAACGGTGAAGCTGATCGTGCCGACCGGCGCCAACGCCACATCCGCAGCCTCGCCGACCGAAAGGTCAGCGCCGGACTGCGCGGCGGGCGCCGCCGCAAACAGGGCCTCCTCGCGCGTCACCGGCCATTTGAAAGCAGCACAGCCGGCGTCGTCGGCCATGGCGACGCTGGTGCCTGCAAGGATGGCGAATAGGCTGACGACGACTTTTCTCATGGAAAACGGAACCCACATGGTTTGGAGTGTCTGGATCTCAGTACAACTATAGCGGTTTTAATACAACCCTGGAGAGAAAAATATTGAAAGGACGAGGAACATTTCCATCACTGATTGTTGATGGCGGGGCCATGCGAAGTGAATGGTCCCCTGCCGGGCGATAATCTATGGCCGGTTCGGGGGTGAAATGGAGTCTTAGATGAAGCTTTTCGACGGCCTTGCCAGATATCAGCCGCAGGCTCTGGCCGCATTGCGCATCATGACGGCACTGCAATTCATCGCACATGGTACGCAAAAGCTGTTCAATTTTCCCGCCGGCGACCATGCCGGTACATTGACCGGGCTGACGCTGACCGCTGGCCTCCTCGAATTCGTGGGCGGCATTCTCTTGGCGCTTGGGCTCTTCGCCCGGCCGGTCGCCTTCCTCCTGGCTGGCGAGATGGCGATCGCCTATTTCATGGCGCACATGCCGCGCGACTTCTTCCCCATCAACAATGGCGGCGATTCGGCGATCTCGTTCTGCTTCATTTTCCTCTCTCTGGTGTTTGCCGGTCCGGGTGCCATGGCCCTCGACAACCGGCGCAACAGCTGAGGCGTCGGCGGTTCTTCACCCACGCATCCGCTCGAAATTCGCGTCGAACAGCGGGATCGGCTGCATGCGCGCAGCGTGGCGTTTGCCCAGAATCTCGATCTCGAAGCCTTCAACTTCCTCGGCAATCTCTTTCGGCACATAGCCGATGGCGACGGACTTTTTTGAATGATGCGCGTAGCCGCCCGACGTGACCCAACCGCGCACGGCACCCCCGTACCAGATTGGCTCGTCGCCGATGACGTCGGCATCGACAGTATCGACGACAAAGGCCCGCAGCCGCAGTCTGCCGCCTTGCTTGCGCTCGGCCAGCGCCGCCTGCTTGCCGATGAAATCGGCCTGCTTGCCGTAGGCGACGAAGCGGTCGAGCCCGGCTTCCAACGGCCCGTAGATCGGCCGGTATTCGCGCGCCCATGAGCCGTAATTCTTTTCCAGCCGCAATGCATTGAGGGCGCGCGAGCCGAACAGGCCGATGCCGAATTCCTCCCCCGCGGCCATCAAGGCTTGCAATGCCGCACGCTGATATTCCGGCGCCACCCAGATTTCGTAGCCGAGATCGCCGGTGTAGCTGACGCGCCCGATCAGGCATGGCGCCATGCCGATGTCCATCTTGCTGATGGCCATGAACGGAAAGGCCGCATTCGACACGTCCGACCGTGTAACCTTTTCAAGAAGGTTCCGCGCGCTCGGCCCGGCGATCGATAAGCCGGTGAGTTTTGCGCCCAGCGCCTCGATGCAGACAGAGCCGTCCTTCGGCAGATGTGCCTCGAACCAGCGCATATGGTACTGCTCGGCGACGCCGGAGCCGGCCAGGAACCAGCCGTCACTTTCCGAATTTGGGCTGCCGAGATTGGCCAGGGTGAAATCGCCAATCAGCCTGCCGTCTTCCTTCAGCATCGGCGCCAGCGTCATGCGGCCGGGCCTTGGCAGGTTGCAGGCAAGCAAGCGGTCGAGCCAGGCTGCAGCGCCCTCGCCGGTTACCCTGTATTTGGCGAATGACGAGATTTCCGACAGGCCAATGCCTTGCCGAACAGTCTCCACTTCTTTCGCAACATGCTCGAAATCGCTCGAGCGCCGCCAGGAGAATTCGTCCTTGACGCCTTCGGGCGCGTACCACAGCGGCACCTCCAGCCCATAGGCGACACCCCATTGCGCGCCCTTCACCGACAACAGATCGTAGACCGGTGTCGTCTTGAGCGGCCGGCCGGCTGGTAGTTCCTCGTTCGGGAAGCGGATCGAAAACCGCCGCGAATAGTTTTCGCGCACCTTGGCGTTGGTGTAGGCCATCGTCGCCCAGTCGCCGTAGCGCGACACATCCATCGCCCAGATATCGGCACCGGGATCGCCTTCGATCATCCAGTTCGACAGCGCCAGCCCGACGCCGCCTCCCTGCGAGAACCCCGCCATGACACCACAGGCCACCCAGAAACCCGGCAGGCCGCGCACCGGCCCGACCAGCGGATTGCCGTCCGGCGCGAAGGTGAAGGGCCCGTTGATGATCTGCTTGATGCCGGTGTTCTGGAAGGCCGGGAAATGCCGGAAGCCGACCTCCAGCGACGGTGCGATGCGGTCGATGTCGGGTTCGAGCAGTTCATGGCCGAAATTCCACGGCGTCTGGAACTCGGACCATGGCTTGTTGGCCTTTTCGTAAGTGCCCATCAGCATGCCGCCGCGCTCCTGACGCAGATACAGCTCGCCATCGAAATCGACTGCATGGATGATCTCCGTGCCGGTCTTCTGGTTCCAGGCGGCGACTTCCGGCATGTCCTCGGTGATCAGGTACATGTGCTCCATCGCCAGCACCGGCAGCTCCAGCCCGACCATGCGGCCGACCTCACGCGCCCACAGGCCGCCGGCGTTGACGACATGCTCGGCCACCACCTCGCCTTTGTTGGTAATGACGCGCCACAGCCCGTCGGCGCGCCGCACGATATCCTCGACCTTGGTGAAACGCTCGACCTCGGCACCAAGCTTCCTCGCCGCCTTGGCGTAGGCGTGGGTAACGCCGGACGGGTCGAGATGACCGTCCTCCTTGTTGCGCACAGCACCGACGAACTGCTTGGGATCGAGCAGCGGCATCAGCTCGGCCGCCTCATTAGGCGATATCTCCTCAAGGTCGATGCCGAGATAGCGACCCTTGGCGACGACGCCGCGCAGCCAGTCGAGCCGCGCCTCGGTCGCCGCCAGCAAGACGCCGCCAGTCAGATGCACGCCAGTCGCCTGGCCGGACAGCTCCTCGATCTCCTTGTAGAGCGAGATCGTGTATTTCTGCAGCTTGGCGACGTTGGGGTCGCCATTGATGGTGTGCATGCCGCCGGCGGCGTGCCAGGTCGAGCCGGAGGTCAATTCATTGCGCTCCAGGAGCACGATGTCGGTCCAGCCGTGACGGGCCAGATGGAACAGCACGGAGCACCCGACAACGCCACCGCCGATAACCACGACCTTTGCATGCGATTTCATGGGATTCTCGTCATTTCAAAGAGTTGGTTGGGTTTCATGATTCTGTAGGAGAAGAGAATGAATCTGAACAAGAGCAGCGTTTAAGGCTCGCTTTGCCCGATCGCTTCCTTGCGCTTGGCCACGTACGCCTCCAATGCCTCGCGCCTGGAGATTTCCATCACCGGCTCGACATAGTCCTCCAGCGCCTTCTTCCACAGCCTCGTCGCACGCGCCGTGGCGTCGAGCCCACCGGCCTCCTGCCAGGCCTCGTAGTTCTGCCAGTTGGACAGTATCGGCTGGTAGAAGGCCGTGGCGTAGCGCTCCAGCGTGTGCGGCTCGCCGAAGAAGTGGCCGCCGGTCGGAACCGCACCCAGAGCCTCGACGGCAAGCTCGGCCTCGTTGACTTCGATCGGGCGCAAAAACTCCATCATGTGCTGGATCATCTCGACGTCGATGATGAACTTTTCGAACGACGCGGTCAGCCCGCCCTCCTGCCAGCCGGCGGCATGGTAGACGAGGTTGCCATGGCCGAGCACCGCGCCCCACAGCGCCATCAGCGTCTCATAAGCGCCTTGCGCGTCGGCGGCATTGGAAGCCGAGCCCGGTGTCGTCCGGTAAGGCAGCTTGTAACGCCGCGCCAACTGTCCGGACGCTATATTCGCCTTGGTGTTTTCAGGCGTGCCAAAAGCCGGTGCACCCGACTTCATGTCGACATTGGAGGTGAAGGCGCCATACATCACCGGCGCGCCGGGGCGGATGAGCTGCGTCAGCACCACGCCGAACAGCGCCTCGGCATTCTGCTGGGCGAGCGCGCCGGCAAGCGTCACCGGGCTCATCGCCCCCATCAGCGTGAATGGCGTTACCGCCACCGACTGGCCGAACTCGGCCATCGTCATCAGCCCCTCGGCCATCATCTCGTCGAAGCGGCGCGGCGAGTTGACCGAAATGATCGTGGTGACGCCGGGATCGTCGCGCATTTCGTCAAGCGTCAGTCCGCGCGCGATTGCCATCATTTCGATGCCGTCGAGCGCCCTGCCGCGGCCGATGGCCGAGACGTGAAAGCTTTTGTCGGTCAGTGTCAGATTGGCGAAATAGGTGTCGAGGTGACGGGAATTCGCCGGCAGTTCCATCGGCGCGCAGACCTGGTTGCCGAGCATGTGGATGCAGTTGAAGTGCTGCGCCAGCCGGACGAGATCGGAATAATCGCGCAAATTGCCGGCACGGCGGCCGCGCTCCATGTCGTGCACATTCGGCGGCCCGGCGACGAGCGTGAAGTTGATTGTATTGCCGCCGAGGTGGACGGCATGGGCGGGATTGCGCGGCGTCAGCGTATAGCTGGACTGCGTCGTCTTCAGCGCGTCCTCGATCATGCCGCGATCGATGCGGACGTTCATCGAGGCATGATCGACCTTGGCCCCGGCCTTCTCGAACAGCCACAGCGCACGCGGGCTCATCACCTCGATGCCGAAATTCTCCAAGATATGCATCGACGCCTGGTGGATCGCCTCGATCTGGTCGGCCGAGAGCATCGCCATCGGCGGATACGGATTTGTCACCCGCCTGAGCGGCAGTTGCGGGATGGCGGTCGGTCCCCTGTTGCTGGTTCGCTCGGCGCCGCGCTTGCGTCTTGGTTCGCTCATGCGGCGCATCAAAGCGCCGCCACGAAGATCGAGCTGTCAAAAATCCGCCACCTGCGGGCGTGATTTTAGCCAAGGCGCCATACCGGGGATTTCACGTCGGTAAAAGCGACAACAAACGTCGGAATGTTTATACCTGCTCAGTGTCGGCCAAGCGGCCGATGAGCCGTTAAGGAAGACAGCAAGATTCCTTTTATGTTTTCGGCCTAATGCTCTTCCAATGCGTAGGTCGAGTTTTAGTAAAATTGTAGCGATTGCCGTGCCGCTGACGCTTTCGGCCTGCGCGACGCCGCCGAACCATATCAACGATGTCTGCGCCGTTTTCGACCAGAATGACGGCTGGTTCGACAATTGGCAGGCGGCGGCACAACGCGCCGAGCAGAAATACGGTGTGCCGGTTCCCGTGCTGATGGCGACGGTGCGCAAGGAATCCGGCTTCAAGAGCAATGCCAGGCCGCCGCGCACCAAGCTGCTGGGCTTCATTCCCTGGAAACATATCTCCAGTGCCACCGGCTTCTCGCAGGCGCTCGACGGCACCTGGGCGCAATACCAGAGCGAGACCGGCAGCTGGGCGGCGCGCCGCACCCGCTTTGCCGATGCCGTTGATTTCGTCGGCTGGTATCATTCGAAAACCGCCGACACACTCGGCGTCGCCCGCAACGACACCTACAATCTGTATCTCGCCTACTATCTCGGCTGGAATGCCTACAAGCGCGGCAATCGCGGCGACGCCGACGTGCAGCGCTATGCGCATGCCACCGAACAGATGGCGCAGGATTACGCCGCGCAGCTACGGCAATGCGCGCCCTAGCGTACTAGCGGCATTTCAGCCGCCCTTGGGTTTGCGCGGCTTGCGCGTGGCGTTCTCGGCCTGGCGGCCGTCGCCGACTGTCGGCGGCGTGATTGGTGCCACCGCGCTATCGGCAGAGCTTGAGGTGCCGCCGGTCTCTGAAACCTCGTCGCGAACCTCGTGACGGCGGGCTTTGGCGACCGCTTCGCCATCCTCCGCTGCCTGACCCTCGGCATCGGCTTCAACGCTGCCAGTCTTTCCATGCGGGCGCTTGGGCGGGTCTCCGGCAAAGCCTGGGCCAACACCGTGGTTTGCATCATCCGGCACGCCCTCATTCGCCGCGTGTTCCTTGTCGAATTTGATCACCGGCTCCATTTTTGCCAGCACGTCGTCGGCCAGCCAGCACAGGCTCATATGACCGTCGCCGAGATTTTTGACCGGCGGCACCGTAGTTTCGCAAAGATTGTCCGGCACCAGTTTCTTGTAGCCGCAGCGCGTCTGGAACGGACATCCCGAGGGCGGGTTCATCGCCGACGGAATGTCGCCTTCGAGCACGATGTGCCTTTTCACCACGCTGGTATCGGCAATCGGGATCGCTGACAGCAGCGCCTCGGTGTAGGGGTGATAGGGCGGTGAAAAGATCTGGTCGGTCGTGCCTTGCTCGACGATGTAGCCGAGATACATGACGACGACGCGGTCGGCGATGTAGCGCACCACCGACAAATCGTGGCTGATGAACAGCATCGTCGTCTTGTTCTTGCGCTGGATGTCCATCAAGAGCTCGGTCACCGCCGCCTGGACCGACACATCCAGCGCCGAGACCGGCTCGTCGGCCACCACCACCTTGGCGTCGCCGGCAAAGGCGCGCGCCACGCCGATGCGCTGTTTCTGGCCACCTGAAAGCTGGCGCGGCTTGCGCGACTCGAACGCCCTCGGCAGCTTCACCAGGTCGAGCAATTCCAGCATCCGCTTGCGTCGGTCGGCCACCGTGTTGCCGACATTGAACTTTTCCAGCGTGCGAATGATCTGCGAACCGACCGAATGGCTGGGATTGAGCGTGTCGAACGGATTTTGGAACACCATCTGGATCGATGACACCGTGTCGACGCTGCGCTTCTCGATCCCGGTCGACTGGATCTCCTTGTTGCCGAGCTTAACGCGGCCGGAACTTGCCGTTTCGAGGCCGAGCAGCACCTTGGCCAGGGTCGATTTTCCGCAGCCGGATTCGCCCACGATAGCGACGGTCTCGGATTCGCGCGCCATGAACGAGATCGTCTCATTGGCCTTGACGACACGGCCCTCGCTCGAGCCGAACACTTCGCTGCCGCCGACTTTGTAGTACTTCCGGAGGTCTTCGATCTGGAGCACCGGCGCACCGGGCACCACCCGCTCGTTGACCTTCTTGGCGCCGGGCGGCAGCGCCTCCCAGTCGATTTCGTTGAAGCGCACGCAGCGCGAGAAATGCCCGTCATGGCCATCGACCGCGATCATCGGAATTTCGGCGGCGTTGCAGACGCCCTCGACGAAATGGTGGCAGCGCGGGCCGAAATTGCAGCCCTTCGGCCGCTCGTGCGGCAGCGGCAACTGCCCCGGGATCGAGATCAGCGGCCGCGAATTCTTGTCGGCGCCCGGCAGCGGGATCGAACGGAACAGGCCTTGCGT
The DNA here is from genome assembly GCF_040322615.1 of Mesorhizobium sp. M0119. Classification (NCBI taxonomy): domain Bacteria; kingdom Pseudomonadati; phylum Pseudomonadota; class Alphaproteobacteria; order Hyphomicrobiales; family Phyllobacteriaceae; genus Mesorhizobium; species Mesorhizobium sp. M0119. The sequence continues at coordinate 121,215 of NZ_JAMYTU010000004.1, forward strand.
GTAGGGATGGCGCATCCGGTCGAAGACGTCCTTGATCTTGCCGGTCTCCACCGCTTCGCCCGAATACATCACCGTGATGCGGTCGCAGGTCTCCAGGATCAGGCCGAGATTGTGCGACACGAAGATCATCGAGGTGCCGAACTTCTCGCCAAGCCCCTTGACCAGGTCGACGATGCCGGCCTCAACCGTCACGTCGAGCGCTGTCGTCGGCTCGTCGAGCAGAAGCAGCGCAGGCTTCGACAGCAGCGCCATGGCAATGACGATGCGCTGCTGCTGGCCGCCGGAAAGCTGGTGCGGGTAGGAACGCATCATGCGCTCGGGATCCGGCAGCTTCACCGCGCGCACCATTTCCAAAGCGCGTTTGTAAGCTTCGTCCTTCGACACCTTGTCGTGGATCAGCGGCACTTCCATCAGCTGCTGGCCGACCTTCATCGCCGGGTTCAGACTGGCCATTGGCTCCTGGTAGATCATCGCGATCTTGTTGCCGCGGATGGCGCGCAGTTCCTCGTCGGACAGTTCTCCCATGTCCTTGCCCTGGAACTTGATCTTTCCGCCGACGATCTTTCCGATGTTGGAGAGGTCACGCATGATACCGAGCGACACGGTCGACTTGCCGCAACCGGATTCGCCGACAATACCCATCGCCTCGCCAGGCATAACCGTGCAGGAAAAATCCATGACGGCCGGGATCTCGCCCTTGCGGGTGAAGAAGGAGATCGACAGGTTCTCGATCTCGATGATCGGCCCATTGGTCGGCCCATTGGTCGGCTTGGCGGGATTTCGAACTGCCTCATTCATGGGTCGCTCCAATCCTTGTTCTTCAAGCATGTCGGGCCGAACCCGGCATCGATCTTTCCCGGTATCAATCTTTCATCGACTGTTCGCGCAACGAATCCGCCAGGAGGTTGAGGCCGAGCACGAACGACATCAATGCGATCGTCGGCGGCAGCGCCGGGTGGATGAAGGAGCGCAGCAGCCGGCTGGCATCCTTGATCGCCGTGCCCCAGTCCGGGCTTTCCGGCGCCAGTCCCAGCCCGAAATAGCCGAGCGTGCCGAGCAGGATCGTGGTGTACCCGATGCGCAGGCAGGCGTCGACGATCAGCGGCCCGCGCGCATTGGGCAATATCTCCCACAGCATGATGTACCAGGGCGACTCACCGCGCGTCTGCGCCGCCGCAACATAGTCGCGCGTTTTGATATCCATGACCAGACCGCGCACGATGCGGAACACGCCCGGGCTGGAGGCGAACACCACCGCCACGAAGATATTGAGCTGGTTGGGATCGATGTGGATGATCTTGAACGGATCGGCATCGAAGACAAGGCCGGCATAGATCCAGCCGCCAAGTACCAACGTCAAGCCAAGCAGGATATAGAGGCGGTCGGGCCGGTTCTTGTAGCGCGTCCAGAACAGCACGCTGAAGAAAATGATCGGAAACAGGAAGAACAGTCCGGCCATCGCGTAGGGGATCGGCGTGTCCATGATGCCCGGCGTCACCAGCAGGTAGAACAGCAGAATCACCGGGAAGGCCAGCACAAGGTTGGCGAGGAAGGACAGCACCGTATCTATCTTGCCGCCATAATAGCCGGCCGGCAGGCCGAGCGTGATGCCTACCATCAGCGCAAAACCGGTGGCCGCCGGCGCGATGATCAGCACGATCTGGCTGCCATAGACCATTCGGGAGAACACGTCACGGGCGAGCTTGTCGCCGCCGAAGAGATAGGCGAGCCCCGATTGCGGATCGATTGCGCCAGGCAGCGCGTCCTTCATAATCGGCACCTGGGCGAGCGGATCGAAGGGCGCGACCGTCGATGCGAAGATCGCCGTGAACAGCCAGAACAGGCAGATGCCGACGCCGACGATGCCGACGCCGCTGTCGAAAAGCTGGCCGTAAAGGCCAAGCTTCTTCTTGTAGCCGAAGCTCGCCCCCATCACCAGGGCGAGAGCGATCCAGACCGGCCAGAAGCGGGTAAGCACGCCGAGTACGACGTTGAAGGCGCTGAGATATTCGACCTGCATCCGCCGGTCTCCTATTGAACTCTGATGCGCGGATTGAGGAACGCGTAGCCGACATCGGAGATGAGCTGTGTGATCAGGACGATAAACACCGAGACCAGCGAGCAGCCGAGCAGAAGATCGATGTCGTTGTTGCCGGCGGCCTCGACCAGCGTGTAGCCGAACCCCTGGTAGCGGAACATCACCTCGACGATGACGACGCCGGTGAGCAGCCAGGGAAACTGCAGCATGATGACGGTGAACGGTGCGATCAGCGCGTTGCGCAGAGCGTGCTTTATCACCACGCTGCCGAAGGAGAGGCCCTTCAGCCGGGCGGTTCGGATATATTGCTGTGTCATCACCTCCACCATCGAGGCGCGGGTCATGCGGGCGATGTAGCCGATGCCGTAGATCGCCAGCGTCATCACCGGCAAGGTGAAATTGTAGAAGGTGATGCCCTGGCTGGCCGAGGCCGCCGAACCGTTCAGCACGCCGAGCCAGGAGGCGAAGATGACGGTGAAGATGACGCCCGAAACATATTCGGGCGTCGCCGTCGAGGCGATCGAAGCCACCGACAACGTGCGGTCGGTGCGTGAGCCCTCGCGCATGCCGGCAAGAATGCCGATCAGGAGCGAGACGGGCACCATAACCGCAAGCACGCAGAGCATCAGTATGCCGGTCGCGCTGAGCGCCGGAAAGAGCTTTGAGGCGACGGTCGTCTTGAACTTGGTCGAGCAGCCGAAATCGCCCTGCAGGATGCCGGAGAATGTCGGCACGACCGGATCGTTGCAGAAGGAGAAACGCTGCGCCGGCTTGCCGGTCGCCGGGTCGGTAACGGGCTGCTTGGGCACCACACCCAGCCACTGGCCATAGCGGACAAAGAAATTCTGCCGATAGCCATGGTTGACCAGCCAAGCTTCAAGCTGCTCGGCCGAGGTGTGCATTTCGGTCTGGCTGATCGCCAGCTTTTTCAGATTGGGCCCGAGATTGACCAGGAAGAAGACGATCATCGTCAGACACAGCATCGTCAATGCCATGGTGCCGAGACGCCTGATTACGAAAGAAAGCATGGCGGTCCCCTGCCGGTCGGGTTGGGGGTTGGAACCGGTTTGGAGACCGTGCCCTGCCGTCAGCGGCAGAACAAGCCTTCAGATCAGTCCCAAATGCAATACCCTTTTTATTGCAGACCCAGGCCGAAGAGTCCGCAACTTTTTGCTGCGCCGACTTCCGGTCCAAGGACCATGCAAAGAGCGAGGGAAAGGGGCGAGACGCCCCTTTCCGGATCGTCCGGTCAGGCCTGGTCGAGCCAGACCTTGCCGTAGTCGCGCTCGAAGGTCGGGTGCATCTTGTAGTTCTGCACCGCCTTGACCGAATGGCTGTAGAGCTTGCGCCAATAAGGCTGGATGATAATGCCGGAATCCTGCAGGATCTGCTCGATATCCTTCATCATTTCCTTGCGCTTGGCTGCGTCGGCAACCGCGAGCGCAGCGTTGAGCTTGGCATCCCACTCCGGATTCGACCAGGCCGTCTCGTTCCAGGCTTCACCTGTACGATAGCCGATCGCCAGAACCTGGACGCCGAGCGGCCGCATGTTCCAGTTGGTCATCGACAGCGGATACTTCGTCCAGTCGTTCCAGAAGGTCGAACCCGGCAGCACCGTACGCTTGACCTTGATGCCGGCGTCACGCATCTGCGCGGCGATCGCATCGCCGGTGTTCTTGTGCCAGTCTTCGTCGACCGTGATCAGTTCGTGCTCGAAATCGGCCTGGCCGGCTTCCGCCATCAGCGCCTTTGCCTTGGCCGGGTCGCGAGCAACCTTCGGCAATTCGTAGTATTCCGGATGGATCGGGGCGACATGGTGGTTCTCGGCAACCGTGCCGGCATTGCCGTAGCCGAGCTGGAGGACGACAGCGTTGTCGACCGCGAGCTGCAGGGCGTTGCGAACCTTCTGGTCGCCGTAAGGCTTGTTGGTCACATTGGTGCGGCAGACGATCGTCGAGGCGGTGACGACCTCGGACTTCGCCAGGTCCATGCCGTCGAGGATCGACACATAGTCGGCCGAGGTTTCGAAATTGGTGTGCACTTCGCCAGCTTCGAAAGCGCTGACCATCGCCGCCGGATCGGTGCCGTAGTCGATGAACTCGATGCCGTCGAGGAAGACCTCGCCATCCCACCACTTGTTGTCTTCACGACGCTTGTAGACCACTTTCTGGCCGACATCGTAGGAGACCAGCTCGAACGGGCCGGTTCCGATCGGGCAGGCTTTGAAATCGCCGCCCTTCTCGTCGAAGGTCTTGTGGACGATGAGGCCGGGATAGTCGCACACGTTGGGAATGAGGGCGATATCCGGCTTGCTGAGCGTCAGCTTGATCGTGTGGTCATCGACCTTGGTCACCGCGCTCTCATCCAGCTTGTCGTCCTTGACCAGCGAACCGAGGCGACCGGGCATGGAATTGCCTTCGGCCTTCTTGTCGGCCCAACGCTTGAGGTTGAAGATGACGTCGTCTGCGGTGAACGGATCGCCGTTGTTCCAGGTGACGCCCTTGCGCACATGCAGCGTGTATTCGGTAGCGTCGTCATTCACGTCCCAGCTCTCCAGCAGATAGGGGCGGAATGTGTATTCGGTGGTATATTTGACCAGCGGCTCGAGCGCCTGACGCTCGGCATTGGCGATTTCCGACCAGTCGGACTTGCGCGGATCCTTCGGATCCTTGATCCATTGCGCGACCTTCAATACGCCGCCTTTCTTGCCCTGGACCTCTTCCGCCCTGGCCGGCGTCGGGTCTGCGAGGCCAAGCATGCCATAGGCCATCGCAGTCGACGCGCCGAAGACGCTGGCGAGAGCCAGAAATTCGCGACGATCCATCTTGCCTGCCTTGGCGTCTTCGGCCATGGCCAGGATGTGATCGGGAACGCGGTCGCCGTTACTCTTGTAGATCGTCATGAATAACTCCCATTGTTGGCTTTCTGCCTTTTAACATTCCGCATTCGCGCCATGATGTCAAAGACGGCACGGATTGGGAACATGCCAAGGAATGTGCAACTTTGAAAGCAGGGCGGTTCGCGCGATAACGACAGTCTTGGCGCAAATTTGCTACTGCGCCAGGGATTTCGTCCGAAATCTCAACGGGCGATTAAACTGGGACATTCGCGGCTGCGTCGCGCGTTCTTCGGACAAGCAACCGTTCTGCGCGAACGGCTGGTTTCAATATTCCCGTTCGTAGAAAACACCGCCTTTGGCTTCGCCGGCGTCGGTTGCCTCGCCACGCAGCTTGACGCCGCGCCCCACGTCGAGATCGACGGTTGCCTTGCCCGAGCCCGGCCTGTCGCCCTTCTGGATCGTCACATAGGTGCGGTCGTTGAGATACTTGCCCGCCGAGACGGCGGTGCCGCCCTGTTCGTCGGTGATTACGTCGAGATCGTCGACGCCGATCGCGCTGCGCAGGTTCTGCAGCAGGGAGGTCGAGCCGCCGACGCCGGCCAGTTGTCCGGCAGCCTCGGCAAGCTGCGCGATCTGCAGCGGCGACAGGTTCGACATCGAACGGCCGAAGATCAGCTGCGCCAGCACCTCGTCCTCCGGCAGCGCAGGTACCGACGAGAAGGTGAATTTCGGGTTGTTCGCCTCGCCCGACACCACGATGGTCACGGTGGCGCTGGTCGTCTTCGATTGCGCCGTGAGGTTGAGGTAGGGCACCAGAGAGCCGGAGAAGCCGACTGTGCCTTCGGTGAAGGTCAGCCGCTTGGCAAGAATCGTCAGCCGCCCGCGCCGCAAGGTGAAGGTGCCGACCGCCTGGGGTGACGATGCCGGACCGGTCAGCCGCAGCGAACCGCCGAGCTCGGCGTCGACGCCCCTGCCCTGGATGAAGATCTGGCTCGGCGCATTGACCGTGACGTCGAGGTTGAGGCCGCTGCCTCCACTGCCGTTGCTTGCAGCGGCAGGGCGCAACGCCTTGTCCTGTGCACGCACGGCGGCCGGCGCATTCTTGTGCTTGACGTTGAGCTCGGCCAGCGAGCCGGGCAGCTTTTCGGGTACGGTGATGACGGTCTTGGCCAGGTTGACGGTACCGGAAATCACCGGCGCGGAGGTGAGCGGTCCCTTGACGGTCAGGTCGCCGCCAAGATTGGCGGTGACCACCTTGCCGTCGGTATAGCGGCCGTCGACGAGCTTGATCGACAGATCGGCCGGAAAACCCTTAGCCGGATCGATGCCGACGGTGCCGCTGGCCGAAAGGCTGCCGCGCGTCGACAGCGTGCCGGTCAGGCGATTGATCCTGGCCACGCCGCCACCGATGGCGACATCGGCGGTGATGTCGTTGATCGCAAGCCCCGAGCGCGCGTCGAGCAGGCGGGCGCCTGACGTGCGGACCGTGCCTGAGATCACCGGCGACGTCGCCGGGCCGCGCACTTGCACATCGACGTCGGCCGTGCCGCTCAGGGACAGGCCTTGTGCGGCGAGGGTCCTGGTGAGGAAGGCGAACGGCACCTTGCCGGAAAAGTTGAGATCAAGGGTGGGCGCGCCTGATGTCGTCATCGTGCCGCCGCCTTTGAGGCCGAGGCCGGCGGCATCGCTCATGTTGGCGTCGAAGGTCAGTCTGTTGCCCGAATACGTACCTGAGGATGAAACGCCCATGCCGCCGAAACCTGCACCACGGGTCTGCGACGTCTGAACGCCTGCGGCGTCGATCTTGAAGGCAACGGCCGGATTGGCCGGCGCACCCGTCACCTTCACAGTGCCCGAGATGGAACCGGCGGCATCGAGGCCCGGCGAAAAACTGTTGGCTATCGAGATCGGGACGCGGGCCAGCGCCGCGTTGAGGTCAAGCGCCTGCCCAGCCTTGCCCGTGACGGTCGCCGTGCCGCCGCCGAGATTGAGCACCAGCCTGTCGAGGCTGGTCACTCCATTCGCGATGTTGATGGTCGAGGCCTGGGCGATGGCCGCCTTGATGCCGCGGATGGTCGCCTCGCCGGAGGCAAGTTCGACCGTCGTCGTGCCCTTGACCGCCTTGACCCGGCCGGCGGCCTTCAGCGGAATATCCTTGACGGAGGCGCCACCGGAAAAGCCGGTCCATTCGCCGTCGCGCTTGAGATCGACGTTGACGCCCCGAATAGCCGTGCCGCCGGAAGTTACGCTATCGGCACGGATTTTGCCCGAGATCACCGGTGCCGCCAGATAGTTGGCGATCAGCGCATCGATGCTCACGGCCTTGGCCGAGACATCGCCGCGCGAGATCGAGGCCGTTGTCGCCTTTACAGCGACCTGTGGCACCGTGCCCGCCTTGGAGAAGGCGATCGTGCCGCGCACATCGCCATCGGCCTTTTCCAGTGCCAGGGCCGCAAGCGGACCGATATCGGGCAGGTCGAGTGCCACGGTGCCGGCCGGCACGAAGACATCGTCGAGCGCCAGGTCGCCGGAGATACGGTTCTTGCCCAGCGACAGCAAAAGCCCGTTGATGGCGCTTTTGCCGTCCGATGTCGCCAGCACGGCGCTGCCCTGCAGTGGCTGGCCACCGACATTTCCGGTGAGTTGCACATTCGCCGCCGGGTTCGCGGCGTCCGCCTTGCCGGTGGCGGTGAGCTTCAGCCCGGTGATCTCACGCGCGGCCACTGAAAGCCTGTCGCTGTTGACAGTCAGCGACAGATCCGGCGCGGTACTGGCGCCTTGCGCATTCAGCGCGAAAGAAATGGCGCCTTTGGCATCCTTGGATAGCAGCGAGACGTCGCCTAGTGCGCCTTTGACGTCGGCGCTCAGCTTGTTGTCGGCAAGGCTCGCCTGCCCGTCTGCCGTCAGCGAACCGGACGACAGCCTGACGGCGTTGGCGGTGACATTGCCGTTGGCGTCCCGCTTCAGCGCGGCACTGAATTGCGTTCGCTCGGCAAGCACGCCACGTACCGCCCCCGGCAGTGCCGCCGAGGCGGCATCCGCATTGACATTAAGGTCGATAGCGCCGTTGGCCAGCGAGACCCGCCCGTTGAAGCCGCTGTTCAACGCGTCGCTGGTCACCGTGCCGCTATCGATGACGATGGCATCGGTGGCAAGGCTGCCGGCGAGTTTGGCGGTGACCTTGCCGGCGATCAGCGGCGCGACGGTCGGATTGTCGAGGCCGATTTTTTCGGCGATCACCGAGCCGGAGATCGGCCCGCTCCGGGCCTTCACGTCGAAGCGATCGGAGTGCAGCGCAAGCGTGATGCCCTCGACCTTAGCGAGATTGGTGGCGGCCGATGACAGCGTTGCGGAGATGTCGAGCTTCGGCTGGGTGCCCTGCCCGGCCGCCTTCAGCGACAGTGCCTGCAGCTCGAGCTTGATCGGGCTCGCCTTGCTGCCGAGCGAAAGCGGCAGGCTCGGGCCGGTGGATGCGAGGTCGAGCGAGAAATCGCTGGCGCCGTTCGGATTGATGGTGCCCGCTGCCTTGCCGGAGATTTTCTCGCCGGCAAGCGTCGCCTGCTCGATGGCCAGGCCGCTGACCGACGAGAAACGGCCTGCCGCATCGAGATCGAGCGGCCCGAGCCCAGCCTGCCGGGTCTGGCTGGTTTCGGCGCCGCTGAGCCGGGCGTTGAAGCGGATGTCGGGGGCAGCCGACGATCCCGTGACCTGCGCGGTGCCGCTGAGCGCGCCCACGGCATCGAGGCCCGGTGAAAAATCATTGGCAAGCGCTGCCGGCACCGCCGACAAGGTGGCAGCGAGATCGAGTGTCTGGCCAGCCGTACCCGACACGGCAATCGAACCACCGCCGACACCGAGCGCCAGTTTCTCTATGCTCACCACGCCATTGGCGATTGTCAGCGCCGATGGCTGCGCGATAGCTGCCTTGATGCCGCGGATGTTCGCCTCGCCCGAGGCAAGCTCGATGCTGGTGATGCCGTTCGCAACCCTGACCCGTCCGGTAGAGCTGGCCGGAATTCCGCCGACCGTGGCGCCGCCGCTAAAGCCGGTCCAGTCGCCATCGCGCTTCAGGTCGACATCGATGCCGCTGATGACAGTAGTTCCGGAGGTGATCGTGTCGGCCTTGATCTTGCCGGAGATCGCCGGGGCTTTGAGATAGTTGGCGACCAGCGCGTTGACGGCGATTGTCTTCGCCGCCAGTTCGCCGCGCGAAATCACGGCGCTCGTCGCATCGATCGCGACCGTCGGCGCTCCGTTGTCGTTCGCAAAGCGGATGGTGCCGCGCACGTCGCCGGCTACCGACTGGCCTGCGAGTGTGGCCAGGGGAGCAATATCCGCGGCATCGAGGGTCAACGTGCCGAGCGGCAGCAGGTTGTCGTCGAGCCCGAGGTCGCCGGAGACCTTGTTGTCGGCCAGTGAAACGGCAAGTCCATTGATGGAGCGCTTGCCGTCGGTGGTGACCAGCGATGCCTTGAGGTCGAGCGGCTGGTCGTCGACCGAGCCGGTCAGCGAGACATCGGCGGCAGGACTGGTAATATCGGCTTTGCCGCTCGCGCTCAGCTTGATCTGCTTCACCGCATGGCCGGACGCCGTCAGGCTGTCGCTGTTGGCCGAAACCGAGAAATCCGGTGCGCTGCGCGCGCCGCTTGCGGTCAGCGCGAAACCGACGGCGCCGCCGACCTTGGCGCCGACCAGCGGCGACAGCACCGACACGTCGCCCAGCGTGCCCTTGATATCGGCCCGGATATCGGTGCCTTGCGCACTGGCGGTGCCGCTGGCGCTAAGCGTGCCTGAGGTGAGTTGCAATGCGTTCGCGGCGAACGCACCGTCCGGGTCGCGTGTCGCGGTTGCGGAAAACTGCACCCGCTGGCCGAGAACCGAGCTGATCTGCGGCGGTAGCGCCGTCGAAGCCGCGTCGGCATTCATCTTGAGCGTCATCGACAGATCGGCAAGCGCCACTGTGGCTGTTACGGACGCATTGAGCGCGTCGCTGCGTAGCGTGCCTTCGTCGACGACAATCTGTTCCTTGCTGACCGAGCCGGCGAGACCGGCGCTGACCCTGCCCGTTACCAGCGGCGCCAAAGTCGCGACGTCGGTGTTCAGGCCGGCCGCCGTCAGCTTGATGGTGACGGGCCCGCTACGGTTCTGGATGTCGAAACCATCGGAATGCACTTGCCCGATCAGGTCGTCCACCCGCGTGCCGCCCGCCACCACCGAGACCAGCGACGCGCCGATGTCCACCATCGGCGCCTTGCCATCGCCGAAAGCGCGGGCCGTGGCATCCTTGATCGCCACGGTTATCGGCTGTGCCTCGCTGCCGAGGCTGAGCACGATCGGCGGCCCTTTCGCCGCGAGTTTCACAGAAAGATCGCTGGCGCCGTTCGGATCGACAATGCCGGCGGCGGTAGCGTGCATGGCGCCGCTGTCGATATTGGCGCGCTCGACATCGACGCCGCCGGCCGCGGTCGCTGTGCCGGCGAGGTCGAAGCTGGTCTTGCCGGCAAACAGCGGTTTCAGAGTTTCGGGCAGGAAGCGCTCGAATTCGCCATCGCCATTGGCCTCGACATAATGACCCTTGTCGGTGAGCTGATGGCGACCGGTAAGCTGGGTGACGATCCGGCCGTCGACAACGAAGGTCCCGATGCCATTCCAGTTGGCGAGCGGTCCGGTGCCGGAAACGACAATGTTGACCGGCGGCGCGCCCGGCAGGTTGAGCAGGTTGGCGATGATGCCGCCGGCCGGCTCGGATGCTTTAAGGTCGAGGTCGAGCTTGTTGTCGGCCGGCGCGAAATGGGCTTTGGCGTCGACCGTGCCTTGCTTGCCGTCGTGGCGAACGATGTTGAGGTTGGTCTCGATCGCCAATGGCGAGGCATCCGCCTTGAGCGCTCCCTTGGCTGTAAGTTCGGCGACCCCGCTGCCGGCCAGAGCCTGCCCGAGCGCGATTTCGGGAAGGTCGAGCTGCTTGACGTCGATGGAAACCGGCAGCGTCGTCGCTCCGCTTTGGCTCGGCTGTGTGCTGGCCACCGGCAGCCTTGCCAACTCGATACGCTCGGCGCCAATGCGATCGGCGCTGAAGCTCTTCGACAGAAGTGCCAGCGGCGACCAGTCGACAGCCACCTTGCGCGCCACCATCCAGGCGCCTTCGCGATCCTCCAGAACGACATGATCGACCCTCAGCGCGCCCGACCAGATGCCGTCGATGCCGACGACAGTGACCTTGCGATCACCGGTCGAGGCCATGGTCGAGATGATGCCGGCAAGGTTTTCGCGGCCGCCCTCGGTTTTGGTCAGCACGACAAGCGCCCCCACCGCCGCTGCCGCGATGATGAGCAGCGTGTAGAAAAGGATACGGAGGATGCGCCTGAATATTGCCATCAGAATGCCTGGCCGATGCCGGCATAAATGCCGAAATGAGGATCGTCGGGGCCGCGGTTGAGCGGCACTGCCGCGTCGATGCGCAGCGGCCCGAACGCCGTCAGATAGCGCAAGCCTACACCCGCGCCGACCTTCATGTCCGAAAAATCGGGGACCTGCCTGGTCGACACGGTGCCGGCATCGACGAACGGCACGACGCCGATCTTGTCGGTGACCGCAATGCGCATTTCGACCGAGGTCTCGAAGAAGGAAAGCCCGCCGATCGGCTCTCCGTTGCTGTCCTTTGGGCCGATGCCTTGATAGGCATAGCCGCGCACCGAGCCGCCGCCGCCGGAGTAGAAGCGGCGGTCGGCCGGAACATCTTGAAGACCGGCGCCGATGATCGAGCCGATGGCGACACGTTCGGCGAAAACGAATTTCGAGGCCGAATCGAGCGACTGGTAGGCCGACCCCTCGCCCTTCAGCTTGACAAAGGCAGCCCCGCTCAAAATGTCGTAGCTCGGCTCGGCATAGGCCAGCACCCTGAAGCCCCGGGTCGGATTGAGCTTGCTGTCGCGATTGTCGTAGACATATTGCAGCGGAATGCTGGCGATCAGATAGGTGTGCTTGCCGAAAGCGTCGTGGATCCTCGAATAATCCAGCGCGACTTGTGCGGAAACCGTCTGCTTCTTGTCGAGTTCGTAGGATAGGCCGGTGCTGCCCTTGACCGAGAAATGGTCGTAGGCGTCGGGGTGCTCCAGCACGGTATTGACGCTGGCAATGAATTTCGACGCCGGCCCGACCACGCCCGGCTTTTCGAACATGACGCCGGCATTGTAATTGAGCTGGGTCAAGTCGTTGCTGCCGATGCCGCTGATCTTGCCGTCGATGCGCAGCTTTTCGGCGCGGCCAAACAGATTGCGGTGCCCCCAATAGCCTTCGAGGCCCAGCCCTTCGGTGTTTGAGAAGCTGCCGCCAATGCCGAAATAGCGCGGCTTGCGTTCGCTTACCTGGACACCGATCGGGACGTTGCCCTCAGCGTCGAGGACGTCGGCTTCCTTCACCGTCACGCTGTTGAAGACCTCGAGCCCGAGCAGCCGGTCGCGCGCATCGTCGATCTCATCGGGCGAATATTGGCGGCCGCGCTTAAGGCCGGTCATATATTCGGTGAAGTCGCGGTCGACCTTTTCTGCGCCCTCGACAGTGGTGTCGCCATAGCCGGCGACCGGCCCGGCCGCGACGGTAAGCGTCACGTCGAGCGTCGAACCGGCGTGCTCGGCGACGATCTCGCGGCTCGTCACCTTGGCCAGCGGCCTGCCTTCTTGCTTGAGTGCCCGCACGATCGCCGCCTCGGCTTTGAGCACGGCGCCCGAACTGGCGTCACCGCCGGCGATCAGACCGAAATCGGCACTTGCCAGCCCCGCTGCATCGCCTTTCAGCCTGATGTTGCCAAGCGTGAATTTCGGCCCGGCTGCTATGCTTATCACCACCGGAATCGGCTGCGGGCCGGAAAACTCGGCATCGGGTGGCAGATCGTCGAGCGGCTTGCCCTGAATAGTGATGGTGACGACACCCTCGTAGCGCGCGTCCGCGTAGAGCGCGGCGACAAGTTGCTCACGGTCGCTGCGCGCCTTGGCCAAAAGACCCAGCGAACCTGATACCGGGTGTTCCTCGTCGGCTTTCAGCGCCGAGGCGTTTTCGAGCTTCTCGGCGAGATCCTTGTCGGCGTCCGGCGCCTCGATCGTCACCGCATAGCGCAGCGGGTCGACGATGTCGGCATCTTCGTCTTTGGATCCCCACAGTTTGATGCCGAAAATCTCGAAGGCGGCAGCGCTTCCGGTTTCGGCAACAAGTGCCGTCGAGCACAACAATGCGAAAAGCAGGGCGCGCGAAAGCGCGCGCCGTGGCGCGGTTCCTCCCGACATCTGCCTTTTATACGCCGGCATTACGCTCCTAGCCTAGTTCGCAAACCTAAAATTGGAATGAAGTTCTGAAGCACTCGTAAAGGGGCCACAATCCAATTGCTGAAATAGACAGGGCTTGGAACTCACACCTTCTGCGTCGCCGCAAGAAAGCGTGATCCCCTGTCCTATGGAGCTACTACCGGTCACCGGCCGGAAAGCAAACCGTTGGCAGGCGGATCCTGCCGCGTCCTGATGTTGACAAGCGCGATTGAAGCTTGAACATTTCTGGACGTAAGCACTTGTCTGGAGGGGTTTATGGCAATGCGCGCGGCTCGTGGTCTATCGATTCTTTTCCTTCTGTTTTTCGCCTGGAGCGGGGTCGCGCAAGCGGCCGAAGCCCGGCGGGTGGTGACATCGGACAATTCCGACTATTTTGGTTTCGATCTCAGATCCGACCAGAATGTCAGCCTCGACCAGTGCAAGACCACCTGCCTCGGCGACCCGGCCTGCCGCGCCTTCACCTACAACCTCAAGGCCAAATGGTGCTTCCTTAAATCCGATTACAATTCATTGAAGCCCTTCGGCGGCGCCGTCGCCGGCAAGGTCGTCAACATCGATGGCGATCCCGACATCGGCGCGCCACCCGAGCTCGCCTTCTTCCCCAACTGGATGGCCGACCAGGCCCAGCAATACCGCAACAAGCTCACTGGCCCGACCTACACCAAGCCGACCGAGGGGCTGACGGCGCTGAGGGCGGCCGCCGAACAGTCGGCGCTGACGGGCGATCATCGCTCGGCCATGCACAAATACGAGGCGGCGGTTTCGGTGTTACCTGATGATGGCCAGCTCTGGCTCGAGCTGGCGCGCGAAACGCTTGCCGTCCATCCGACCGCCAACAGTTCGGAGCCGTCGACGCTGCCGGCGAACGCCACTTCCGCCGCCTTCAACGCCTACAAATTGCTGCGTACCACCAAGACGCGCGCCGACGTGCTGGCGCTGCTCGGGGACGGCCTTGATCGCCGCGATCTCTACAGGCCGGCCCTGCAGGCCTACGAGTCGAGCCTCGCTTTGGTCAATTCGCCGGCAGTCAGGGCCGCCTACCAGGATCTCAAGGCCCGCAAGGGCTTCCGCGTCATCGATCATACCGTCGATGCCGACACCAGCGCGCCACGCATCTGCGCGCAGTTCTCCGAGGAGCTGGTCAAGACCGGCGTCGATTATTCCCAGTTCGTCACCGTCGACAACGCCGCTCCCAAGGGCGTCGAAGCCAAGGACAAGCAGATCTGCGTCGAAGGGCTCGAGCACGGCCAACATTATGACGTGACCTTCCGCGCCGGCCTGCCGGCCGCCATTGGCGAGGTCACCGCGGCACCGGTGGTTCTGTCGATCTACGTGCAGGACCGCGCGCCTTCGGCTCGCTTCACCGGCGACAGCTTCGTGCTGCCCGCCGGCGCACGCCGCGGCATACCGGTCGTCACCGTCAACATGAATGCCGCCGAAATGAAGCTCTTCCGCATCGGCGACCGCTCGCTGGCCCAGCTTCTGTCGGGATATCAGTTCCTGCGCCAACTTGACGGCTACGACATTTCGAACATCTCCGAACAGATGGGCGAACCGGTCTGGCAAGGCCAGCTCGACATCGCCAACGACCTCAACAAGGAAGTCACCACCTCCTTCCCCATCGACGAGGCGTTGCCGAAGCGCAAGCCCGGCGTCTATGTGCTGACCGCACAAGCCGTCAACGATCGCAGCGACGACTATGATTCGCACGCCACGCAGTGGTTCGTCGTCTCCGATATCGGCCTGTCGACCTATACCGGACAGGATGGGCTGAACGTCTTTGCCCGTTCGCTCGCAACCGCCAAGCCGATTGCCGGCGCCGAGCTGACGCTGCTGGCCAGGAACAACGAAATCCTTGGCACCGCGACCACCGACGCGGAAGGGCGGGCGGTGTTCAATCCCGGCCTGACGCGCGGCGACAGCGGCATGGCGCCGGCCGTGCTGATGGCCAAACAGGGCGGCGACGATTTCGTCTTCCTCGATATGGGCCGCGCCGGCTTCGACTTGTCCGACCGTGGCGTCGCCGGACGGCCGGCGCCTGGCGCGCTCGACGTCTATGCCTGGACCGAGCGCGGCATCTACCGCGCCGGCGAGGACGTCCATGTCGCGGCTCTTGCCCGCGACAGTGCCGCCAAGGCGGTCGAGAACCTGCCGCTGACCTTCATCTTCTCGCGGCCCGACGGCGTCGAGGACCGCCGCATCGTCAGCGACGGCGCATCGGCCGGCGGTCACGCGGTCGACCTGCCGCTGGAACCCAACGCCATGCGCGGCACCTGGACGGTGGCGATCCATACCGATCCCAAGCAGGCAGCGGTCGCCAGCCAGATGTTCCTGGTCGAGGACTTCGTCCCGGATCGCATCGAGTTCGACCTGTCCTCCGACAAGCAGGAGATCGCCCAGGGCGAGACCGCCAACATTACCGTCGACGGCCGCTTTCTCTATGGCGCGCCGGCCGCGGGCCTGGCGCTCGAAGGCGAATTGACGCTGTCGACCGGCCGCGACTGGGACCGCTTCAAGGGCTATTCCTTCGGTCTGGCTGACGAACAGTCGGCAGAACCGACGGTGACGCCCTTCACCGGCCTGCCGGTGGTCGGCGAGGACGGCAAGGCGACCTTCCCGGTTTCCGTCGATCAATTGCCGTCGACCACCAAGCTGGTCGATGCAAAGGTCACGGTCAGGATGCGCGAAACCGGTGGCCGTGCGATCGAGCGCTCGCTGAACATCGGCATCCGCCCGCAGGGCCACATGATCGGCATCCGCCCGGATTTCGACGACGACGAGGTGCCGCAGGGCGGCACGGCCAAGTTCAGCCTGATCGCCGTCGACCCAGACGGCAAGCGTGAGGCGCTGAAGGGCGCGCAGTGGTCGCTGGTCAAGGTCGAGCGCAGCTACCAGTGGTACCGCTCGAGCAACTCCTGGAACTATGAGCCGGTCACCTTCACCAAGGCGGTGGCCAACGGCCAGGTCGACCTGAGCGCCGATGGCGAGGCTACCATGTCGCTGCCGGTCGACTGGGGCCGCTACCGGCTCGAGATCGAGACAGCCGATCCGGAAGGCCCGGCCACCAGCTACGAGTTCGACGCCGGCTGGTATGTCAGTTCCACCACCACCGAAACGCCCGACGGGCTCGAGATCGCCCTCGACAAGGATACCTATGCGGCGGGTGAAGTGGCCAAGCTCAAAGTGTCGCCGCACTTTGCCGGCGAGCTGCTCGTCACCATCGGCGCCGACAAGCTCCTGAAGACCGTCACCGCCAGCGTGCCGGCAGGCGGCAGCACCGTCGACATCCCGGTCGGCGACGACTGGGGCGCCGGCGCCTACGTCACGGCAACGCTGTTCAGGCCGGGCGATGCGCAAGAGACACGCATGCCGGCCCGCGCCATCGGCGTCAAATGGCTGAAGCTCGATCCCGGCTCGCGGAAGCTTGCCGTCAGCTTGGCGCCGCCGGACAAGACCATGCCGCGCCAGCAGCTGTCGATCCCGGTCGCCGTCGCCGGCGTGCAGCCCGGCACCAACGCCTATGTCATGGTCGCGGCCGTCGACGTCGGCATCCTCAACCTGACCAACTACAAGGTACCGGATCCGGAGAACTGGTTCTTCGGGCAGCGCATGCTCGGTCTTGAGGTTCGCGACATCTATGGCCGGCTGATCGACGGCTCGCTGGGCACAACCGGCAAGCTGCGCACCGGCGGCGACGGCGCCAACATGCAGTCGCAAGGCAGTCCGCCGACCGAAAAGCTGGTCGCCTTCTTCTCCGGCCCGGTCCAGCTCGACGCCGACGGCAGGGCGCGGATCGACTTCGAAATTCCGCAGTTCAACGGCACCGTGCGCGTCATGGCCGTCGCCTGGACCAAGGAAGCGGTCGGCCATGCCCAGTCCGACGTCATCGTTCGCGATCCGGTGGTAATCACCGCCGGCCTGCCGCGCTTCCTGGCGCCCGGCGATTCCGCCGTCATGCGGCTCGACGTCGCCGACACCGACGGCCCCGCTGGCGACTACAAGCTGACCATCGACACGACGGGCGACCTGTCTACCGGCAGTGCCGCCTTGCCTGAAAAGCTGACGCTGGCCAAAGGCAAGCGGCAGACACTGACCGTACCGTTGATTGCGCAGACCGCGGGCGACGCCTCGATCACCATCAAGCTTGCGCATGCCGACGGCACCGCCGTCGAGCAGACGCTCTATGTGCCGGTGCGGCCGGCGCAATTGCCGGTGACCACCCGCATGGTCGTCGACCTCAAGGGCGATGGCGGCGCGCTGCGCGTCGACAAGGAACTGCTGGCGGCAAGCCTGCTCGATGGCGCTTCGGTCAGCGTCGGCGTTTCGCAGGCGGCTGCCTTCGATGTGCCGTCGCTGCTGATGACGCTCGACCGCTATCCCTATGGTTGCGCCGAACAGACCACCAGCCGCGCCATGCCGCTTCTCTACGTCAACGAGATGGCTTCCGGTATCGGCATGGCCAGCGACCCCGATCTGCATGGCCGCGTCCAGGACGCCATCTACAAGGTGCTGAGCTACCAGGCCTCGGCCGGCAGCTTCGGCCTATGGGGTCCGGGTTCCGGCGATCTGTGGCTCGACGCCTATGTCACCGATTTCCTGACCCGGGCGCGCGAGCAGAAGTACGACGTACCGGCCCTGGCAATGAACCAGGCGCTGAGTAATCTGCAGAACGCGATCGGCTACGATCAGGACGTCCAGGATCGCGGCAGCGAGATCGCCTATGCGCTCTATGTGCTTGCCCGCAACAAGAAGGCTTCGGTCGGCGATCTGCGTTATCATGCCGACACCCAGCTCGAAGCCTTTACCAGCCCGATGGCCGTCGCCCAATTGGCGGCGTCTCTCGCGCTCTACGGTGACACGCAGCGCTCGGAGGCAACCTTCCAGGCCGCGCTGCAACTGGCCAAGTCGACGCCCGAATATGACTATTACCGGTCCGACTATGGCTCGCCACTGCGTGACGGCGCGGCGATCCTGGCGCTTGCCGCGGAAAGCAAGCCGGTGCCGACCATCGTGCCGGCGCTGATCCAACTGGTGACCAGGGAACGCGCCGACGCCAGGTGGACCAGCACGCAGGACGAGTCCTGGATGCTGCTGGCGGCCCGCGCGCTGAAGGCCGGCAATGATTCGATCGCGCTGACCGTCAACGGCGCACCGCACGCCGGCGGTTATTCGGACCAGATCGCCGGCAGCGACCTGGCCGACAGTCCGCTGACCATCGTTAATACCGGCAGAAATCCGCTGCAGGCGGTCGTCACCACTGTGGCCTCGCCGATCCAGCCTCTGCCGGCCGGCGGCAACGGCTTTACCATCAGCCGTACCTACTACAAGCTCGACGGCACAGGGGCCAACGTGACGGAGGTCAAGCAGAACGAACGCTATGTCGTCGTGCTCAAGGTTTACGAGCAGAACACTTGGCCTTCGCGGCTGCTGATCACCGACCTGTTGCCGGCCGGCTTCGAGATCGACAATCCGGGCCTGGTCTCCAGCGCCCAATTGACGAACTTCTCCTGGCTGGCGCAGACCGATGCCGCCCATCTCGAATTCCGCGACGACCGTTTCGTCGCGGCGTTCAATCCGAACGACGGCGACGGCGACCGCAATATCACGCTCGCCTACGTCGTGCGCGCAGTGACGCCGGGCACCTACGCCCACCCGGCAGCAACGATCGAGGACATGTACCGGCCGCAATATTCGGCCCGCACCGCCACCGGCATGATGGAGGTCAAGGCGCCGTAGGCAAAGATGACGAACGGGAACATGGCGATAGCGCTGCCCCTCATTGCCCTGCCGGGCATTTCTCCCCGTATAGAGACGGGGAGAAAGAGGCATGCGCCGAAGTTTTCGCCGAACTCTAACGTCGCAGAAAAGGCGCCAAGGGTCGCGACAGCCCCCTTCTCCCCGTCACTAAACGGGGAGGTGAGGCGTGGTCCGCGTAGCGGACGAAAAGCCAATCGCTTGGCTTTTCGAACGACGAACGCCCGAAGGGCCGTTATGCCGGCAGGCGGATGAGGGGCGGCGCCATGCTCTCCAGAAAATTCCTGCGCCGAGCGGCCGTCACGGGCATTTCCTTCGCCGGTCTCGCTGCAATCACCGCCGCCGCCCTCTGGCAGCTCGACCGCGCCTTTCCGCCGCCGCTGCCGGCTGCGCTGACGGTCTCGACCGAGGTGCAGGACCGTGACGGCCAGCTGCTGCGCGCCTTCGCCACGCCGGACGGCTACTGGCGGCTCGCTACCAGCCTGGACCAGGTCGACAAGCAGTTCGTCGACATGCTGGTCACCTATGAGGACAAGCGCTTTTGGGATCATCAAGGCATCGACGTATTGGCACTGGCGCGTGCCGCCGGCCAGTTCGCGACCAGCGGCCATATCGTCTCCGGTGGTTCGACGCTGTCGATGCAGCTCGCCCGGCTGATCGAACCGCGCGACAGCCGCAGCCTCGGCTCGAAGATCAAGCAGATGCTGCGCGCCCTGCAAATCGAACGGCGGCTTTCCAAGCGCCAGATCCTGGAACGCTATCTGACGCTGTCGCCCTATGGCGGCAATCTTGAAGGTGTGCGCGCCGCTTCGCTCGCCTATTTCGGCAAGGAGCCGAAGCGGCTGACGGTCTCGGAGGCGGCCCTGCTCGTCGCTTTGCCGCAATTGCCGGAAAAGCGGCGCCCCGACCGCAATCTCGAAATCGCCCATGCCGCACGCGACCGGGTGCTGACCCGCATGGTCTCGGCAGGTCTGCTCGGCGAACGTGAGGCCGCGAGAGCCGCGCTCGACGATGTGTCGGGACTGCGGCGCACCTTGCCGGCGCTCGCTGCCCATGCCGCCTATACGATGCTGCCCAAGGCCATCCCCGGCGGCCAGAAGCTGCAACTGACGATCCGCAAGAGTGTCCAGGAAGGGCTGGAGCAGGTGGCCAAGGATGCCGCCGCCAGGCTCGGCCCTCGCCTCTCGGTGGCCATAGTGCTGGCCGATGCCCGTACCGGCGATATTCTTGGTGAGGTCGGCTCTGCCGATTTCTTCGATGCCAGCCGTTCGGGCTGGATCGACATGACCAAAGTCGTTCGTTCGCCTGGCTCGACGCTGAAGCCGTTCATCTACGGCCTCGCCTTCGAACAAGGCCTGGTGGCGCAGGAGACGCTGATCGAGGACAGCCCCGCCGATTTCTCCGGCTATCGGCCGAAGAACTTCGACATGGGCTATCAGGGCGATGTCAGCATCAGGCAGGCGCTGCAATTGTCGCTCAACGTGCCGGCGATCCGCGTGCTCGACGCGGTTGGCCCGGCCCAGCTGATGGCGCGCTTTCGCCAGGCCGATGTGACGCCTATCCTGCCCGTCAACGAAGCGCCCGGCCTGGCGATCGGCCTCGGCGGCGTCGGGGTGACCCTGCGCGACCTGGTTCAACTGTATGCCGGCCTTGCCAATGGCGGCAAGGCACACACGCTGCATGACGGCACCGAGCCGGCGAACGCCGAACGCTCGACCACCACCATCCTCGACGGGCAGGCGAATTGGCAGATCACCGACATCCTGTCAGGCGTCAAGCCGCCCCAGGGTGCCGCCCAACGCGGCATTGCATACAAGACCGGCACCTCCTACGGCTATCGCGACGCCTGGTCGGTCGGCTTCGACGGCCGCTACGTGCTCGGCGTCTGGGTCGGCCGCCCGGATGCCGGCGCGGTGCCTGGCCTGTCCGGCTACGTCTCGGCCGCGCCCATCCTGTTCGAAGGCTTTGTCCGTTCCGGTTTGGCCGCAGTGCCGCTGCCAAGCCAGCCGGCCGGTGTCCGGCGTCCGAAGCGCGAGGAGCTACCGGGGACGCTGACGCGCTTCGGCGCCGGCACCGATGGGCTGGTGCAGGCGACGCCGACCGAACCTGCGCCAACCATCATCTTTCCGCCCGACGGCGCCCGCGTCGATCTCGGCACTTCCTCGGCCGATGCCTCGCCGCTGGTGCTCAAGCTGCAGGGCGGCCGCGCACCATTCCGCTGGCTGGCCAACGGCAAGCCGCTGGTCGGCATCGACCGGCGGCGCACCGCGACCTGGCAGCCGGACGGCGCCGGCTATTCGACCCTGACCGTGATCGACGCGGCGGGACGCGCGGCCAGTGTGAAGGTTTTCGTCGAGTGAAAGTTTCCCTTGAATAGTTTCCGGCAGGTGATTCAGGGGATTGGGTTTTACGCCTTGCTTTCGGCCGCCGGTATTTCCTCGGCCTCTGCTGACGCCCTCCCCGCCGGCTTTGTTCGGCTGGCCGACATCGATCCCAGTATCCGGCAGGATATCCGCTATGCCGGCCTCGAAAACTTCCTGCATCGCAAGGTAAGCGGCTACGATGCGCCGGCATGTGTCCTCACCAGGCAAGCGGCGCAAGCGCTTTCGGCAGTGCAGAAAGCGATTGCTGCCGAAGGGCTGACGTTGGTCGTGTTCGACTGCTATCGCCCTGCGCGGGCTGTCTCCGACATGGGTGAATGGACAAAAACGGGCGGACCACCGGACCCGCAATGGTACCCAAAGGTCAAGCGCAAGGATCTCATCGCCAAGGGTTATATCGGCGAACTGTCCACCCATTCGCGCGGATCGACGGTTGATGTCGCGATCGCCCGGATCGACCACAAGCAGGCCGACCGCAAGAGCGCTCCGAAACCGGCCTGCGGCGCGACGAATGCCGACACGCTCGACTTCGGCACTGGTTTCGACTGTTTCGATCCGGCGAGCGAAACGGCTCATAGGCCGCTCGCCAGTGAAGCGGCGGCAAACCGCAAAGAACTTGTCGAGGCGATGCGCGCCGGCGGCTTCAAGAATTACGCCCGCGAATGGTGGCACTTCACGCTGGAAAACGAGCCGTTTCCAAGAGAGCGCTTCAACTTTCCCGTTACCGGCGAATAGCCGGCCGAAACCTTCGGACGCGACGCAGCCATTGTCGAAGAGCTAGCCGTCTCTAGATAATCGCGTCGGGAGCGCGATCATGGTCCATGCGGGGAAAATAGTTTCTCGCATCGCCGAAAGTAGGCGAAAAATTGCTTCAATAGGCCAAAAAAGGCAACATTGAATGCATCTAAATTCTATCAATTCGGTAGATTTGGCGCGAGTTCAACGGAGGCGGAAATGACCAAACCTCATTTCAGGAAACTGCTCGGCGCACTGGTCGCCACGTCTGTCCAGTTCGGCACGCTCGGTTTCGCGTTTGCCGACACCACCATTCTCAACGTGTCCTATGATCCGACGCGAGAGCTCTACAAGCAATTCGACGAGGCCTTCATTGCCCACTGGAAGGCCGAGACAGGCGAGACGGTCACCGTCCAGCAGTCGCATGGCGGATCCGGCGCGCAGGCGCGCGCCGTGATCGACGGGCTGGATGCCGACGTGGTGACGCTGGCGCTCGAAGGCGATATCAACGCCATTGTCTCGAAAGCGAAGAGGATCAATCCCGACTGGCGGACGAAATTCGAAAACAATTCGGCGCCCTACACGTCGACCATCATCTTCCTCGTCCGCAAGGGAAACCCCAAGGGCATCCATGACTGGGGCGATCTGGTCAAGGACGACGTCCAGGTGATCACGCCGAATCCCAAGACCTCCGGTGGCGCGCGCTGGAACTATCTCGCCGCCTGGGCCTACGCCAGCGCCAAGGATGGCGGCGACGAGGCCAAGACCAAGGAATTCGTCGGCAATCTCTACGCGCATGTCCCAGTTCTCGACACCGGTGCGCGCGGCGCCACCGTGACATTCGCGCAAAAAGGGCTGGGCGACGTGCTGCTCGCCTGGGAAAACGAGGCCTATCTGGCGCTCGACGAGTTCGGCGCCGACAATTTCGATATCGTCTACCCGCCGACCTCGATCCTGGCCGAGCCGCCGGTCGCCGTGGTCGACGCCAATGTCGACGCCAAAGGCACGCGGAAAGTTGCCGAAGACTATCTGAGCTATCTCTATTCCAAGGAAGGCCAGACGATCATCGCCAAGAACCATTATCGCCCGTCGAAGCCCGACCTGGTGCCGGCGGAGGACCTGGCCAAGCTGCCTGAGATCAAGCTGATCACCATCGACGACCCGCTTTTTGGCGGCTGGAAGAAGGCACAGCCTTATCATTTCGGCGATGGTGGTATATTCGACCAGATCTACAAGCCGGCCCAGTAGCATTTAGATCAGGACGACATGACCACAGCACCCGCCAAGGCGGGGTGGCGGTTCAGACAGCCGAGCGTCATTCCGGGTTTCGGATTGACGCTCGGCTTCTCGCTTGCCTACCTCACCATCATCATCCTCATTCCCCTGTCCGGGCTGATCTGGCGCTCGGCGGCGCTCGGCTGGACCGACTTCTGGGCGATCGTCACCGACCGCCGCACCATCAACGCGCTTGAAATCAGCTTCGGCACCGCTTTCATTGCCGCCGCCGTCAACGTCGTCTTCGGCACGATCGTCGCCTGGGTGCTGGTGCGCTACAGCTTTCCAGGCCGCCGCATCGTCGATGCCATGGTCGACCTGCCCTTCGCGCTGCCGACGGCGGTTGCCGGCATCGCGCTGACCACGCTTTACGCACCGAACGGCTGGATCGGAAGCCTGCTGACGCCGCTCGGCATCAAGGTCGCGTATACGCCGCTCGGCATCGTCATCGCGCTGGTCTTCATCGGTCTGCCTTTCGTCGTGCGCACCGTGCAGCCGATCATGGAGGAGATCGACAAGGAGGTAGAAGAAGTGGCCGCCACGCTCGGCGCCAATCGCTTCCAGATCATCAGCCGCGTTCTGCTACCCGGACTGGCGCCTGCTATCGTCACCGGTTTCGCGCTGGCCTTCGCACGCGGCGTCGGCGAGTACGGCTCCGTCATCTTCATCGCCGGCAACCTGCCCTTCAAATCCGAGATCGCGCCGCTTCTGATCGTCATCCGGCTGGAGGAATATAACTACGCCGCGGCGACCGCGATCGCGGCGATCATGCTGGCGCTGTCCTTCGTGATGCTGCTGGTCATCAACCTGGTGCAGACCTGGAGCCGCAAGCGCTATGGCTGACCCGGAGATCAAATCCTACGCGCCGCACCACGAGAGCCAGTCGCCGGCAGTGACCGAAAGCCGCACGGCGAGAACCGTGCTGATGATCGTGACCTTTGCCTTCCTCGGCATTTTCCTGCTCCTGCCGCTGATCATCGTCTTCAAGGAAGCTTTCGCCAAAGGCATCGAGGCCTACACACAGGCGCTGGGTGAACCGGACACGCGCTCGGCGATCCGCCTGACGCTTCTGGTCGCGGCGATCTCGGTGCCGCTCAACGTCGTCTTCGGTATTTCCGCCGCCTGGGCGATCGCCAAGTTCGAGTTCAAGGGCAAGGCGTTCCTGACCACGCTGATCGACCTGCCGTTTTCGGTCTCCCCGGTCATTTCCGGCCTGGTCTATGTACTTCTGTTCGGCGCGCAAGGCCTGCTCGGCGCCTGGCTCAAGGCGCATGGCATCGTCATCCTGTTTGCCGTGCCGGGCATCGTGCTTGCCACGATCTTCGTCACCTTCCCCTTCGTCGCCCGCGAATTGATCCCGCTGATGCAGGAACAAGGCAACGGCGACGAGGAGGCAGCCCTGTCGCTCGGGGCCAATGGCTGGCAGGCGTTCTGGTATGTGACGTTGCCCAACGTCAAATGGGGATTGCTCTACGGCGTGCTGCTGTGCAATGCCCGCGCGATGGGCGAGTTCGGCGCGGTCTCGGTTGTGTCGGGCCACATACGCGGGCTGACCAACACCATGCCACTGCATGTCGAAATCCTTTATAACGAGTACAATGCCGCCGCCGCCTTTGCCGTCGCTTCGCTGCTTGCCGGCCTGGCGCTCGTCACGCTGGTCTTGAAAACACTTCTCGAGATGCGCTACGGCGCCGAGATCGCCGCGACGCGCGGACACTGACAAAATGCATGTCGCCCAAAACTGGGAACCGGTTTTGGGATAACGACATGCATCAACTACAAAAGGGATTTGCATGGAAGTTCGCGTTGCCAACGTGCGCAAGGAGTTTGAGCGGTTTCCGGCCCTCCACGACGTTTCGCTCGACATCAAGTCGGGAGAACTGATCGCTCTGCTGGGACCTTCCGGTTCCGGCAAGACGACGCTGCTCAGGCTGATTGCCGGGTTGGAGCGGCCGACCCGCGGAAAGATCTTCTTCGGCGAAGAGGATGCTTCGCAAAAGTCGATCCAGGAGCGCAATGTCGGCTTCGTCTTCCAGCACTACGCGCTGTTTCGCCATATGACGGTCGCCGACAATATCGGCTTCGGACTCAAGGTCCGGCACGGGCCGTCACGCCCGTCGGCGAAGGAAATCCGCCGCCGCGCCTCGGAACTCCTCAACCTCGTTCAGCTTTCCGGTCTGGAAAAACGCTATCCGGCGCAACTTTCGGGCGGCCAGCGCCAGCGGGTGGCGCTGGCCCGCGCCATGGCGATCGAACCAGCCGTGCTTTTGCTCGACGAGCCGTTCGGCGCGCTCGACGCGCAGGTGCGCCGCGAACTGCGCCGCTGGCTGCGCGACATCCACGACGCCACCGGCCACACCACGGTCTTCGTCACCCATGACCAGGAAGAGGCGCTGGAGCTTGCCGACCGCGTCGTGGTGATGAGCCAGGGCCGCATCGAGCAGGTCGGCACCGCCGACGAGATCTACGACACGCCGAACTCGCCCTTCGTCTACGGCTTCATCGGCGAATCGAGCTCGCTTCCCGTCAAGGTCGAGGACGGCCAGGTCTGGATCGCCGACCGGCCGATCGGGCTTTCCGCGCCGCACGCACCGCAAGGCGAAGCGACGCTGTTCTTTCGCCCGCACGACGTCGATCTGGTGGAAGAATGCAACGGCTGCATCGCCGGCACGGTCGCCGCCAGCCGCCGCGTCGCCGGCACCAGGCGGGTCGAGCTCGAAATCGGCGGCGAGCGGCAGCGGGTCGAGATCGAATTGCCCGTCGATCATCCGGCGGCGCAGAAAAGTCGAGTGGCTTTTAGGCCGCGGCGGTGGAAGCTTTTTCCGGCTGCTTAGCTACAAGGCAATTGTGGATCCGAAATGCGGTCGCGCTTTCATGCAGAGCGACATCGCCTTCAACGCGCCTTTAGCGAAAGCACAAGGGTCATCGGATTCTTCGGGGAAGCCGAAAAGCCGTAGTGCTCATAGAAAGCTTTCGCTTCAGCCGATATGGCATGAACAAAAATGCCGCGAATCCCGAGGATCGTCGCGGCATGACCGGTGCGCAGAACGGCATCTTGCAACAGCGCTGCGCCTAGTCCCTTCCCTTGCCAGCTTGCGTCCACGGCGAGACGCCCGAGTACGACCATCGGAACAGGATCCGGCATGTTGCGGCGAATGGCGCCTGGAGCTTCCGCAAGATCAAGCCCACCCGAGGAGAGACAGTAATAGCCGACAACGCGCACGCCTTCCGTCACGACATACGTACGCGAGGCGCCGCTGATCTGGTTGATCCGCGCCCTGCGACGAAGCCATTGATCCAGGTTATCGGTCCCGCATTGGAAAAGTTCGAGATCGTGGTTGTCGGCAAGGGGCGTGGGCGCCGACAGCATTAGTCCTGCCAGGGCTTGGGCGCATTCATCAGGCGTGCAAAACCTTCACCGCTCGGTGGCGCATCAAGAATGCCGAGATAATGCTGGTAACTCTCGGGATCGACCTTGATCAGCGCTTGGTCGAGCAGCGTGTCTTCGGCCGCACGGTAGGCGGCATCGATCATAAACTCGGAACGGGTTTTCCCGCGCATTTTCGCGGCGCGATCAATCAGAACACGCACATCCTCTCGGATGCGGAGATTGACAGGCTTGGCATGGGTCTCTGGTGTAGTCTTTGTCATAAGGGCTCCTCTCTCCTACCTGTAGCACATTCGCATACACAATGTGTATCTATTTCGCAGCCTGACCAGGGAAGTGTGGAAACGACCGGGGGCGGCAGAACGCGTCGAAATGCGGCCGCTTGGAAGAAAATTCCAGTAATGGGCCATTTCAGCAATACTTTTCTCGCAGCCAGGCCATAGATCCGACCGGCATGCCTCGTCGCGTCGAGCACTGCCCGACTATTCTTCGGCATTCCATTCGATGTACGGTGTTTCAAGGAGCCCTGTTTTTATGAAGCGATTTTTGCTTGGCGTCGCCACGTTGGCCGGCCTGTTCCTCGCATCCTCCCAAGCCTGGTCGGCCGACAAATTGCTGAACGCTTCTTACGATGTCGGCCGCGAACTGTTTGCACAGGTCAACAAGGCGTTCGTCGCCGCGCACCCAGGCGTCACCATCGATCAGTCGCATGCCGGGACGTCTGCGCAGGCACGCGCCATTGCCGAAGGCCTCGGCGCCGACGTGGTCACGTTCAACCAGGTCATCGACATCGACTTCCTGGTCAAGAAGGGCCTCATCTCCGCCGACTGGCAGAAGGACTTTCCGGACAACGCCTCGCCCTTCTATTCGCTGCCGTCCTTCCTGGTGCGCGCCGGCAATCCGAAGCACATCAAGGATTGGAACGATCTCGTGCGCGACGACGTCCAGGTGATCTTCCCCAATCCGAAAACATCGGGCAATGCGCGCTACACCTACCTCGCGGCCACCGCCTACGCCAAGGAAGCCTTCAAGGGCGACGATGCCAAGGTGAAGGAGTTTGTGACAAAGCTGTTTAACAACGTGCCGGTCTTCGACAGCGGCGGACGCGCTGCGACCACCACTTTCGTGCAGCGCGAGATCGGCGACGTGCTGATCACCTTCGAGTCGGAAACGCGCGGCGTCCGCAAGGAGTATGGCGAGGACAAATTCGAGCAGGTAACGCCCTCGGTCAGCCTGTTGGCCGAGTTTCCGGTGGCGATCGTCGACACGGTCGCCGACGAGCACGGCACACGCGACCTCGCCAAGACCTATCTCGACTTCCTCTATACGCCGGAGGGCCAGGACATCGCCGCCCGCAACGGCCTGCGGGCACGCGACCCGGCGGTCGCCGCCAAATACAAGGCCGAGTTTCCCAATGTCCGCCTGCTGACGGTGGAGGACGTCTTCGGCGGCTGGGCCAAGGTTCAGGCCGAGCATTTTGCAGCGGGCAGCCTGCTCGACCAGACCTACGGCAGCCGCTGACGTCGCCAACCTCGCGAACTGATTGAAAGCCGGCGTTTGCCGGCTTTTCTTCATTTGCCCGCCGAAATTGCAGTTTCCGCACGTTCCGGACCGCCCGCCCGCCAAAACGTTACGAAGAATCAACGCGTTTGCGCGCAATATGTCGTCGGGTGGCCTGTCTGCACGAACGGCATCGTACGGCCAAACCGTCATTATTTGCACACAAACAGCCGCCAGATGCGGGTGGTTGGGGCTTTATGGGTTGACTCGGGCATGCTTACCAAAAAAGGCAAATACGGCCTCAAGGCCCTCGTGCATCTGTCAGGCCTGCCAGTCGGCCAGCTCGCATTCGTCAACGACATTGCGGTCGCCAACAACATCCCCAAGAAATTTCTGGATGCCATCCTGGGCGAGTTGCGCAACGCCGGCTTCGTCCAGAGCCGCAAGGGCAAGGAAGGCGGCTACCGCCTCGCCCGGCCAGCCTCCGAGATCAAGATCGGCCATGTCGTGCGCGTCCTCGACGGGCCGCTGGCGCCGATCCCTTGCGCCAGCCGCACGCAATACCAGCGCTGTGAGGATTGCGACGAGGCGACCTGCCAGGTCCGGCACATGATGCTGGAGGTCCGTCAGGCAATCGCCGAGGTGCTCGACAACCGCAGCCTCGCGGCCATGCGCGACGCCGACAATGACGATTTCCCGGTCGAGCTGACGTCGCAAATCTAGAGCAATTCCAGGAAAAGTGTGAAACGGTTTTCCGTCCGGAATTGCGCAAAAACAAAGAGATAGAGCGGTTCGGCGTTTCCGTGAAACGATGAACCACTCTAGCGCGCGAGCGAGCTCAAGGCGGTCGCGACGGTGTCGGCGACCCGACGCGTGCCATCCAGGGTCATTGCCGCCTCGTCCGCCGCTGGCGCCTCAAGCGTGGCGAACTGGCTGTCGACCAGGCTTGCCGGCATGAAATGACCCTTGCGATTGCCGACGCGCTGTTTTGCTGTTGCCGGGTCGATCTCCAGGTAAACGAAAACGATATCCGCGCAAAAGCCGCGCAGGCGATCACGATAGCTGCGTTTCAGCGCTGAGCAGGCGGCGACCACACCTTGCCCGCTTGCGACCGACGCGGCCATTCGCTGGCCGATCGCGTCGAGCCAGCCTTCGCGCAGCGCGTCGGTGAGCGGCTGGCCGCTCGCCATGCGTGCGACGTTTTCGGGCGGATGCAGCCTGTCGCCTTCGATAAAGACGGCGCCCAATGCCGCTGCAAGCGCTTCGCCGACAACCGACTTGCCGCAACCGGCAACGCCCATCACCACGATGGCGGGTACCGTTCGAACAGTGCTCGCCGGCTTATATGCCACGTCTTTACCGGTCATGCAGGTCAGCGGCTTGCCGGCGCGCGGCCATAGAGCAGCAGCATGGCGACGATGACGACGCCGTAGATGATCTGCCGTCCCGCCTCCGGCATCTGCATGACAGAGAGAATGGACTGCAGAAGCGTGATCAGGATTACCCCGGCGACTGTGCCGAGATAGGAGCCGCGCCCACCGAGGATCGAGGTGCCGCCGAGCACCACCGCGGCGATCGACGGCAGCAGATAGGCATCGCCCATCGACTGTGCCGCCTTGGAGGCATAGCCGGCCAACAGCACGCCGCCGAAGGCGGAGAGCCCGCCCGAAACCGCAAAGGCGATCATCACTACGCGCCTTGTATCGATGCCGGAAAGATAGGCTGCGCGCTCGCGATTGCCGATGCCGTAGACGGTGCGGCCGAAGCCGGTGCGGGTCAGCACGAACACCATTGCGGCGCCGATCAGCGCCCAGATGAGGACGGCGTTGGGCACGGCAGGAACGGCAAAGCCGGTCGCCAGATAGCGCATCGCACCGGTCGCCGAATCCTGCGGCGAGAAACCGCCCGTGTAGACCACCATCAGCCCCTGCGCGACGGCGTTGGTGGCAAGCGTGATGATCATCGAGGGAATGCGCAGATAGGCGACGCCGATGCCGTTGACGATGCCGATCAGAACACCGCAGAAGATGCCGAACGGAATGGCAAGCGCCACGCCGACCGGGCCGTATGCGGCCGCGGCACAGGCCATCATCGCGCCGGCCGCCACCGACCAGGGCACCGACAGGTCGATCTGGCCGAGCAGGATGACCAGCATCATGCCGGTCGCGATGACGCCGAGAAACGACGCCACCTTGAGCTGCTGCAAAAGGTATTCAGGCGACAGGAAGCTGCGCGAATAGAGGCTGCCGAGGAACAGCAGCAGCACGATACAGGCGAACGCCGTCAGCACCGCCGGGTCGGCGCGGCGGAGGAATTTCGGCATGCGGCCGGCGAGACCACTCACAGTCGTTTCGCTCACAGGAACCACTCCAGCCGGTTGCGGACCCGAAACAGGGCGAAGGCGCCGAGGCTGACCGCGATCAGCAGAATGACGCCCTGGAACAGGGGCTGCCAGAGCGGATCGAAATCGAAGACGAACAGCAGGTCGCCGATGGTGCGGAAGGCAAGCGCGCCGAAGATCGCGCCGATGGCGCTGCCCTTGCCGCCGAACAGCGACACGCCGCCAAGCACGACCGCGGCAATCGAAAACAGCGTATAGGCGTTGCCGCTGGCATAGGCCGCATCACCGGTATAGGTGAAGAACGTCAGGAACAGCCCGCCGATCGCGGCAAGCAGACCGGCAAGCGCATAGGCGGCGAACTTTCCACGCCGGATCGGCACGCCGGACATGTAGGCCGCCATCTCCGAGGAGCCGGCCGCATAGGCGGCGCGGCCGAGCACCGACCGGCTGAACGGCACCCAGACGACAAGCACGACCGCCAGCAGCGCCACCAGGCTCGCCGGCACAATACCAAACAGGCGCCCGGTCAGCGCATCGGCGAGCCCCTCATTGACCGAGCCGCCCGGAAACGGCCGCAGCAGCAGCGCAATGCCGAAATAGACCGCACCGGTGGCGATAGTGGCGACGATCGGCTGCAGGCGTCCATAGATGACGATGGCGCCGTTGATTGCCCCGCACAGCAGCCCGGTGCCGAGCACGGCGATGACGCCGACGGCGGTCTCGATGCCGGTGCCGACGACCAGCCACGACGCCAGGCAGTTGGTCAGGGTGAAGATCATCCCGACCGAGAGATCGATGCCGGCGGTGATCACCACCAGCGTTTGCGCCATGGCGACGAAGGCGAGCAGCACGCCCTTGTTCGAGGCCGTCTGCACGACGTTGGCGGTGAAGCCCGCCGGATGGTTCGAGGTGTAGATGACGAACATGACGACGAAGATGCCGAACGCCAGTAGCGTTCCGCGCTGTTCGGCAAGCCAGTAGCGCCAATCCTTCACGCGTCCGCTCCTTGCTTTGGCATCTCTTCGTGAATGTTGAGCGCGCTGGCGATCAGCGCCCGCTCGGTGATTTCGGCGCCGACCAGTTCGCGCTTGACCGCGCCGTCATAGAGCACCAGCACGCGGTCGCAGCAGCCGATCAGCTCGTCATAGTCGGTCGAATAGAAGAGGATCGCCGCACCCTGGTCGGCAAGCTTGCGCATCAACTGGTAAAGCTCCTGCTTGGTGCCGACATCGATGCCGCGCGTCGGATCGTTGAGCAGGATGATGCGCGGCTGCCGCATCAGCCATTTGGCGATGACGACCTTCTGCTGGTTGCCACCGGATAGCGCGCCGACCGGAATGTCGAGGCCGGCGGTCTTGATCGCCAGGAGACCCACCATATCGTCGATCAGCCGCTGCTCGGCGGCGCGATCGATGATGCCGGCCCTGGACAGCCGGTCGAGGGCAGCGAATGAGAGGTTTTCGCGCACCGTCATCGGCAGCATCAGCCCCTCGGTCTTGCGGTCCTCCGGGATCAGCGCCATGCCGATCCGGTCATCGCGCGCCGCGGCCGGGCTGGCGATCGCCACCGGCCTGCCGTCGATCAGGATCTGGCCCGACAGGCCACGCAGCACACCGAAGAAGGCGAGCAGCAATTCGCGCTGGCCCTGGCCGTCGAGGCCGCCAAGCCCGACCACCTCGCCCGCCCCGACCGATAGCGAGACATCGTGCAGCCGATCCGTCCAGGACAGGCTGCGCGCCTCGAGAACCGGCGTGGCTGCGGCAGCCGCCCGCGCGGGCTTGGGCGGAAAGATGTGGCTGTATTCGCGCCCGATCATCAGCTCGACGACCTCGTTGTCGCTTTTTGTACCGGCCGCGTAGCTGGCGACATTGCGGCCATTGCGGAACACCGTGCACTGGTCGGCCAGCTCGGCGATCTCGTTCATGCGGTGCGATATATAGAGCAGCGCCAGCCCTTCCGAACGCAGCCGCTTCAACACGGCAAAAACCCTGGCGACGTCAGCCGCGGTCAGCGCCGAGGTCGCCTCGTCCAGGATCAGGATGCGTGGCTTGCGCGCCAGTGCCTTGGCGATCTCGACCATCTGCCTTCTTGAAAGAGGAAGATCCTTGACCAGCGCCAGCGGATGGATATCGGAGGCGCCGGCGCGAGCAAGGGCTTCTTCGGCGATGCGGCGCTGCGCCTTGCGGTCGATCATGCCGAAACGCTTCGGCGGATCGGAAATGACGATGTTGTCGGCAACGCTGAGTTCGGGGACGAGCGACAGCTCCTGGAAGATGCAGACGATGCCGGCCTGGTTGGCGGCGGCCGGCGAAACGAAGGTAACTTCGCTTCCGTCCAGCATCATGCGGCCCTCGTCGGGCGCAACAACCCCCGCCATGACCTTGATCAGCGTCGATTTGCCGGCGCCGTTCTCGCCGAGAATGGCGTGGATGCTGCCTGGAGTGACCGACAGTTCGGCCTTCTCCAGCGCCCGCACGCCGCCATAGCGCTTGGATATGCCTTCCATGCGGAAGAGCGGAACCGCACCGTCCATCGGCCCTCCCCAGGCGCTTGGCAATCAGGATGTCGAGCGCCGACGCCGCGGGATCTCCCGCGGCGTCGGGCTGTCGGAGTTTACTGGTTTTCCTTGCTCTGGCCCATGATTTCCTGCGCCGTGAAATTGATGCCGCAGGTCGGGAAGGAATTGCCGACGAAGAAATTGTCGGATTGGTCGGGGAAGTAGTCCTGGCCTGCCTTGAAGTTCGGATCCTCGACGATCGCCAGCGGCAGCTTGACCGCTTGCGGCACGACCTGGCCTTCAAGTGCTGCAATCGCCGTCTTGATGGCAACCGCGACCTGCGCCGGGCCGGTACCGGCCGACGAGCATTTCAGGCCGTCAGCGGCGAACTTGGCGCAGAATTTGCGGAAGCCGTTCTCCGTCTCGCCGCCGAACGGCACGAACGGATGCTTGGCATCGATCATCGCCTGCACGATGCCGGTATCGCCGCCCTGTCCGGTAATGCCGTCGAAGGGGCCGTTGGTGGCAATGGCATCGGCCGTAGCCTTTTGCGCAACGCCGTCATCCCACTTGCCGACGACCTCGGTGACGTCCCATTTCTTGCCGGAAGCGTCGAGAACCTCGTGGATGCCGTTGTGGCGATCGGTGTCGACGGACGTGCCGGCGACGCCGCGCACTTCCAGCACCTTGCCGCCGTTCGGCACGTGCTTGACCAGCCAGTTGGCCCACAATTCGCCAAGGCCCTTCTGGTCGACATTGACGTTGATGGCATCCTTGGTGTCGAGGATGTTGTCGAAAGCGACCAGCACCACACCGGCTTCCTTGGCCCGCTTGATGACCGGGCCGAACGCGGTCGGGTTCTGGGCGTTGACGACAATCGCGTCATAGCCGGAATCGATGAAATTATTGATTGCCGAAATCTGGGCCGGCACGTCCTCGCCGGTCGAGACCACTTTGAATTCCTTGAGCTTGGCCGCGACCGCCGGCTGCGCTGCATAGGCCTTCGCCGTCTGCACCATCTGGATGCGCCATGTGTTGGCGATATAGCCGTTGGCCAGAGCGATGCGGTACGGGCCATCTTTCTTGGGGAACTTGAAGAACTGCGTATCGGCCGACCAGGGCGCGAAGCAGTCAGGCTCGGCCGATGGCCCCTTGACGATTTCAGGATCGGCGATCGCCGACGAGCTCAGCATGACGAAAGCAGTGGCGGCAACGATACCGCCAACGAGTGACTTGATCATCGATATTCCTCCCAGTTGCAGTTTGTTTGTTGTTACGCCGATGAATTTGCGCGTTTCCGGCCCGGCACCTCCCGCCGTACCCGTCGCGCGTTCAGGTGGCCGAATGCCGACCCGATCCCCTCCTTTGCTGTCCGGCTAGTCCCACAAAAACTATCATATTATACATAATAAACAAGCATGAGCTGTCGCTTATGTATAATAAACAGCCCCCATCTTCTGAGCGAAGTACCGCCCGGCGACAACTGGTAGCGCTACCATGACGTAGTGTAAAGCGCCATTGCGTCGAGGCTCGCTTCAGCGCGCCGTGCTCTCACGTCGCTTGAGTTCGAAGCCAAGGTCGACGACCCGCTGCTCTGGCCTGTTGCCTTCGATAGCCGCAAGCGCCATGGCGACCGCCCGCCGGCCGATCTCGTAGCGGTAGGTCCGAACGCTGGTGACCGACGGAAAGGCCACCTCCATCATGTCGAGATCGTTGAAGCCGACGATGCCGATCGTCTTCGGCACGGCGATCGAAGCGCGATGGCATTCGAACAGCACCCCGAGGGCGATATCGTCATTGTTGCAGAACACGCCGTCGAGGCTCGGCATCTTGGCCAGCGCGTCGCGGAACAATTCGCGGCCGAGGGTGACGCTGGAGGGCACCGGCGTGGTGGTGGTAAGCCGCGCATCGAACAGGCCGGCCGCCTCCATCGCCGCGCGATAGCCGGCAAGCCGCCGCTGCGAACGCGGATCCATGCGCGCACCGATAAAGCCGATCCGGCGATAGCCTGCCTCGATCAGATGTTCCGCAGCCGCCTTGCCGCCCTCGAAATGTGAGAAACCGACCATCATGTCGACCGGATCGGGCCCGGTCTCCATCACCTGCACCACCGGACAGCCTGCCGTTTCCAGCAGTTTTCGCGAGGCCGGCGTCTGGTCGATGCCGGCCACGATCAGCGCCGCCGGGCGTTGCGGGCCAAACACCTGCAGCAGCCGCTCTTCCTCGAGGCCGGAATAGTGGGTGTTGCCGAGCTGAATCCGGAAAGGGCCGTCGGACAGGCTGTCGTAGATGCCGCGCACCACTTCGGCAAAGACGTTGTTGGTAAGCGACGGCACCAGAACGCCAAAGACCTCGGCGCGCGCCGAAGCCAGCGCCCGCGCATTCGGGTCGGGCACATAGCCGAGCTCGTTCACGGCCGACTCGATCTGGCGGCGCAGATCTTCCGAGACACGCCCCGGCTCACGCAATGCGCGCGATACGGTAATGGCGCCGACGCCGGCCTTGCGGGCGACATCGGCGATGGTCGGGCGGCCGCCGCCGCGGCGCGAGCGCGGCTTGATCACCGTACTCGTCCGGACGCCGGGCAACCGCCCAGACGCGACCGTGAAACGATGTTCAGCGTTTTTGAAACTGCTGCCATGCCAAACTGGCCCGTTGCCACACCTTGTCTGGCGTCGCGCAGCCTTCGGCTGTTGTCAAGCGACGGCCGGAGAGACTGTGTCCGTACCGCTGTGCTTCAGGCCGCCACAGCAGCGCTGCGCCGGGCCTTCCACAGCAGCAGCACCATGGCCAAAAAATTCAGCAGGTTCCAGGCAATGCCGTTGAGGAAGGCGGCGGCATAGGAGCCGGTCAGATCATAGATCCAGCCCGACATCCAGCCGCCAATCGCCATGCCGAAGATGGTCGCCATCATGACGATGCCGACGCGCTGGCCAGCCTCCTTGGCTGGCATATATTCGCGCACGATGATCGCATAACAGGGCACGATGCCGCCTTGCGACAGGCCGAAGACCAGCGAGACGACATAAAGCGAGGCAAGCCCGTCGAACGGGATATAGAACAACAGCGACAGGCATTGCAGCACCGAGCCGATCAGCAGGGTTTTCACGCCGCCGATGCGATCGGCAAGGAAACCCGAGCCAAGCCGGCTGACGACGCCCGCCGCCAGCATGATCGACAGCATATCGGCGCCATGCGCCACGCCGTAGCCGAGATCCATGCAATAGGCGACGATATGGACTTGCGGCATCGACATCGCCACGCAGCAGCCGAGCCCGGCGACGATGAGCAGCGCCTGCAAGGCCGCCGGCGACAGTGAGATCGGCTGCACCACGCGGCTGCCCGGCGATCCCGGAGCCGCCTGGGGCGGTGCGCCGCGCCGGAGCAGCAGGATCAGCGGCACCATGGTGACCAGGCAGACGGCGCCGATCGCGGCATAGGTGAAGCGCCAGCCTTGCGCCTGCATGACATAGGGCATCGCCGTCGGCCAAATCGCTCCGGCGAGATAGTTGCCGGATGCGGCAGCCGTCACCGCGACGCCGCGGCGCCGGTTGAACCAGTGCGAGATGTCGGCGATCAGCGGCCCGAAGATCGCCGACGAGCCAACGCCGATCAACAGGCCCTGGGCGAGGGTGAACTGCAGGATCGAACTGGTCAACGACGCCAGCAGGAAGCCGGCGCCAAGTGTAATCGCGGCAATCAGCGCCGGGATCCAATACCCCATGCGGTCGATGGCGCGGCCGAACAGCACATTGCCGGCGGCAAAGCCGACCATGGTCGCGGTGTAGGGCATCGAGGCAGCGGCGCGATCGACGCCGAATTCTGCCTGCACGGCAGGCAGCACCACGACCACCGCCCACATGCCGACCCCGCCGATCGTTGCCAGCAGCATCGAGATGCCCAGCCGTATCCAGGCATAGGCACTGTCGATGCCGGAACTTTCTGCCTGGCTTGAGACGATTGGGGTCAAGAGCGTTTCCTGTCCGCAGTTCTTGAATCGGCGGTTCTGACCACTATCGGCGCATTCGCATCGCCGAGCAGCGCCACGACTGGCAAATCCGTGGCTCCAGGGATTCGGGCCGAAGTGGAACAGGGGTGCGCCATAAGGCGTTTTCCCGGCAACGACCTAGTGGAAGGAGTTTGCCATGACCGCGCAACGGAAATGGTCCGCCGACGTCACCGAGCATAGCGACGCGCTGGACCTCGAGGAACACATCTTCGAATCCCACGATCCCAAGAAGATCGCCGCCTCGTTGAAGCGCTCGGCCGAGCACAGCGACCGACGCAAGGCAGGGCCGTTTCAATCCGCCATGTCGATGCTGAATTTCTACATCAACCGCGCCGGCAAGAACCTGCCGGCGGCGCAGAAGAAAGTGCTGGAGGACGCCAAAGATGAACTGCGCGTCCTTTTTGGCCGCCCAAAGGAAGATTAGTAGTCAAATCTGACGCTTGGTGTCCGTCGGGAATGGCTGGAACCGACCCATTGCAGACGTTGCCACTCTCGTCAAAAGAATCCGCCCCATGAATTGGTCAGAATCCGGTGACTAGTTATCCAGTCGGTGTTTGGCCAATTCTATCTGATAGAGGCTTCGTGGATGTCTTCTGCGCCGCCATATTTTAAGAGCTATGATCAGGGCAATATACCCGAACAGTGCAAGCAGCAGACCCCACAGACCACCAAGATCACCCATGTAAGCGGCCATAAGAAGCACAGATGCAACCACGACCACGGTGTAATATAGGATCGAGGCCCAGACGTATTTTTCCATTTGAGAGCTCCTCATCGATCACCTACTCGATTGAAAATGCGATTCATAACTCACCGATGCTGAGCGATTCGTTTCGAGAATGTGCTCATGGAGCGAGGTCCGCCTCCACCCATTGGCGACCTTCTCTCTCGCACGACGAATGGCGGCTTAGTTCAAGAGCCGTCTGCCAATAGCGGGCGCTGTCACAACCAGCCCGAACAGGAAAGGAGCACCAAAAATCGCAACCAATGACCACGTTGCAGCACGGTCTCCCGCCTGCGATGCCCGAAACAGTGCTTGAATGATCGGGAGGTTGCTAAGTCCTGTGAACTTTCTGAATTTGTCCGGGTTCTCCATGTGGTCTCGATCGGCCAGGTGAGCACCATAAAAATAGGGACCAACAGCCAGCAGCATGATTGGTATCAATGCTATCAGGTGATGGTCAACTTCGCCCCCGGATGACCATCGGACAGTAAAAATCGCGATTACGGTCAAGATCAAGATCGCCCGATAGATTGCTATGCGCATTGTGGCCCCGAATTGCAGTTCCTTGAGCTACGCTGACATGGGTCGGTTAGCGCGGTGTGAAGGCTGGTGCTGCAATTGAAGAGAGATCTCAGGTTTGCGCTTCCAATAGGTGGCCTTTCCACCGAGAGCGGCTGTTGTCGTTGAGTACCAAAATATGAGACTTTCACCGCCATTAATTGGTTCTGCCAAATTCGGCTGAACTGGACCTAGTGACAGGGCCTCTTTGTCGCCAGTCTGCAGGCTCGGCTTGTCTTCCCAAGCCCGCAAAAGCCTGGCGTCATGACGGTCAAGATCGGCATCAATCCCATCACCTGGAGCAATGACGACGTTCCGGCGCTTGGCGGGGATACGTCCTTGGAGACCTGCCTGTCGGAAACGGCGCTGGCCGGCTACCGCGGCACCGAACTCGGTGGCAAATTTCCGCGCCAGGCTGAAGTGCTTGGGCCGCTCCTGTCTTCCTATGGCCTGGAACTCGTCTCCGGCTGGTATGATGGCCGCATTCTCGACCGCACGGTCGACGAGGAATTCGCGGCGATCACCCCACATCTTCAGCTGTTGCGAGACCTTGGCGCCAGGATCGTCGTCTACGCCGACACCTCGCGCGGTCGCCATGACGGCATTTTCGCACCGATCTCCGAGCGTCCGCGCCTCGCCGACAGGGACTGGCCGTCCTATGGCAAGAAACTGACCGCCCTCGCCGACCGCATGGCTGCATTCGGGGTCGGCATGGCCTTCCACCACCACATGGGCACCATCGTCGAGACGGACGATGAAGTCGACAGGCTGATGGCGGCGACGGGCCGAAGCGTCGGCCTGTTGTTCGATACCGGCCACTGCCTGTTTTCGGGCGGCGACCCGCAATCGCTGTTGCAACGGCATCTCGACCGCATCGTGCATTTCCATTGCAAGGATGTTCGCAGGGCGATGCTGGAACGGGCACGCCGCGAGGACATGAGCTTCATGGCGGCGGTAATCGACGGCATTTTTACCGTGCCCGGCGACGGCTCGGTCGATTTCCTGTCATTGCTGAAGCCCCTCGCCGCGCGCGGCTATGAAGGTTGGCTCGTTGTCGAGGCCGAGCAGGATCCGGCCAAGGCGCATCCGCTGACCTATGCCAGCAAGGGCTATTTCTCGCTGCTCGCCACTGCCCGCGAGGCCGGCTTCGAAGTGGCGACGCGGCAGGTAAACTGACCGGCCCGCATTGCGAGCCAGGGGAACATAATGGGCGCGCGCCTCGATGGGGTTAGCGACGCGAAAGCGCCCGGCGATCCGCGCCGCCTTGCTCCCTGCGCGGCGCGGATCACAGAATCCCGGCTCTGGATTGCAAACCCCGACTTTCAAGCTTGAGGCCGACCGGAAGCCGTGCCTTGATGCAACCGAGGAGGAGCGACATGGCTTTCGAAGCTGCGCTTGGCATGGAACGGCTTTGCACCATCCGCGAGATTGCCGAGAAGGCGGAACTTGGCGCCGCCACCGTGCATCGCGCGCTGAAGAACAGCCGCGAGATCCGCCCCGAAACCAGGCGACTGGTGCTCGACACCGTCTGCCGGCTCAACGAGGAAAAGATCGCCCGCGCCGCCCGGTTCGTCGGGGGATAGTGCCGTGGCCGACCACATGCGCCTTTCCCTCGACATCATGTCGGTCGACCGCGCTTCGGAAGAACCGATGCATCGTCAGATCTACGGCGCCTTGCGACGCTTCATCCTTGACGGCCAGATCCCGCAGAACACGCTGCTGCCGTCGACGCGCTCGCTGGCCGAAGATCTGAAGGTCGGGCGCAACACGGTCATCGCCGCCTATGACCAGCTCCTTGCCGAAGGTTTTATCGAGGCGCGCGCCGGATCGGGCACCTGGGTGGCGCCGATCCAGCAGAACCGCCCCTTGGCATCCCTGCGCGCCGGACTGGCAGCGCCGCAAAAGCTGTCGCGGCGTGGCCAGACCATCGTCAACGGCCCGCAACCGCCGCGTAATGCCGGCGTCATCAATTTCCATCCCGGCGTGCCTGAAACGGCGTCGTTTCCGTTCACCATCTGGTCAAGCCTTCTGGTGCGCAATGCACGCAGCCGCGACGAGAGCCTGCTTGGTTATCTCTCCTTTGCCGGCCACCCCGGCCTGCGTCAGGCCATTGCCTCGACCATCGGCCTGTCGCGCGGCATCAGCTGCACCGCCGACCAGGTGATCATCGTCACCGGCGCGCAGGCAGCACTCGATCTCGTCTCGCGCGTGCTGATGGACGAAGGCGACCATGTCTGGATGGAGGAGCCCGGCTATCTCGGCGCCAAGAGCGCCTTTCTCGCCAGCGGCGCCAGGCTGGCACCGTTGAAGGTCGACCGGCGCGGCTGGCATCTTGCCGATCCGGAGCTGCCGCCGCCGCGGCTGATCTATGTGACGCCATCCTGCCAATGGCCGTTCGGCACAATCATGCGCATCGAGGAGCGATTGCAGTTGCTCGACATCGCCGAACGCAACGGCGCCTGGATCGTCGAGGATGACTATGACGGCGAATACCGGTTCCGCGGCCGGCCGGTGCCGGCCCTGCGCGGGCTCGATCATGCCGACCGCGTCGTCTATATCGGCAGCTTCGGCAAGACGCTGATCCCGGCGCTGCGCATCGGTTATCTGATCGTGCCGCGCGAATTGTCGGTTCCGTTCGACCGGGCGGTGAGCATCACCGGCCAGTTCGCGCCGCTGATCCTGCAGGCAACGGTCAACGACTTCATCATGCAGGGCTATTTCGCCACGCACCTCAAGCGCATGCGCCGGCTCTACGCGCGCCGGCAGGCGAACTTCGTCAAGCTGTGCCAGGAGCATCTGGCCGAATGGCTGATCGTCACGGAAAACGATTCCGGCATGCAGCTGCTGGCGAGCTTCGTCAGGCCCTATAAGGACAGCGACGTGGTCGCCGCCGCCCTCAAGGAGGGGCTCGACGTTCAGGGCATCTCCATCAACTATCATTCCACTGAGCCCGAGCACGGCCTGCTGCTCGGCTATGCGGCGATGGACGAACGTCAGATCCTGCGCGCCGTTCTGGCGTTGCGCGCCGCGTTCCTAAGATTGGATAGAAGCTAGAGCCAGGCTCTCCATCTCGTTCACCGCGGGGTTGAGTCGGTCGCCCGCAGTGATTAGGAATATGGGGCGTCGGTCCTTGTTTTCGGCGTTCGCGCAAAGCGCGCTTCCCAAGGCCGAACCTCCCCGAAAACCAGAAGCATGCCCACCGCCGGTATTGGCGGGCAACGCATTCATCTGAACCATGAGGATTGCCATGAGAACCGCATCCTGTGCCTGCGGGCAACTGAGGATCTCCTGTAACGGAGAGCCGCAGCTGGTCGCACAGTGCCACTGCCTCGACTGCCAGAAACGGACCGGCAGCACATACGGCGTCGCCGCCTTCTTTGCGCGCGACAAGGTAGAAGCCGAAGGCGACGCCAGTACCTACAGGCGATCAGCTCGGAGCGGCCACCATGTCACTTTCCATTTCTGCCCGGGCTGCGGCTCGAGCGTCTTCTGGGAGCCCGAGCGAAAGCCTGAATGGATCGCCGTCGCGGTCGGCTGCTTCGCCGATCCCGCCTTTCCGGCCCCGGCGCATGTTGGGTGGGAAGACCGGCGTCATCCCTGGGTTTCCGGTTAGCGACGCCAACCCGCCAGCGCAGCGCTTTACCTTACTGGTTGATCTCGGGTTCAACGAGCTTCGCCAGATTTCGCAGCGACTCCTGCCAGCCGAGATAGCAGGCCTCAACCGGGATGGCGTCTGGGATACCTGCCTGCGTGATATTCACTTCGGTGCCGACCGACACTTTCTTCAATGTCACGGTCACCTCGATCTCGCCGGCCAGGTTGGGGTCGTCGAACCGGTCGGTGTAACGCAGTCGCTCATTGGGCACGAGCTCGACATATTCGCCGCCGAACGAGTGGCTGTCGCCGGTGGTGAAGTTGCGGAAGGACATTTTGAACGCACCGCCGACTTTCGCCTCGAAGTGATGAACCGTGCAGGTGAAGCCGTTCGGCGGAAGCCATTTCGCAAGTGCATCCGCTTCAAGGAACGCGCGGTAGACTTTCTCCGAGCTGGTTGTCAGAACGCGGTGCAGCCGTACGGTGCCGGGCATATCGTTAATCCTCCGTGTTGGTGATCGATGCCCCCTAGGACGAGCGGAGCCCGGCCTATCCGACACGGGCCCGCGGATTTTTTGGCGGCCGGTTATGCCGGCCGGAATCCTCGGCCGGCCACCGGACAAGGAACTCGACC
This sequence comes from Mesorhizobium sp. M0119, assembly GCF_040322615.1. Taxonomy (NCBI): domain Bacteria; kingdom Pseudomonadati; phylum Pseudomonadota; class Alphaproteobacteria; order Hyphomicrobiales; family Phyllobacteriaceae; genus Mesorhizobium; species Mesorhizobium sp. M0119. Next base: position 163,800 of record NZ_JAMYTU010000004.1, read on the forward strand.
GCAGGGGAGCAAACCGCGCCGGATCTGGTCTAGTTCACACTGTCGAACTTCTGCAGATCAACCGGTGCCGCCTTGCGCAATTCGATATCATCGAGCGAAGCATTCTCCAGCGCCACCCGCGCCGCCGCGTCGATGTTGTGGATCATGTCCTGAATGTCGGTATCGCTGTGCGCCGGGTTCATGGCGACCATCACGGTGCGGTTGAGGATGTCGAGCGAGCGCTTGCCGAGGTCGTCGGGATAATCCAGCCGCAGGCCCTGGTTCTCGGGCAGTGCGTAAGGATTGAGCGCCGGGTGATGCGCCCCTTCATGCATCAGCACCTGGTCCCACTGGGTGAAATTGTGACGGCCGGTCTTGCCGGCAATGACGCTCGGAATGGTCTTCGAAAAAGTCTGCGCCGCCTGCTCGCTCGACAGCAGGTACATCACCTGTGCGGCACAATCGTCGTCCGCGCTGTTCATCGGCGACGGCGTCAGCCCAAGATTGCTAAGGTGGTGGGTACCGGCCAGCACCGTCTTCTTCTCGGCTCGCATCGCCTCGATGATGCCGTCCAGCCGGTCGAGTTGGACGTTGAGCATCGCCCCCATCAGTTCGGAAGCACGCGCGCCGATGCCGGCGAAGGGTTTGATGCTGTCGCTTCTGCCCTGCCAGTAGAAATGGCAAGGGTCGATTGCGCAGCGCGCCCGTTCCGCCACTTTCGGGTCGCTGGTGGCGATACCGCCGCCCTCGCCCGAGGTCATGTTCTTGAAGTAGTTGAAGGAATAGGCGCCGGCATGGCCGATCGAGCCGAGCTTGCGGCCCTCATAGCCGCCGCCGATGCCTTGGCAGACATCCTCCAGCACCAGCAAGCCGCGCTTGGCAGCAATGTCCATGATCGCATTCATGTTGCAGGCCGCGCCCCACATATGCACCGGGATGACCGCCCTGGTGCGCGGCCCGATGGCATCGCGCAGGGCGGTGGGATCGATGGTCAGGCTCTCGTCGATGTCGACGATGACTGGAATGGCGCCGACCGAAAGCACCGCGGTCGCCGTCGCCATATAGGTGTGCGCCGGCACCAGCACTTCGTCCCCCGGGCCGATGCCGAGGCCGATCAGGCCGGCGGCGAGCCCATAGGTGCCGCTGGCGGCCAGCGCGAAATGCTCGACGCCAAGATGCTGCGCATAGCGGGCCTCGAAGCGGTCGCATTCGCTGTCCCTGCCGTAACGAAACAGCGCGCCCGAGCGGATCACCCTGGCAATGGCTTCGATTTCCTCTTCGCCGGCGGTGTACATGACAGGCCTCCAGTCACTTGATAGTGTGGGTCACTTGATAATGTGGTCGCTTGATGGTGTGGACAGCTGTAGGCTTGTCGGCACAGTTTGAAAGAACCACTCCGCCGCTATTCGACCAAGCCATCTGCGCCCGGAAGACGGTTCCTATGACTGGTTTTGAACCGTGATTGGGGAAATCGGCAGCTAAGTGTCTCAGCCGGCAGGCAAATCGTACCCATCCGAATTCGCCAAAGTGGCCCTGTCGGAACGGCAGGTTTCGGCGTTCCATTCCGGCCAGTTGGGCAAACGGTTGGTTCCATGAAATACGGGACACACTTTGGAAGACCCTCGAAACCGGCGTGCCGGCGGAAAGGCGGCCGGTCGTGAACGCCGCCGGCTCCAGCAATCGGATCGTGCTCCACGAGGACGATGTCGGCATGTGCCACGGCGCCAATAGCGCCTTCCTCGAATTGAGCGGGCTGGGCGTCTGCAGTTCCGGCGCGGTGATGGTGCCATGCCCGTGGTTTCTCGAAATGGCCGAAAGCGCCGCCGCCAACCCTGCCCTCGACCTTGGCGTCCACCTGACGCTGAACAGCGAGAAGCAGCACTACAAATGGCGGCCGTTGACCGCGCCGTCGCGGGCGGCCGGCCTGACCGACGAGTTCGGCTTCTTCTGGCCCGATGTGGCGACCACGCGCCGCAAGGCGGTGCCGCAGGCGGTCGAGGCCGAGCTTCGCGCCCAGATCGACACCGCCTATCGCGCCGGCATCGACGTCACCCACCTCGACGCCCATATGGGAGCGGCATTGTCGCCGGAATTCTGCAACATCTACATCAAGCTCGGGCTCGAATATCAACTGCCCGTGCTGCTGACCAAGACGCTGTCCGCCTATTCCCCCAACGACAATCTGGTCGGCGTCACCGAGGAGGCGTTCCAGCGCGGCGTGGCGCTGGCCCGCGCCGGCGGCTTTGCCATTTTCGACGCCGCCATCCAGACGACCTGGGGCCGGCCGCGCTCCAGGCCGATCGAGCCGGCTTACAAAGCGCTCATCGACGGTGTGCGCGAGCGCCTGACCTTCTTTTGCCTGCATTGCAACGCGCCCGGTGAACTCGAGCTGATCGAGCCGCGCTCCGCCTATATCCGCACCGAAGAGTACGAGCTGTTCCGAGACCAGGGCTTTCGCGACTGGCTCGCCGCACAGCCGATCGACGTCATCGGCATGAAGCCGTTGCGCGAGGAGCTTCGCGCAGCGCTCTCGGCCGGGCGATCATCAACAACAGCCCGCGGCAACACCGTGGGCGAACAGCGATCGGCGTCGGCAAAGGCCCGCAAAGCGGCCACCCGATCCGCAACGTGAGCCGATCGTCGCGGCCGGAAAACGGCGCCAGAGGGATTGGAACTGCAACGACAAATGGGAGAATAAGATGAAAACTCTTCTGAAAGTGGCATTGGGCGCCTTCGTTTCGGCGGGCCTGATGACGGGTATCGCGCATGCCGCGGGCCTGAAGGATCCGAAGGACGTCCGCATCACCTTCGTAGTGCATGGGTCGGCGTCCGATCCCTATTGGTCGGTGGTCAAGCGCGGCGTCGATGACGCGGCCGCCCTTACCGGTGCCAAGGTCGAATATTACGCGCCGCAGGTCTTCGACGTGGTCGAGCAGGCCCGGCTTCTCGACGCCGCCATCGCCACCAAGCCGGACGGTATCGCCGTCTCCATCGCCGACGCCAATGCGCTCGGCAAATCGGTCAAATCCGGGCTTGCCGCCAATATTCCGATGGTGGTTCTGGATTCCGGCGAAAAGGAAGGCGCCGAGCTCGGCACGACGCTCTATGTCGGCACCGTTTCCGAATATGATTCCGGGAAGAAGGCCGGCGAGCGGCTGGCCAAGGAAGGCACGCTCAAGGTCGTCTGTATCAACCACGAGGTCGGCAATGTCAGCCTCGACCAGCGCTGCCAGGGCCTCAATGACGGGCTGAAGCCCTCCGGCGGCGGCACCGAGGTTCTGGCCGTGGCGCCGGATCCCGCCGACGTCCAGCGCCGCACCGAGGCCTATCTGTCGGCGCATCCGGACACACAGGCGGTCTTTGCGCTCGGCGCCACCGCCGCCAATCCGCTGATCCCGATGTTCCGCGACAAGGAACTGTTCGGCAAGCTCAAGCTCTACACATTCGACATCAGCCCGGAGGTTCTCGACTCGGTCGTGGCCGGCGAAATGGGCTTCGGCATGGACGCCCAGCAATATCTGATGGGCTATCTGCCGGTGATCTATCTGGTCGAGCAAGCGACGCACGGCTTCTGGCCGCAGAACAACGCCTATACCGGCCCGCTGTTCATAGACTCGCCGGAAAAAGCCAAGGCGATCCTGGCGCTCGCCAAAGAGGGCATCCGCTAGGCAAGCGCTCCGACGGAACGGGAGAATGCGCCAGCCGCTCTCCCGATCCGTTCGAAGATTGCGAATTGAGCGATTGGAGAGCCTAATGGCGGTCGTGGAAGACAAGGCGATACCTCCGGGCGAACTGAAGGCGACCGACCGCTTCGGCATGACGTCGAAGCGGGCTGCCGGCGCCGACGAGCGGCTGGCCAGCACCGGCAAGCTGACCCAGTGGCTGCGCCGGCCGGAAGCCGGTGCCGCCGGTGGGCTGCTTGCGACGATCATCATCTTTGCGCTGCTGCCGGGCGCGGCAAACCTCTATTCGCTGCAGGGATCGATGACATTCCTGACGCTGTCGGCGGAGCTCGGCATCGTCGCCACCGCGGCAGCACTCCTCATCATCGCCGGCGAGTTCGATCTTTCGGTCGGCTCCATGGTCGGCTTTGCCGGTGTCGTCATCGGGCTGACGGTGAAGTACTGGGGCCTGCCGCTATGGGGCGGCATAGCCTGCGCCTTCGCCGTTGCCATCCTCACCGGCTATCTCAACGGCCTGATCGTGGTGAAGACGCGCCTGCCCTCCTTCATCGTCACGCTCGCCACGCTCTATATCCTGCGCGGATTGTCGATCGGCATCACCCGCGCCGTCACCGGCCGCACCCAGATCCCCTACATACTCGAAGGCGTACCGGACCCGGCAACGGCCGGCATTTTCAACGGCCATCTGCTCACCGGCCTGTTCCGCTGGATGGGCGCGCAAGGCTGGATCGCCACCCGCAGCGACGGCATTCCCTTCGTCGCCGGCATTCCGATGTCGATCGTCTGGTGGCTCGGCCTGACGGCGCTGGCCGGCTACGTGCTCACCCAGACGAAATACGGCAACTGGATCTTCGCCACCGGCGGCGACCTGATCGCAGCCCGCAACGTCGGCGTGCCGGTCGATCGCGTCAAGATCAGCCTGTTCGTCTACACCGCCTGCGCGGCGACGCTGCTTGCCACCATCCAGGTGATGGAGGCGGGCTCCGCCGACACCACGCGCGGCCTGCTCAAGGAATTCGAGGCGATCATCGCCGCCGTCATCGGCGGCGTGCTGCTCACCGGCGGCTACGGCACCGTCTATGGCGTGCTGTTCGGCGCGCTGATCTTCGGGCTGGTGCAGATGGGCATCTTCTATACCGGCATCGACACCGACTGGTTCAAGGTCTTCCTCGGCATCGTCATCCTGATGGCCGTGCTGGTCAACAACTACATCAGGCTGAAGGCGCTCGGCCGCGGAGGTGGCAAATGACCGAGCCGGCCCAAATGACCGAACCGGCCCAAATGACCGAACCGGCAATGGAACTGCGCGGCGTCAGCGTCAATTTCGGCTCGGTGCGCGCCCTCCAGGACATCGACATCAAGGTCTATCCGGGCGAGGTCCACTGCCTGCTCGGCGATAACGGCGCCGGCAAGTCGACGCTGATCAAGGTTTTGTCCGGCGTCTATCGGCCGAGCAAGGGCGAAATCCTGGTCGACGGCAAGCCGGTCACCTTCCGCAGCCCGCGCGACGCGCAGGAGCTCGGCGTGGCAACGGTGTTCCAGGACCTCGGCATGATCTCGCTGATGTCGATCACCCGTAACTTCTTCCTCGGCCGCGAGCCGACCAAAAGCAGCCTGCCCTTCTCGCGCATCGACAAAGAGCGCGCCAACACCATCGCCAGACAGGCAATGGCCGATATCGGCATCGACGTGCGCGACCCGACGCAAGCCGTCGGCACATTGTCGGGCGGCGAGCGCCAGTCGGTGGCGATCGCCCGCGCCGTGCATTTTGGCGCGCGCGTCTTGATCCTCGACGAGCCGACCTCGGCACTCGGCGTCCACCAGGCGGCGATGGTGCTGAAGTTCATCATCGAAGCGCGCATGCGGGGCCTGGCCGTCATCTTCATCAGCCACAACATCCACCATGCCTATCCGGTCGGCGACACCTTCACGCTGCTCAACCGCGGCCGCAATCGCGGCACCTACGCCAAGTCGGAGATTTCGCGCGACGAGGTCATCTCGATCATGTCGGGCGGCGAGGATCTGAAGGCGGTCGAGGCGGAGATTGCCGGCCTGCTCGCCCAGATCGGCAACCGGCCGCCTGCGGCGCCTTGAGCTGACATCAGGACATTGCGGGGAATGATCCAATGAGCAGGATACGCGTCGGGGTCGTCGGCGCCGGCATGATCTCGCAGGTCGAGCATATCCCCAATCTGCTGCGCCTTGGTGAATTGTTCGAACTGGTCGGCGTCGCCGATCCCTCCAGGATTTCACGTCAGTTCGTCACCGACACCCATGGCATCGCCAATTTCGAAACGATCGACCAGCTCTTCGACCAGCGCCTCGACGCGGTGGTGATCGGCTCGCCGGACCCGCTGCACCACGAACAGGTGCTGGCGGCGCTGGCGCTTGGCCTGCATGTCTTTTGCGAAAAGCCGCTCTGCTATTCCTTGGCGGAAATCGCCGAGATCGTCGCCGCGCGCGATGCCGCCAGGAAAATCATGCAGGTCGGCTACATGAAGCGCTTCGATCCGAGCTACCGGCTGGCGCTCGCTTCGCTGCCCGGCACATCAAGCACACTGCGCTCGGTCTCGGTAGAAGTGAACGATCCCGACGCCTGGCCGTTCATTGCCCATCAGCCCTACAGGCGCGGCAGCGATATCCCCAAGGACATGATCGCCGCCGTCGCCGCCAAGCAGAAGCGCCAGGTCGAATACGCCATCGGTGTTCCCGTGACCAAGCTCGCTTTCCGTGGATTTACCGGCGCTTACAGCTCGGCCTTGATTCACGATGTCAATGCCGTCCATGGCCTGCTCGACGCGCTCGGCGTGCCGGATGGCGAGGTCGTCGGCGCGCAGATCTTTGCCAATGGCGACGGCGGCCAGGGCGCCGTCAAGCTGCTGGACGGACAGGCGCTGTGGACCATGACCCATCTCACCGTGCCGAAGCTCGCCGACTACAAGGAGCGGATCACGCTGTTCTTCGACGATGCCAGCCTCGAGCTCGAATTCCCCTCGCCCTGGCTCAACCATCACCCGACCCGGCTGACCATCACGACCTCGGATGGTCATGCGCTGTCGAGGCGGGACTTGCGTGCCGGTTACGCGGGCCTTCGTCGAGGAGATGCGTGGCTTCTGGGCGGCGATCGTCAATGGCGACCCCGTCGTCAACCCGCCCGAACACGCCGCCCGCGACCAAGAGCTGCTCCTCGGCCTGACATGGCAGCATCTCGCGACCGCACCCTTCGACTGAGTGCCTGTAGCCGAACGGCAGCTACCTGGACTTGATGACGCTATCGGTATTGGCCAGCAGCTTGCGCACCGCATTGCGCGCCGCGTCCGGCCGCTGCAGGCGGATGCTCTTCTCGATTGCCTCATGCAGCCTCTGCGCATGCTGCAAGTCGTCGAGTTCCCGGGTCGTGAAAGCAAACAGATGATCGAATGCCGATTCGATCAGCACGCCGAGCGGCACCAGCAGATCGTTGCCCGAGGCGCGCAGGATGGCGAGGTGAAAACGCGTGTCGGCGCGCGTGCGCTCCTGCAGGTTGGTCGCCTCGCCCATCTCGCGGCAGGCCTGGCTGATCTCGGCCATCTGCTCGTCAGTGCGCCGCATCGCGGCAAAGGCGCTGGCCTCCGGCTCGATGATGTGGCGGAATTCCTGCACCGTTCTGAGGAACACCTCGCGGTCCGGCGAGGTCGCATACCAGGCCAGCACATCGCGATCGAGCAGGTTCCAGCGCTCCTTCGGCTCGACCCAGCTGCCGATTTTGGGACGTGACGACAGCAAGCTCTTCGCCATCAGCATTTTGATGGCTTCGCGCACCGCCGAGCGGCTGACGTCGAAGGTCTCCGACCATTTGGCTTCGTTGGGCAGGATGGTTCCCGGCGGATAATCGCCGCGCACGATCCTCAGCCCGATCTCGTTGGCCAGCGACGCATGCACGCTCGATCCCGGCATGCGTGCCGCATCAGCGCGGCGGACACCGCTCGTGCGTTCGGCGAACGCCTCGGCCGCTGTCTTTCGCTTATTCGGCTTCGCGTCCTGCATGGCTCCACAAAGTCCGGATTTGGAGGCGTGTCAAGGACACGAAATCGACGGCAATATCTCAGCTTGATTTTCCGCATCCGTCGCCTCGCCGGCACCGCGCTTTGCCAAGCGCTCACGCGGGAGCGGCACAACCGGCTTCTCTTTGTCCCGACTGAATTCCTCGATCAGGAAATCAAGGAAGACGCGGATTTTCGGGGCGAGATGCTGCCGCGCCGGATAGACCGCGTAGAGCGTGGTTTCGACCTTGTCCCAGTCATCCAGAGCCGATTGCAGCCGGCCTGCTTTCAGGTCGTTCTCGACATAGGGATAGGGGATCAGGCTGAGGCCGAAGCCGGCGCGCAGCGCATCGCGCACGGCAAGGCTTGACGAGACCGAGTACCGTCCGTCGATGGCAATCCGCTCGCTGCGGCCGTCCTTGCGGAACTCCCATATGTCCGCATGCCCCGAGAGGCTGAACCGGATGCAATTGGCCGCCTTCAAATCGGCAGGCGTGACGGGCCGGCCATGCTTCGCGAAATAGGACGGAGCTGCGCAAAGCACGTGCGGCATGACCGCAAGCTTTCGGGCGACCAGGCTGGAATCCTCGAGATTGTCGCTGCCGCGAATGGCTAGGTCAAATCCCTCCCGCACGATATCGACGCGCCTGTCGTCAAGATGCAGATCGAGCTTCAAATCGGGATAGCGCGATAGAAACGCGGGAATGCCAGCCGAAAGCCGCGTCAACGTGACGGTCATCGGCGCGCTGACCCGCAACGTGCCGCTCGGCGCCGCCTTGATGGGACCCAGGACCTGGTCGGCCCTGGCCAGCGCATCGAGCCCCTGCGTGACATGCTCCAGGTAGATCCTGCCCTCTTCGGTCAAGGCCATGCGCCGCGTTGTCCGGTTGATGAGCCGCACCCCCAGATGCGCCTCCAGCTCGGCGATGTTCTTGCTGATCGCCGGAGGCGAGAGGCCGAGCCGCCGTCCGGCTTCGGCAAAGCTGTTCAGTTCCGCCACATGACGGAAAACCTGCAGCGCCGTCAGGCGATCCATGGCACCCATTCTCTTTCAGTAAACAATGTCTTTCGATTGTCGCATATTATCGCTCGTTGGTAAATTCTCTATCTGCTTCCCGAACGGCTTACTCAATTTCGGAATGACATGATGACCAACCCCACAATCTCCCTTATCGAGCGACGCATGTCGGCCAATCGGTTCGATGTCTCGCACGCGTTGACGGATGCCGAGGTCGAGGAACTGGCACGCCTCGCAACGCGCGCGCCAACCGCCTACAACCTTCAGAATTGGCGGTTCATCGCCGTGCGGACGCCGGAAGCAAAGGCACGGCTGCGTAGCGTGGCCCATGGCCAGGCCAAGGTGCAGGAAGCAGCCGTCACCTTCATCGTCTGCGGCGTACTGCCCGACCACGCTGCCCTCGATGCAAGGCTGCTTCCTTTCGTCGAAGCCGGCTTCATGCCGGCGGATATGGCTTCGGGCTGGCAGGAAGGCGCCCGCACCCAATATGCCGATCCTCGAGCGGCCCGCGACGAAGCCGTGCGCTCGGCAACGCTTGGCGCTGCAACGCTGATTTTTGCAGCCGAAGCGCTGGGGCTCGTCGCTGGTCCGATGGGAGGCTTCGATGCCGAAGGCGTGGCCCGCGAGTTTGGCCTTGGACTGAATGAAGTGCCGGTGATGCTCATCGCGGTCGGCCGCGCCGCGCCTGGAAACTGGCCGCAAAAGCCCCGCCGCCCTCTTGCCGAAGTACTGGAAATCTTATGAAAGCGCACCGTTCCGATCTGTTGCTTACAGCCATTGCACCCGCAATATGGGGCAGCACCTATATCGTCACCACGCAGTTCCTGCCCAACTTTTCCCCGATGACGGTCGCAATGCTGCGAGCCTTGCCCGCCGGATTGCTGTTGCTCGCGATCGTTCGGCAACTGCCGACGGGCATCTGGTGGCTGCGCAGTTTCGTGCTCGGAGCCCTCAACATCTCGATCTTCCTGAGCATGTTGTTTGTCGCCGCCTACCGGCTTCCGGGCGGGGTCGCGGCGACGGTGCTGTCGGTCCAGCCGTTAATAGTGATTTTCCTTGCCTCTGCCCTGCTTGCCAGCCCTGTCCGGCCGTTGTCGATCGTCGCCGCCCTTATCGGGATCGCCGGTGTTGCGTTGCTGGTGCTGACCCCGAATGCGGCGCTCGATTTAATCGGCGTTGCCGCCGGCCTCGCCGGGGCGGCCTCCATGGCCTTCGGAAGCGTGTTGAGCCGCAAGTGGCAACCGCCAGTAACGCTGCTTACCTTCACGGCATGGCAACTGACCGCCGGCGGTCTGCTTCTCGTTCCGGTGGCCCTGCTTTTCGAACCGTCCATCCCAATCCCGACCGCGGCCAACCTGCTTGGACTGGCGTGGCTCGGCCTGATCGGCGCGGCGCTGACCTATGTCCTCTGGTTCCGGGGCATTGCGCGACTGGAATCTTCCGTGGTGTCATCGCTGCTTTTCCTCAGCCCGGTGACCGCCGTGCTGCTTGGATGGGTATTCCTGGACCAGATGCTGACCTTGCCTCAGATCGCCGGCGTCGTTTTCGTCATCGGCAGCATCTGGCTGGCTCAACGGCCTAGTCGGAACGAGTCCTGATGCATGTCGCGCAAAAATGTGCAGCGGTTTTGCGATAACGACATGCATCAAAACAAGAACCTGAAGCGCGTCGCATGAGGCCGGTCGAACGCGACGCGTTTTAGGCCGCTGACTTGTGCCGGCGGATTGTTCGGCACTATGGTCAAGCGACACTGCCGGAGGATCTGCCGATGCCACAACGGCCCTATGATGAGCGCCTGCTCCGTCAGGCGTTCGACGTCGCGCGCAAGGCCCGCGATGCTGGCGAACATCCCTTTGGTTCGCTCCTCGCCGACAAGGACGGCAATGTGTTGCGCGAGCAGCCCAACGGTTACAAAGCCGGCGGGGGCGACCGCACCGCTCATGCCGAAAGGCTGCTGGCCTCCTGGGCGGGGATGAATATCAGTCTCGAAAAACTGGCTTCCTGCACCCTCTACAGTTCGGCCGAACCTTGCGCGATGTGCTCCGGGACGATTTATTGGGCGGGCATCGGACGGGTCGTCTTTGGGCAGAGCGAACACGACCTCAAGCGGATGACGGGCGCACATGTCGAGAATCCCACACTCGACCTGCCCTGCAGGATCGTCTTCGAAGCCGGGCAGCGTCCGACTGAAGTCGTCGGCCCGCTGCTTGCCGATGAAGCGGCGCAACTCTAGGCCGAATTCTGGAAGGACAAGTAGGGTCGGGACTCGTTGATTCAGAGGCAGAGGTGACTACCGACGTGGACAACGACCTAAGGTGTATTGAAATTCAGGTCAGGCCGAGCCGGAGTCGAAGACGGGCGCAAGCGACCAAAACGGTGGCTGCCGAGAACCGGAGCGGAACGTAGCTGAGTAGGTGAGCACCGGCCTACGCCGGCCATAGCCCTAACTGCCGCGACCGCTGCTCATGAATGCTTCGGCCGGCGAAGGCCGCAGGAAGCCGGCGTTTGCAGGCCGGCATCACCTGACTATCAACAGACCCTAGAGGCCGGTGAGCAATTTCTTAAGCAGAGCGTTAAGAGTTTCCTGCTCCGCCGGCGTCAGCACAGAGATTAATTGCTCTTCCAGCGCCACCATTGGACCAATCAAATCCTCTATCGCGCGCTTGCCGCCAGTCGTCAGCGCAATCTGCTTGCCGCGCCGGTCGTCGGGATCGGGGCGTCGTTCAACCAGCCCGGCGCGCTCCAGCCGGTCCAGGCGGCTCGTCATGCCGCCCGAGGAGATCATTGCCGATTCGTAGAGCTGAGTAGGTGAGAGCATATAGGGTTCACCGGCGCGCCTGAGCGGCGTGAGCACATCGAACTCACCTACGTTCAGGCCCGCTTCTTTGAGCAACGGGTTCATGTGATCGCGGATAACCCGCGCGGCGGCATCGAGCAGGCGACCTACCGTTTCAACAGGCAACAAGGGAAGATCGGGGCGCTCGCGAGCCCATTCCTTAGCTGCGGCCTCGGCGCGATCCATGGCAAAAATATTCCCTCGGCAAAATGTATCTTGCAATCAAGATACATTGCATCTACTTACATTGTAGCAAGATAATAGCGCAGCGCGCATCCCTGGAGAAGGCGAAATCGATGCCCAAAATGATTTTCGTGAACCTGCCTGTCCGTGACCTGTCGGCGTCGACGGCGTTCTACGTGGCGCTAGGCGGCACTGTGAACCCGCAGTTTTCGGGCGAGAAATCCACCTCGCTCATGTTCTCGGACACGATCGGGGTGATGCTGCTGACCCATGACCACTACCGCGAATTCACCACACGCCCAATCGGCGACGCACGGCGCGACAGCCAGGCAATGATCGCCCTCACTGTCGATAACCGCGACGCCGTCGATGCAACACTGACCAGCGCGGTCGCAGCGGGCGGTCGCGCCGATCCCAACCCGGCGCAGGATCTTGGCTTCATGTATAACCGCCACATCGAAGACCCAGATGGCTACGTTTGGGAAATCGTGTGGATGAACCAGACGGCGAACGCCTGAACGCGGTGTGGGCGCATCGGTCGTAGCGGGTCATGAGCCTAGCCTCATGACGAGCAATTCCGGGCTGGCCCAGTGCCGGTTCCGCCTCAGCCGCCCCCGTCAGCTCGTCTTGATATATTTCCGCCAGCTGTGTTCCGGCCGGAAGCCGAGCATGTCCCGTGCCTTGCGGTTGGAGAGCAGCGTCTCGTATTCGCCAAGTTCGCCCTTGACCGGCACATCAGGATAAAACCGCTTCAGCAGTTCGGCCGTCGGCAGGTCCGACGAGGTGTCGTCATTGGCGGCGTTGAATACCTGATAGCCGAGCCCATCCTTCTCGATGGCGCGCAGCGTGATCTGGCCGAGGTCGCGCGCGTCGATATAGCTCCAGGCAATGCGCTTGCGGAAACCCGGATCGGCGAACCATTTCGGAAACAGCGAATATTCATGCGGCTCGATGACGTTGCCGATGCGCAAGGCATAGATGTCGAAGCCGCTGCGCAGCGCAAAGGCCCGGGCCGTCTTCTCGTTGACGACCTTGGACAGCGCGTAGCTGTCCATCGGATCGACGTCGTACTCCTCGTCGAGCGGAAAATGCGTCGGGTCGCGCGGTTCGTTGGCGAAGACCAGCCCGTAGGTCGTCTCGCTGGAGGCGATCACCACCTTGCGGATGCCGAGCTTCACGGCGGCCTCGACGACGTTGTAGGTGCCGAGCGCGTTGATGCGGAACACCTCATTGTCGGGGGTGATCATGATGCGCGGGATCGCCGCGAAATGCACCACGGCATCGACCGGTTGCGAACGGAGCGACGGGTCGAATTCATGCAGGCCCATATAGCTCGACAGCGCATTGAACACCTGCCCGCTATCGGTGATGTCGGTGATCAGCGTGCGCACCTTGGGATTGTCGAGCGGCTTGGTGTCGATGTTGAGCACCTGGCAGCCCTGCTCGACCAGATACTGCACGACGTGGCGCCCGGCCTTGCCGCTGCCGCCGGTGAACATGATCCGCTTCGTCATTTTGCTCTCCCTGGAATTCATGTGTATTGTCAGACAATATCGAACTCTGCAATCGCCTGCCACGGCATGCGGCAAAAACCCGCTTCAACAATTCGCCGGCAAGGTGCAGCGCCGTCATCCATCATTGCAAAATAGGACGAAACGACATGAACACTACCGCCGCGAGCGAAAAGATCGGTTTCATCGGGCTCGGCCTGATGGGGCACGGGATCGCGAAGAACATCGTCGACAAGGGCTATCCGCTGACGTTTCTCGGCCGCAAGAACCGCGCTCCGGCGGAAGACCTGCTCGGCCGCGGCGCCAGGGAAGCGGCGACCTCGCGCGACATCGCGGCGGCATCCGATATCGTCTTCATCTGCGTCACCGGCTCGCGCGAGGTCGAAGCCATCATCCGCGGCGCAGGCGGCCTCAAGGAAGGCCTGAAGCAGGGATCGGTTGTCGTCGACTGCTCGACCTCGGATCCTGTGTCGACGGTGGCACTGGCGGCCGAGCTCAAGGCGCTCGGCGTCGATTATGTCGATGCCCCGCTCAGCCGCACGCCGAAGGAGGCCTGGGAAGGCACGCTCGACGCCATGGTCGGCGCGCCCGATGCGGTCTTTGCCCGGCTGAAGCCGGTGCTCGACACCTGGGCCGGGCGCATCGTCCATATCGGCGACACCGGCGACGGCCATCGCATGAAGCTGCTCAACAATTTCATCTCGCTCGGCTACGCCGCAATCTATTCCGAGGCGCTGGCGTTGGCGCAGAAGGTCGGCATCTCGCCGCCGCGCTTCGACAGCGTGATCCGCAACGGCCGCATGGATTGCGGCTTCTACCAGACCTTCATGCGCTGGACGCTGGAAGGCGACCGCGACGCGCACAAATTCACCATCGCCAACGCCTTCAAGGATCTCACCTATCTCGAATCGATGGCGGGTGCTGCCGGCATCGCCAACCCGCTCGGCAACGCCACCAAGAACGCCTTCGCCGGCGCCTTCGCGGCTGGCCCCGCCGACCAGTACGTGCCGATGCTGGCCACGCATATCGGCAAGGTCAACGGCGTCGACCTCATGCCGACCAGGGATGGCAAGAAGCAGACGATCTGAGAACGTTGGGATTAACGTCTGTCGCAAAACACCAACATTCGACTGCCGCAGGCTAGTTCGTTTGCACAGAGGATTTGGTTCTTCGATTGAGCCCGAAAGGAACTGTAGACGTTCGCTGCCGACCAGCTACAGCCGCCAATCTCCAACGCTGGCGATTAGCCGAATTGCCACCACGCCTTCGTCATCCCAGGGCGGAGCAGGAGCGAAGCGACGTCGCGCAGACCCTGGGATCCATGCCGTGACATCCGCCGAAGAATGCAGCGGCTCGGAGCGGCGCTTGCATCCGCCATTGCGCTCGTTGCCCTTCCACCATGACCGCGAGCCAGAAGCTGCTGAAGCGCTGGCTCCGCCAACGGGAGACCGAATTGATCGAGACGACCAGTCCCAGAGTGCTTCGAGCTTCCCAGGGTCTGCGCCGCGTCGCTTCGCTCCTTGCTCCGCCCAGGGATGACGAAGGCAGGGTTTCGGCTAATCTCCTAAATTTGCGATTTGCCACTGGCAGGAATGATCGACCTTCGTTGCCGGTTGACCCGACTTACGCGCTATTGGCCGAGAAACGATCGAATTAGCGCCTAGACCGGCCGATAACGTCATCTGTATTCGCGAGAAGTCTGTGCACCGCAGCACGCACAACTTCCGATCGGAAGACGCCAGAAATAAAAAACCCGCCTCGGTGGGCGGGTCGTTGGAGCCAATTAGCACGATACCGAAATTAATAGCATAGCTGCCGGCACAAAGCAAGAACAACATGTGGCGCGGCGGTAAAAATCCACAGCCTCGGTGCCTAAATCACCGCCGCGACCGCCCGATAACGTCGTCGGTGTTGGCGAGAAGTCTGTGCACCGCGGCACGGGCTGCAGCCGGCCGCTGCAGGCGGATGTTCTTCTCGATCGCCTCGTGCAGCCTCTGCGCATGCTGCTGGTCGCTGGTTTCGCGCGTGACGAAAACAAACAGGTGATCGAGCGCCGATTCGATCAGCACGCCAAGCGGCACCAGCAGGTCGTTGCCCGACGCGCGCAGGATGGCGAGATGAAATCGCGTGTCGGCGCGGGTGCGCTCCTGCAGGTTGGTCGCCTCGCCCATCTCGCGGCAGGCCTGGCTGATCTCGGCCATCTGCTCGTCGGTGCGCCGCATCGCGGCAAAAGCGCTCGCCTCCGGCTCGATGATATGGCGGAATTCCTGCACAGTCCTGAGAAACACCTCGCGGTCCGGCGAGGTCGCGTACCAGGCCAGCACATCGCGATCGAGCAGGTTCCAGCGTTCCTTCGGCTCGACCCAGCTGCCGATCTTCGGGCGTGATGCCAAAAGGCTCTTGGCCATCAGCATCTTGATCGCCTCGCGCACCGCCGAGCGGCTGACGTCGAAGGTCTCCGACCATTTGGCTTCGTTGGGCAGGATGGTTCCCGGCGGATAGTCGCCGCGCACGATCCTCAGCCCGATCTCGTTGGCCAGCGACGCATGCACGCTCGAGCCAGGAAAGTGTGCGGCGTCGGCACGCCGAACGCCGGCCGGCCGCTCAGCCTCTGCCTTCAACTTGGCGGGTCGCTTTTTTGATGTCGCGTCCGGCATTCGTATTCCCCGGCAGCTGCCTGTCGAAAGCCTGAACTCAGGACACGACAAAGCGGCGGCCTACGCTCCAAAGCAGCGTCGCCTCGTGCGTTTTGTATGGACGATGCGTAACGGGGCGCCCGACGGGCGCCCCGAAATTGCCGACCTACTTCTGGATGCAGGTGTCGACGGTGTCCTTGGTGCATTCGTCGAGGCCGGTGAACACCGGATCGGCGACCGGCTTGCCGTCGACCAGGTCGATCATCACCGAGGGCGCCTTGTAGCCCATCTCGAACGGCCGCTGGCCAACCAGTGCGGTCACCAGCCCGTCACGAGCAATCGCCACCTCGTCGCCGATGGTGTCGGCGGCGCCGATGACAAAGGCGTTGCTGGCGATCTTGTCGGCCATCGGCTTGAACAGGTCGCGGTAGGGCTGCGGAGCGCCGAACAGCGGCCAGCCGCCCATGATGCCGAAGGCGTCGAGATCGGGATTGGCAGCGAGGATGTCGGTCATCGCCTGCACGCCCTTGGCGCCGTCGTCATTGGTGAACACCGGGCAGCCGGCAACTTCCGTCCAGCCGCCTTCCCCTGCGAGCGCCGCGAGGCCGTCCTTGCCCGAAAGCGCGTCACGCATGCCTTGCGCGCGGCGCAGGATGTTGTCGGCCGCCGGATTGCCTTCGATGGTGCAGATCTTGCCGCCATTCGGCTTGGCCTTCTTGATGTATTCGCCGATCTTGTGACCCATCAGGTAGTTGTCGGTACCGAGATAGGTCTTGCGCAGCGCCGCGTCTTCCTTGCTGAGGTCGGCGTCGAGGGTCATGATCGGGATCGACGGATTGGCGCTTTTGATGGTCTGCGCGATCAGCGGCGCGTTCGACGGCGAAATCGCCATCGCCACCGTGTCGGGCTTGCTCAGCATGTCCTGGACGATCTGGGCTTCACCGGCCTCATCCGAGGTCGACGCCGGTCCGGTGTAGAAGCACTCATATTCCGAGCTGGCGTTTTCCTTGTTCCATTTCTCGCAACCCTGGTGGATCGCCTCGAAGAATGGATTGTCGAGACCCTTCACCACGATAACGAGCTGTTTCTTGGCCATGGCCGGCCCGGCACCCAACGCCATGACGGCGGCGGCAGCGAGCAATAGTGATTTCCTCATGTCAGTCCTCCCTTTTGAAACAAACGGACACCGCGTGCCCGCCACACACAGACCGACCCGGAGCAAGATGACAGAGGACGTCGCACTCGTGTCGCCAAGCCAGGTCGATAAGCATTTTCATCTTCAGTCTCAGACCGGCGCCGACAGATATCGCTGGTTGCCAAATCCTTGACCGACAAACCCTCACCAATTCCTTCCGGCAACCCGGGGGATCGGCGCAAGCTCCTCCGACACTTAGCTAATATCGCCTTGTCACCGACGTCAATGCTATTTGTCCTACAAAACTGATTTTTCGAAAGAAGCCGTGGTTGACGCCAAGGTGGCTTATGCGTAAATGGGCAAAATCGCTGCCTCCGGGAGGAACTGGGGAGAGCGAAAGGCCGCGGCAGAACCGCGGCCCGCAAAGCACGGGGAGGCAAGAAGGCTGGTGGCGGTTCTCGAACTCACCAACATCTCGAAGCATTTTGGCGCCATCCAGGCGGTCAACGACGTTTCGTTGTCGATCGAGGCCGGACAGGTTGTCGGCCTGATGGGCGACAACGGCGCCGGCAAGTCGACGCTGGTCAAAATGATCGCCGGCAATTTCCCGCCTAGCCATGGCACGATGCAGATGGACGGCAAGGAGCTGATCCTGCACAAGCCGGTCGAGGCCCGCCAGCACGGCATCGAAATCGTCCATCAGGACCTGGCGCTGTGCAACAATCTGACGGCCGCCGCCAACGTCTATCTCGGCCGTGAATTGCGCCGCGGCCTCGGGCCGCTTCGCATCCTCGACTATGCCGCCATGTACAAGCGTGCCGGCCAGATCTTCGCCGAGCTGAAATCCGAAACGCGCCCGCGCGACCTTGTCAAACAAATGTCGGGCGGCCAGCGGCAAGCGGTGGCGATCGCCCGTACCATGCTTTCGCAGGCCAAGATCGTGCTGATGGACGAGCCGACCGCGGCGATCTCGGTGCGCCAGGTCGCCGAGGTGCTGAACCTGATCCGCCATTTGCGCGACCAGGGCATCGCCGTCGTGCTGATCAGCCACCGCATGCCCGACGTCTTTGACGTTGCCGACCGCGTCATCGTCATGCGGCGCGGCCGCAAGGTCGCCGACAAGACGATCGCATCGAGTTCGCCGGAAGAAGTCACCGGACTCATCACCGGCGCCATCGAACAGGTATGATTGACGCCTCAACCATGAGTAAAAAAGGTCGATAATGGCTGTCACCCTTGATCAGACGATCGCGCACAAGCAGCACACCTTGCTGAGCAAGGTGTTTGCCAGCCAGACCTTCTGGGTGGTGATCGCGGTCATCCTCGCCTGCCTGTTCCTGTCGGTGGCCACGGATTCCTTCGCCACGACCAAGAACCTCTACAACATCACCCGCAACGTCACCTTCGTCGCCATCGTGGCGCTCGGCATGACCTTCGTCATCATCACCGGCGGTATCGACCTGTCGGTCGGCTCCGTGCTTTGCCTGTGCTCGATGGTGCTGGCCGTGACCATGCATGCCGGCTACGGCATCGAGATCGGCATTGGCGCTGCGATCGCCACGGCGCTGATCATCGGCGCCTTCAACGGGGTTCTGATCGCTTATCTCGGCTTTCCGCCCTTCGTGGTGACGCTCGGCATGCTGTCGATTGCGCGCAGCCTGGCCATGGTCGCCTCCAACAACACCGTCGTCTTCCAGTTCGGGCCGGACCATGAAAAGCTGCTGGCGCTGGGCGGCGGCGCCTGGGTGTTCGGCATTGCCAATCCGGTGCTTTACATGATCGTGCTGGCGTTGATCACCGGCTTTGTGCTGCGCTGGACGAAATTCGGCCGGCACATCTTCGCCATCGGCGGCAACGAGCATGCGGCAACGCTGACCGGCGTTCCGGTGCGCCAGATCAAGGTTGTCGTCTACATGATCTCGGCACTGGCGGCGGGCCTTGCCGGCATCATCCAGACCGGCTGGCTGGGCGCGGTCACCACCAATCTCGGCAACGGCATGGAGCTTCAGGTGATCGCCGCCACCGTCATCGGTGGTGCCAACCTGGCCGGTGGCATGGGCACAGCCTTCGGCGCGGTCGTTGGCGCGGCGCTGATCGAGGTCATCCGCAACAGCCTCGGCCTGCTCGGCATCAATGCCTTCTGGCAAGGCGTGTTCATCGGCGGCGCCATCCTGCTCGCCGTGCTGTTCGACCGCATCCGCAATTTCAGGCGCAACGACTGAATTTTCGGCCGGATCTCGGCGCTGGATCATAGATCATTCGCTGGTCGAATCGCCGGCCTCGAGGCCTCGCTGGCGCTGGTCCTCGGATTAGCCATACCGGCCTGGAAACGCTCGCCTTCCTCCTATCGCCGAGTCTGAAAATCCGCCAGTGCGGCGCATGGCAGGCGCCCGGACGTGCACATCCGTCTTGACGCAAGCCCAGACTGCGCCGCACAATCGCTCGCAGCAGGCGAAGGGAGGCCAGTCGCCTGCGGGAGGATATACCCATGACGGAAGCGATCAGGCTCTACTGGGGCCGGTTCGGACATGTTTCTGTCCTGAACGTCGCCAGCGACTTCGTCACCCATGCCCATGTCGAGGCGCATATCATCATCTGGCTGGAAGGCACGGCCGGCGAGATGACCATCGGCCGCGAGACGGTGCGGCTTGGACCGGGCACCGCCGCCGGCATCAATTCCTTCCAGCCGCACAGCCACGCTCTGTCCCGCGACGGCACGCCTGGCCTGTTTCTCGCCTTTTACATCGATCCGGACTGGGCTCGAAAACGCCGCGAGCTGCCTTCCGCCGCGCCGCTGTTCTCGAGCCCTGCAATCACACTCGAGCCCTGGCTGCACAAGGCAGCGGCCAACCTCCTCGACCATCTCAGCGACAATGAGAGCATCGACGACATCGCCAATTACGAGATCGAGCGCTTCATCGACAGCGTGCTCGACGCCGCCGACGCGTCCGCACCGCAGACGGTGCGCGCCCGCGTCAACACCATGCAGGACTTCCGCGTCCGCAAGGCGATCCAGCTGATGAAAGCCAATGTCTGCGAGCGTATCTGCTTCGATGACGTGGCGCGCAGCGTCGGCCTGTCGCGGCCGCATTTCTTCGCGCTGTTCAAGGAACAGACCAATCTGACGCCCAACGTCTACTGGAACACGCTGCGCATGGAGGAAGCGGTGCGGCAATTGCAGTGGTCGCAGGAGCCGCTGATCTCGGTCGCCTGCAATCTCGGCTTCACCACGCAGGGCAATTTCTCGCGCTTCTTCCGCGACCATGTCGGCGTCCCGCCGACGCTTTACCGCGAGGCGGCGCGGGCAATCAGCTGAGCGCCCGTTTTTCAGACTATTTGATAGGCGTTCAAGACGCATTGATAAGCGCTGCCGAACCTGCCGCCCTAGCCTCCCAAGCAGCTGATTTGCAAGGGAACGATCATATGGCGAAAGTCACCATCTCCAGCGTCATCGACGTGCCGGTCGAAAAGGTCTGGGCGCGCATACGCGACTTCAACGGCCTGCCGAGTTGGCACCCACGCATGGTCGAAAGTCATATCGAAGACGGCAAGGACGCCGGCACGATCGGCTGCGTGCGCAATTTCCAGCTCGCCAGCGGCGCCCGCCTCCGCGAAAAGCTGCTCGATTTCTCCGACGAGAATTTCCTCGTCAGCTACTCCATCCTGGAGACGCCGCAACCGCTCACCAACCACAAGGCAACGCTGCAGTTGCGGCGGGTGACCGACGGCGACCGCACCTATGCAGAATGGACCGCCCGCTTCGACGCGCCCCCAGAGGAAGCCGACAAGCTGGCCGAAGGCATGGGCGCAAACGTCTTCCAGGGCGGCTTCAACGCCCTGAAGGCGCATTTTGCCGGCCAGAGCCAGGCGTAAAAGAGGAGCGTTCCATGGCGCTTGCACTGCAGACTTTCCCGACGGTGAAGGACGCCGGCGCGGCGCTGAAAGCCGCCGGCACCCGCTATCTCGGTGGCGGCACGCTGGCCGTGCGCGCCGTCAATGAAGGCGACGTGTCGATCTCCGGTTTCGTCAGGTCGACCGAACCGGCGCTGTCGGTCGTGACCGTTTCCGGCGGCACGGTCCGCATTGGCGCTTCGGTGACAATGGCGGCGATCGCCCGTCACCCGGATCTCGCTCCGCTGGCCCACGCCGCGCGCGCCGTCGGCGGCCCGGCGATCCGCAACATGGCGAGCGTCGGCGGCAATCTCTTCGCGCCAACGCCTTACGGGGATTTCACCGTTGCACTGCTGGCTCTGGATGCAACCGTCAGCACCGGGGCCGGCGAACTGCCGATCGAAACCTTCCTGGCAAAACGCGAAAGCAACCACGCCATCGTCACCGCGGTCGGCTTCACGCTTCCGAAGGAAGGCGGCTTTCGCTTCCTGAAAGTGTCGCGGGTCAAGCCAAAGGGCATTTCGGTGCTGAGCATCGCCACCGTGCTGGAACGCGCACCGGACGGCACCGTGTCGTCCGCGCGGATCGCGCTCGGCTGCATGGCCGACCGGCCGATCCGTGCCAGGGCGGCGGAGAAAGCCCTGATCGGCCGGGAACTCACCAGCGAGGGCATCGCACCGGCACTGGCTGTTGCCCGCGACGGCACTTCGCCGCCAACCGATCCAGTTGCCAGCGCCTGGTATCGCAACGAAGTCCTGCCGGTCCATCTCGGCCGGTTGCTGCTCGCCTGAAAGACCGTGGCGCGTATGTCCCCGCCTGGCCGCGGCGCAAGGAGTAAAAAGATGGCAAAGGTTCCGGTTCAGTTCACGCTCAATGGTGCCGAAAAGGCCGAATTCATCGACAGCGGCACGACGCTGCTTCACGCGCTGCGCGACAAGATCGGCGACACCTCGCCGAAGGGCGGCTGCCATCAAGGCACCTGCGGCGCCTGCTCGGTCGTCATCGATGGCGAACTCCGGCTCTCCTGCCTGACGCTGGCCGAGGCCTGCAATGGTGCGACTATCACCACAACGTCAGGGCTTTCGGAAGGCGGCGTGCTGCATCCGCTGCAACGCGCTTTCCTCGACGCTTTCGCCACGCAATGCGGTTTCTGCACGCCGGGCATGATCATGGCCGCCAAGGTGCTGCTCGACCACACGCCGAACCCCAGCCGCGAGGACGTGGTCGAGGCGCTGTCGGGCAATATCTGCCGCTGTACCGGGTACGAGCCGATCATCCAAGCGGTGCTGACTGCCGCGCGCTCCAATTCGCAGAACGCGGCTTGAGGGGAGTCAAAAAGATGGAACTCCGCAAGAGCTATTTCGCCGACCAGCGCAAGGACGATCTGCACGAGATCGGCCAACCACGGCCGCGTTCGGATTCACCCGGCCATGTCACCGGCAAGACGGCCTATTTCGCCGACCGCAATTTTCCTGGCATGCTGCACCTGAAGATGGTGCGCAGCCCGCACCATCACGCCCGCATCCGCAGCATCGATACGTCAGAGGCGGAAAAGCACCCAGGCGTCGTCAAGGTGCTGACCGCCAAGGATGTGCCGCACAATGTCTACACCATCCTGATCCTGATCCAGATCGGGCCGGAGGACGAAACGGTTCTGGCCGACGGCAAGGTGCGCTGGAAGGGCGAGGCCGTGGTGGCGGTGCTGGCCGAGACCGAGCGCGCCGCGCAGGAAGCCGCCGCCAAGGTCAAGGTCGACTACGAGGTGCTGCCGGCCGTCTTCGACATGGAGGAAGCGCTGAAGCCCGGCGCGCCGATCGTCAACGAATATCACGGCCGGAACTATTATCTCTACGATAGCGGCGAATGCCGCAAGGTGCGCTTCGGCGATGTCGAGGCCGGCTTTGCCGAGGCCGACCACCTACTCGAACAGACCTACCAGTCTTCGCCGATCGAGCATGCGCCGACCGAGACGACCGGCTGCATCGTCGCGCCCGAGGGCAACGACCGCTTCATCTGCTACACCAACACGCAGGCGATGTTCTTCACCCTCGACAACGCCTCGATCATCCTGCAGATGCCCGGCAACAAGCTGCATTTCGTCGGCGGCACTGTCGGCGGCGGTTTTGGCGGCAAGGTCGACGTCATCGTCGAGCCGATCGCCATCCTCGGCGCCAAACTAACCGGACGACCGGTCTGTTTTGTCTACAGCCGCGAGGAGGAGATGCAGATTTCCTCGCCCCGCGCCGCCGAAAAGGTCGTCATCAAGGACGGCGTCATGAACGACGGCCGCATCGTCGCGCGCAAAGTGACCGGCTACACCGATGCGGGCGCCTATTCGCGCCATTCGCCCTACGGCGCGCAGAAGGGCGCCGGGCATTATCCCGGCCCATATACGATCCCGAATGTCTGGATCGACACCTACTGCGTCTACACCAACCGCACCCCCTCCTCGGCGATGCGCGGTTTCGGCGTCACCATCGGCGACTTCGCGCTGGAGGTGCAGATGGACAAGCTCGCCCGGCTGATCGGCATGGACCCGCTCGAATTCCGCTTCATCAACGCCTACCGCGACGGCGACGTGAAGGCGCATCGCCAGCCGACCGAGGGAGCGGCGCTGATCGAATGCATGCAGGAAGCCTCACGCGCCGCCAACTGGCCGGTGGCGGAGAAGTTCATGGCGATGTCGTCTTACGCGAAGGGAGCTTGAAATGGCGATCAGGCGCGGACGCGGCGTCGCCGCGATCAACTATCCGACCGGCATGAACCTTGGCGGCGACCCTACCCAGGCGCTGGTGCATTCGACGCCGACCGGCAATTTCATGGTCACGCTCTCCAGCGTCGACCTCGGCCAGGGCATGAAGCAGATCATGGCACAGATCTGCGCCGAGACGATCGGCGTGCCGACCGACCGTGTCGTTGTCGACACCGCCGACACCGACACCGGCCCGCACTGCATGGGCACCTTCGCCTCGCGTGGCACGCACCGCGCCGGCAATGCTGTCATCCAGGCGGCCAGGGAAGCCCGCCAGGTGATGCTGGAAGTGGCGGCCGAGGAGCTGGAGGTAGACGCCTCGGACCTCGAGACCGATGGCCAGGGCAACATCCTGGTCAAAGGCGCGCCGCAAAGGTCGATCTCGATCTTCGATGTCGCCCTGTCGGCGCATTTCAAGCGCGGCCGTTCGATTTCCGGTCGCGGCATGTTTTTGATCCCCCGCTCCTATCCGGAGAAAGAAACCGGCGCGATGAAGCCCTCGACCTGCTATGCCCACGCCTGCACGGTTGCCGAGGTCGAGGTCGATGACGAGACCGGCGAGGTCACGGTGCTGACCGTGAAGAACGTGTTTGAGATCGGTCGCGCGCTGAACCCGAAAATGGTCGAACAGCAGCTCGTCGGCGGCTCGTGGATGGGCATCAGCCATGCCCTTTATGAGACGACCGAGCCCTACTATCCCAACCGCGACCATGGCGGCACCGATTTCAACCAATATCTGATGCCGGGTCCTGGCGATCTCGCGCAAACCGAGATCATCGTGCTGGAACGACCCTCGGCGGACGGGCCGTATGGCGCCAAGGGGCCGGGCGAAATGTGCGCCAACCCGCAGATCCCGGCGGTCGCAAATGCCGTCTTCGACGCCGTCGGCGTGCGCATCGACACGCTGCCGATCACGCCGGAGCGCATCCTGCGGGCGCTGAAGGCGCAAGCATCGAACTGAGTGCTGGAAATGCCCAAGAGAAGCGCCGAGACAGTCGCGACCTCGCCGGAGGCGGTGGCGTCCCGCCTCGCCGCCTCGCGCTATCTGGCCGATGAAAGCCTGGCCACCGCCATCTTCCTGGCGATCAGGCTGGGTAAGCCGCTGCTGCTCGAAGGCGCTCCCGGCGTCGGCAAGACCGAAGCGGCGAAGGCGATAGCCGAACTGCTCGGGCGCGATCTGGTGCGGCTGCAATGCTATGAAGGCATCGACGCCGCACATGCGCTCTACGAGTGGAACTACCAGCGCCAGCTGCTCGCCATCCGCCATGCCGGCGAGCACGAGGTCGACATCTATGACGACCGTTTTCTGATCGCACGGCCGCTGCTGCAGGTGCTTAAGGCACCGGAAAAACGCGTGCTGCTGGTCGATGAGATCGACCGTTCCGACCATGAATTCGAAGCGTTGCTCTTGGAGTTCCTGTCCGATTTCCAGATCAGCATTCCCGAGCGCGGCACCATTCGCGCGACGGCGCAGCCAATCGTCATCCTGACCTCGAACCGCACCCGTGAGCTTGCCGAAGCGCTGCGGCGGCGCTGCGTCTACCACTGGATCACCTATCCCGACGCCGAGCGCGAGGCCGAGATCATCATGCTGCGCGCCGGCGACGTCGCAAGAGCCACGGCGCGCGCCGTTGCCTTAGCCGTGCGTGACATTCGCGCCCGTCCGCTGGCCAAGCCGCCCGGCATCGCCGAGGCGGTCGAATGGGCCAATGCCGCGACCATCCTCGAAAAGGGCGGCAGCCCGTGGCCGGAAGCGTTTCGCCGCGCCATCGGCGTGCTGATCAAGGACGAGGAGGACCTTTCCTGCATCGCGCCCGAGCTCGGCAAGATTGTCGAGGAGGCGCTGGCGTGAGCGCCGCAGCACTGCCTCGAGGGGCGGCGCCCTTCCTCGGCTTCGGCCGGCTGCTGCGCCGCTACGGCTTTGCGGTGGCACCCGAGCAGGTCTCCGATTTCATGCAAGCGGTGACGCTGCTTGGCCCGCGCTCGATGGCCGACATCCACGAAGCGGCCCTTGCCACGCTGGCGCCGCCGCCCGACCGCCGCGACGAATTCGACGTGCATTTCCGGAGCCATTTCTATGGCAGCACGGCTGCGGTGGTCGAAGGCGACGCCGACGAGGAAACCCGCATCAAGGATGACGGCGAAACCAGCGAAGAGGAAATCGAGGTGGTCCGCCAGGAGCAAGGCGGCGAACTGTCTTCGGCCAGCGAACAGTTGAGCGTCCGCGAATTCAGCCGCGATAGCGACGGGCTTGCCGCCTTCCGCCGCAAGCTCGCCACCGCTTTGCCCGCCCGCCGCTCCTTCCGCACCGTGCGCACGCATGCGCGCGGCAAGCTCGATCTGCGCCGCTCGCTGCGCGAAATCGTCAGTGCCGACGGCGATATCCCCTCGCCGCTGCTGCGCCGGCGGCAGACAGTGCCGCGCAAGCTTTTGCTGCTGATCGACGTGTCGGGGTCGATGAAGCTCTACACATCGGACTATCTCAAGCTGGCGCATGCGGCCGTGCAAGGCGCCGACCGGGCGGAGATCTTCACCTTCGGCACACGGCTGACCCGTATCACCTCGGCGCTGCGCATTCGCGACCGCGACCAGGCGCTGGCCCGCGCCGCTGCCCAGGTCGACGACTGGGACGGCGGAACCCGCATGGGACCGACGCTGCTCGCGTTTCTATCGGTGCCGCGCTTCTCCGCCTTTGCACGCGGGGCGGCGATCGTCATCCTGTCGGACGCGCTGGAGCGCGGCGACCATGCCGAGCTGGAAATGGCGATGCGCCGGCTGAGCGCCCGCGCCTTTCGGCTTTCGCTGGCGACGCCGCTGGCCGGCGATCCACGCTTTCGGCCGGCAACGGCGGCACTTCGCGCGATCCTGCCGGTGCTCGACGATCTGATCGACGGCTCCTCAATCGCCGGACTCACCGAGTTCATCCTGTCGCTCGCCCGCCCAGCTCCGGCGGCCGCGGCAATCTGGAAAAGGGTTTTGTGATGCAGAAGGCGATCGACGCGCATTTCCACATCTGGCGCCAAAAGGACCAGCCCTGGCTCGTCGGACCGATGGTGCCACGCATCTTTGGCCCTTACGAGCCGATCCGCCGCGATTATCCGATCGAGGAATTCCTCGCGGACCAGCAAGGTTCAGGCGTCGAGAAGGCGGTCTATGTCCAGACCAACTGGGCCAAGGAAGATTTCGAAAAAGAGGTCGCTTTCCTGCAGAAGACCGCGGAAGAAACCGGTTGGCCGCACGCCATCGTCGGCTATGCCGACATGACGGTCGACGATGTGCGTCCCCAGATCGACCGGCTGAAAAAATATCCGCTGTTGCGCGGCGTGCGTATGCAGCTGCACTGGCACCAAACGCCGGCCTTCCGCTTCGCCGCCTCGGCCGATCAGGTCATCGATCCGAAGGTGCGGGCCAATGTCGCGCGACTCAGGGATTATGGCCTGTCCTTCGACCTGCAGCTTTTCCCCGCCCAGATGAAGGATGGGCTGACGCTTGTCGGCGAGAACCCCGAGACGAATTTCGTTCTCACCCATGCCGGCATGCTGACCGACATGGAACCGGAGACCACCGAGGCGTGGAAGACCGGCCTGCGCACGCTGTCAGCGGCACCAAACCTCTATGCAAAGCTGTCCGGCCTCGGCACCTTCGTCCACCGCAACGACCCGGCGCTGATCAGCTATATCGTCGACGCCGCCATCGACATCCTCGGCAGCGACCATTTGATGTTCGGCTCGAACTTCCCGATCGAGAAGCTGTGGACCAGCCATGCCGAGTTGATCAGGGCGCACCGGGAAGCTGTGGCGAAGCACGGCGCAGCGGCAGAGGCCGATATCTTCTGGAACACGGCGGAGAAGGTATATCGGCCGGTGTAGCGCATCCCTTCTCCCCTTGTGGGAGAAGGGAAGGCGCCCCGCCCCTCACCTCACCTCGAACTCCGGATCGACCGGGATCTGCATCGCCGTGACCATCTGGTTGGTCTGCCCCGCCAGTCCGATGATCGACACCAGCTCGCCATGCTGCGCGTCGGTCATGCCTTTGGCCCGCGCTGCCGCGGTGTGCGAGTGGACGCAATAGGAGCAGCCATTGGCTGTGGAGACGGCGATGTAGATCATCTCCTTGGTCAGCGGGTCGATGGCGCTGTCAGCGACCATCACCGCCTTGAGCTGCTCCCACACCCGCTTCAGCGAAACCGGATCATTGGCCAGCCCGCGCCAGAAATTGTTGACGAAGTCGGATTTGCGCGTCGCGCGGATGTCGTCGAATACGGCCTTCACGGCGGGAATAGCCTCGACCTCAGCATCGGTCAGAAGTCTTGTGGTGGCCATGATCAGGCTCCTTTCGTTTGAATCATTATGCGAGGTCGTTGAATCAGATCTTGAGAAAAGGCGGCTAATCGCCTCGGATAAATCAGCAATTGACGCGCTGAGGCAAGGCCTTGAAGGCCGGCCGAAGCCCCTCAACGTCGTCATCCCTGGACGAAGCAGGAGCGAAGCTCCGTCGCGAAGACCCTGGGATCCATGCCGTAACCTCCGCCGAAGATTGCAGCGGAGCAGAATTCTGCACCGCGGCCGCGCTCTGTGGTCGCGGCATGGATCCTGGGGTCTGCGCCGCGTCGCTGCGCTCCTTGCTTCGCCCCAGGATGACGAATGGACTGGCGACACGGCCAATTGTCGAAGTACGCATCGCCCTAATGCACCGCCGCATACATGATCTTCTCCTCCGTCGCCTCGGCCGGCGAGAACTCCTCGACGATGCGGCCTTGCCGGCAGACCAGGATGCGGTCCGATAGGTTCATGATCTCCGGCAGGTAGGACGAGATGACGACGACGGCCAGGCCCTCGTCCGCCAGCCGGTTGATGATCTGGTGGATCTCGGCGATGGCGCCGACATCGACGCCGCGCGTCGGTTCGTCGAAGATGACGATGCGCGGTTTCTGCACCAGCCCCTTGCCGATCACCACCTTCTGCTGATTGCCGCCGGAAAGTTCAACCACCCGGGCATTGTCGTTGATCGCCTTGACGTTCAGCGTCTTCGTCCACTCCGCCGACAGCGCCCGCATCTCCTGCGCATTGATCACCCAGCTCTTTTCCCGTCCAGCCGCCAAAAAGCCGCCGAACAGGTTCTCGGCAACGTCCATCGTCTCGAATATCCCCTCGCTCTTGCGGTCTTCAGTGACATAGACGATGCCGTCGGCAACTGCCTCGCTCGGCACGAGATAGCGCACCGGCCGGTCGTCCAGTTCGATCGTGCCGCCGCGCAGGAAGTCGCGCTTGTAGATGCCGGAGACGATCTTGAACGTCTCGGTGCGGCCCGAGCCGATCAGCCCGAACACCCCGGTGATCTGGCCCTCGAAGATCGAGAAGGAATTGTTGCGCACGACATTGCTCATCGAGATGTCCTGCACCGAAAGCACCTTCTTGCCGGGCTTGCGCAGCCTGGCCTCGTCGCGCTGGCTGTAGAGCTGCCCCGATAGCGTGCGCCCGACCATGGCGGCGACGATCCTGTCGCGATCGAAAGCGGCTGTGTCGTCGGTGATCACCAGTTCGCCGTCGCGCAGGATGGTGATGCGGTCGGCGATATCGAGCGCCTCTTCGAGCGCATGGCTGATGAAGACGATCGACACACCCCTTGCCTTGAGCCGGCGGATCAGTGCGAAGAAGTGCCGCTTCTCCTCCGGCGTCAGCGTCGCCGTCGGCTCGTCGAAGATGATGATCTCGGCATTGTGGTGGACGGCGCGCGCGATCTCGACCATCTGCCGTTTGGCCGCGCCAAGCGTCGCCACCATGGCGTTCGGGTCGACGGGAAAGTTCAGCGACTGCAGGAACTGCTGCGCCGAGATGTAGGTGCCGCGCAGCCGGTTGAGAAAGCGCTCCGTTCCGAGATAGAGGTTCTGCGCCACCGTCATCGACGGCACCAGGCTGGTCTCCTGGAACACCATGGCGATGCCGGCTTCAAGGGCGGCGTGCGGCGAGGTGTAGGCGATCTCCTGCCCGTTGTGGAACATCTTTCCCGAGGTCGCGTCGACGACGCCGGCGATGATCTTGGTCAGCGTCGATTTTCCCGCGCCATTCTCGCCGAGCAGCGCGTGGATCTCACCCTTGCGCAGCTCGAAGCCGACATTCTTCACCGCGGGCACGCCGCGATAGGTCTTGGTCACATTCTCCAGGCGGACGATCGGTTCCATCAGCGATGCCCTTCTGGAGCCAGGTCGATAGCCAGCAGGCAATCGCCGCCTTTCGAGGCAATGAACAGGCGGCCGTCTTTCTCCGCCACGCTGCAGATGCCATGGCGCGTGCCGTTGGCGCGGCTGTGCAGGCTGAATTGCGGCCGCATCTCCCGATCGAGCCTGACCACCAGCCCGTAGGAGCGGCTCGGCGACCACGGCTTGTGGATGCCCATGGTGCGGATGCCACCGCATTGCAGCGGCTCGAGGAAGCTTCGATTCGAGGCGAGCGCCGGCGCGATCCAGTGCTGCGGCGGCACTTGCGCCAGCATGTCGTTTCGATAGTGCTTTTCCTGCAGCACGAATTCGATCAGCCGGTTGCGGGGCGCAAACAGCGCCAGCCAGGCACCGCCACCGGCGGCAGGCGACAGGCGAGAGGGATAGCCGGGCAGATGCGCCAGCACCGTCGAGCGGCTGCCTGTCGCGCTGTCGAAGCGGACGAGTTGGTGCCGCCAGCTCTCGCCGACCAGCACGTCCTTGCCGGTTGGATGCAGGCCATAGGGAAAGGCGATGTCACCGGCGAGCTTGCGGAATTCGCTGCCTGCCGGATCGCGCTTCCACAGCGAACCCGACGCACCCTTCTTCATCAGATCGGCGGCCCATTGCGACGGCCCGTGGTCGGCCGAGCCATTGGCCAGCCAAAGCGTGCCATCTTCCGCGTAGGCGAGTGCTGTGATGCAGCGGATCTCGGCAGGCAGGGCGGCCTCCTTGCCTGCAATCAGCAGCCTGCCGCTTTCGAGCCCGACCGTCAGTTCGCCGGCAGGCGAGCGCGCGAGCGCGGTGACTGCGGCCGGAAATGTCTCGACCAGAACAGGCGCGCCACCGGCGGCGAGCGCGTAGACGGCATTGCCGCTGGACGCCAGCAGCCGGCCGTCGGCGACCAGCAGATTGTCGGGCTCGGTCAGATCGGCAAAAGCCGGCGCATCGTCCAGCAGCGTATTCGGCCTGAAGGCACCGTCTAGCGGCGGGATTGTCACCGCCTTGCCGCGGAAGATGTCGAGGATCGGGTCCAGCATCATGCCTTTGCTCCCCAATAGGAAGCAGGGCTGGTCCAGTTCGGGTCGGCCCCGGCAATCCGGTAGCGGCCGATCCGATTGTTGAGGATACCGCCGACGAACAGAAAACCCTTGTGCTCGCGCATCGAAGTCACCATCGGATGCGCGGCGCCCGACAGGTCGCCCATCGCCTCGACGATGCCGCCCTTCTCGTTGAATTTCACCACACCGCCGGTGTTGATGTTGGGGAACAGCCATTCGTCCTGCGGCAGCCGGCGCGTCATGCGCTTGCGCATGTCGGGATGGCGCAGCGACAGGTCGAAGCTCGGCGTGCGCATGCCGAGCCAGGCCATCCAGTAATTGCCGTCGGAGGCACGGTTGATGTTGTCGGGGTAGCCCGGCATGTCGCGGATGACGCATTCGGCGCTGCCTGCTTTCGGCCCTTCCAGCCAATATCGATGCACGCGGCAGGCCCAGCTTTCGGCGAAGAACAACGACTTGCCGTCATGCGCCATGCAGACGCCGTTGGTGTAACGGTAGCCGTCGAGCAATGTCTTGGTCGAAGCGTCCTTCGGATCATAGACAAGCAGCCGCCCGGTGGCGCGGTTCTCGATCGAGTCCAGCGCCCAGTCGTGCGCGTCATAGCGCTTGGTGGAATCGGTGAAGTAGATGCGGCCGTCCGGCGCGATGTCGCAATCATTGGGGTCGCGCAGGCGCGCATCGTCGACGATCGAGGTCCAGGAGCGCGACGTTTCCGCCGAAAGCCGCTTCACCTCGCGCTGCGGCGAAACCGAATAAAGGCCCATCGCGCCGACGCAGCTGATCAGATTGCCTGTCTTGTCGAAGGCCAGGCCGAGCGGGAAGCCGCCAATATGGGCAAAGACCTCCGAGCGTTTATAGTCCGGCGCGAAGAAACGGACGATCTCGCCATGCCTGGTGCCGCAATAGAGATGGTCGTCGCGGTCGAGGATGACGTCTTCCGGCCCTTCCAGCTCGCCGAGCCCGATATGGTCAGCCTCCGACAGCCGATTGTCGAGCTCGTAAGGCGTGCCCGAGCCCGGTGCCGCCGACTGCGTTGCGCCCATTTTCAGATAGACCGGTGCGACATAGACCTCGTCCAGAACCTTGTGGCGGTTCTTCAGCCAGCGAATGTCGATGGTGACTGCGACGGCCAGCATGATGCCCAGCACCATCTGGTTGGTGCCGGTGCCATAGCCCAGCCGGATCAGCCCGTTGGTCATCGTCAGCACGATGATCGCGCCCATCAGCCCCTTGATCACCGAACCGCGGCCGCCGCCCAGGCTGACGCCGCCGACGACCGCCGCCGTCAACGCCATGACCTCAAGGTTGAGGCCGGTTCCCGGCCCTGCCCCGCTCAGCCGGCAGGCGATGAGAAAGCCGCCGAGCGAGGCGCAGAAGCCGGAGAACACATAAGTCATGAACACGGTGTGGCGCACGCGGATGCCGGCATTGTGGGCCGAGCGCCGCGACCCGCCTACCGCCTGCACATGCCAGCCGGGCCGCGAGCGCGTCAGCGCGACGTGGGTGATGATGGCCAGGATAATCGCCGCCCACACCGCAACCGACAGGCCCCAAAAGGTATCGTCGCCGATGAAGTCCAGCACATCCGATGTGGCATCGGAAAGCTGCACGTCGGCGGCATAGGTGGTGACCAGTATGTCGAACAGCGCCCGCCCGAAAATGAAGGTGACCAGTGTCGTCAGGAAAGCGCGCAGGCGGAAATAGCCGATCAGATAGCCATTGATCGCGCCGAACAGCAGGCCGGTGACGATCGAGGCGGCCAGCGCCAGCCACACCGACTGTTCGAGGATGAAGAAGACGAACACGGCGGAAAAGCACGACAGCGCGAAGATCGAGCCGACCGAAAGGTCGATGCCGCCGCCCAGCATGACCACCGTCATGCCGGTGACCACCAGCGAGAACTCGCCGAGCTGGCGGGTCGATTCCTGCAGCGACATCGGCTTGAAGAAGCCGGGAATGATCGAACCGAACACGCCGAGCGTCGCCACCAGCGCCAGGAAAGGAATGGCGTTGTCAGTCCAGCGCTTGCTCAGGATCTCGCCGACGAGATGATCGGGCACGAGATTGTAGCGCCAGGATTGAAGGCGTTCGCGAAAGGACATCGGTTGCTGCTGCCACTCAAGAGAGAAAGAGGCGGCCGAACCCGGTCCGGCCACCTCGTCGATGCTTGCAACGGACCCGCGGTTTACTTGGCCGCAGCTTGGGCTTGCAGTGCTTTCAAGTCCCAGCAGCTGTCTGGCTTGAGGTCGGCCTTGGTTGTCGCCTTCTCCAGCGTGTAGATGTAGGTGTGCGAGGTGCCGGCCGGCTGGCCACTCTGCAACAGGAACTTGATGACGGCGTTGATGTCGCCCGACTGGCGGGCAAGGTCGGTCATCACCACCGCGCCATAGGTGCCGTCCTGCAGCTTGTCGCAGTCGGCGGTCTTTTCGCCACCGCCGGTGGTGACCAGAAAGACTTTGCCCTCGAGCTTGGCATCGCGGATCGCAGCAGATGCGCCGGTCGCGTCGCCGTCCCAGAAATCGATGATGGCGCAGATGTCGGGGTTCTGCTGCAGCATCGTCGTCGTCACGTTGCGCGAGGTCGTCGCATCCCAGTTGGAGTCAGGCTTGGCCACGACCTTGAAGTCGGGGTTCTTGTCCAGCACCTTCATGATGCCGGCATATTGGTAGAGGCTCGACGAGTTGGCCTGGTCGCCCTGCACTAGCCCGATCTTCTTGGACGAGTTCGGCCCACAACCCTTGATCGCCGCTTCGGCTTCCAGCTGGCCGAGCCGATCCCAGTCGCTGCCTACAAAGGCATCGGCCGGGAAGTTCGCCGGATTGTCGACCAAAAGCACATAGGTGCCTGCGGCCTGCGCCTTCTTCATCAGCTTGGCATAGGAGTTGAGGTCCGGCGAATGGATGATCAGCACGTCCGGCCTGGTGTCCGACGAGATTGCGTCGGTTATCGCCTGCGCGCCGGCATCGACCACCCAGTTCGGGTCACGCGTCTCGAACACGCCGCCCCAGGCCTCGACCTCCGTCTTCAGGTAATGCGCCCAGCCCTGTGCCAGGTCGAAGCCCATCGCCATCGGTACCAGCATCACGCGCTTGCCCTTGAGTGCTTGCGAATAGGCGCCCGGACCCGGATCTTCGGCCGCGAAGCTTGGCGCCACGAATGCGGAGGCGGCAAGCGCTGCCGCGGCAGCCATAAACGTCCTGATGATTTTCATGTCACATCCTCTGGTTTGGTCGTTGTCGTTCGCGGCCGGCCCCAACCGTTCGCGTCAGTCTAAATGTCGCCTTGCTGCGCGGTCTGCTCGTCGCGCGGATTGATGAACCCATCGACGATGATCGCCGCCAGCAGGATCGCGGCCTTGATCAGGTTCTGATAGAGCAGCGGAATGTCGATGATGGTCATCGCATTGAGCAGGATGCCGATCAGCGCGGCACCCACCAGCACGTTGCGCACCCCGCCCCGCCCGCCAGACAGACCGATGCCGCCGATCACCGCCACCAGCACGATGTCGTAGAGCAGCGTGGAATTGACGATGCGGGTGTTGATCGAATGCAGGCTGGCGGCGGTGAGCAGGCCGGCCACC
This sequence comes from Mesorhizobium sp. M0119, assembly GCF_040322615.1. Lineage (NCBI taxonomy): Bacteria > Pseudomonadati > Pseudomonadota > Alphaproteobacteria > Hyphomicrobiales > Phyllobacteriaceae > Mesorhizobium > Mesorhizobium sp. M0119. The sequence continues at coordinate 198,283 of NZ_JAMYTU010000004.1, forward strand.
AGCGAGACCAGGGCCGACAGCACGTAGCGCAGCACCAGCATCGGGCGCACTGGAATGCCGATGTTGCGCGCGGCAACCGGGTTGTCGCCGGCGAAATAGACGTAGCGACCCCATTTGGTGTAGCGCAGGAACAGGAAAAAGGCGAAAGCCAGCCCGGCGAAGACAAAGACCTCGACCGGGATGTCGAGGAAACGCAGCCCGCCCAGAAGCTCGACCCAATGGCCGGGCGGCACCGGCACGGCGTCCTGTGTGATCAATTGTGAGCGCACATAGCCGAAGACGAAGGATGCGGTCGCCAGCGTCACGAAGATCGCCGGAACCTCGGCGTAGGCGACCAGGATTCCGTTCAACAGCCCGATGGCGAGAACGCCAGCGAGCACATAGGCGAAGGCCAGCCCGTCGGATGTTCCCGAATTCAGCAGTTGCAGATACCAGGCGACCGACATCGCCATGATCGCCACCGCCGACAGGTCGATGCCCCTGCCGATAATGACGACCGCCATGCCGAGCGCCAATATGCCCAGCACCGAGACCGAGCGCACGATGGCAACGAGATTGTTCGAGTTGATAAAACCAGGCAGTCCGATGGCGGCGGCAATGAACAGCACAACCGCGATGGCAAAGACAATGCCCTCCTGGTTCAGGCTTCTCCAGTTTAGCCAGCCGGTCGCGTTCATTGCCCGCTTTCACCCGCGATGGCTACGCCCTGCTCCCTCTGCGGCCATCGGAACGAAAGCTAATCGGCTCAAGACCAATTCGTCAAATGAATCCGCGCATTGCAGGCCGGCTTGCGAGGAAATTCCGCGGTTGGACGCGCCGATTGGCGAGGCTGGCGCAATGCCAGGAACTCAAGCACTTTTGCATTAACCGTGCCGATCGGAGCGCTCGCAAAAGTTTGTTCCACAACGAGCGAAGCAGGCAGAATTTATGTCCGCGATCGCCGCTGGATTCCCGCGTCAAATCCGCAAAACATGGCCCGAGACCTCGGCGCCGGCAGCCTTCGGCAACGCCAGGAAGCGACACGAGGCGACGAGCCCGATTGCGCCGATCACCAGGAAGGCAAGTCGGAAGTCGACGAGATCGAGCGCCGCAGCCCCCCTGGCGATCTGCGACAGGTTGAGCAGTGCCGCGGCGACCGCTACGCCGAACAGCATCGCCACCTGCTGCAGCATGCTGGACAACGTCGCCGCCGAGCTGCGCTGCGGTGAGGCCACATCGGCGAAGGCCAGTGTGTTGAGCGCGGTGAACTGCATCGATCGCGAAAGGCCGGCGATCAGCATCAGCACCACCACCAACGCTTGCGGCGTCTGCGGCGAAAGCGCCGCGCAGGCCATGATCGACAAGGAAGCGATCACCCCGTTGACGATCAGCACCGAACGGAAGCCGAAGCGCCTCAGCGTCGGCGTCGTCACCGCCTTCATGCCGAGATTGCCGAGGAAATAGGCCAGGATCATCATGCCCGCATCGACTGGGCTCAGTCCGAAGCCGACCTGGAACAAAAGCGGCAGCAGGAACGGCGTGGCGTTGATGGCGATCCGGAAAATCGTGCCGGCCGACAGCGTCGAGATGGCGAAGGTCTGCACCTTGAAAGCTGTGAGATCGAGCAGCGGATGGTTGGCGCTTCCCAGATGCCGCACCGCCAGCCAGCCGACCAAAATGCCCGTGCCGAGCAGTGCCACGGTCGGCAACACACCCTCTTGCGGATGCGCGATGCGCTCGAGGCCATAGAGCATCGCGGCGAGCCCTACCGAGGTCAGCAGGAAGCCCGGCCAGTCGAGCGGCTTGGTCCCAGCTTCGCGGTCCCCAGGAATGAAGCGGGCAACCAGCGCCAAACCGGCAACCCCAAGCGGAATGTTGATGAAGAAATTCCAGTGCCAGGAGAGATAAGTGGTGATGAAGCCGCCAAGCACCGGCCCGACCACCGGCGCAAACAGCGCCGGCCAGGTGATCAGCGCCGTGGCGTTGAGAAGCTCGGATTTCGGCGCGTTGCGCAGCACCAGGATGCGGCCGACCGGCGTCATCAGCGCGCTGCCCAGGCCCTGAACCGCGCGTGCGGCGACGAACTCGGCCAGGTTCTGTGAGATGCCGCAAACGAGCGAGGCCAGCGTGAACAGGGCGATCGCCACGAGGAAGATGTTGCGCGCGCCAAAACGGTCGGCAAGCCAGCCGGACAGCGGCACGAACACCGCCATGGTCAGCATATAAACGGTGATGCCGATGCTCATCGCCACCGCCGGCACGCCGAAGGATTCTCCCATCTGCGGCAGCGAGGTCGAGATGATGGTCGAATCCAGAAGCTGCATGAAAAAGGCGACGGCGACGATCAGCGCCACCCGCCGAGCTTGCCGCGCCGCCGGCGCGGTTTCGGGCAAGGCTTTGTTTTCGGGAATGGCGGTCATGCACAGAACTGTCCGAAGGGGAATTTTCACCCGCTCCATCGGCAACCGCACCATTGTCCGGCAAACCGATGACGCACCGGTTTCAACAGCATCTGGCCGGTGCCGTCCAGACCTGGTCCAACAAACTTTCGTGTGGCATCGCAGCCGGCCATGCGATGACCTGGCCCTGGCGCCGAACCGGCCTTTTACGATCCGCGATGACGCTTTGTGCCGCAGCCGGCGTATCTCATGCGGCTTCGATCTTCTCCAGGAACAGGCTGAGCTGGTCCGGGCCCATGTGCACGACGTGCCTGTCTTCGGGATACGCCAGGCTGTTCACATCGGCGACATATTCGGAAAAAGCGGCGATGCGTTCGGCCTGCAGGCGATCGTATTCGGCGGCGAAATTGCGATAGACCTTGGAATGGCGCGGCATGTGGCCACGGTTCTGGCCGAGGATGTCGTCGGCGAACAGATATTGCGCGTCACAGCCGGTGCCCGCTCCCATCGACAGCATGATCAGCGACGTCCGTTCCGAGATCGCCTTGGCCACTTCCACCGGCACCACTTCGATCTCGGCGCCGATCGCGCCGGCGGCCTCCAGTTGCTTCACCGCTTCGAACACCTGCATGGCGGTGTCGGCGGTCTTGCCGACAGCCTTGAAGCCGCCGGTCCAGGTGGCGCGTGACGGGATGAGGCCGACATGGCCGATTACCGGAATGGCGTCGTCGGCCATCCGCTTGATGGTGGCATAGCCGGCGCTGCAATAGACCGCATCGGCGCTGGCCTTGTAGAGCCGGAACGCCCAGCGGACGAAATCGTCGGCCGTGCCGATTTCGAAGAAATTCTCGCCCGGCATGGTGAACAGGCTGGGTGCCGCATCGCGGTATTGCGGATTGAGCACCAGCTCCGGCGGCACCGAGACGATATCGACGCCGGCGCGTTCGGCGGCCTCGGCCTCGTCCATCGTCAGCACGCGCAGCATCGTCAGCTGCCGCTTGCCCTTCATGGCACGCAGGTCTGCGACGGTCGGTCTTTTCCGGCTCATGGATTTTGGTTCCCTTTGCTACGTGACAGAAGGCCGGTCAGGCGATCTGGATCATCACCTTGCCAGCTTCCACCTTGACCGCATAGGTCTGCAGATTGACACAGACGGGAGCCCCTTTGGCCTGGCCGGTCTTGTAATTGAAGCGGCCATTGTGCTTTGGGCATTCGATGATGTCGTCCATGACAAGCCCATCGGCCAGATGCGCCTTCTCATGCGTACAAAACCCGTCGGTGGCGAAGAATTCATCGTCCGGCGAACGGTAAATCGCGAAGGTGCGGCCGCCATGGTCGAAGCGGATGACGTCTTCCTCTTCGACATCGTCCACGGCGCACGCTTCGACCCAATCGGCCATTCTATATCTCTCCTGAAATTTTCTGCATGGCGCCGGTGCGGTGCCTATTCAGCCGCCGCCGACATGTTCACTTCGTGGAACTCGCCACGATAGGGCCTGGCCGTTGGCGGCAGTTCGCGCTTGAGGAAATAATCCTCGTATTTGAGCTGCCTGAGCAGGACCGGCCAGACCTCGCGATAGGCATGCCATATCGACGGGTTCGGCTCCGGCAGATCGTGCTTGATCAATTCATGCAGCCTGGGCAGCGCGTGATAGGGCACCATCGGAAACATGTGGTGCTCGACGTGGTAGTTCATGTTCCAGTAGATGAACCGGCTGATCGGGTTCATGTACACGGTACGGGTGTTGAGCCGGTGATCGACGACGTTGTCGGCCAGACCGATGTGTTGCAGCAGGCCGGTCATCACCATGTGCCAGGTGCCGTAGAGGCGCGGCACGCCGATGAGCACCACCGGCACCCACGACTGCATGTAGAGGGCGAGTGTTATCTTGGCGATGTAGATGGCAATATGCCAGCGCGCCGCGATGACGGCCTTGTGCTGTTCCATCTCGGGAACGTAGCTTTTCTCGTCGGGCGTCAGCTTGCCGAACGCCTGGCGTACCAGTGCCGGAAGCGAATAGCGAAAATCGAGGATGCCGGTGAAAGCCAGCGCCGCACGCAAAAGGTCCGGCGGGCGCATCACGGCGATCTCGGCGTCGCGGCCGACGATGATGGTGTCGGTGTGGTGGCGGGCATGGCTCCAGCGCCAGGTCACCGGGTTGCGCATCAGCATGAAGCTGGCGATCTGGTAGACGACATCGTTCATCCAGCGCGTGCGGAAGGCAGTGCCATGGCCGCATTCGTGCCAGCGCGAGTCGCTGGAGGAGCCGTAGAGCACGCCGTAGACGAAGAAGAACGGCACGCACCACCAGGTGCCCCAGAAATAGATGGCGCCGGCGGCGGAGCCGAGGATGGCGACGATCCAGATGATCGTGTCGCGGATCGCCGGGCTGTCTGAGCGCTGCATCAGCTCCTTGATCGCCTTGCGAGGGACATCCGTGTGGTACCACTCCGCCGAGGCCAGTCCCGTCTCGATCGCCCTGCGCGTGCTTTCGCCGACCAGGCTGTAATCGCGCTTTACCGTGCCAGCCATTGTGACCTCCGATTCCCGATCTGCCGCGAGCCCTCCCCGCTCCGGCCGGAGCCAGCCTCCCAACTGGTGTCCCGTATCGTTTTCGCCATTATCACGACCTGCCTCCAAGAACAGGAAAATGGCCCGACGGCTGGGGATAATCCTGCTGCGGCTGCCTGGCGATTGCCGCGATCCGGCTCTCGGCGACGGCGATCTCGCCGGCGCCGTCGAGAACCCGGAAAACGGCATTGTAGGAGCGGCTCTCGCCATGCTCCAGCCAGATCATCTCGCCGCGTTCGCGCGCCGCCAGATTTCCCAGCACATGATGCGTCGAGGGCTCGATCCCAAGCGCGTACTGCCCGGCCTGGAAATTCTGCCATTGATAGGCGCAGGGCAATTGGTCCTTGCGCGTGACCACCTCGAAGCCGAGGCCGAGCCTATCGTTGACCACCGCCACCGGGACTTCGCCGGCGCTGTCGGCGCCGAGTTCGTGCTGCCAGACCTGTTCCTTGAATCCCGGTTGCGGCGCCGGCACCGTGCGGTAGCCGACCTTCTGCGCTTCATAGCGCTCGCCGGCATGGCCTGCCCAGACGACGTCGCGGATCGGCGCCAGGTAGCGCGCGCCCTCGTCGAGCACCGGATGGCTGACATTGATGTGGTAGAAATACATATGCGGCGTACGGTTGAAACCGTGATTGACGACACGGTCCGAAAGCCGGATCTCGTTGCCGCCGACATTGGCCTCGATCCGCCGCAGCAGGTGCAGATCTTCGCCGAATACAGTCGATTGCTGGACGATGCCTTCGGCCCACAACACGCAGCGGTCGCCGTCCCAGGTCTCGCCATAGCCGGTCAGCCGCGCCGGAATGGTGCTGACGCGGCCGTGCAGCGAATGGCGCACCGTCTTCTTCGGCGGGTAGTTGTAGGTATCGGCCGGTACTTCGTTCATGAACAATATATGGTCGAGGCCGCAGGTCAGCAGAAGGCCGGAAAACGACCGCGCCCACGCCAATCCCTCCTCGCCTTCATACTCGTGCAGGCCGGGATGGCGAAAACCGCTCGGCGAGTGCCAGCCGATCGCCTGGCCTTTGAAGTCGCAGTCGGCGATATCGAGCGCCCGGTCGACCAGCGCGGTGAAGCGCAGGCCGGAGCCGGTGCGGAATTCGAGCATGCGGATGCCGCGCTCGACGCCGTCGCCAAGCGTCATCAGCCGCACGCCGGCGAACTGCGACAGCATGCCCGAGCGTTCCGAGACCTGCCGGCGCGACAGCGTCTTGCCGTAAAGCTCTACCATGTGACGGCCAGTTCTTTCACTTTGCTCCCCTCCTTCACTTCGCTCTCGTCTCCTTGAGCAGGGCCGACATGTCGGCGCCGGTGATGATGCTTTCCACGGTCAGCAGGTCGGTATCGGCGACCGTCTGCTCGGCGACGATCTCGCCACGGCGCATAACAATGATGCGATCGGCGACCTGGAAGACGTGATGGATGTTGTGGGTGATTAAAAGCACCGAGTGACCGGCATCGCGCACTTCCTTGACGAAGCGCAGCACGCCGTGCGTTTCCTCGACGCCGAGATTGTTGGTCGGCTCGTCGAGGATGATGACCTTGGCGGCAAATTGCATGGCACGCGAAATGGCGATCGATTGGCGCTCGCCGCCCGACAATGTGCTGACCAGCGCATCGGCGTCGAGTTTCTTCGAGATGCCGACGCGCTTCAATAGAGCCGACGCAGCATCGCGCAATCGAGCGAGATCGAGCGGCGCGAACACGCCAAGCCATTTGAGATTGACCGGCTCGCGGCCGAGGAAAAGATTGCGCGCGATGCTGAGATCGGGAGCCAGCGAGGTGTCCTGGTGGATGGTCTCGATGCCGAGATCCATCGCGTCGCGCGTCGAGCGGATGGAGACCTTCTGGCCGCGCACATAGATGTCGCCGCGATCGACGGGAAAGACCCCAGAGATCGCCTTGATTAATGTCGATTTGCCGGCGCCGTTGTCGCCGAGCAAGGCCACCACTTCGCCCTCGTTGAGCGTGAAGGAGGCGCTCTTCAGGGCACGGACGCTGCCGAAGGATTTTTGCAAATTCTGCAGCCGAAGCACTTCCATGATCAGCTCCTGGCGGCGTTCTTCTGCAGCAAAGCGTGCAGGATGAGCATGGCAAGGATGATGACGCCGACGAAGATGTTATAGGCGAGCCCGGGCACGCCGATCAGCACGATGCCGTTGCGGATGCTGCGCAGCATCAGCGCGCCGACGATGGTGCCTAGGATGGTGCCGCGCCCACCGGTCAGCGCAGTGCCGCCGACCACCACCATGGCGATCACTTCGAGCTCGTACCCGGTGCCGGCCACCGGCGAGGCGGCAGAGATGCGGAAGGCGCTGATCATGCCGGCGAGACCGGCCAGCACCGAGGTCAGGATGAACAGCCAGATCTTGACCGCATCGGCCGGCACGCCGCGCGCCACGGCAGCGTTACGGTTCGAGCCGATAGCACTGATCCAGTTGCCGAGCTTGGCGTAGCGCAGCACATAGATCGCCAGTAGCGACAGGCCAATGAACCACCACAGCGAGGTATAGAAACGGAACGTTCCGATATTGAAGCTGCCGGCCAGCAGCGTCACGAAGAAGCCTGGCTGGTTCCAGGATTTCAGCGGAAAGCCCTGGGTGATGTAAAGCGCTGCCCCACGCACGACGAGCAGCATCGACAGTGTCACCAGGAAGGACGAGATGCCGATCTTGGTGACGATCAGCCCGTTGATCGCACCGATCGCTATGCAGAGCAGCAGGCCGGCCAGCAGCGCGACGCCAATATCAAACCCGCCGTTCTGCACCAGCAGCATGACGACGACCGGCGCCAGCCCGAATACGGCACCGACCGAAAGGTCGAACTCGCCCGCCGTCAGAAGCAGCGTCATGCCGAGCGCGATGATGCCGAGCTCGGGCAGGAACGCCATCATGTTGGAGATGTTGAGCGGCGACAAGAAATTCGCGTCGGCGATCGCGAACACCGCCAGCAGGACAATCAGGATGACGAGCGAAGAGAACTGCGGCGAGCGCATCAGGCTCGACCTGCGTTTGGCACGCGGCATTTCCTCTTCTGCGGCAATTGTCATGACTGTTTCGACCATATTTCAAGGTGACGCCCGCCGCCTGCGCGGCGAGCGTCAATTTCAATCACTTGTTGTAGAGTTTCAGGATCGGTTCGACGCTCGACGCGTCGTAGAGGCTGAAGGTGTGAATGTCGTAGCCGATCGGTTCGCCAGCGGCGGCGAGCCCGAGCAGCGCCACCGGCATGAAGCCCTGCGCCGAGGGAAACTGCCAGGCAGCCGCGTTGATGAACCCAGACTTCACTGACTCGGCCGTTTCCTTCGAATTGCCCCAGCCGACGACCGGGATCTTGCCGGCCGGCACGCCGGCGCCGTCGAACACCCGCTTGACGCTGGCCGCAACGGAATCGCCGAGCGCGATGATCGCCGGCGGGTTGTTGGCCACCATGTAGTCGGTCATCTTGGCGATGATGCCGGCCGGATCGGTGCCGCAATCGACCACATCATATTTGATGCCGAGCGGATCGAAGACGCTGGCAATGCCTTCGGTCTCGAGCTGCTGGTAGCTGGCGCCCGGCACTTCGACCGGCAGGAACACCTTGTCGCCCTGCTTCACCATATTGTGGTCGACCAGATATTTCGCCCAGATTACACCGGCTTCCTTAAGGTCGGCGCCGACATAGGCCTGCCGGCCGGTCGCCGGATCGTCGGTGTTGAAGAACACGATCGGGATACCGGCCGCCTTCGCCGCCTTGACCTCCTCGGTCCACAGGCCGGGCTGCGCCGAGGTCGTGGCGATGCCGTCCGGTTTGGCGGCGAGTGCGGAGTTGAAGGCCTCCTTCTGCGCCGCCATGTCGCCACCGCTGAACGAGATCTTGCAGGTCACCTTGAGCTGGTCGCAGGCCTTGGTGGCGCCGGCATTCCAGTCGATCCAGAAGGCATCCGACGGGCCGCCATGCGACAGCAGGTAGAACGTCTTCTGGGCGTCCTGTGCCAGCGCCGAGGCCATGGTCACGCCGGCGAGCACGGTCGCCGCAGCCGCGATTTTCAACGCGAATTTCAACATTTCTCTTCCTCCCTTGTTTCGTAGCCGAACCGCGCCATCACAGACCGTTGGTGCGGAATTTCCCGTCGAGGAATTTCTTGGCGCGCGGCACGTCGTCTTCCGAAAGATGTTCGATGATGACCGGGATGTTCGGGTGCTTTTCGGCCAGCCGCTTGAGATAGAGGTCGTAGTTCAGCGAACCGAGACCGGGCGCCGGCAGCTCGATCTCGCCGACGCCGCGGAAAGTGTGGCTCTCCAGCGCGTCCTCGTCGCCGATGTCTGCGTGCTTTTCCGACTTGTCGCCGCCGGAACGCTTGACGTCCTTGGCGTGGGCAATCTTGATCTTGTCGGTCAACGTGTCGAACACCTGGTTCAGGATCTGGTCCATCCTGTCGATGTTGTGCGTTTCGAAATAGTTGGTCGGGTCCATCAGCAGGCCGAGGCCTGGGTGGTCGACCTGCGCGAACATCCTCACCGTCTCCTCGACCGAACCGACGACATTGTTGACATAGGTTTCGAGCAGGAAGACCGCGCCGTGGTCATAGGCGGTCTGGGCAAGGTCGGCGATGACCTTGCGGCATTCCTCAAAACCTTCCTCGGTCTTGTTCTTCGGGTGATGCACCCAGTCGGACTCGGTGTTGTAGGTACCGGTTTCCGAGATCACGTAAGGGGTGCCGAAATGGCGTGCGTTGCGGATGATCTCCTTCAAATAGCCGACGCGCCGCTCGCGCTCGCCCAGGTCCGGATGGATGATGTTGGTATAGCCCGATACGCAGCAGATCGGCAGATTGTGATCGCGAAACGTATCGCGGACGGTCTTGGCCTTGTCCCTGGTGATCTGCCCGGCCGACAGATCTATGTCCTTGAAATGCAGGTCGAGCTGCACGGTGTTGAAATCGAGCGCACGGATCTTCTGCGCGGTTTCCTTGAGGCCATACGGGAAATAACCCGTGAAAATACCTGCCTGCATCATGGTGTGAAGTCCTCCCTGTAAGTAATTCAGTCAGTTGATATTTCGGAAAGCTTGACCGTCCGGCCCATGTCGATCGAGCGGTAGCCGGCTTCGACCAGAGCCATGGTCTTGACGTTGTCCGCGACCGATAGCGCCGGCGGCTCGCCCGTCTTAACCGCGTGCTGGAGCTGCTCCATGACGCCGATGAAGGCATGCGGGAACCACATCGTGTCCCAACTGGGCGTCACCCATTCACCACCGGTGGTCTCGGTCGAGGCATAGGTCAGCGTCGAGGCAGAACCTGTCGGCCAGCCGATGGTGCCCTTGGCGACGCCCTTGGTGGCGTCGACGCGCCAATTGATGTGCTGGTCGTCCTTGTAGCCCTCCTGGCGCGGACCGGACCAGACATCCTCAAGCGATACGGCGAGCACGCCCGACGGGAACTTTATCGTCGACACGGTGATGCCGTCCGAATGATCGAAGCGGGTGCGCGGATCCTTGCGGGTCAGGCTGGTGATCTCCAAGGGATCGCCGAACAGGAAGCGCAATACGTCGAGATGGTGGACGCTCATATTGGCGAGCGTCAGCCGGTCATAGTCCTCGAGGAAGCTCTGCCAGTGCGGGATCGCATGCATGTCGATCTGGGCGAAAACGATGTCGCCGAGCGCGCCGCTGTCGATGATCTGCTTCAAGACGCGCATCGACTGGTCGTAACGCATGTTCTGGTTGACCGAGAGGATCTTGCCTGCCTTGGCCGCCTCGTCGCGAAGTTTGACTGCCTCTTCAAGGGACAGCGCCAATGGCTTCTGCGCCAGGATCGCCTTGATATGTGCCTGCTTCAGAGCATGGCGGATCAGCGCCGGCTGCTTGTCCGGCGGAAAGGCAAGGTCGATGATCTCGACGTTCTTGTCCTCGATGAGCTGTTCCGGCGTGTCGTGGACGGTTGGGATATCCCAGCGTTTGGCGACCTTCTCGGCGCTGGCCTTGGTCCGCGAGGCAATCGCCACCACGGGGAAACCGGCTTCCTTGTAGGCGGCAAGGTGACATTCGGCCATGATCATGCCGGCGCCGACGCAGCCGATCCTGTATTCTCTGGTGCGGACTTTAACGTCCGGCTCGAAGCCGTTGCCCACCATTTCTTGGCTTGCCATATATTCCTCCCGAAGCTCGTTCCTTGCAGCCACCGTCATCTTGCCAGCGCTCCGCCGCCTTGCCCGAAATAATGCACCCTGCCCGGCTCGCAGGATATCGCCACCATCGCGTCCGGCCTGATGTCCGGCTGGCCGCGCAACAGCGCCCGCAGACGCGCCTGCCCGGCGGCGAGCGTCACAACCGTGTAGCCGCCGAGCGGCTCGACCTCGAACACTCGCGCCGCGCGGCCCGCGCCCCCCTCCGACCAGGCCTTAACCTTGATGTCTTCCGGCCTGAGTCCAATTTCCACGGCATCGGCCGGGGCGCCGGTATCCGCGATGCGGATCGTGCCTTCCGCCGCCTCCACGCCTTCAGCGCCGTGCACCGACTTCAATATATTCATCATCGGCGAGCCGAGCAGCCGCGCCACATAGGTGCTGGTCGGCCGGTCATAGATCTCGGCCGGCGCGCCGATCTGCCTGATCTTGCCGTTCTCCAGTATGGCCATGCGGTCGGCGACCGACATCGCCTCTTCCTGGTCGTGCGTGACATAGATCAGCGTCTTGCCAAGCTCGCGCTGGATGCGCTTGAGCTCGACGCGCGTCTCCTCGCGCAGCCGGGCGTCGAGCGCCGAAATCGGGTCATCCATCAGATAGGCGGCCGGGTCGCGCACCAGCGCGCGGGCAATCGCCACGCGCTGCCGCTCACCTCCGGAAAGCTGTGCCGGCGGCTTGTGCAGGATATGGCCTATATGCAGCTTGGCTGCGACGTCGGCGACGCGCTCTTCGATCTCGGCTTCGGCGACCCGGCGTTCGACCAGCGGAAAGCGGATGTTGTCGCGCGCGCTCATATGCGGAAACAGCGCCAAATTCTGGAACACCATGGCGACGTTGCGGTCGGCCGGCGACACTGTGTTGACCGGCTTTCCGCCGATCAGGATCTCGCCCGCGTCCGGGGTTTCCAGCCCGAGCACCAGACGGAGTATCGTCGACTTGCCCGACAGCGGCGGCCCGAAGAAGCAGAAGAACTCGTTGTCGTTCACCGCGAACGACGCATCGTCGACGGCAAGCGTGCCGCCATAGCGTTTTGTCACATTACGGAAAACGATATCGGCCATCTCAACCTGCTCTCAATGCAAGACCGGAGGCGGCGTCGAAGACGCGCACCGCCTCCGCCGCAGGCGCGACGACAGCTGTCTGCCCGATCGCCAGCCCGACATCATTGTCGAACACCGCCTTCACCGCAGTCTCGCCGTCGCCAAGGTGGATGATGGTGCGCGCGCCGATCCGCTCGACGAAACTCACCGGCATGGACAGGCCACGGCCACCTTCAGCCAGCGTCACCTGCTCCGGTCGAAAGCCATAAAACACCTCGCCGCGCATCCTGGGTACGGCATCGGCGATCTCGACCGGCAGCGGCGGTGTCACGCCGAGCGGGCCGAGATCGATGACCAGACCACGGTCGCTTTCCGCCGGCCTGCCCTTGAGCAGGTTCATGCCCGGCGCGCCGATAAAGCGGGCGACGAAGACATTGGCCGGATTGTTATAGACCTCGAGCGGCGTGCCGACCTGCTGCAGCACGCCGTGGTCCATCACCGCGATGCGGTCGGCCATGGTCATTGCTTCAAGCTGATCGTGGGTGACGTAGACCATGGTCTGCCGGAACTGCCGCTGCAACTGCTTCAGTTCGGTCCGCATCACTGCCCGGAAGGCGGCGTCGACATTGGAAAGCGGCTCGTCGAGCAGGAAAATCGCCGGCTCCATGATCGCCGAACGGCCGATCGCCACCCGCTGCAATATGTTGACCGACAGTCTGTCCGCCTTGCGGTCGAGCAGCGGCGTCAGTTGCAGCATCTCGGCAATGGCGTCGACACGGCGGCCGATCTCGGCCTTTGGTGCGCCGCGCATTTTTGGCCCGTAGGCGAGGTTCTGCCGCACGCTCATATGAGTGAAGATCGCATAGTTCTGGAAGACGAAGCCGACGCCGCGCCGCCCCATCGGCACGCCGGCCATGTCGCGCTCGCCAAACAGGATCTTGCCGCTGGTCGGCCCTTCCATGCCGGCGATCATGTTCATCGTCGTCGACTTGCCGCAGCCAGACGGCCCGAGCAGCGCCATGAACTCGCCGTCGGCAATGGCCAGGTCCATCGTCTTCAGCGCGGTGAAGTCGCCGAATTTCTTGACCAGGTTCTGCAGGTGGATGGTGCTCATGCCGCCACCTCGCGTACCCGGGCCATGCGTTTCATGGCAAACACCGCAGCGACGGACAGCACGATCAGTATGGCCAGCGCGATTGCCGCCACATAGCCCCAGATCAGGTCCTGGGTGGTGAGTTTGTAGATGTAGACGGAGATGGTTTCGGTAGCGACGCCGGGACCGCCGCCGGTCATGATGTAAAGCGTGTCGAATATCTTGAAGTTCTCGATCACCCTGATCGCCAGCGCGATGATGATGATCGTCTTCATCTTCGGCAGCACGATGGTGACGAATCGCTGCCACGGGTTGGCGCCGAGCAGCGTCGCCGCCTTGATCTGGTCCTCGGGCACGCCGACCAGACCGGCAAGCAGGATCAGGAACATCAGCGGCGTCCACTGCCAGATGTCGGCGACCATGACGGCGATGAGAGCCAGCGTCGGGTCCGACAGCCAGGCAATGGTGACGGGAACGCCTGACATCGCCGACAGGATGTCGTTGACCGGGCCGCCCGACTGAAACAGCATGAAGAACATGTAGCCGGCCACCGCCGGCACCACCATCATCGGCATCAAGAGGATCGAGTAGAAGATCCGCTTGCCGGGGAACTCGTCGGCAAACAGTGTCGCGAGCGCCAGGCCGAGCAGGAACTCCGCCGGCACGCAGACGATCATGACGATGGTCGTGCGCTTCAGCGCACTCCAGAAGCGCGCGTCCGCGGCAAGGTCGGTGTAGTTGGCGAAACTGTTCCACATCGACCAGGCATTCCACCAGCCGGTGCCCGACAGCGGCGACCAGTCGGTCAGGCTGATATAGAGCTGCATCAGGAGCGGGAAGACGGCGATGAACAGCACCAGGATCTGCGCCGGCAGGGTCAACCGGAAGCCGAGCCGTGCGCCCTCGTCCGGCAACACCGATGCCGCTTTGGAGGCTTGCATGTCGCCCTCCGAAATCGTCGCGGTCACCGCGCTCATTGCTTGAGCGCCCCGAAGGTCAGCCCGCGAACCAGGTGGCGCTGGATGGCGATGCCCATGATGACAGGCGGCACCGCGGCGATCAGGCCGAGGGCTGCCTTGGCGCCATAGAGCTGTCCGGTCATCGAGGAGGACAGCGACGCCATGTAGACGGGGACCGTCACCCATTCGCGCGTCGTCAGAAGCAGCGCAATCAGATAGTCCGACCAGTTGAGGATGAAGACGAACAGCGCGGCACTGGCCAGCGGCGCGCGCATCATCGGCAGCGTGATGCGGGTGAAGACGCGCCATCGCGAACAGCCCTCGACCAGCGCCGCCTCCTCGATCTCGCGCGGCATGTCGTCGAAGAAGGTCTTCATCAGCCAGAAGGCGAAAGGCAGCGTGACGATGCCGTAGATCAACGAAAGCCCCCACCAGCTGTCGGTGAAGTTGAGAAAGGCCCACATGATCATCACCGGGGTCATGACCGCCATCGGCGGAAACAGGCGAAGCTGGATCAGCGCCAGCGGCAGGTTCTGGCCCGAGCCGAAGCGCGACAGCCCGTAGGCCGCCGCGGTGCCCGCCGACATGGCGATCGCCGTGCCGAACGTGGCCGACAGCAGCGACGACAGGATCGGCTTCAAGGCGGTGCGGTCGAGGGCGACGATCAGATTGTTGGTCGATTCACCGAAGACGAAGCGGAAATTGCTGAGTGTCGGGTTCTTCGGCCACCATGTCAGGTCGGCGCCAGTCGCCGACCATTCGGCGATCGGCTTGAACGCCATCGACACCATCCACAGGATCGGCACCAGCGTCACCGCCATCGCCGCAAAGATCGCGGCATAGCGGAATATCTCGAAAGGAACTGAACGCTTCATCTTGCGGCTTTGCTGGGTCTTTCGTTGCCGAGGGGAAGAGCGACCGCTCCTCCCCTCCTTGGTAGGATCCTGGAAGGATCAGGCGATCGGATCGAGGACGGTGGGCCAGGCCTCCTTGTTGGTCTTGATGGCTTCGAGAAGCTTCTCCTCGCCGGTACGGCGGGCAATCTTCTTCCACTCGGCCTCGGTGTCGGCCATCGCCTGCTCGGCCGTCTTGGCCTTGGTCAGCGCGGCGACTAGGTTCTCGTCCAGCGCATTGTGGAAGGCGGTGGCGCCGGGATAGTTGATGGTGGGCACGGTGCGGGCGACCGTCTCGCGCACCACGTCCATGTGGTAAGCATGATAGGTCTGGCGGACCAGCGGATCGGAGAAATCCGACAGCCGGAACGGATCGAAGTAGCCGCCCGGATTGGCGGTCATCCAGGCGTAGATGCGGCTTGAACCCAGCCACTGCAGGAAAAGGTAGCAGGCCTCCGGGTTCTTGGCTTGTGAGGACACCGACGCCGACAGATTGAGCCACAGCACCGACCGGCTGACCAGCTTGCCGTCGATCTCGCGGCCGGGCGGCAGCATCGAGCCGATCTTGCCGGTGACAGCTGAATCCTTGTTGCCGGCATTGTCGAGGAATTTCGGCAGGTTGGAGAAGGCGCACGTCATGGCCGCGCCGCCTTTGGCGAAATTGCCGTACTGCTCCGGCCAGCCCCAGGAGATCGCATCTGGCGAATGATGCGAAAGCGACGCAATGTACTCGTTGGTCGCCGCGATACCTTGCTCCGAATTGATCAGCGGCTTGCCGGTATCGTCGAACAAGAACTGATTGGGCGAAGCCATTGAGACGTAACGCTGATACCAGTTGGTGTAGCCCCAACCCTGGTTGCGCAGATCGGTCGAGCCGAACAGGCCCTTGTCCGGGCGCTGGAAGAAGGCCGCGATCTCGTCATGCTGCTTCCAGGTCTTCGGCGCCGCCAGTTCATAGCCGTATTTGTCGGAGAAAGCCTTCTTCTCGTTTGCGTCGCCGAACAGATCGGTGCGGTAGACCCATGTCTGGAAGTCGCCATCCAGCGACACGCCATAGGTCGAGCCGCGATACTGGTTGAGCAGCGAGACGCCCTTGGCGCCGTTGACGTAGCCGCGCTCGGGATCGTCCCATTCCGGCTTGTATTGCGCGACGAAGTCGTCGAGCTTGAGGATGCCGCCGGTTTCGGCGAGGTCGCCAAGGCGGTTCCATTCGACCGCGTAGATGTCGTAGGCCCCACCCTTGGTGGAGATGTCCTGCATCGTCTTGGTGAATTCCTGGCCGTTTGGCACACCGACGATCTCAAGCGGAATGCCGGTTTCCTTCTCCCAGAGATCCTTGATCGACGGCGCTCCGGCCGGAAACGGCTGGGTCAGCTGGCCGATCGAGCCGTCGGACAGGCCAAGTACGATCTTGGCCGGCGCCTTGCCGGCGCCCTTCATCGCCTTGGCCGCTTCGATGGCGCGACCCTCCGGCGTATCTGGCCCGTACTGATAGCGCTCCGAACCGTCGAAGCCCGTCGGGCCACCGATCATGCCGGGCGCCAGGGCATCGGCCGCATAGGCACGGCTCGGGCGAATGAATTTCGGTGCGATACCTGCGGCAGCAACAAGGACTGCCGCCTTTCCACCGGACGCCAGCAAACGGCGCCGCGACACGCGGATCAGATTCGACATTGGAACTCCTCCCTCAGGGCCTTGTTCCTCCATGGCCCTTATGATGGATATTGACGGCACTATACGAAGGCTGTCAACATCATAAATAATCAAGACACCTCATAACATCTCATGGGAGGGGAAGGATGGCGTTTATCAAGGCTCTCACACTGAAGCCGGTGCTTGAATTTGAGGGAGCCCGGCTACCCACCTCCCCGCGTTGGTCCGCTTCGGCATTTTGGTGTAGCGCGGCAGCTTGCGCATCGGCCAAGGCTGGTTACATCATTTCCCATCAGAATCGCGGCTGGCGATGAAGCCGCCGCTTCGACAACGGACCCATGAAATGCGTGATCTCGATGCGCCCCTGGCACATTTTGGAATGAGGTGATCGACAGTGCGGTCCACGCTGACAGACATAGCCCGGGAAGCCGGCGTTTCCGCCGCCACGGTCGACCGTGTGCTCAACAACCGCGCCGGGGTCAGGCCGCGCACTCGCGAGGTCGTGCTCGAAACGGCACAGCGGCTTGGCTATATCGCTGAAAATTCGAATAATCCGAGCTCGCTCACCGCGCTGCGCGGTGAGGTCATACGGCTCGATTTCGCCCTGCCCGCCGGCACCAATTCCTTCATCAAGATGCTGCACCGCCAGATCGAGGCGCAGGCGCAGGCGCGGCCGGACCTCGACGTCCGCGTCGCCACCATCGAGGGCTTCAATCCGGACCGGCTCGCCCGTCTGCTGCAGGAACTGCACCGGCAGACGCAAGGCGTCGGTGTGATCGCGCTCGACCATCCAACGGTGCGCGAGGCGATCCGCTCGCTTTCTGCCAGCGGCGTCAAGGTCGTCACCATGGCTTCCGACATCCTGCATGTGCCGAGGGTCGCCTATATCGGCATCGACAACCGCGCCGCCGGCCGGCTCGCCGGCTACCTTCTCAACCGCTTCATGGGCGCCGGGCGTCCGGGCAAGGTCGCGCTGTTCGCCGGTTCGCTCTCCTACCGCGGCCACGAAGAGCGCGAGATGGGCTTCCGCCACATTCTGGCGGAAGAATCGCCCAATCTGCAGATCGTCGAGATGCGCGAAATGCTCGACGATCGGGAGAAAGCCTATTCGGAGGCTTCCGCCCTGCTGGACCGGCACCCGGACCTGGCCGCCATCTACAATGTCGGCGCCGGCAACACCGGCATCGCCCGCGCACTCAAGGAGCGCGGGCGCGCGCTGTCGACGGTCTTTCTCGGCCATGAGGTAACGGAAGGCACCAAGGAGCTTCTGCTCGACGGCACGCTCGACGCGGTCATCGACCAGAACCCGCGCGTCGAGGCCCGCGAGGCGCTCAACACCTTGACCCACGCGGTCAGGGGGTTGCCTTACGAACTGCACCAGCCACGGCTGCAAGTGATCTTCAGAGAAAGCATCCCGGAGATCTGAACGAACGCCCGCGTGAACCCCGCCACGCAAGTGAGACCCGGGTGCCTTTTAAATTATGGGCGGCGGGGCGCGGCGGGACTGATGGCCGGCTAGAGCTTGCTCACCATCGCTTGCGCATCTTCGCCCAGACCAATTGCGATCCGGTCGCCGGAGACAATGCCTGACATGTCGCAGACGACCAGCGGCATGCTGATTTCGTAGAGGAATTCGGCAACGATGGCGCCGACGGCAAGGATCGGGTCCGGCCGCTCCAGAATAATGCCGGCCGGCGCCGTGCCTCTGCGGATCGCTTCGGCCAGAACCGAAGACGAGGACGACGACCCTCGCCCGCTCGGCATCACCAGGATCTTGCCGGCGATATTGCCGCCCAGGTCCGGATGCGAATGGTCGATGATGTCGCCCGTTTCGACGTCGATCCCGCCCCAGAAGCTGAGCGCCTGCGAAAGCACCAGCGCCGGGCCTTGTGCCAAGCCGGAAAGGTGGAAGGTACCGGTTCTGGCCGGCGCCTTCATGGCGCGGCTCGCACGACGCGGCCGGCCGCAGCCGAGCGGACGCAGTCTTCCATGTCACCGAAGGCCACCGACACACCGATATTGCCCGGTGCGTAATGCGCCCATTTGCCCGAATTGGTCATCACCACGCCATCGAGACGCTCGAGGATCGATGTGACATAGGTGCAGGTGTCGGTGACCGGAACGAGGCCGAAGGCTTCCATGCCGGCCAGTGTGCCTTCGTCCTGCAGCCGCGTCAGCGTCGCGCGCCCTGTGTTGACGTAGATTGGGACGCCCTTGCCTGGACCGACTTCGCGCAGCAGCGGCAACAGGCGCATCCACTCTTCATGGGAGAAATGCGGCGTGCCTAACGACACGGCCGCCAAAGGCGCGCCGTCAGCTACGCTCGATAACCTAGCCAGCGCATCGTCGAGGTCGGCACGCGTGATGCGGATTGTTTCCTCTGGCCCCATGCCATGAAACGCCTCTTCAAGCGTGTTCGCTTCCGGCGTGATACCAACCGCATGGAACAGCGCAACGGCCCCGGTCGTCGCGGCGGCGGCGCCTAGCGCTTTCAGCTGATCCTCATCGCGCGGTCTTGGCAGGCCCGAGATCACGGGGATGCGATCGCTGCTTGCTTGCCCGATGATAAGCCCGACGGCAACGAACAGGCTGTCGCTCGGTTCTGGGTCAGAACCGACCAGCTCGAACAGAACCTGGCCGCGCCGGTTTTCGCTCAAGTGCAGCCCCCAAGCCGGCGCGCGCCCGGTGATGGCGCAGCACAAATCGATGAAATCGCCATAGCGGTTGGTCCGCGCTCCGATCACCGAATTGGCAAAGACGATGGCGTTGGACTCACCCCAGGCGATCTGCTCGCCGAACCCGGGCCGGAACCGAGTCTGATAGGGTGCGCAGGTGAAGGTCGCCTGGCAGCCGAGTTCCAGATGCGCCTTCATCAGACGGCGCGCCGGTACTTCTTCGGCGGCCGGCATCTTCACCAATCCGGGATGGATCAGATCGAACAAGCCGACATTGAGCGTCGTGGGAACCCGAACGCGACCGCCACCGTCGACCAGCCTTTCGACGAAATCGAGGCTGGCCTGACCGTGATAGAGGCAGCCGTCGATATGGGCACCAGAAATATCGAGCAGCTTGCGCGCACCGACTGCCTTGGAAACAGCGACCAGGATCTTCATGGCGGCAGCCGCGGCATGGTCTTGCTCGCCTTGCAGCATCGACTGGTCGCCCGCATTCAATTCAAGCGACATCGAGTATTCCGCTTCGCACTTTGCCCGACCATGCTTTCCCCGATTGCGGACCGCCTGGCAAGACTGAAGGATTGGATCTGCTAGCTCGCGGCGATCAGCACCGTACTCTCCGGCGACCAGCGCAGCACCACCTCTTGTCCTTCCGCCAGCTTTTCGATGCCGGTGTTCTGCACGATGACCTTGATTGTCTGGCCATCGCGATCGACAAAATACGTGCTGTTGTTGCCGGCGAAGATACGCTTGGAGACCCGCCCCGTGAGCATGTTGGCATGGGCTCGGTCCGGAACGCCGGCATTGGTGGCGATGCGGATCCGTTCGGGCCGCACGGCGCAGCTCGCCTTCATGCCGGCGACAAGCGTAGCCCCCGCGCCTGCGGCAATCCCCGTTCCGTCAGGCAGCCGGATGCCCGTACCAGTGGCGTTGCCGCGAAGGATGTTGGCGTCGCCCAGGAAGGTGGCGGCAAACTCACTCTTCGGCCGATCGTAGATCTCCTCGGGCGGCCCTTCCTGCACCAGCTTGCCGTCGCGCAGAATGCCGATACGGTCGCTCATCGTCAGCGCTTCTTCCTGGTCGTGGGTCACGAAGATGGTGGTGATGCCGATCTCGCGCTGGATGCGCTTGAGCTCGATCTGCATGTCGACGCGCAGCGCCTTATCCAGCGCGCCGAGTGGCTCGTCGAGCAACAGCACGCGCGGCCGGATGACGATCGCGCGAGCGAGCGCCACCCGTTGGCGCTGGCCGCCGGACAGCTGGTGCGGCCGGCGGCCGCCGAGCCTGCTGAGCTGCACCAGGTCGAGTGCGCGCTGCACCTCGCTGGCAATCACCGCCTTGGGCTCGCCGCGCACTGACAAACCGAAGGCGACATTGTCGGAGACGCTCATATTGGGAAACAGCGCGTAGTTCTGGAACACCATGCCGATGCGCCGCTTCTCCACCGGTACCCGCTCAACACTTTCGCCGCCTATGGAGATGCGACCAGAGTCGGGGAAGTCGAAGCCTGCGATCTGGCGCAGCAGCGTGGTCTTGCCGCTGCCGGAGGGACCGAGCAGGGCGTAGAAGCCGCAGTCGGGGAAATCGATCGAGACATCGTCCAGCGCCTTGTGCGCGCCAAAACTGCGCGACACATTCGATACCTGCACGCCCGCCATTATTTCTCTCCGCCGAATTTGAAGAAGCGCGCCGTCAGCAGCATCAGCGCCATCGACACGACAATGATGATCGTCGAGACAGCATTGATCTCGGGCGTGAAACCCTTGCGGATCGCGGCGTAGATTTCGACCGGCAGCGTCGTTTGGCCAGGCGTCGACAGAAAGTAGGAGACGACGAACTGGTCGAAGGACACGGCGAAGGCGAACAGCCCGCCGGCAATGACGCCCGGCATGATCCACGGCAGCGTGACGCGGTTCGTCACCTGCCATTGATTGGCGCCGAGCGAGCGCGCCGCTTCTTCCAACTCGGGCGCGAAGGTCTGCAGTCGCGCCGACACCACGACGATGACATAGGGCAGCGCAAGCGCGACATGGCCGAGCAGGATGGCGAACAGGCCGCGCCCAATGCCGACGCCGAAGAAGAAGATCAACATCGCCGTGCCGGTGATCAGCCACGGAATGGCGATTGGCGGAAACAGCAGCACCTGCAGGAATTTCTTGCCGCGAAACTCATAGCGGTAGAGCGCCAGTGACGCCGCCGAACCAAGCAAGACGCAGATGATGGTGGTGATGACTGCGATTTCGACGCTGTTCCAGGTGGCTGAGATAAGCTGGTCGTTCTGCCACAACGAGGCGTACCATTCCGTCGTCCATTCGAACGGCAGCTGGTAGAAGGGCGAAACGTTGAAAGACATCAGCGCCATGATGATGATGGGCACATAGAGGAAGGCGAGCAACAGCCAGACGTACAGGCGGCCGAGCCATTCGAGGACACGTGTTGTCGCCATCACGTAGCCCTACGCAGCACCGGCGAGGCAACCGCCAGGATGACGAGCACGACGGCCAACAGGATGAAGGAGAGCGCAGCACCCAGCGGCCAGTTGAACACGGCGACGAACTGGTCCTCGATGACAGTGCCGTAAAAGGTGCCGGTACGGCCGCCGAGGATTCGCGGTTCCATGAACGAGCCAACGACCGGCACGAAGATGAGTGCTGCGCCCGCCACTAGGCCCGGCATCGACAGGGGAATGATGACCCGCTTCAGCACCTGCAGCCTCGAGGCGCCGAGCGAGCGGCCGGCCTCGATCAGCGAGTCATCGATGGCCTGCAGGGTCAGATAGCAGGTCAGCACCATGTAAGGCACGTAGGAGTGCACCAGCCCGATGATGACGGCCGGATAGGAATACATGAGATCAATGTTGATCTTGAACGGCAGCACGGCGTTGAGCGCGGTGTCGAGAATGCCCCCTTCACGCAGCACCATCGCCCACGAGAAGATGCGCACCAGCCCGTTCGACCAGAACGGCAGGATGACAAGCAGGAAAATCGCCTCGCGGCTTCGCCCTTTCAGCACCTTGGCCAGCACATAAGCGGCGGGATAACCGATGAAGATGCACCACAGCGTCACCTCGAGGCCGAGGCGCAGCGAGGCCACAAGCAATGTCAGGTAAAGGCTTTGTGAAAAGAAGGCGGCATAGTTTTCGAGCGTGAATGCCCACGGCTTTCCCGACAGCGGCAGGTCGGTCATGAAGGAGAAGAACACCATGGCTGAGAGCGGCAGGAAAATTGCAACCGTCAGCCAGAGATAGGCAGGCGCCAGCAGCGGCAGGGCCGATCTCAGCTCGCTGCGCGACGCGGCTGCAACCTGTACTGCCATGACAATCTCCTCCCAGGACGGGAAGGATCAGCCGACACGATGGTCGGCTGATCGCGGCTTTTGCTGTTACTTCACGTCGACCTTGAGCTGCTGCCAGAGCGACAGATAGGCTTCGCGCTGGGCGTCTGTGATCGGCGCCTGGAACTGGATGCGCTTGGCGACTGCCGGGTCACCCATCACCTTGCGATTGAACGCATCCCCGGGAAGTGCTTCCACAGCCTTGGTGTTGGCGGACACCGGGGCGCCGACCTTGGTGACCCATTCGACATAGAACTTCGGGTCGATCATGTAGTTGATGAAGGCCTCGGCGCCGGCGACATTCTTGGAACCGACCGGAATGGAGAAGGCGTCGAGCCAGGCGACAGCGCCCTCCTGCGGGATCACGAGCGCGACCGGCAGCTTGAAATGGGTCTTGGCGCGGTCGGCCGAGCCGCTCCAATAGGTGCCGATGTCGATCTGGCTAGAGGCAGCCATCTGGTTCCAGTCGTTCTCCGAGCTCCAGAACGTCTTGATCTGCGGCATCAGCGAAGTGAGCTTCGCCTTGACCGCCTCCATATCCTTGATGTCGTTGATGTTCTGGCCGGTGGCAATGGCGCCGAACTGCACCGCTTCGACGGCATCATCACGGATGGTGACGCGGCCCTTGTGAGCGGGATCCCACATTTCGGCGATGCTGGTCGGCGGCTTGTCGAAGGATTTTTCGTTGATGGCGAGCGCCGTCAGTCCCCAGACCCAAGGTACCCCATAGACCTTGCCGTCATGGACGAGCATCGGCGAACTCGCCTTGTCCTTGCTGATGTCGGCATAGTTCGGCAGCTTGGATGTGTCGATCGGCTGGATCAGCTTTTCCGCCATTGCCTGGTCGTTGAAGGCGGCGTTGATCATAACGACGTCGTAGAGGCCGGGATTGGTCCTGAGCTTGGTCAGCATTTCCTGTTCGGAATTGAAGAAGTCGTTGACGACCTTGTTGCCGGTCGCCTTCTCGAACGCCTCGACGGCCCACGGCTCGTCGGCGCCGTAGCCCTTCCAGTTGAGTACGTGCACCTCGTCGGCCTTGGCGGCAAATGCGAGTGCGGAGGTGAAGACGGCGGCCGCCGTCAGCAGGGCAGTCAAGTCGGGCATGCGCATGTTCGTTCCTCTCTGTGTTTGCCCGCTTCCCGGGCTTTGTCAGGCTGTCGGGCGTTTGCCCTCTTGCTTCCGGCCATGGAGGCCGATCGGCGGACCGCCGGCATGGCTTAGGAATGTCTGGATGTCGCAGTCGGTCGGCGCTGATGAACCGCCGTGGCGGGTGACGGAAATGGCCGCCGCCGCATTGGCGTAGCGCGCTGCCTCAAAAGGCGGCATGCCGCGCGCCAGCGCGCTGACGAAGGCGCCGATATGGGTATCCCCGGCGCCGTTGGTGTCGATGGCATCGACCTGGAAGCCGGCAATCGTTTGCGCCGAGCCATCGGCCAGCCGCACGTGGCAGCCTTTCGCCCCGGCGCGAATGACGACGCCGACCGCCTTCGGGGAGTGGTCTCTTAGAAGCCGTGACGCGAGTGTCTCGACACCGCCCGGACGGGCAATCGCGGTCGCTTCCGTCGTGTTGCAGCTCAACCAGGTGGTGCGGGCGAGTATCCGAGACAGGATATGGCGAGGAATGTCGGTGATGACAGGTGTTGGGTCGAGGACAAGCGGTGTGTCGGCCGGAAGTGCCTCGATCCAGTCAACAATCGCGTCTCGGCTTCCCGGGTAGCTAAGCGTATAGCCGGAGGTGAACACCCAATCCCCCGGTGCGACCGAGACGGGCGCCATCATGTCAAGGCTGAGCACACTCTCCGCACCAGGCCATGAGACGAAGGTGCGCTCGGCATCGCTGCTGATCATGGCGACGCAATTGCCACTGTCCATAACCGACGATGGCGGCGTGAGTGTCTCGATTCCCTCAGTTGCTAAGGCCGTGCGCAGGAAGTCGCCATTGGGTCCGCTGCCGAGCTGGCCGCCGAACACCACCTTCATGCCGGTGCGGCTGGCCGCGACCATCATGTTGAAGCCGCCGCCGGCGACTTGTGCATAGCTCGACGCGGTCTTCTCCGTGCCCGGTGCCGGCAAGGCATCGATATGGTAGACATAGTCGACCACCGCGCTGCCGATATGGACGAGACGCCCCTTCATGCCGCCGCATCCTTGCCGGTGCTGGTCTTGTCCGCACGGCCCCTAGACGTCCGCGCCGCAACAAGGTCGGCGGCGAGCGCGCTAACCTCCGTCATGTCGATACCCTTGAGGTCTGCAATGCGGTTCTGAGGTAATCGGGAAAGGCCGGTGCAGGCACCGGCCATGCCGGCCGCGATGGCGCCGATCGTGTCGGTGTCGCCACCGAGATTGGCGCTGATGACTGCCGCCTGCCAGGGATCGCCACGGGCGACTTCCAGCACCGCGAATGCAGCCGGAACGGACTCCTGACTGGCGACGCCGGTGCCGACCAGATCGGTGATCAGCCGGATCGCGTCGCTCGTCTCCTTGCCGCGTACGAGCTTCTGCGCCCACCCAATGCGCGCGGCGATGTCACCGCCGGTCACCCAATGGCCGAGCGTTGCCCCGTGCCTCGCCCCGGCGATGGCGCTGTCGGAAGCGGCGCGCCAGTCACCGCCAGCGATGCCGCGACTGATGGCGGCAGCGACCGCTGCGGCCGAAGCGATTGCGATTGACGTGTTGTGCGTCGCCCTGCAAGTTTCGGCCACTTTGCCGACCAGTGCGTCAAGCGGCTCTGGTGGCATCATGATGCCGACTGGCGCGATGCGCATGGCCGCACCATTTGTGTCGCCGCTGCGTCCCGCTTCCCCGGCCGCCACGCCACGGTTTATGGCGTCGATGGCGCGTTTGGTCGATGGTCCCAGCAGGTCGTAACTGCCGCGCGCCTTGACGTCGCGCTCCCAGTCGAGCAGCGCATTGACCCACCGCGCGTGGTCGAACCGGTTGCCGGATTCGACCAGGATACGACCAAGCAGAAGCGCCTGTTCGGTGTCGTCGGTGATCGTTCCGGCGGGGAGCCCCTTCGACACCGGATGGTCGGCGAAAGGAGCAATGAAGCCCTCGACGTGACCGTAGAGTTCGGCAATCCGGGCCGGCGACAAAAGCTGCGTCGGCATGCCCAATGCATCTCCCAGTGCCCCGCCGACAAGGGCTCCCATAGCCCGATCGGTCATCTTCCCGGTGTCATCCGGCATCACTCAGAACCTCATATGTAGCGCAAAATGCGCCGGGTTGAGCAGGCTGGTCACATATTCGATCGGCCGGTCATCGGCGGCGCGGGTCAACCGACGACCGCGCAGGAAAGGCGTGCCTTGCGGGCAGCCGAGGATTGCGGCGTCCTCTGGGTTGAGCATTTCGATGCCGACCCATTCCTCGCCATGGTCTGGAATGAGACCGGCGCCGCGCAGCGTCTGGTGGAGCGAGCCTTCGCGCAGGCCGCGCAACGGCACGTCCTCCAGTTCCGGTGACAATGGCAGGCGACTGCGCTCGATGGAGATAGCGTGGCCGTCGCTGGCATTGGTGCGGACCCGATCGACAGCGATGAAAAACGGGTTTTCTATACCAAGCAGTGCGGCAAGATCAGGGTCCTCGATCACCTCGAGCCGCAGCGTCCGCGTTTCGGCATTGGCGCCGGCGTTGGCGAGCGCCCGCGACCAACCGATTGAGTCATCAACGGGCTTGCCATCGAAGGTGACGAAAGAGCCGATGCCGACCTTGGTGGTGATCAGCCCGCGGCTGGACAGTTCCTCGAGGCCCTTGCGGACGGTGTTGCGGCTGACGGAGAAACGCTGGACGAGCTCGTTCTCGCTTTGCAGCCGGTCGCCGAAGCCCAGAACACCGGAGCGGATTTCATGTTCGAGAACCGTGGCGATCTGTTCGGGCTTGCCCGTACCGGGAGACGATGGGACCACGCGGCGGACCATAGGCATACCTGTTCATTGCACCTGTATAGTCCTGTGCAATGTATCTGCAACGCCAGCTCTGTCAACCGACGGCGGAGGGCCACACAGATAGACCAAGCTGCTTGATGATACCCAGTGGCCGTGAAGGCCATACGAGGTGCGGCGGGCGAACGGGGTCGCTGGAGATGTCACTGTTCGCTGCTGGAAGACCCCTCGACTGCCCCGTCACCATCGGCAGAATGCGGCAGAATGCCGAAGTCGCGCGACTTGGTCCCATGCGCCGCCGTCAGGAAACCATCGGCTGTGAGACCTCGCCTCAAAAGCTCACGTACCGCGGCCGACCGGCTCGGCATGCGCTTGTCGAAGCGCCAGTTCTCCAACGCCGCCAGTTCATCGACGGTCAGCATGATCTGCAATCGTTCCGGGCGTTCCAGTTCGGACATCTCGGGCCTCCAGTCATACCAGCCTAAAAGCAGCTGAGTTAGTATGTTCATAATTCTTTGTAGAATTAGGTATGTGAGCAGAGTACGTCAAGACCTTCAGATGTGTGAGTCATGCAGAAGTCCGATGAAGCTGATCAAGCATCAAATGGGCAATTAACAAAATACTCTAACTATTTGACACAACACGATTTTTTAATGATTTTCGCTTGCCAATCGCGGACCCTGGGCGCATGGTATGGCACGAGGGACAAACCGCTCCCGAAGGGAAAGGTTTTCCATGCGCTACGGATTTTCGGTTCGCCTGCACGAAGACGTCAGTTCCCGAGTTCGAGCTACATTGCGGTCCGGGATTGCCATCAATCTGACTGCTGTCGCCGAAGCCGCGCGACTGCAGAACCTCGCCGAGAATGTTGCGCGCGAAGACATTGAATGGCTCGTCATGCAAGCCGCCCAACTCCAAGGCGCAGCTATCGAGTTCGACGGCTTCGCGGAAGCCGATCTGGCGGAGTTTGCATGCACTCAGCTGATGCAAAGCAGCCCCGTAGTGGGCGGGGATGCCGTGGAAGACAGAGCGGCCGCTCCGCCGGATCTTGGCCGTCAGACGCATTGAGGCGCAAGCTCTTTCGAGCCCCGCCATGCGCCGCCACATGCTCGCCAAAAAGCCCGCCGCAATGGCGGGCTTTGGACAGCTGGAGGTTTGGTGGACGAAGGCCTCTCGGCCCGGTCCGACATTTCATCCGATGTATTCGCCTTAGCGGCGAGCGATCAGCAGGCACAATTGGCGCAGATCGCTATCGTAAGTGCCTTCGCTGCTGAGCACGTCGACGCAGCGCTTCTTCATCCTGGCCAACTTGTCGCCCGACATGTCGGCAACGACCTGGGGCAAGCTGGGATTGTTGGGGTTGCTGGGATTGGACGGGCTGCCCGGGTTGGACGGATTGCTCGGATTGCTTCCACCACCGATCCCGACACCGGCGCCGACATTGATGCCACTGCCGACCCTGACCCCGGCGCCAGCGTTAACGCCGCTGCCGATACCTACCCCGGCGCCCGCCGCGATGCCACTGGAACCGCCGATCGTCGCGCCGGCACCGGCGTTGATGCCGCTTCTGCCCCCGACCGATGCGCCGGCGCCCGCGGCGATGCCTCTGGAACCGCCAATCGTTGCGCCGGCACCGGTGTTAATGCCGCCGCTGCCGCCAACCGTTGCGCCGGCACCGGCGTTGATGCCGCCGCGACCGCCAACCGTCGCGCCGAGGCGGGCTTTGATGCCGCCGTTGCCGCCGATGGACGTTCCAACACCAACGGCAATTCCGTTCGCGGCATTTACCGGCATCGAGAGCATGAAAAGCACTGCGCTGCCTGCCACCGCACCGGTGATTGTTTTGATCTTGATGGTCATAACATTCTCCTTGCTGTAGTTGCGCTGAGCAGCCTGCGAACTCGCCGGTTGCATTACGCCCTAAGCGCAAGGAAGAAGATCGGTTTCTTTGCCGATCAAATTACTGGCCTTATGGTAACTGTTCAAAGAACAGCCGCGTGAAATTTGTAGTGAAATTTTCCGAAAGTTTTACTTCGGGATGGCCTCTGAACTCCAATGCGGATGAAAACTGCCCTGCAACCCCGCAAGGAGCCCAACCCGACGCGTCCAACAAGCCTGCCGGGACGGTTTCACCGACTGTCAACGACAACAATTGCGGCAACTAGTTAGCCGCACCATTCGGGCCTACCATCGCGGGTGGGCTTGCGGCGGCGGGACCGGTCAGGACTGGTTCTGCTGCCGATCACGGAACGACGTGCAGGAGCGCCAAGACGATGGGCCCGACCAACCGCGAGATCTAGCGTTGGAATCAAATCCGCTCGAGTTCACGCTTTGCGTGGTCGCGCCTTGGGTTTGCTTCCGTCCTTGGCGGCCGGCGCCGGCTTAGGCTGACGTGCTTTCGGCTTCGGCCGGCTGGCGGTCTCTTTCGTGGCGATTTCTGCGTCGATTTCGGCGGTAGCCTGATCCCAATGCTGCTGATGCGCCCCGTCGGGCCTGCCTGCCTGTTCCCAGATCGCGTGTGCTCGCTGGCGAATCCGTTCCTGCCTGTCCGTCACTGATGCCTCCGTCGGCTCGGTTCATGCGTAAGCAACTTTGTTCTAGCTGATATTTCGACCGGCGTCTTGAGCGGCAGGCAACAGCGTCATTGAACCTCTCTGTCACACAGGACGGCGACGCCGAGGAGCGCCGCCTTCTTGATGATCAGCCCTTCAAGATCGGCGTCCGAGCGCTCGGTTCCGGTGCGTTCGCGCAACAGTGCAATCGCCGCCTTCATCGACAGCAGGCCATCGCCTCGTTCAGCAAGCAGTTTGTCGACGGCTGCGGCCACGTTGACCGGCTCGACATGCATGGGAATGACTCCTTTCCTTGTTTCGAGACGACAGAGCTCCATCCCGATCGCTCGGGATGGAGCTCTGATTTGGTTATTAGACCGTGACCTTTCCCAATCCGGTTCGCGGTTTGGGAACGCCGATCACTCGATGACCTGCACGATCTTGCGGGTGCCTGGGTCGACGAGCACGGTGCGATTGCCGACGACGACGTATCTGTACTGCACGTCGGGAACATCGATCGGTTGCAGCTCGACCGTATCGGGCAACGTGGAACCGATATTGAGCTCCACCCCCAGAAGATTGATCGACGCCAACGGGTGCTTGTGGACGTATTCGCGGATGACCGTCTGCTGTTCGGGCGTGACAATCACCTGGTCCGCGGTGGCCACGCCGACGCCGGCGAGCAACACCAATCCCGCCGCAGCAGGAACAAGGTGGATTTTCATCGTCTACTCCTGTTGTTACGGGCCTCGCCTTTACGGTTGCGACACGGAATTCCGGTCGAAGCGGCGAACCCTCTAGGCAAACGCCCACGCCACCTTGTTGTTCCGTAAGTGGCGGCTAATCGAATAGCGGTGAAGTGCCCGCGCGGTGTGGCGAATGGACTGCGAATGAACTGCGGTGGCCCGCGTCGCAAGACGCGGGCCGATCGGTTTCCCGATCAGCAGCGATACCGGAGGGGGGTGATATCGACTGCGTCTAAACAACATTTAGGACAAGCTAATGTTCCTAGGCGACTGCAACAAACCTGCCGGCTCGAACGGCGCGGCGTTACCGCCCCGTCGCAGCGCCATGGACAGCCCCCGTGGCAGCAAATGAAGCGGCTACTGCTTGGGCGGCTGTGGCGGCAGCTCGCCGGGCTTGATCACCGGGGTCTTGCCGTCATTCGGCGGTGGCGCCGCTATGCCCTGATCGCCCGTTGGCGGCGGCTTCAGCACCCCACCGCATGGCTCGAGCGTATCGGACAAATTGTTGCCGGCCGGCTTCTGCTGCTGGCTGTTCTTGTCCGGCGGCTCGACCTTGCAGCGGTCGGATTGCGACTGTTCGCCCGGCTGCGCGGACGCCGGCACCGCCAGCACCAGCGCGCCTAGCATGTACGGCAAGAAAATGAGCGGTCTCATGTCGAGCTCCTTTCGCGCCAGTATCTTCTGAATGTGAAGGCGGGCAGGCGCGATTGGTTCCGTCGTGCGGCCATGCGCCCGGACCGCAGCGGCCCGGAACCAGCCGCCAGACTTATGAGTTCAACCACTGAGCCAATTCAGGGCCGCTGACATTATGGAGAACCGGCGATGGAACCGCGCAGGAAAGATCGAACCGACGACGAGACGGAGAGCCCGACGATCCAGCAGCAGGACTGGGATGCCATCCGGAGCGGGAGAATCCTCCCTGACGGCGTGCCGCAAAACGGCGACATCCGTTACGACGTCGAGAAAGACGGCGAACTGCCGGAGGAGGACGACGACAACGCTTACCAGGAAAGCGACGAGGCCTTGCCGGACGATACCGATGAACGCGTTATTTCACGCGATCTCGCACGCGAAGGTGGTCCTTTCGACGAGGAGTAAGCCACCGCCTTTCGCACTCTGCGTCGGCGGCCGGATGAAAGCCCCTGCTTTCAATTCGGGAGGTCGAAGACCGGCTCCTGGCAGCGATAGACCAGACATTGACCGTCACGCGTCTTGATATACGCGGCGCCCGGCACCTGCGGCCAGTCGCATTCATTGCCGAATTGGCGGACGTAACGGTCGTAGGTGTTCTGGCCGGTGGTGAGCACCACCGAGCGATGCCTCTGGATCAGAAGCTGTGTCTGTTCGCACGTCATCGCGCGGCTGTCCGGCCGGGCATGGGCCGTCGCGGCAAACAGAAGCGCCCCGACTGTCAGGACTGCCGCTTGTGTCAGGACTCTGGCAAGCATGACACCATCTCCCGTGAAGCCTAACGCGCATCTTGGTCTGGCAGGCGCCGGATCGAGCCGCCCTCGCGCAGAGAAAAGATCGTACAGACTGCCA
The DNA here is from genome assembly GCF_040322615.1 of Mesorhizobium sp. M0119. Lineage (NCBI taxonomy): Bacteria > Pseudomonadati > Pseudomonadota > Alphaproteobacteria > Hyphomicrobiales > Phyllobacteriaceae > Mesorhizobium > Mesorhizobium sp. M0119. The sequence goes on from NZ_JAMYTU010000004.1 coordinate 229,770, forward strand.
GGGAAAATGCAAAAGCCCGCCGCACCTTTCGGCGCGGCGGGCTCCAACTGAACGTCACTATTTCGTCGGGCGGCTTACTCCTCCTTCACCGGCCCGAACCGGCGCACGATCATTTCGAAGACGATGTCCGAAATCCACATGGCCGAGACGCCGATTAGGAACGCGGCGGCGAGCGTCGTGGTGTCGTCGTCCGGAGAAGGAATGGGCAGTCCGGCGGCGCGGAAATAATGCACGACCGGCAGCGTCAGATAGGCGGCCGCCAGCGCGCCGCAGATCGGCGAGGCCACCATTTCGCGGATCTTGTAGCGATGACGCGACAAGGCCCGCAAGATGCCGCCGGACAGGCCGGCGACCAACACCGGCGCCTTGATGCCCAGGACGTCGAGCAGCTCGTGCATCATGGCGTCCACCCGCACCATCTGGCGCCCCGCCCGTTGAAGGCGTTCATCTCGTCCAGCTCGGGCCGGGTCATGACGGCGACGACGGTCGCCGATGGCCGGCGCGGCTGGTTGTGGTCGCACCAGACCTGGCGCGGATTGCCGGCCGGCGCGGTTGTCGCGCAGCCGGCGAGCACCAGGCAGAGGATCAGCGCTTTGCCCATTTCGCAGCCTCCGCTCTTGCTGCCGCATCGGCCATACCGGCGGCCTTGCGCTCTTCGGCGGCGGCCTCGCGCCTCATTTCCAGGCGATCTTCGGCGGCCGCGACTTTTGCCTCTGCCTGTTTGACCGCTTCCTTCCTCACCCGGTTGATACCGCCGGCAACGTAAAGGCCGATGCCGCCGGCCACGGCAGCGAATACCGTCATGACGACCTTGTTGCCGATGATGGCGTCGAGAATGGCGAGGAGTGCGGCCATCACAAATCCTCCGCGCGGCGGCGGCGCAGGAACTCGGTCAAAACGCCGTTGACCACAAGAAACCAGGGGAACCATTCCCCCGGGATGATCGGCGAAAGAACCCGCGGGTCGACATAGGTGACGATGGTCGCGATGACGCCGATGGCCGCCTGAAGCCGCGCCCAGAATATTGTCTCGCTGTCGCAGAAGAAGCTCTTGATCCGGGTCCACATGTCATTTCCTTCCAAACGGTTTGAGGATGGCTGATAGTTTCAGGACAGCGGCGATCAGCGCTGCCCAGAAGCCGGGCTTGGCGGCAAGCACAGGAGGCGCAGAGGGCGCGGGCGTGGCGGTCGCTTGTGGAACGGGAATTGGGTTCGCGGGCTCTGGCGGGGCTGCAGGGACGACCGCCGATGACACCGGGCCGGCAGACGGCCAAGGCGTGTCCTTGATGCGCGACCATTTGCGATAGGCCTCGGCAAGCCTGGTATCGTAGGAGTTCTTGCGGTAGCCGGCGCCGTTGTAGCCCTTGGCGAATCCAGCCCAGTCATGATTGCGCAGATTGTCGTCGAGCTGGTTCTCGACGATGAAGTCGATCGCCGCGCCGAGCTGCAGCGCCTCGTCCGCCATCATCGCCCCGACCATCGCCTGCACGGTAAGAAAGCCGGCCGCCTTGAAATTCTCGCCGAGAACCTGGCCCAGCCCCCACGAAGCGGATTTGAGCGCCGCGGTTTCGTCGATCGCACAAGCTGCCTTGAGCCGTGGGTAGCTATCCCTGGGATAGGGCTTCTCGCCCCACTTCGGATAGGCGAGGCCGGCGGCGACCGCTCTTGCCCGCTTGGCAACCGACAGGTTGCGGTAGAAGACGTGCGGTTCGAACAGGATGACCGGCCGGCCATGGGCGTCGAAGCCGTGCCCGCTCGTTTCAACATCGAGGAACGCGTGCATCTCGTCCTCGCCGACGCCGATCCGGGCGCCGAGTTTCGGCAAGTCTATGTCATCGAGGCGCCTGGCGGCGCCCTTGAACGTCATGTCCATGGGCAGTCCTTTCCGCCCTCGCGGGCAGGTTGTGCAGTTGAAAAAACAGATGCGTGGCGGCAAAGCAGAATTGGGCGGCAGCGCGTGCCGATGTGGCAAGCAAGGTTGATGTTTTCGACCCGCCGTGTGAAATGGCCGCGGGATGGTGCACATGTCTGATGATGAACAAACCGCTGCGGCGCGCTGGTCGGTGAAGTCCGAACTCCGCGCCGTCGGTCGCGACAAGCCGCTGCTGCTGCTGCTGGCGGCGATCCTCTGCCTATATTGTGCGTTTATCGCCGGACCGATCGTCTATGCGGTGCTGGCCATCAACGGCATCGCGGATTTCTTCAAATGAAGCCGGTTCCGGCGATCTCGCTCCGGTCCTGGTTCCTGCGTCTACCGCGCCCGAAATTGCTTGACCTGGACGAAATTGCTTAGCCGGGATGAAACCGTTCCCGTCTATCGTTCGTACCTTGGGGGGTACGGGGAGGACATGTGACGATAAGAATCAGGCTTCCGGGCGGGACTTTGAAGATCAAGAAAAGGAACGAGTTGCGGCGTCGCGAGCAGAAGCGCGAGGTGCCGGTTTGGCAGGTCGGCAATTACTTCGTCATCTGGTGGCCGAGCGGCATGTCCGATCGCCCATCCTCGACCAACAAATCCTCGCCCAGGAAATAGCCCGCGTAACCGACGATCCCGACTGGGCATGACGCCCCGGTGCAGGATCAGGAACCGCCGTGCGCGCCAAAACTTCCGAGACCGCTCGACAAATCCCAGAAAAAGTCAGCGGGCAGGCGTTGACTCTTCCGCCACGGAAGGTCTTTGATGCTGCATTGCACAATGAGGCGGGCCGATGGCAGTGCGTATCAGAATGCCGGGCGGCACGCTGAAGGTGAAAGTGTACCGCGAATTGCGCGACCGCGAGCGCGCCCGCCGCATACCCGTCGTCAAGATCGGCCGGCTTTATTTCACCTGGTGGTCGAACCGCCAGCGCCTGGTTGACGATCAGTCGCCAGGGTGACGCCTCTATTCTTTCGGCCTGGCATGCGCCTGGGAAAGCCCGCCCCGGCCTCAGCAGGCCAGCTTGCAAAATAAGTTGATGAGGCTGCTGTTGACTCTTCCGTAACGGAAGGTCTCTACTTACCGCATTGCACGAAAATTGCTGCGTTGCACAACGGGAGTTGGACCGATGGCAGTGCGTATCAGATTGCCTGGCGGCACTCTGAAGATGAAGACCTATCGTGAGTTGCGAGCCCGGGAACGCGACCGCCGCGTGCCTGTGATGAAGATGGGCTCGCTGTATTTTGTCTGGTGGTCGAAAAGCCAGGACCTGCATCAGAAGCCGCAGGACAGCAGACGGTAGCGCCGGCAGTTGGGCCGACGCGTCGGCGTCAACGATCGACCCGAGCCGTGTCTCCCCACTGGTCGAGTTGCCATGCCATGTTGGTGCGACCTCGAGCGCGTCTCGTGCGCAATTCTTCCAGCACTCTTTCGGCGGCTCAAACAGCAGCTTCGGGCGGCCGTAGCGGTCGAAGCCGGATCCTGCCGCCTCGACGTCCATGAAGGCGTGGATTTCGTCCTCGCCGACGCTGATCGTCGCCCCTATTCGCGGATGTCGAGATCGGCGATGGGCTTCGCGGCGCCCTTGAACTTGTGTCCATGGCAGTTCCTTTCCGCCCTCATGGGGAGGCTTGTGATGGTGAGTGGTTGTGTTAAGGGGTTTGGCGCTCAACTTGGAGCGACGGGGCGTTTGCGAGCCTCGAGGGGACCACACGCGATGTTGTCAAGATTGACCAAACACTTAGTGAAGAATGCGAACAGGCTTAGAGTGCCGGCCGTCGCCCGTTCGGTGCGCCGCGCCCGTCTGACATATCTTTCGGACGCAAAGTTTATTAGCCTTCGCGATGCAATCAGGCGGCTGAGGCGTGAAAACGTCCCCGGCGATTTCATCGAATACGGTATCGCACTCGGTGGCTCCGCAATCTACATCGCGTCCGAACTCAACGGGGACCGTTCTTTCCACGGCTACGATGTGTTTGGGATGATTCCGAGCCCGACTGAACAGGACGACGAAAAATCCAAGGCCCGTTACGAGACCATCCGGTCGGGACGATCCAAAGGCATCGGCGGTGACACCTATTATGGGTATCAAGGCGACCTATTCGATAAGGTGAGTGCCAGCTTCAAGGACTTTGGTGTCCCGGCCGATGGTAAAAGGATTGTGCTGCACAAGGGCCTGTTCGAAGACACAGTGCAGTTTCATCCGAAAAGCAGAGTAGCACTGGCCCACATCGATTGCGATTGGCACGATCCGGTCAAGTTCTGCCTTGAGCGGACCGTTGAAGTGTTGAGCCCTGGCGGATTCATGATCCTGGACGATTACAATGACTACGGCGGATGCCGGACGGCGACCGACCAATTCCTTGCAGGCCGTTCTGACTGCCGTCTAATACGAACTCTTCCGCATGCTGTGATCCAGCGATCGTAAGGCTTCTCTTGCGGCCAGGACGTTGCTTTCCGCCTCCCGGGCAGTTGAATGAGGCGGATGATTTCGGGAATTGACTCGCCGACCGCGCAAGCGCCTAGTGCTGCACTGCACTATCTGGCGGGCTTTTCAAAATGACGTTGCGGATCAGGCTGCCTGGCGGCACGCTGAAGGTGAAAACCTATCGCGGATTACGAAGCCGCGAGCGCGACAGACGCGTGCCGGTGCTGAAGATGGGCTCGCTGTATTTTGTCTGGTGGTCGAAAAGCCAGGAACCTCACCAGAAGCCGCAGGACAGCAGACGGTAGCGGCTCCGCCGCGGCGGGTCTGCGTCAGCGATGAACCCTGACAATTCCGAAATACTGCCCCAGCTGTAGGATTTCTGGTCGGCCTGCTGCGCCGTCGTTGGTGCGGACGGCATCTCGCCTCCCAGAGCAATTCTTCTGACGAACTTTTAGGCGATTTTCAGACGGCGTCCAGACTGTCGGGCGCGGGCGTTTTGCAAGCTTGCAAACCGCCGCCGCTTGTCGCAATAGCTAGGCCGTGAGGAGTCGCATGGATGATGGAGACTGACCTGCTTATTGCGAACAGCCAATTTCGGTTGTCGGTTCAGTTAGCCGAAGGGCAACTAATCCCACCCACAATCATTGATACGGACCTCGAAGACGCGGCGCCGGCATTCTTCGAAGGGGTACACCAACATTGGAAGCATTTCAGATTCTTTGAGCAATCGCAGCCTTTCGCTGAGAGGTTGTCCAAGCCGCACTTCGACCGTAACTGATATGCCATTCGTTCCATCATTCCTCTACCGCCTAGCCGGCATCAACTCCGGTCCCGCGACGAAGCTAAGTTTGCGGAGCGTCCGCAGTTTGCGGCGAGGCAAGCATGCGATCGGCGAAGAATGCATCATCAACGGCGTCTTTTCCTTCGATCGCGCTGATGCAAAGATCACCGTTGGAAAAAGATCCTATATCGGCAAGAGCCACCTCGTCGCGGCTGAGAGGATCGAAATCGGGGATGACGTGATCATTAGTTGGGGTACCACAGTCGTCGATCACAACTCACACGCGACGGGTTGGCAAGACCGCAAGGAAGATATCGCCGACTGGCATCAGGGAAAAAAGGACTGGTCAAAGATCACCATTGCGCCAGTGAAGATTGAAGACAGCGTCTTTATCGGCTTCAACGTCATCATTCTCAAGGGCGTAACGATCGGCAAGGGATCGGTCGTTGGTGCGGGGTCTGTCGTCACAAAAGACGTGCCGCCCTTTAGTATGGTCGGCGGTAATCCTGCAAAGCAAATCGGCGGCGCTGCCGCTAGATCAGCGACTTGAGCACAGAGCTCCGGCCATGTAGGCCATGCTGCGCATCGCCATCTGGGGTGCAAACCTGAGAAATTCGGTCCGCAGTCTGTGTTTTACCCATCCTTTTTTTCGCCACCCAGGTGCTGTTCATAGGCGAGGTCGTGCGCAAAAACCTTTAGCCGTTCGACCTTTAGCCCGGACGTTTTGAGAAGGTTTTCAAACGTTTGGGTCGTGTAGAAGTTGATATGCCCATACGGCCCTGACATCCGAATGGCCTTGCTGAGATCTCGCGTATGCTCCAAAGGCACTTCGATATAGAGCTTCTTGCAGACCCGAGCCGCTTCCCTCAGAAACATCCGTTCGTGTTCGACGTGTTCGACGACGTGAATGGCAAGCCCGAGATCGAACGACTTGTCGGGATGAGGGATGTGATAGCCGTCGAATACGTCGATGCTGGCCAGTTTGGCGATTTTTCTTGCCTTGATGGCCTCGACGCCGCTCTTCGAAATCTCGACGGCGCCAAGCTTCTTACCGAGCCCCTTCCTGTTCAGCTTATCCAGCACCGCACCTTCGCCCGCCCCGATATCAAGAATCCTGTCGAAGAACTGGCCTTGAATGATCGCTTCGATGTGCCCGACCGACTGGTTTGAAGCTATGTCCCGTTTTGCGGCTACTTTTCCATCGGCGTAATAGTCTTCATAGATGTCGATGATGCTGCCGGCATGCGCCATGGGACAATCCTCCAAGGATAGCCCCCGCCGACCTCATCCTGCCATTGCCTGCGAACGGCGTCCAGCGTCGACTACGGCGCCGCCTACCCAGACCTCAACGAGACCCTCAATGTCGCCGTCAGGAACCGGGATTTCGCGGCTGTGTGCCGGATCCTTCGGCTTTGCGACCATGATCATCGCGCCGACCACCAGCCATTCCTCGCCTTCCTCGAGCTCGGTGACGATTTCGCCCTTGTGCTGAATAGCAGATGGCATTGGCCTATCCCCGTTCCGCAACTTGTTCGATGAATCGCAGCGCATTGCCGTCATGGCCGGCATCGTTGAAATGCAGCCCCTCTTGGTAGTTCCCAGAGTTGATGTAATCGAAGCCGTCGATCGGGATGGTCAGCACGTTCCGGGACCTGTAGGTCTGTCGGATCGCGCCGAGAGCGGCATCATAGGTTCGGCCGCCGGTGTAGCTTGCATCCCATGCCGCCGACGGCCGCGTCGGCGGCATGACAAGGATACGCGGTGCAGCGGCCGCTTCCAGCGCGTTGATGATTGTTGCGATGTTTGCCGATATCGTGGCCGGCGGCGTGCCAAAGCTGTCATTGATGCCGAGCGCCAGGATGGGCACTATCTTGCCGCCGGCGTAGCCGCATTGAGCGGCGGCGGATGTAAGACGCGCGGTGTTGAATGACGAGAAGGCATAGCTGCCGTGTGCCGCGCGCAAGGTGCGCAGGCGCGGACGCGAGCCGGGCGCCTTGACGCCAAGCCGGATGAGCCCGGTAATCTCGACAGGACCGCCGACAGCCGTAAGAGTGTAATTGCCGCTTGCCGCCTGCGCGGTGAGCGACGGCCCCGAATATTGGTCAAGCGCCAGGGCGCCGGCGCAATTGACGGTTTTATGGGCCGCGCCGCCGTCGAAGGCGAAGGCAAGTGAGCCCTGGGCTGCGTCCTGGGTGTAGTGGACGTCGACCTGTTCATAGGCGCCGGTGAACGCCAGGGACGCGCCGGCCGCTAGGATGATGCTCTCGCCGATCGGCCCGCGCGACCCTGTCGACACGCTGCCGGCGACAGTGACGCCATAGAAGGTCGGAACGTAGGTAGAGCTTGGCCGCAAAGCAGTCATGCCCGGTTCATCGTCGGCAATGCCGATATTGGCAAAGCGGGTAACCAGGTTGAACCAGTGTTTCGGCCCGTCGCTGGCAAGTGCCCAAAGGCCGATGCTATCGGCGATCAGGCAGAACACATCGTTGTTGGCAATATGTTCGGCCATCTTCGCGCGAAAGCGGTCATAGAGATTTTGCAGCGACGGCCGGCGCGGAATGAAGAAGCGCTTACCGTTGACGGCCGGCTTGCCAGGTCCCCAAAAACCGTCGCCAGATGCAGGAATGGCCGTCAAAGCGAAATTCCCAGGCGGCACATAGGGATTAGGATGAGCGGCGGTCGCCGACGCAAACAGCGCGGTCGCATCAACGACGCCATTCGGATCTGCGCCAGCCAGCAGGTTCATGCCGTCATTACTGCCGCCCCCGGCCAAGGCGCGGTCGGCATCGGCGAGCAGACCGGTTTTGATCGTAAACCGAACCTCATACCGATGCTGGGCGGATAATGCTACGGTCGCGCCATTCGACAGCGCGCCTGACTTGATCCATGCAGGGATGCCTTGCGGGTTGACGCTGTTTTGAAACTTGTAGGCGCCACCGCTGATCGCCGGATATTTGCCGGCTGGGATTGGGATACCCAGCGGAATATGGGCGACGCCGTTGATCAGCGTCACCGCATATGTGCTTAGGACGTTGACCACCAACCCGCCGAGATAATCCACTACATGAATGAGCGCAGCGCCGGCGCCAGCGCCAGCGCCGACGTCAACCGCTGTAATATAGCCGTCGGCCGGCGCTGGCGTCTGCATGATGACGCTGTAGCTGCCCGGAACGTCCGACCCTGTGTTGACCAGTATCGGCCAGCCGATTTCCTGGCTAACGCCGACAGCGGAAACGAGACCGTTTGCCGTGGTATAGGCAGCACGCGCCTTGACGGCGACTTCGCCGGTGAAGGTCGCCTTCCACTGTGGACCATTTACCGCGCCGATGGTCTTGGCAGTGTGCGAGGCCGGAACCGCCGCCGTGAACCACTCGACTTCGCCGTTCGGAATTGCCCCGGCAGTGTAGTACCAGCTGCCGGCGCCAGTGCGCTGGGCGCCTATGACGCTGCCGGCAGGCTTCAGGATCGAAAGCCCCGAAACAACCGACGACGGGCCGGCTGGAACGGATATCGTCTGCTCGGAAACCAGGCTAAGCGTTCCGTCGCTCTCGACCTGGGCAATGACGATGTGGACTGTCCCCGGCACGGCGCCAAATCCGAGCTCCAGGATCGACAGATATTCATCGACCGTCGACAGCGATCCAGGCCAGAAATAGACGCTGTCGTTCGTAATCACCGTGCCGCCGACGGAACCAGTGATCGGAACTGGCCCGACGACCCGTGAGCTGATCAGGGCAATTTCCGCCGGTGACGCACGGATACCTGTATCGACGGCAATCGGTCCGGCCCCGACATTGTACAACCCCAAAGAACCAGTCGAAACTTCGGTCCAGAAATATTCGCCGACATCGACATTCCTGCCGAGCACCACCACCGCGGCGGCGCCGGCCAGCCCTGCCGACGCCGCAAAGCTGAACGTCGGCGCCACTGTGTAGGAGCCCGGCGCCGTGATCAGTATCTGCGTCAGCGCCCCGCCCGCCACCACGAAGCGGCCGGCAGCGCCCGAGCCGGTGCCGCCGGTAAACGCCAGGTCGAACGTGCCGTTGGCGCCGCCCGAGCCTGGCGTGATCGCACCGTTGCCGGCGAGGCCGAAGCCGATTGCCGCCGCAGTCGTCGGGAAAATGCCCTTGCCGTAGAGCGAAGCGTCACGCGCAGCCTGGGCGCTGATGACGGCCGCCGCGGCTGCGACGGCATCGGAATTGGTCGCAGCCCGGTCGGCTGTGGTTTGGCCGGCATTCGCAGCGGAAGCGGCGGCACTGGCGGTTGCCTGGCCGGCGCTGGCTTCGGCAGCATCCTTCAAGGCCTGGGTTTCATCGCGCAGCGCTTCGACCTCTTCGACCACATCGGCGATGTCGGGCGGAACGGATGCGGCGATGGTGATGGCATCTGCGCCGACGGCCGGCACGTCGGCCGTGAACTTGAACACGCGGTCGGCATTGACCGATCCGATCTGGGTGTGAACGGTCGTGCCCTTCTGCAGGGTGCGCGTGGTGCGGGCGTCGGCGGCGCGGAACCATTCGCCTTCGCTCGCCGTGTAGATGCCGTTCTGCGTCGGGTCGGCCTGGTCCTTGACCAGCACGCGGTCGCCGACCTCCGCTGGCACGCCGTCGATGGCCTGCAGGCCGTGCAGGAGGATGTCGGCCGTGCTTGCGAGGCGCACGGGTTCGCGTTCGCCGGTCAGGAAACGAACGGCGGCAGTTGCAGGTCGGGACATGAGGGCTTGTTCCATAAAAAAGCCCCGCGAAGCGAGGCAGGAAATGTTCTGATTTCGGGTTAGTGCACGGTGGCGAGCCACCTGGAAGCAACGGCTGCCGATGTTGACCGCAGGCAGCCCTTGTCGACCGCGCCGCGAGCGAGGCAGAAGCGAGCGATTTATCGCGGCGCCTGAGACTGGCACCCTGGCTCTGATTCTTCTATAGACGGGGACCAGCCTCGGGGACCTGAACCTTCAATATGCACACCAGTATCGGAAGCGCGGATTCGCACCTCATCGGCTATCGGGCGGACGTCGACGGGCTGCGCGCGATCGCCGTCATCTCGGTGATAGCATTTCACCTTTCAAGGTCATGGCTGCCCGGAGGATATCTGGGCGTCGACATCTTTTTCGTCCTCTCGGGATATCTGATCACACTGATCTTGTGGCGTGAGGCGCTCAAAGGGCAGTTCTCGATCATGCGCTTCTATGAACGTCGCGTCCGCAGGATCATGCCGGCCCTTTTGCTGCTGCTGTTCTTCACCACCTTGGCGGCAATCGCCCTGCTGCTGCCCGCAGACCTGATCGGGTACGGCAAGAGCGTGCTCGCCTCGCTTGGTTTTGTGGCAAACATCTATTTTTGGCGCGATACGGATTATTTTTCGAGAGCTGCCGAGGCCAAACCGCTGCTGCACGTCTGGTCGCTGGGTGTCGAGGAGCAGTTCTACATTATCTTTCCCCTTTTGATCGCGGCATTCGCCCGCTACTGGCCGCGCGCGACTTTGCCAGCAATCGCGCTGCTCACTCTCGGCTCACTGGCGGTCAATTGCCTGGCTCTCAGGATTGGTGGCGCGTCGCCGGCGTTTTTCTTGTTGCCCACACGGGCCTGGGAACTCGGAGCCGGCGCCCTGGTTGCTCTTCTGCCGCGGGAGCGGGCGCCGCATGGGTGGATCGCTGGCGTTCTCGGAGCGGCCGGCGCAGTCGCAATGCTCGTTGGCATTGGCAGCCCGGCTCGGTTGTTTGGATCGGTCCCTGTTGCACTGCCTGCGGTGATTGGCGCAATGCTCTTGATTTTTGCCGGCCAGGACAAGCAGTCGCCGATCAACCGGCTTCTTGCGATGCGGCCGCTGGTGTTCGTCGGGCTGATTTCGTATTCGCTCTATCTTTGGCACTGGCCGTTCATCGTCTTCTCGCAATATTACCTCATCCGCGATCTCAATTTCACTGAGATGACGGTCGCTGCCGTCGGCATGGTCATTTGCGCGACATTGTCGTGGCGCTATGTCGAGCGCCCCTTTCGCAGCAAGACCATCCCGGCACGGTCCGTGTACTCAGCCGCTGCCGCCGGCGCCGCAATCCTCGCCGTGCTTGCATCGGTGCTGATATGGTCGAATGGACTGCCCGGCCGGATGAGCGGTGAGGTCGCAATCATCAATGCGGCTGTCGGAACCAATTATCGTTGCCCCGTCTCGAATTACCTAAGCGTGGGCCTGTCGCGCGCCTGCACTCTCAACCTTCCATCGCGCAACCCATCGGATGCAAACGTCGTTCTGCTGGGAAACTCGCATGCACAAATGTATGCGCCTGCTTGGGAGTCCATCCTGGTTGCCAAAGGGTTGACCGGCCTTTTGATTCCCGCGAACGGCTGTCTTCCGACCGTCACCGTCAACATCTCTCGCCAATGCATCGAAGTTGCCGCCGGCAACCTTCGTGAAATCGACAAGCTTTCAAACGTTCGGACCGTCATCCTGGGACTGACTTGGCCACATGCGGGTGACGGACTGGTAGATGCTGATGGCAAGGTTGTCGACAACCGTAGTGACCGCGAACTGGCCGTCGGGCTCGATGAGCTAATTGACCATCTGCGGAGATCCGGCAAGAACGTCGTTCTGATTGGCCCGATAGCCGATCCCGGCTGGGACGTTCCCTCGGAGGTGAGTCGCGCCCTCGCCTTCGGCCGGCCGATGGACAAACCGACCTATCTTCCGGTCGAGGAGTTCGAACGGCAATACGGGGCGATCATCCGGCATTTCGAAGCACGGCGCGATATAGGCTTCACCCGTCCGGACAGGATTCTATGCGATGCGAGCCGATGCAACTACATTCTCGACGGACGGTCGATGTTTGCAGACAGCAACCATATCGCCGAAGCGGAACTTTACCGCTTCCGCCCCAATTTCACGGAAGCGCTGGCCGCGCAGCGCTGAGCTTCACAACGCGGTCGAGACCTAGAGCAATCCGCCAATGAGCCTTCTTGTGCCGCCCATGGCCGCCAGTCCGCCGGCCATGCCGGCGCAGTCGGCGACCCAGTCGAGGATATCCATATCGCGTGCAATCAGCTGCGCGCCTTGAAGCAGCTCGATCGCCGCGCCGGTAATGGCGAGGAGCACGACCAGCCTCGTCTTGTGTTCCGGCCAGCCGAGGCTTCCCAGCGCCGCCAGCACAGCGAACGCCGCGGCGTGGTTGAGCTTGTCATGCTGGAAGGTGAAGCCCATGTCCAACTCCTGCAGGAAGCGCACCGGCGAAAGCGCGAGCAGGAGAACAACGACCAAGGTGAGCAGAAAAACGATCCTTGCCATGGTCGAAAAAGAGTCTGTGCGCAACAAGATAGTCAACCCTTCATGTGAGGAGGCAATTCAGAAAGCACCAGGACTGGCACCGCTCTGCGGTTATCGACGCCATAAGCCAGCATCGTGACCACAATCAGACCGCCGGATCGGTTGCGGCACGCTCTACCCGGACCGTCCGGCCACAAAACGGATAGCGCATCACAGACCGCGACCGTTGCACCCCTTCAGACCAGAGGCAAATACCGCCTCTAGCCATGCTTCGAACGGGAGTCCCCGTGGCAGATCAGCGGAAACCCAGTTTTAGAGAAGGTCTCGGATATTGACAGGTGTTCCGGGTGGCAGGTCTTTCACCTTCGCAATAAGTTGGCCCATTATGTGCCAATAGACTTCCAGGTCCGACATCTCCTGGTTTTTGTTTTCGTCCTTGCCATTGAGAAACAATGGTATCTTGTAGCCGATGCATTGGTTGTAAGCCGGCTCGGCGCCACCGGCCTCGCGCCAATCCGCGTAAAGGTTGGCGGCCAACGCCGCGTCTTCATCCTCTATGACATCGACCTCATGGAAGGTGCGGATGTTGGCCGGCACCTGGAGCGCCTGCCCCGTGCCCGGCTCGAACATCACGACACCAGGTTCCCCTTGTTCCAGCCTTTGGCTATCGACTGCAAGCGCCGTCCCCAGCCAATCATAACCAAAGCAGGTGATCCGGCCGGTGAATTCCGGAAAACCCAGGCAGACACGTGCGTTCCAACGTGCCACGTCCTGCGCCCGGATTATCCTGTACAAACCGTGTTTGAACGAAGCGCCGCCGAAGCTGGTCAGCAACTCGGCTAATCCAGGCACTTTCGTATCCAGGGGGAAATTGCCGGTGTCCGCCGGCATCCTACTATCCACCGGGAAGTTTTGGCGAAATATCTCGAACATTGCGATCTCCAATCTACCAGCCGATCAATCTGACGGTGCCTAACCTACTCTTGCCGAACGTCGAACGGCTTGATGGTAGCGGAAGGGAGACCTCGTTCATCAAGCACATCGAAGACTCGCTCCGATAAGACGAGGTTAAGGTTCTTGGCGATGCCGAAGTCATCGTGACCCGCTTTCCCGCTCACCTTCAGCCACACGAAAGATGGAAGCTTTACGTCGGGCTGCTGTTCGCGGAAATCTTCGGACGTTATGACTTCAACAGGGGCGAATGCCGCTCCGGTGAAGCCGATTTTTGATAATGCGTGCGCGGCCTCTTCCGTCACGAGAAAACATGGAAAGCTTGTTATAAGAACATCACCGATCCATCCCTCCATCTGGTACACAAGCTTGCTCACGATAGGAGGGTGGACACTGGTATCCATGATAGTGCCGTCACCCAATCCACCGGCCACATCGGGCAGAATGTCATAGTATCTCATCAGTCACCTATTGGTGGATCGAACAAATGTCCAATATTTCTTGTCGATTTCAGTAACATAGTCAAGGACCTTCTGGCGGGTAGCGTGAGGGTTGTTCTTATAGAAATATTCCCACTCGTTCCGAATGACCTTCTGGTGCAAATTTATGTCGAACTCTTTCCGGATTCCGCGAAGATTCTCGATTGAATGCAGCTCTTGCTCTGTAAAAAGCCCGGGATACCTTTTAAAAACTCCCTGCTCGACGCCATGATGCACTATGTAGTCGCTTTTGTTGAGACTAGGATTCGCGTCGAAAAAGGTTTTTCGATAGTCCTTGAATGGAGACCACCCAACCTTCGCCCCGGCATGTTTAACTTTGGACGTATCCCTAGCAAGCATCGCACCTAGTAACGCGGTATCAAAGGCACTATCGGACATTTCACCGGCTCGCGTCTTCCGGCGTGGGCTTGGTGGCGAGACCGAGCGCGCAAGCGCTTGCTGATGTCTAAGCGTTTCGGCATCTACACCATGAACAAGCGCCTCGCCGCCTTCGGCTAGGGCAGTTGGCAGCCTCGAAAATATTGGGAGTTTCTCTACCCATGGCTTGGCAATCTTCGCGGCAGCGCGTTCCAGGGCCACCGCCGCGAACCTATTGCCAGGAATTGCGCCCACGGCATTGAGCAGTATTTCGTCGTAGTTGCCCTCCAGCGCTGCATTTCCAGCCTTCTCCAGTGCAAATGACGTCCCCAACGGCGTGAAGTCGGCCACCGAGATGCTGTCTTCGCCAAGCCCATCGGAGCCCACGAGTTTTTGCGCGAGAAGACGCCACAGGCTCCCCCGCTCACTGTCGCCGGCTATCAATCTCCCGAGCCACTCTTGATTCGTCGGTAAGTAGTTGGTGAGTTCCGCGTTTGATACCGATCGTCCTGGCTCGACAGTGTTGGCCAAATCGAGCAGCATCATCGGGTCGACTACAGCTGCCCGGACCGACCTGTCCGCGACGCTGTTGTCTGTTTGGGACGCGCTGGTCTGAAGCAGGTGGCTCAGTACCGCTTCGCGCGCGACTTGATTCGGTAGTGCGGCGAACACATTGCGCAGCTCTGCGGTCTGGTCTTGGGGCTGGGCCTTGAGTTTGCCGACAATGTCCTCAGCGACGGAGTTGGGTAGCGGCTGGGCGGTCTCAAAACCCAACTGTTGCTGGGCGGCGATGGAGCCAATGATCGCCGCCTGATAGTCTTCCGGGTTCAACAGGTTGCTCCAGGCCGCATCAAGGTTCGCGAATGCCTCGCGGACATAGCCGCCTGGATCGGCCTGCCTGGCCTTGAACGTCAGGTCCGCGGCGGTGGCGATAGCGTCGTGCCGCGCCTTGTCCTCTTCCGGCGTTGAACTATCTGCGGTGGGGTCGGCGTCCTTGACCATGGCCAGCACGGCGTTATTCGACAGGTCGCGCATGCCGTGGAATTGACGATTAATCTCAACGGTCCTGTTGAACGCCTCGAAGCGCCTGGCGCCTTCAGTAAAGCCATAGAGAGCGACGAACTGTTCCGGCGTTGGGATCGGGCCGGAATAGGTTCCATTGTCCCTGATGTCGGCCGGCGCATTCTGCTCGGCCAGGATAATGTTTGTGCGTTTTTCGACTTGCCGCATCGCGTCGGCGGCTCGGGCCTGCTGGACCAACCCTGGCCGCTCTTCGGGGGCAATGTCGTCCTCAAAGGCCAGCGCTAACCTTTGGTCCGGCGTAAGCTTGCCTACCCGATCACGGAGCGAAGCCGGTGCGGCAGTTCCATCCGCTGGAGGCCCACCCACAGCTTCGATGGTATCGTCCTTGGTCCTGCCGTCAGTCGCAGCCGACCCCCCACCCAGCACCTCCGCAGCACGCTTCGGGTCTTGGGCGATCATCGCCTGGACGAGCGCCTTTGCCGTGTTGCTGCGCCAGGCGGCCTCGGCCGCTTGCCTGGCAAGCGGGTTGCCCATCTTGCCGATCAGGTCGAGCCCGCTCTGCCTGATCGCCTCGAATGTTCCTGTGTCGTCCGGATCGCTTTGCGCGATCGAGCCGGTGTAGATTTGCTCGACCTTGCTCCACTCGGCCTGTTCATAGGTCTGGCGCCGCGCGTGCTGCTGGGCGGCCATGCGCGCCGAGCCGGCGAGCCGCAATGCCTGCTTTTGCGCCAGGAAATTGGCGCGTTCGCTCTCCGGCACTTTGGCCGCGGTGTCGTCGAACATCTGGTCGAACAGGCCGGGCTTGACGACGCCGTCGCTGCGCGGATCGAGCTGGCCATACATGAAGTCATGCAGCCGCTGCCGTCGACCGGCGCGGTCTGCACCGCCACGGTCTCGGCGTGGGCGATGCGTGCGTTCAGCTCGCGGCCGATAATGTCGGCGTCGAACGCATCCTGCTGCTGCTTCTGCTGCCGGAAGCGCTCGGCAATCGCCGAGAGCTCGTCGCCAAAGCCTTGCATGGCGGCGCCCACCGGCGAGCCGTTGGGATAGGAGGCCACATTGCCGGTATCGAGCCGGCGCTGGGCAAGCTGGAGCGGGATGGTGGCCATCAGTAGAGGCCTCCGCCCGGCACCGGCGGGAAGGCGCTTCTGCCGAACGTCACTGCCTTGGCCGGGTCGTAGAGGCCGGAGATCCCCGATACGAAACTGCTGCCGGCCTTGAAGATCGAGGCGCCCACCGCCTGCCTGCCGGAAAAGCGCGCGATCGCCGCCTGCGTGGCGAGACCGTTCTGGCGCAGCTGCGAGCCGTACTGGATCGTCTTGAGGTCGAGCTGGCCCTGCCTGGCATTGGCCGCCAGCACCTCGGTCGGCGAGCCAGAAATGGCGACGCCCGAAGCGCCGGCCTGGGCGCGCGCCTGCGCCTGCAGAAGGTCCTGCTTGTGGCGCTCCTGACCCTGCTCGAAGGCCGAGCTTTGGGCGTCGGCCCGCGCCTGCTGTTCATAGGCCTTGGCCTGGTACTCGGCCATTTGCTTCGGCTGCTGGCCTTCCGCCAGCGCGCCGCCGACGGAAAGCGCCGTGCCGATAAGAGCTAGTGTGCACATGGGTCAGCCTCGTTCGCCGGCGGGAATGAATTTGCTTTTGATGCCGTCGACCGGCGCGCCGATCGCAGGGCGCCGGTCGAGCACGCCGCCGGGGCTGAGGAAGGACAAAAGCAGCCGGTCGGCCTGGATTGCCGGGCGGCTGAGACGCGATGGCGCGGCGGCTCGCAGGCCGGCCATGGCGGTGCGCCGGATGGTGGTCAGGTTGACCTTCAGGCCGACGGCGCCGTCGGCATCGAAAAGGCCGTTGGCGGCGATGACGGCGCGGCTCAAGGCATCGGCCGCGAACAGCTCCTGGCGCAGTTGCTCGATCAGTTCGTGAACGCTCTTCCAGCGCTCACCGAGGGAGGCCGCCTTTGTTCGGATCTCGGCGCCAAGCGCTTCAATGTCGATGCGGGCTTCGCTTCGGGCGGAGGCGATGCGGCGCTTGTCGGCCGTCTCGATGGTCCTCTCGACGAGCGCAATTGCATCGTTGCAGTCGTCTAATGCGGCACGCGCCGCCGCCAGGTCGCCGTCGCCGAAGATCGCGCGATCCTCGGCCTGTTGCAGCTCCTGCTTGCGGGCGATCGCATCGTTGAGGGCGGTGTCGAGCAAGGCGATGACGGCTACAAAATCGGCAGCCGTCCGCGCCTTGCCGAGTTGCTCGGCATGGGGGATTTGAGTCACTGATGGATTCCCTTGGTTGGAAGGATGAGTGGGTTCGCGCAGCTGCCGATCTCCCCCCTCGTGGGGGAGATGCCCGGCAGGGCAGAGAGGGGCGCGAAGGATCGCGGCTTTAGCTAACTGCGGTCAGGCCAGGATGGCGTAAGGACGTAATTACGATTGGTCGGCGGGACAGCGCCCCTCTCTGTCCTGCCGGACATCTCCCCCACGTGGGGGAGATCGGCCGTCATCAAGGGTCTCGCCAACTTGCAACGAGACGTTTCTAAGGCTCGGCGTCCAACACCGGTGTCATCGCCCTGATCGTGCAGGGCGTTGGATTGACGTGGCGGATCTTCACCCGCCCCTGCCCTTCCCAGCTATCGTCGATCGGCACCTCGACATTGCCGGTGAACAATTTGACCATGCCGTCGGGCGCAACCACGGACGGGATGCGAACCTGCTCCCAGCGGCCGCGGATGAACGACTGGACCTGAAGCCCGGTTGTGTCGGCTTCCAGCAGCGAAAGAATGAGCTTGGCGACCTTCTTGCGCCGGCCGACGATCGAGCCGTCGCGGCCGCCGACGTCGAGCTCCAGCGTGTTGGCTTCGGACTGGTAGCCGAGCCCGACCTGCCATTTGGCTGCCGTAGCCCCACCGGGCAGCGAAACCGCGCCAGCGGCCACAGCAAGGCCCTTGTAGACCTTGCCATCGGCCAGGACGTCGACTGTTTCGCCGTTGAGATGATCAAGCCCTGAGACCGTGCCCACAGCGACGCCATCATAGGTCAGGCCGCAGTCGATTTCGAATGCATCGCCGATCCCGCCATACTCGAACGGCGCGGTCTTTATTTCGATATAGCGCCTGGTCACGCCGCCGATGGTGCGCTTGACGATCAGCCAGAGATCGTCGTTGCCGTCCTGGCCGGGCATCACCACGGCGCTCTGGTGGATATGCATGCCGCGAACGTCTTGCGACGGCTAGTGCGTGTAGCCGCCGAGCTCGCCATTCCCGAGCGGGAACCACAGCAGCGGATCGGGGTCGGTCTGGAAGGCGAGTTCGACGACGCCTTTCTTCGGAATGTGCTCCGATATTTGACCGACATCGTCGGAGGTGAAGCGGCCGGTGGCGTTTTGCGTCAGCTCGGCGATCGATTTGCGGGAGCGGGTGACATAGAGGAACGACTGCCCCGCATCGACGGGACGCAGCGGGGCACAGCCGAAAGTACGCGACCGACGGTTCTTGAACGAGGATGGCGTCAGCGCCTCGTCGATGCCGGAGCCCGACAGCGCCCTCACCCCGCCAAGCGTACCGATGATCAACGCACCGTCCGATTCCGCCACCCACGTAATGTCGTTGGCCTGACCCCCACCTGCCTGCACGAATTCCAGCGCGTCGGTGTCTTTCTCACCGGTGGCGAAGTTGTCGAAATCGCCGGTTTGCGAGGCATAGACCGAGAATTTTCGGCTGAACGCCAGGCGCTCCTCGTAAAGCGAACCGCTCTGGACATACTTGCCGGGCACGAAGGTGCCGAGACGCCAGCGGATGATCGGGCTGAGATCGGGCAGAGCCTGCCCATACAACTGGACCGTAACCACCGTCGTGCTGGTCCGGGCAGTGACCTTGGCCCAGCGCCAGAAGCCATCCGCGCCAAGCAGACGAATGGCGCGGCCGACATCGCTGGTCTGGAAGCCGATGCCGTCATTGATGCCGACGATCGAGGAGGCCGAGAGATCGAACGGCGTTTGCGACGGCGCGTATTCGTGCAGGGCCAGTTCGGCGATAGCGGTTCCATCGCTGCCGCCACCTGAAAACAGCAGCTGATAATATTCATAGGCAACCGTATTGCTGAAGCCGTCAAAGAAGCGGGTTTCCGACTTGGACCAGCCGGTCTCTCCGTCCCGGCTGTCGAGCGTCGTCCAGTCGGTGCCGTTGTGCGAGGCCTGGAATTGCCACTGGGTCGGCGATGCAGTGTCTGAGTGATCATTCGTCGCGGTAATCCAGTAGGCATCGACTGTCTTGGCCCCGCCGCCGCCGAACTGGTAGCGCAGATACCCGCTCGGAAAGCCCGCTATGTTCTCCCCCTTCTGCTTGTCCCCATCGAACACCTGCCATACGTCGGATGAGCCGTTGCTGTTGCTGACCGTGCCGCTTGGCAGCGTATTCGAGGCCATGACCGGCATGGCGTTGCCGGTTGCGGCCGGCGTCAACGTCGTGGCGGTGGTGTTGATTTTGTCGTATGGGCCGTCGAGAAAGACGAAATCGGCGAGCGTCCAAGTCGTGTGCGCGGTGCGCGTCAGCACTTTGACCGGATGATCCTTGTGGGTGATCCACATCTGGTCTGCCGACTGGACGAATTGCAGGTCGAACAGATCGGCCTCGAGATAAGGCGAAACGACTTCGACCGTGCCGACCCGCGCGCCATAGGCATAGACGCGGATGTAGAGATTGCCGAATTCGAGCGCATAGGCCTGGTCGGCCGAGAAGATGAACGGGATCAACCGTGTTGCCTTTGACGGAGCCTTCACCTCCGCGCAAAAATAGGTGCCGCCGCGCTTCCTGATGCCGCCATGCGGCAGCGTGACGAAGTTCGTGCATTTGGACAGCGCCGCCCGGTAAAGCTCGAGCGAGGCGCGAGCATGCAAGCGGGGAGAAATCTCGCCGCGGATGAAAGCGTCCTGGACCGGATAGAGCGTCGTCATCGGCCGACGCCCCGGCTGTCGCCGCGCTGGAAAGCCCAGGACGTCGTGGAAAATCTGCCGCCGCGCTGGATGGCATTGGCCGAATAGGCGGCATCCAGCGCCCTGTCATAAGCGCTGCGAGCGACGTCGATCATGCTGGCCTTGTGGGTCAAGGGATGGGCGATCTTGATGGCGAGCGCCGCAACCAGCACTTCGCTGAACAGCGCGTCCCAGTCGTTGGGGTCGGTCAGATTGGCGACATAGCGGATGACACGCGGCCCGGCCTGATCCGAATAGATCAGCCCGGCCTCCTGCCGCCATGAGAGCGGAACGCCGTCCGGCTCGCCATTCCCTGTCAGCGGCAACGGCCGCAGGCAATCGGCGGGAAGCTCATAGGCGAAGTTCAGCGTGCCAGCGCCGCTGCCGGTGTCGAAGCCGGCGACCGAGGCCGCCAGGATGGCGAAGACAAAGGCGTGCTTGGTCAATTCGGCCTCGCGGGTCAGGTCGAAATGCAGATTGAGCAGGCGCGCCGCCTTGGCGTCCTGGTCGAGGCTGTCGATCGGCGCCTCGTCGAGCACGGCGAGCGCCATGTTGGCGATGTCGAGCGGGGTGATGGCCATGGCTCAGGCCTCTCTCTGTGTGGTTGGTCGGGGAAAACGGGGCATGGTGCCTCCACGGCAAAAAGCCGCTTCAAGGCGGCTGGGGATTTCTTGTGATTTTGGCTTGGGCGGAACGTTGCACGTCTCGTGCATGGGGCCGTCACGACGCCAACCGCCCGTCAGGAAATGGCGTGGCAGACGCTTCGTCAGCCGTCTTTTTCCCATTCGAGCAAGGAAGACGGCAATGTTTGGGCTATTGCAGTTTCACGACACCGCCGCGCAACGCGGCGATGTCTTGAGTGAGATGTCATGAGTGAATTGGGTCAGCCGATGCGTGCGCTGGTCGAGATCCCTGTTTCGGCTGACTTGGCAAAGACGCTTGCTTTCACCCTTCCGGCACCTCCCGCCATGGCCAAGCCCTTGTCCAGGGCATCCTGAAGACTTGGTGTGTAGTAGGCGGTGTCCTCCAGACCGCTGAAGAAGTTTATCCGATGAACTTCCCCCTTCTTGCTCATGACAATGCCCGCTTTTCGGAGCACTTCCTGAACTGTCTTGTACTTCATGTTCATAGTTACCTCCCTTGCCGAGACAGGCAGCATCGTCCTTTCTTGTAACTGTTTGGTGCCGTCGATTGGCCAAAGGGCAACATGAATGTTGTAGCGAACCGCAAAATTCACATCACTCTGGCGCAGCGCAGCAGGTGAACTTGGGATTCGCCGCAGTGGCCGACCTGGCGTCCCGAAGGAGCGGGACGTCTGACGCCCGCCCCTTCGCCCGATCAGGCCTCGGTGGTCTTCAGCGCGATGAACGTCATGTGCTTGACGCTCGACGCCGTGCGGTCCCAGTTGGCCGCCAGCGCCAATTCCGCATCGGTGGCGAATTCGCCGGCCGAAGACGCGTCGAGAAAGCGGGTGCCCGGCACATGCGGCACGAAATGCCGGCGGCCGACCATTTCGGTGACGCCGCCGCCATGGCCCTGCCGCGGCTTGCGGTCGAACTCGAGCGGGCCGCCTTCGGTGTTGACCGGCAGCTCGTTCCACAGGATCGCCTTGTCTTTGAACATGAAGGCGGTGTAGACGCCGCCGGCGACCGGAATGTCGTCATCGACGACGGCCCTGAGCCCCATGTAATAGGGGATCAGCGGCCCGCCCTGCTCGGACGACGGCACATAGTCGATGAGGTCGGCGAGTTTCAGCGCCTTCATCTGTTTCGAATGCATCCAGATCGTCTTGAACTTGTCAGCGCGGTCGCCCATCAGATAGGCGGCCTCGATGATGTCGGTGTCGACGATGGAGGCGCCGGTGACACGCACCAGGTCGCCGCCGTCATTGGCGATGTTGTCGGCCAGCACGCCTTTCAGGATGCCGAGCAGCGTCAGCTTGTTGGCGCGCTGCCAGTAGTCGGTCTGGCGACGCACGATGAGCTTCTGCGGATCGTCGCCGGCAAGGATCGAGGTCAGGTCCGGGATGCCCCAGGCCTGCGCACGCACATTGCGGGCCGCGACTTCGCGGCGCGCGCCGATCTTCTTCATCTCGATCGAGTCGGCCGGGTCGTCATTGACCGGCTCGGACGGATCGTTGCCGAGGTCCTTCCAGCCGGGCATGTCGACGGAACGCCCGCCCAGGCTGAGCTTCGAGGCGATCGACGGGTCGGAAAACAGGATCCCGGCCTGGTAAATCTCCAGCGACTGGACGTGCTCCTCGAACGAGTATTGCGCATAGACGGACGGAACGATCGCGTCCGCGATACGGGTATAGGCGTCTGCCATTTTTGTCTTCCTTCAGGTTTGGGGTCAAAGAGGGTTGTTGGGCATCCACAGGTCGGGGTTTTCGCCGGCCTCGCGTGCCAGCCGCCGGGCGCGGGCGGGGTCGCTTTTGACCAGGGCCGAGATGCCAGTCAGGTTGCGCTCGCCGGCGGCATTGCGCTTGAAGGGGTTGCCTCCGCTCAAGGCTGCGCCGCCGTCGATCGTGTCTTCGCGGAACATCGCTTCGCCGATGGCGTGGAACGCCTTGGCGATCTGCGGGTCGGTCAAGGCACCGTCCGGCAGAAGGATGCCCTTCGCCTTGTAGGCATTGACCAGGCCGAGCTTCTTCATCGCCCGGTTGGCGACCTCGAGCTTCTGGCGAAAGCCATCGCTCCCGGTTGGTCCCCAATCCCTGACGAGGTCGTCGTGCGTCGTCTCGACCGAGCGGGCAACGGCGATTTGCTGTGCCTTAGCCTGCTCGGCCATGTAGCCGACGAAGCGGTCGTGATAGGCCTGCGCGACTTTCGGAGTAGCGCCTGCCTCGACCGCCCAGGCCTTGGACGCATTGGCGAGCTCGTCCGAATAGGCGAAGTTTTCGGGGAGCCCGTCGGGGCGCCTGTATTCGACCTTCTCGGGCGAGGTCAGCGGACGCATCGCCTCGGGCAGCCGGGCATGGAACCTGTCCCAGTCTTCCGCGGCTGCATCGGCTGCCGGAACGCGCAGGCTCTCACCCTGCTGCCGCTCCAACTCCGCATAGGAGGCGAAAACCCGATCGAGGCTTTCAGGCTTGGTCCAGCCCTTGGTTTCAGCAAGCTTGCGGTTGCCTTCGGAAAGACCGTCAAACCAACTTTTGGCCGTAGGCGGGGCGGACCCGTTGTCCCCGTTGGCCGGTGGCCGTGCAAGGTTGCCCGCCGGTGGCGCCGCCACCACGGACCCGGCGTCTGCCAGATCTGTCATGAGAAGATTCCTTTACTTGGGTTTCAATGCAAGGTGCCGGCTGGTTCAGCCGGGCTTAAAGCTTGCCAGTCCGGAGCTGCCGCGCGAAAAGAGGCAGCATGACCGGAGAGAACGAGGCCGCAGATTTCACCTTCGACGGCTCGAACATGTTCGAGCCGCTCATGGCGGCCGATCCGTCGTTCCGTGGGCAATGGGACAGGTTCCACGATGAATGGCGCGATGAGGCGGAAGAGCCGCTGTATCTTGCCTTGTCGGAGCTGGCTCTCCACCTGATTCACCATCTCGAAGCTGGAAAGACAGATCGCTTCAGCGACATTTTCGATGTCGTCGAGCGCTGGATCGTCGAAGGCAATCGCCACGTGCGGGAAGCCGCGATCGTCGGGCTGCTCGAAGATCTGCAGAACCCGAGCCTGCATCGCAGCACACACCCCGACCATTTCAAGCCATGGCTGCGGCCTCAGTCGGCTATCTGGTGGGCGAAACTCTACGCATTCTGGTCCGACGGAACGCCACTGGTCTAAGCCGGCCGGCCTCAGGCATTGTCGCCCCAGTTCTCCCAGAGCAGCGTGATCGTGCCCGTAACGGCAATCGTGCCGTCGGCATCGATATCCGTGCCGGTGGCAAACGCCAGGTTGAGATAGAGGTCGACCGGCGTCACGGTTCCGTCGAGCGTCAAGGCTGCGGCAACATCGGCAATCGACGCGCTCGACAGCGCGGCACCGGCGCCATCCAGCGTGCGGCCGGTCGCGGCCAGCACATTGACCATCGTCAAGGCGAGCGCTGGGGTCGACGCTGCCGCCGAGCCGAGCGACCAGGTCAGCGCGGCATTGTCGTTGATGGTCGACGCGCGGGTAGTCAGCACCGCGAACTGCAGCCGGGCCGTACCGCCCTTGATACGGATCTTGCCATCGATGAAATCGAACAGCTTCTGGCTGGCATAGGCCAACGCATCGGTGACCGGCACCGGCATGGCATTGAAGGAGAAGACGGTGCGGTAGGCGCCGCCCTGTCCGGTCGTCCTGGCGGTAAGCCCCGCCTTGGGCGGGGCAAGGCCGGCTTCTCTGGCGGCGGCACGCGAAAGCGTCCGGGCAAGACCTCGGGTCATTTGGTTTCTCCATTTTTGGGATTTGAGGAAGAGTTGGCCACTGCGTGGAAAGAGCAGATCGGGCACATGGGGCCGTCAAAGATTTGTCTCGTCTGGGCATCGTCTGGCCGAGCCGTCGTCTCCGGCCGTCAGACAAAAACAACCATGTCTTATTTCGTGAGGCACGGTGCCTATGTTCCGCCGCAAATGCGACCGTACTTGGCAAAATCAGCCTGCGTATTAGTTCATAAACTTCAAGGGAGTATCAGACGATGACCATGTCCAGAGCCATTGCCGCCATGTTCGTAACCGCCGCGCTGGCAGGCTGCGCGCAGACCGAAGCTCAGCAGAGAACCAGCACCGGTGCGCTCCTCGGCGCCGGCGCCGGCGCGCTTGCCGGCCAGGCGATCGGCGGCAACACCAAGAGCACGGTCATCGGTGCCGGAGCCGGCGCCTTGCTGGGCGCCGTCGTCGGCAACGCCACCACGCCGCAGCCGCGCAGCGAACAGCTTTGCCGCTATCAGGATCGCACCAGCGGCCGCATCTACACCGCCCCCTGCGACGACCGGTATTACAACGGCGATTATTGAGCGTAGAACGCGGTTGGCGCGGTGGAGCCAGCTTCAGCGGCTAGTGCATGTCGCCCAAAGTTTGCAGCGGCTCTAGGACAACGACATGGATGAAACAAAGACTTAAGGGCGTCGATACGCGACGCCCTTAAGGGACGATCTGTCAAGCCAAGCAGGGTGTACGGCGAGGCAGAATTACGGGCATCATCCGTCAATTCGCAATTCCAATCAGAAGAACGTTCAACCCACGAAATTTTCGTCCACGAACATCTCCGCAAATTTCTGCGGTGTGAGAGTTACATCATTGTCGCGGGCGATTTTGAGGTTCCTTGCCCACATATCCCGGATTGCTGCAGGCATTCCCTCAGGCATGTGCATGGCCTGGGCTATTGCGTCATGCCATTGTCCATCGCCGCCATAGATAGATTGCAGTTTGGGGCCCATCTTTTTCAAGCCATCCTCCGACTCCTGAGAAAGTTCTCCGATGGCCCAGAGCACATAAAGCTCCAGTAGCCTAAGCAGCGGCTGTCCATCATAACGTGGGTCAGTCGACATATTACCTCTCACGCATCATTGGTAGCGTATTCGATGAGCCGTTGGCAGATGGCTGACAGGCTGGGCTTCTCTTGCAGCGACGCCACCCAAGCCTCGGTAAACTCGATCGCGATGAATATTTCGATGAAATATGTCAGGCCCGCTTTGGCTGCCTTGGCAGGCACCAATGCATCTTCCGGCTCAGTCGCAACCATTGCATCTGAACCTTCCGTCCAAGGCTCCGCCACATAAATCGTGTCATCCTCGTCAAAATCTGAGAGCCTTCCAACGATGTCTAATAATTTGATTATTTTCCCCATAAAGAAAATCCTCCTCGGCTATTCGGGTGCAGGGTCTTCTGGAAGATAGTCCCAGGGTCATGTTGGGATCTAGGGACGAGTTGCATTACTCCGGGTGGTTGGTGGACTTGCACCATGATCGGCCCAAGCGGCTCATGGCCTCCGCAAGGTCAGTGCTCCCGCACCCTACCCCTCCGCCCGTGCCGCCTTCTCCAGCGCCGCCTTACGCAGAATCGCGATAGCTCGATTCCAGTAGCGCACCGCTTCAAAATGCTCTTGTCTGGTCAGCCAGGTCTTGTTCTCCAAACTGATTGGATCGCCGCCAACGATAATCGGTGTAATCTCAAACAGCTCCATGCCCTTGGGGCGCAAATATCTATGTTGGTCACTCATTTTCAGTCCGCCAACCGAGCAAATAGATCGCTGAGGTCACGCGCTATCGTCTCAGCGGCTTGCCGATCCATACCTATGAATGGGATGCGCACGATTGGCATGGCCGCATTTTCAGTGTCGAAGCCATAGCCTTCACCTCCTCCGTTAGATGCGAATAAGAGGATGCCTGGCGCATACTTTTCAACCTCATATTCTCGATTGAAGTCAGCCAATTCTTCGGCCTTGAAAAAAATAATATAGTTATCGCCGATGAAACCTTCGCCTCCATTGTGCTCTTTGAGGAAGTCGATGTAATCCTTGGGCAGCGCGACTCCCAACTGTGCGGACAGGCCATCGACGACTGCGGGTTCAGCCGGTGCGTAGAACTGTCCCTCGGTTAAAATGTGTCCCATTGCTATCCTCCCAGGTCATTCAGCAACTGATTCCACCACGGCGTAACCTGTTGCCGATGAACATCGCGAGGTAGAACGATTTTGTTGGAGAAGTCGATCGGGCTGCCGCCAAACCTGGATTGATTTCATGCACATCCACTGCAGCGCGCGAACTAAGGCGACAATAGCGCCTACCGACCGTCGTAGGGCTCAACCGTCGCGGACGGGATACCAAAGCGGTCGAGTAGATCCAGCACACGCTTCGATATGACCAGACGCAGATCACCGGCGATGCCGAAATCATCATGACCTGCCTTTCCATTCACTTTCAACCACACGAACTGC
Organism: Mesorhizobium sp. M0119; assembly: GCF_040322615.1. Classification (NCBI taxonomy): domain Bacteria; kingdom Pseudomonadati; phylum Pseudomonadota; class Alphaproteobacteria; order Hyphomicrobiales; family Phyllobacteriaceae; genus Mesorhizobium; species Mesorhizobium sp. M0119. Next base: position 256,786 of record NZ_JAMYTU010000004.1, read on the forward strand.
GGGAGTTCTACGTCGGGTTGCAGTTCCAGAAAATCTTCCGACTTCGTGATTTCGGCGTGAGCAAAGTTCGCACCCGAGAAGCCGATATTCTGCAAGGCTTGCTTGACTTCAGCCACGACGAGAAAGCACGGGAAGGTCGTTACGATAACATCGCCGAACCATCCTTCCATCTGGTAGATGAGTTTGCTCACAACAGGGGGATGAACGCTTGTGTCCATGATGGTGCCGCGGCCTATTCCACCAGCGACATCGGGCTTTATGTAAAAATAATCCATCACTCACCTAATGGGGGATCAAAAAGATGGCCATATTTTTTATCAATATCAGTCACTTTATCAAGAACTTCTCGGCGCGAGGCCACTGGATGACTCCTGAAGAAATCGTCCCATTCGCCCCTAATAACTTTCTTGTGTAAATTTACATCGACTTTTTTGTTTATCCCCCGCAAATTCTCGATCGAGTTTAATTCTTCTTCAGCAAACAAACCTCGATATCGGTCTAGGATCTGCCGCTCGAATCCATGGTGAACCACGTGGTCGCTGGGATTTAAATTTGGATTTCGACGGAAGAATGTTGCGCGATAATTTTTGAAGGCTCCCACCCTACTGTTGCTCCGGCATATTTAACTCGTGCCGGATCCCTGGCCAGCATTGCGCCCAGCATTGCATTGTCAAATGAGCGTTGGGATTTTGGCACTGGTGTAAAAGCGGAGCTAGCTAGCCCTTTCTGGTGCCGGAGAGTTTCGGCGTCCACGCCGCCGCCGAGTGCCTCGCCTTCCTCAGCTAGCTTGCCGGGCCGCTTGTTGGCGATGAGGCCTTTGGCGCGCTCCGCCGCGATGCCACCGACCGATTCAACTGCGCGCGTTATCCCTTTCTCGGCAACAGCAGCTCGACCAAACCCAAGCCAGTTCAATGCATCATTTCCCTGATGCATCATCAGATTTTCATCGCGGTTCAACGGCTCGTAGTAAGCACCCGTGAAATCGGGCGGGCTGAGTGTTGCCTGGGTATTGCCGTCGGCGGCCAGAGTAGCCAGTTTGGCCGCGAGTTCGGCTGCGCCTATCCCTGCATTAACAGCCACCTTGCCAAGGGCTTTCGCATCTGATGCGAACACCGAGAGCGTCGAAGGGGCCTTGTAACCAGCGACCGGAATGATCCAGCCCAGACCGGCATCGGCCAGTTGCCGGGCCACGGCCGCCTCAGCGACAGGGCCAGACGTTCCCGCAAGCAATCCGCCTAGCTTCGCATTTTTGTCCTGCTGGTACGCAATGCGGCTGTCATAATTATCGGAGAGATCACGGAGAATGACCTGCGGCACGGGCTGGATGTTCTCGACACCCAATTGTTCCTGTGCGGCGACAGACATGGCTATCGCTTTGTCATAGGCGTCCTTGTCATAGCCGTTTGGATCCTCAAGCCCGCCGCCGATCACGGCTTTCCAGGCAGCATCGACATTGGGAAATACTTCGCTGACGTAGCCTCCGGCATCGATTCGCCTGTGGTTCATGACCAGCCCTACCGCAGTACCGGTCGCCTGACGGCGCGTCTGGTCTTCCTGCGAACCGCTCGGCCCGGAATCGGCATCGCGTAGCGCCGCATGGATCGCTTGGTTCGGCATGGTGCGCATGCCGAAAACCTGCCTGCCGACATCGGCTCGCCAGTCGAAATCCCGGAAGCGTTTGTCGCCCTCGTCGAGCCCATAGGCGATCCTGAAGGCGTCCCGGCCGGGTATCTTGCCGGAATAAGCGCCAGTCCTTGCGATGGCGTCCGGCGCGTTCTGTTCGGCCATGCCGATGTTGGTACGAAGCTCGATCTGCTGAGCGGTTCTCGCCGCCTCCGCCTGTCGGGAAAGCGCTGCCTGTTCTTCTTGCGGAAGGTCGTCCCTGAACGCTTGCGCCAGTATTTCATCAGGCGTCTGCTTGCCGACGCGGTCACCCTTCGCCGCCGCCGCATTGGGCGCACCAAAGGCGCTGGAACCACCAACGGCTTCGGCGGTGTCGTCCTTGGTTTGGTTCTCAGCCTGCGCCGCACCCAGCATCTCGGCAGCACGTTTCGGGTCCTGGGCGATTATCGCTTGAACCAGTGCCTTGGCCGTGTTGCCGCGCCAGGCGACTTCGGCCGCTTGCCGGGCAAGCGGGTTGCCGATCTTGGCAATCAGGTCAAAACCGTTCTGCCGGATCGCCTCGAAGTTCCCGGTGTCCTTCGGGTTGCTTTGCGCGATGGCACTGGTGGAGATGTTGTCGACCTTGGTCCACTCGGCCTGCTCATATTCGTCGCGCCGCTGAAGCTGCCTCGCCGCCATCCGTAGTGAGCCGGCCTCGCGCAATGCCTCCTTCTGCCTGGCGAAATTGGCGCGTTGGCTTTCGGGCATTTTCGGCACGGCATCGGCGAACAGCGTGTCGAAAAGGCCGGTCTTGATCATCCGGCCAGTACGCGGATCGACCTGGCCATACATCGTGTCGTGCAGGCCGCTGCCGTCGGCGGGTGCATTCGCCACCACCTCGTCTTCCGCCTGCCCGATCTGGCCGTTGAACCGACGGCGCGCGAGGTCGGCGTCGAACGCCTCCTCCTGCTGCCTCCGCTGCTGGTAGCGTTCGGCGACGGCAGAGAGCTCGTCGCCAAAACCCTGCATCGCCCTGCCGACCGGCGACCCTTCGGGATAGGAGAGCACATTGCCGGTATCGAGCCGGCGCTGGGCAAGCTGGAGAGGTATGGTCGCCATCTATTTGTGTCCTGCCATGAGCGCGCCGGGGATCGTGGCGCGGCGCTGCCGCGCGCCGGCCCCGTGCCGCCGCCTTCGTCGGGTCATGAATTTTGGAGGGGTCGCCAATGAGAGTGTCGCCGGCACTGAAGATGCTGGCGGTCTGCGCCGTCGGCTAAATGGCCTCGGCAAAATATTGTCATTCCCTTATGAGTTGGCCGGGCTCGCGGATTCCCGTGAACGATCGGTCGGAGCAGGCCATGACCGTAGCAAGGCCGGAGCTCCTACAGTCCCTACCCTTCCAGCCTCGCCGACTTCTCCAGCGCCGCCAGTTGCGCTTCGTCCAGCGTCAAAAACCCCATAATGTGCTGCACCACTTCGGCGCGGGCATTGCTCAGCGCGCTGTGCAGCTCGAAGCCGCTCGGCGTCTTGGTCTTGGCCAGCCACTCGCCATAGGACGGACGGCGGTAGTAGCCGGTCGCGGCGGTCAAGTCGGCCAGCACCATCTCGCCGTCCTGGCCTGAAAACACCCTGAGATAGGCCTTGGCCAGGGCATCCCGCGCCTTGGCCGGGCCGCCGGCCTGGCTGGAATGGGCGAAGCGTTTGCCACTCATGCGCCCTGCCCACCCGAAGCATCTTGCACACCCTGCGGCATCAGCCCGCCGAGCCCATCGAGCAGGCCGCTATCGCGCGCCTGCACTGCCGCCGGCACGGCATCCTTGGCCAGCTTGCCGGCAGCAACGATCGACGCCATGCCTGCTTGTGCGGTTTGAGCCTTGGCTCTGGCATCGCGGATGCCGGCCACCTCGTCCTGGCGGCGAAAGATGCGCTGCGGGCTGCGGCCGGCGCCCTGCACGATCTTCAGCGCCTCGTCGCCGTCGATATTGTCCATGATGCCGGGATCGAATTGCGCCATCTGCATGGCCGTGGTGACCACCTGGATGGTGTCGCGGGCTTCCGCCGAACGGCGCAGCACGTCGAGCGGCCCGGTGAAGGTCGGCCGCAGCGCCTTGCCGGCAAGGCTCGCCGGCGGCAGGAAGCGGCTGTCTTCCTCGTAAAGTCCCTTGTCTTCGAGAATGCCCAGCTCGCGGTCGAGATTAGAGGCAAAGCCGGCCTGGATGATCGAGCCGGACGGCCCGAGCAGCGCGCCCTTCTCCTCCTGCCGGATCAAGGCCTCGGTCGCCGTCATCTGCGGGTTCTGCACCAGCGTCTGGAACAGGTTGACGAACATCATGTCGCGGATCTCCTCGGCCCGGCTGTCGGCATAATTGAAGGCATAGGTCGGGTTCTGGCCGGTGGCGATCGGCGCGATCAGCGGCCGGCCGGCATCGTCGATGAGGCCGGGATAGTTCTCGCCGGGATTGAGCACCGGCACATAATCGAGCCTGGCCTTGGAGGCGGTCGCCGGATCGGTGATCTGCTGCAGCGCGCGCAGGCCGGAGCGCCGCACCGCGTTCTCCTCGCGCACCGTCGTCAGCGCCTCGATGGTCGGCGAGATGCCGTAGGGATCGCCCTCGTAGCGGCGCCAGTTGAAGCACGATACCGGGAACGAGCGAAAACCGCTTTCCCTGACGATCGCCTCCTCGTCCTCGATCACATGATAGGACGCGAACGCCGTGTCGAGATACTGGTAGGCGCCGCTCAGACTGTACATCTTGCGCTCGTCGCGCGGCTGGATGCACTGGATCAGCGAGATTTTTGTCTCGCATTTGGCGGGGTCGTCGACCAGAATCTTGATCCGCGCCGGCAGTCTGTCGTAGCCGAGCAATTGCGCCGCCTGCCTTGCGGTGCGCTCGTAACGGCGGTGGAAAATGTCGACCTGGCCCCAGCGGTTGCGCGAGAGATAGCCCTCGACCACCGGGATCGAGGCATAGCGGATCAGCGTGCCGCCAAAACCTTCCTCGGCATAGAGATAGGCCGGGCCGTAGCGCACGACATTGCGCAGGCAGGCCTGCGTTGCCGGCACGAAATTGGAATTGGCGGAATAGCGCAGCGAGAACAGGAAGTCGCGCAGCGCTTCCGCCCATTCCTTTTCCTCGTCGGTCTCCTCGTCGTTGATGGCTGCAGTCGACAGCCCATGCCATTTCTCCGACTGCGGAATGATCAGGCTTTCCAGCCCCGCGGCCAGCCGGTTGGCGGCCGAGTTGATGGTGTTGGCGTAGACGCGCGCACCGCGCCGCTCCTGCCGCTCAGCCTGCGAATCGACGCCGGCCTGGCGGCGGCCACTCCACATATCGGGCGCGTCGGGATCGCAGAATTCGGACACCGCCTCCCAGACATGCTCATACTGGCTGCGCTCGCTCTCCAGTTCAGCCTGTCGCGACAGAATATCGCGAGCACGGGAATCGCTCATGGTCAGCCTCGCTTGATGAACTCAATGGGAAAAAGAAATGGCGGGCGCGCCGAAACCGCCGATCTCCCCCCTCGTGGGGGAGACGTCCGGCAGGACAGAGGGGGGTCGTCTCGCGTGGATCGGCGACCCCCTCTGTCGCCTTCGGCGACATCTCCCCCTCAAGGGGGGAGATTGGAAGCGCCTTATTCCGCCGGCGTCGTCTCCAGCGCGGCTTTGCGCCCAAAGCGCTGCACCACGAAGCGTCCCATCTTCTGGCCGGGTACTTCGATCAGCGTATAGGTGATCCAGGACAGCAGGCACACCACCGGCAAGACGACGACAACAACGATCGCGAAGCGCAGCGGCGCCGACAGCTCGTGGCCGAACTGGGTGATGACCAGAGCCGCCACCGGCTGGAGAACCAGCAGATGGATCAAATAGATGCTGAAGGAAAGCTCACCCACCAAATGAAAGAACCTGTTGGCCAGCGTCATGGCGATCTTTCTGGCCACGATACCCGCCATTCCCGGCAGCATGCGGTAGAGAACCAGGGCAAAGAACCCCAGGACGAGCACTTCGCGCATCAACAGCTTACCCAGCCCATAGCCGCCGCCGAAGGGCAGCGCCGCCAGCAGCATGGCCAGTGCCAGATGCACGAAGGGCCGCTTCTGCCTTTGATGGACGACGCCCGCCAGCAGCATCCCGCACAGGAAAATCTGCATCTTCAACGGCAGGAACGACGGCATCGGAAAATGCACCGACAACTGCCCCATCAAGAACACCATCGCGCTGCCGATCGCCGCGGTCAGGATGGCCGCCCATAGCCAGTCAAGCCTGCGCACCAGCAGCATGATGGCCGGAAACAGTGCGTAGAACTGCATCTCCAGCCCGAGGCTCCAGTCGGGCAGCGGCGTGCGATAGGCGAAATTCGGCACCAGGCCGAACAGGAACAGCAGATGGGCGCCGATGTTTTTCAAGCCGCTGTCGAGATAACGCTCGGGCGCCTGCGGCGACCGCAGCAGGAACTCGTCGATGATCATTCGCGACCCGTAGAGATAGGGGCCGAGCGCCAGGGCAGCGAACAGCATGACGTAGAACAGCGGCGCTATCCTGAAATAGCGGCGGGTCCAGAATTTCAGCCAGGTTTCCGGCCTTTGCCAGGGCTCCTTGTCCTGGCGCAGCTGGTAGTGGAACACCATCAGGAAGCCGGACAGCATGATGAAGAGATCGACGCCGAGGTCCGGTTCGCCAAGAATAGGAATCTGCCAGCCGGTCAACAGCAGGCAGTGCCCGATGAGCACCCAGATCGCGGCGAGCGCCCGAAGCCCGTCCAGGCACTCGATGCGCGATGCTTCCGTCATGCCGAACTTTTCGATAGCCATGTTGCAATGCAGCATGGCGGCTGAAGGAGGAATGTCAACCGTGCGGAGGGAACACGAATTGCGCTTGGTTGTAACGGAAAACGCGGAACACCTGAGGGCAATTGTAGAGGCATGCGCTTGAACACCCCCCTCTGTCCTGCCGGAGGTCTCCCCCTCAAGTGGGGAGATTAGCGGCTTGGAGGACAGCGCCTTTTCTGCACCCTCGAAAATTGGCGAAGACGTGATGACAGCCAATCTCCCCACTTGAGGGGGAGATGTCCGGCAGGACAGAGGGGGGCGCGAAGGATCGCGGCTTATGTGATCCCTGCAGGCAAGCTCCCGTCTATCGCTTCTTCACCAACCGCGCATGCCGCCGCCAGTACCACCACGCCAGCACCCGGTTGCGGAACACTCTTCTCATGGCGCCCATGTCACACCCCCAGCAGCACGCGGCGCTGGCCGGTCAGCTCACTGGGCGACAGATCGGTCTTCACCGTTCCTGCGCTGCCGTCATTGGCCGCAAGCTGGGCCCGCAAGGCGGCTTCGCGCGCCTGCACGTCCTTGTCGGCAATGGTCGGTGTCGGTGGCAACGGCTTCAGCGCCGGCGGCTTTTGAAAAAGGCACATGGTTTTCTCCAAAGTGAGAGGCTCTTGTCCAGTCGTAGAGCAGAAAATCCTCGCCGTTCCGGCCATAGCCCGGCAGGCGGCAGCGTTGCGTAGCGCCCAGCCGGGCAAGCCAGCGCAGCGCCAGTTGATTGGCCGCCAAGGCGCGGGCCTCGACACGCCAGGCGCCGCGCGCCGCAACTTCAGGCCCGAGCACGGCATGAAAGAATTCCGTAATCCCAGGCACGCAGCGCCTCATGCGGCGCGTGCCCCAGCTCCAGGCGATCCAAAGTCCGCTCCGCTGTTCGGCAGCGCCGAAGCCGGCCTCCGGATTGCCGTCGAGCTCGGCGACATAAGCAAAGCCCTGCAGCGCCGTCAGCGCCAGCAGCGCCGGCGACCAGTGGTCGAACTGGCAATCGATCTCGGCCCGGTCCTCGAGCCGGAGGTTGGCAGCGATGTAGGAGAGGTCGCGCAAAGTGGCGGGAATGATGCGGAGGATCATGTTGGGTCACTTTCCGGCACGCTGCGAAGCGGAGAGCCCTAGGGAAACGAGGCGCCAAGCTAGATTGACTCTCTTTGCCGTCTGGATTTCCTTGGCCTGTGACTTGTGGATGTACCTATGGGAACAAGCGCATGACTTGTAGTAACTGCGCGCCGATCGAGGAGACCCGTACGATCTTTAGCACCGGTCGTCTCGCGGCGGCGATCACGATGGCCAAAGAGGCCATACGCGACGGTATTCTGCAGCAAGTACCGGGTGGTCCTATGTCGAGTGTCATCCCGCTTTCGGATCTCAACCCGGATGGACCATGGGACGATCTGCTTCGTTACCGCTTTCGCTGCACGACCTGCGCACAGGTTTTCTTGCTCTCCGCAGAGACCTATCATGGCAGCGGCGGCGAATGGGCTAAGGAGCCCGGCTAAGCTTTTCGGCGCTTCCTCACCGAAACGCCCCCAGCGGATCGGCCTGCCCGGCCTTCCGCCTGGCCGCCTTGAACATCGCCGGGTCGACCTGCGCCTCCCTCAGCATCATCACGCCGTAGCGGGTCGCGGCCATCAGATCGTGGCGCAGCTTCACCACTTGGCCGTCCCTGCGATGATAGAGACGGAACTCCTCGAACCAGGGCAAAAGCGTCGAAACCATCTTGAAGCGGCCTGATTGCATGCGGCCAAGCATCGGCCCGACCGCCACCGAGCCGCCGGCGAACTGCGCGCGGGTGCCAAGCCTCTATTTGTAAGCCACTGCTGCGCTTGCAGGTCCCGCCAATGGAATAATCTCGCAGCGACTAAACCCTGCCTCTTTGCACCACTCGGTGAACTGGGCGCCGGTGAAGTCAAACGCCTCGCCAAATTCGATCAGCATGTTCAGCGACATCATGAGACCGAAGCCGTTTTGCCTGCGTTCATCGTCGATGATGTTCTCGATGGCGACCAGCGCGCCGCCGGTCGGCAATGCACGATAGGCCTTGGCGATCAGCATTTTCTTGTTCTCGAGATTCCAGTCGTGAAGGATCATTCCCATCGTGATGATGTCCGCCTTGGGGAATTCGTCCGCGAAGAAGTCGATCGTCTCGGCGATGACCCGGCCGCCGAGATTGCGCTCCCTCAAGCGCCGTTCGGCGATCGGCTGCACATCGGCGAGATCGCACGTCCGGCATTGCATGTGCGGATGCCGCGCCGCGACGATGGCCGAAAGCTGCCCGGTTGCGCCGCCTATATCGGCCAGCGTCTTATAGTTGGAAAAGTCGAATTTCTCGGCAAACGCTGTGAAATTGCCCATGGAGATGCCGCTCATCGCGTCCATGAACTGCTCCAGGCGCGCCGGGTCCGCATAGAGCTCGCCGAACATCGACTTGCCTGTCTCCTTGATCTCGTTTTGAGGCTTTCCGGTTTGCAATGCCGGTGTGAGATCGCCCCAGAACCGATACAGTCGTGCGTTCGCCATCTCAAGGATTCCACCGATGTATTGGGGGCTCCGCTTGACCAGGAACAGCGCGGTCGATGGCGTATTGCCGTATTTGCCGGTTTCACCGGCGCCGTCCCTCTGCAGCAATCCGAGCGCGACGAGGGTGTCGAGAAAATCATACGTTGCGCGCGGATGCAGCCTCATCGCGCCTTGCAGTTCGAGGCCCGTTTTGGGGCCGTCCGCAAGCAGCGAGAAGAGTCCCAGTTCCACGGCGCTCAACAATGTCTTGGCTGGCCAGAACCCAAAGCCAATTTGCAGTATGTGGTCTGGAGAAATTCCGTTTTGCATCTGATCCTCCCCTATCGGCGAATGCCCCGGTGAGGCCACGCCGATGCGTCCCTTGAGCGGGATCATTCGATGCTACACCACGTCCACGGACGTTCACTACAGTTTTCCAATCGGAGCCGGAGCGCATTGCCTCCCTCCCCGATTTTCCTCACCGAAACGCCCCCAGCGGATCGGCTTGCCCCGCCTTCCGCCGCGCGGCCTTGAACAGAGCCGGATCGACCACCGCTTCCCTCAGCATCATCACGCCGTAGCGGGTCGCCGCCATCAGATCGTCGCGCAGCTTCACCACCTGGCCATCCCTGCGATGGTAGAGCCGGAACTCCTCGAACCACGGCAAAAGCGTCGAGAACACCTTGAACCGGCCTGATTGCATGCGGTCGAGCATCTCCATCAGCCCGGCTTCGACGGAGACCGAACCGTCGGCGAACTGCGCATGGCTGACGAGCATGTTCAGCCCATGCGCTGAATACTGCCTCGCAAGTGCGGTGCCGGCACCTTCCAGCGTCTCGCGGCGGCCGTCGCGCGGCCATGCCCATGGCAGCCATTCGCCCCACGGTTTCAGCGTCAGCGCCTGCATCGCCGGCGTCTGCTGCGAGGCGCGGCAGGCTTTCGTGACATAGACCACATCGGCCTCCGTATCCCAGGCCAGCTCGACCGCGGCCGACGGATGGTCCCAGCCGAAATCGAGGGCGCCGAGCCGCGGCCAATAGCGCGGCAGCGGGAATGGCTCGCAGGCGATCAGCTCCTCGGCCACCGGAAAGATGCGGCCGGAGCCCAGCACCGGAATGCCCTTGGCCCGCGCCTCGCGCTCATGCGCCGGATAGGCGGCAATGATCTCGGCGCGCTGCTGCGGCGTATAATGTTCGGCATCGTCGATGGTCATGAAGGTGACGTGACGGGTCATTGTTTTTCACCCTCGCGGCATTGAATCGTAGTGGCAGGCGCTGGACGTATGGTGTTGTTTGACAAAGAACTTTCCGATGGCGGGACAGCGCCCCTCTCTGTCCTGCCGGACATCTCCCCCACAAGGGGGGAGATTGGATGTCATCCTGGTTTTCGCCAATCTTCAACGGTTGCAGGCAGGCGGGACGCGGAAACTGCCAATCTCCCCCCAAGTGGGGGAGATGTCCGGCAGGACAGAGGGGGGCGCGAAGGAACGCAACGGATGAGAGGAGCGAATGCTTCTTTCCTGAACTTGCCTCACCCCCTCCCCATCCCTCCCACCTCCTCCGCCGACAAGAACAACAGCACCACGTCCGACATGCCGAGCAGCGGCGTGAAGGTAACTATGGTGATGCCGCCGGTGGCGTTGGTGCGGGTCAGCCCTTCGGAATAGATGTCGAGCGGCGGCTCCTCGTCGAACCAGACGCCGTGCAGCGTTTCGCCCTGCCATTTCTCGCGGCCCTTCTCGTAGCTCTTGAACGACAGCACCGATTCACCGGCCTGGACGTCGCCACCGCCGCCCCAGCGCACCACGACGCTGTCGAGCGCGCCCGGCGCCCGTCCCGCCATCGTGCTGACGATGGCGTCGGCCGGGATCATGCCGGTGCCCCAGGCCGCCTGCTGCTGCGGCGGGCCGATCAGGATGCGCTGCGGATTGTCGCGCGTGCTTTCGCCGGTGACGCCGGCCGCCCACATCCGAACCGGACAGTCGAAAACCTTGCCTTGCCACCAATCTGGATAGCGGCCGGTGAGATGCATCGCCCATTCGGCGCCGCCGGCCCTGGTCTTGCCGAGCTGGTTGCCGGCCATGAACAGGCGCTCGCGATTGGTCGCGCCGGCTGCATGGAACTCGGCCTGCCTGGGATAGGGCCGATAGGCGGCAAGCTGGTTAGTGCGACGCCTGCGGTCCAGCTCCGCCAGCAGGCTGAGATATTCCGTCCTTGCCGCCCGGCTCTGCGAGGCCTTTTGCGAAGCCCGGCTTCTCGAGGAACGGCCTAAGGACGGCTTCGAGGCCGCGGATGCGCTGCCTGATTTCGTCATCGCTCAATGCATCCAGATTGTTGATATTGACACTAATATCCTTGGGCAGCACCGACAGCACGAGCTTCAGGTACTGGTCGGGCTTTTCGGCGCGCACCTCGGCGATGACGCCGCCGCCGTGGGCGCGAAAATCGGCGCGGATCGCTTCGAGAAAGCCGTCGGCCAGCGTCTTCTTCGCCCGCCTGGTTCGGCTGCCGGGTGCTTGATCGTGCGGCTGCGGATCGCCGGTGGAAGGAGCCTTGGCCATGCCCTACTCCGCCGTCCCGGCGGACATCGGCTTCTTGTTGGCTGGCCGCACGATGCGCCTGCGCGGCTTGGCCTTCTTGCCGGCGCGTGCCGACTTCGGCTTCCGCAGCTGGCTTGCCGGTTTCGCATCAGTCGTCGTGCCGGGCTTAACCGTACTGGCGTCAGGCAAGGCATTCAGCCTTGCCCTGAGAATTGCCGCCGCCTTGCCGTCGAGTGCTCCCGACGGGAAGCCGAAGCCGCCGACCGCATCGCCGGGGCCGCCGCGCACCATGCCGATCCGCACGCCGGCGGCGACCGCCTCGAAGCGGCCATGGCGGGCACAGGGTGCGGCGCCGGCGAACTCGCCAATAGCGCTGACGACCTCTCGGCCGTCATCGTCGGTGATGATGGTGGCGTAACGGTTGGACATGGGGTGTTCTCTGAAATGGGCGTACGGGCGCGTTGGGAAATCTATGGACGATAGGTGGTTGCGGACCGGGATAGTCGGTCGCGTTCATTCGCGCCGACATACCTCGGCAGCACACGCAACATTCGGTCGAACAGGAGCCCGAAATGAAAAACCCGCCTCGGCGGGCGGGTCGTTGGAGCCAATTGGCACCATACCCAGATTGATAGCATAGCTGCCGGCACAAAGCAAGAACAAAATGTGGCACGGTGGAAGAAAATGCACTGACGACCTCGCACCCTCGTCGGTGAACGGCTGGAAGGAGGGGCGAAAAAGGCGGGCATTGCGTGAGACTTGCGTTGATGGGATGGTGGTTGCGCTTGAGGGGAACGCGTCATGGGCAATGTCACCAGTCACTACGGCAGCGACGGCATCGTCGATCGCATATTGGCCGCGATCCCGGACGCCGACCCGGCCGGAAAACTCGCGGCCGCGCAACTCTATCCATTCGATCAGCTCCATGGCCGCGAACTGATCGCCACGCGGGAGCATGCGGCCCGTCTTGCGCCTTCGCCGACAGATCGGATCCTGGATATCGGCAGCGGCATTGGCGGGCCGGCAAGATTTCTGGCCTCGACCTATGGCTGCCAGGTCGACGGCATCGACCTGACACCAGCCTTTGTCGCCGCGTCGAGCCGACTGACCGCACTCAGCGGACTGGCAGACATGGTTCGCTTCCATCAGGCCGACGCAACGAAACTGCCTTTTGGCGACAGCACCTTCGATGCGGCGATCTGCTTCTATGTCGGCATGAACATCGAGAACAAGGCCGCGGTCATCGACGAGGCCTGGCGCGTGCTGAAACCGCGAGGCAGGCTGATCTGGACCGAAGCCGTGCTCGCCGGCGGCGAGCCCTACTATCCCATGCCCTGGGCGGTTTCTGCGGCGACCAGCCACCTCGCCGATCGGGAAAAATTGAAAACCCTGTTTGTCGATGCCGGATTTCGCATCGACGAAATCGTCGACGAAACCGGCGAACATGTTGAGCTGGCGCTGAAGAGAGCCAATTCCGGCATCGTGCCCTCGCCGGCGCAGCAGCAGGCAAATGAAGTCGTCATGGGCGCGGAATTCCTGCAGCGCCGCCGCAACTACATCCGAAGCCTGAGTGACGGAAAGCTCGCTTCTCTCGCCGTGATCGTCTCCAAACCGGCCTGAAAACAAAAACCCGCCTCGGCGGGCGGGTCGTTGGAGCCAATTGGCACCATACTTAGATTAGTAGCATAGCTGCCGGCACAAAGCAAGAACAAAATGTGGCGCGGCGACAAAAAAATGCGATTTCCTTTCAACGCCTCGCCTTGTCCGCCTCCCGATTGACCTTCCAAGAAGACCGCTAGGCTGCATTCCTTCGCGCCCCTCTCTGTCCTGCCGGACATCTCCCCCACTTGGGGGGAGATCGGCCTTCGCGCCGGCTTTCGCCAATCTCCAACGTTGCAGGAAGAGCGCAGCGCCGAAACCGCCAATCTCCCCACTTGAGGGGGAGATGGCCGGCAGGCCAGAGGGGGGTACTGTCCCAGGCGCTGTCCCGCCGACTTCACAGCCGGCAACACAAGCAACGTTCGATCGAAAAGAAGCCTGAAAACAAAAACCCGCCTCGGCGGGCGGGTCGTTGGAGCCAATTAGCACCATACCCAAATTAGTAGCATAGCTGCCGGCACAAAGCAAGAACAAAATGTGGCGCGGCGACAAAAAATCCGAATTCTCTTCGGCGCCTCGCGTTGCCCGCCAGCCACTTTGTGGGCGCGAACGCAGCGTCGGCAATTGGCGCTTCCTCCATTTGCCGAGGCATCTCACCGGCCGACGAGCAGCCGCAGCCGCGGATCAGAACAGGCATTCGCGCGTTTGAACCCCAGCCAATGGGAGCAAAAGCCATGAACGTCGCCAATCTGCAACTCGAAGGCCTGCTGATGGCCATCGCATCGATCAATCAGGTCCTGGTCCGCAAGGGCGTGCTCTCCGTCGAGGAGATAGACATCGCCTTGCGCAAGGCCGAAGCCAGCGAGACCAACGAGGAAAGGTCCGAAGGCATGTCGGCGTCGAGCCGCGATGCCGTCAACTTCCCGATCCGACTGCTGGAGTTGGCCAATCAATGTCAGCCGGAGACGGACATGCCGTCCTTCTCGAAACTGGCGCGCATGGTCGGTCAGATCAAGGAACCTTACAACGACCAGATGTGACACCGCGATCGTAACTGACGCCGCGACAACGGCTTGCCGCGGCGGGGTTGCAAGACTGCTGGCGGCGCCTGCTAGCGGCCCTGCAGGATCTTGATCAACTTGCTGCTGTCGGCCCCCGGCGAGGAAAGCCTGCGGTAGTCCGCGTAAGTCAGCCTGCCATTAGCAACGGCATTAAAGAGCCGGTTACAAAAGGCGCTATCGTATTTTGCGACACTGACATTCATGATTGCTGCGTAAGTCTTTCTTTCGTTGAGCGGCGTGGACCTCTCGCGTGCAATGCATTCGTTGATCGCCACGCGCTTGGTGACAGGGCTGCCTTCAAGCGTGGTATGCATCGTGTTGAATTCGCCTTCGGTCAAGGTAGTGCAGCCGGCAAGCAGAGACGTGCCGATCATGGCGGCAGCAAAACGCGTGGCGATGTTCATGAATTCCCCCTCAAGACCCATGTCTTGCTTAGCCAGCCGAAAGTTGGAAGTACAGAGGGAATGCAGGCGCATCTACAAAAAGCATAAACCTCGAACGCTCGTACTTTAGCTGTCGCTTTTATTGCGCGCGACCTGCGGATGGCCGGAATGACGGTACCCGGCCGCTCTCGATCGTCACGACGATGCTGGTGCGGATCGTGCTGCCGATCTGGCCCTGGTCGCGGTCATAGACCCGACCGCCATTGTCGCAGCCACCCTTCTGAGCGCCTTTACGAGAACGCCGCCTCCGAGATTGGGCATCACCCCCTGCCAAGCCTCAGCGCCAGGACCCTGCCCGGCCCGTGCACGGCGGCAAACAGCAGCCCGGCCAGGAAAGTGAAGTGATCGACGAAGAAGCCGAACTCCGCCTGGTTGCCGGCCCAGTGCGACGGCCCGTGGAAGGCAAAGCCGAGGAACAGCACATAGGCGCCGGCGACGAGTGCTGCCCATGAGAAGAAGGCGCCGGTCAGGAAGCATAGAACGAGGACGACCTCGAGCAGGGCTGCGCACCAGGCCAGGAAGAGCGGGAACGGAAACCCGGCCGCCGCGATATAGCCGGCGGTGGCGCCGATATCGATGAATTTGAAGATCACGGCCATCAGGAACACGGCTGCGAAAATCAGCCGGCCGATAAGGATTGCCGCGGTCTGCCACGGCGACTGAACGGTTGATTGAGCGGTTTCCAAGGTCATGATGTCCTCCCAAGAGTTCCGATGGTTGTGCCCCAAGGACGCACCACCAGCCGCAAGCCCGACATCATCCCCCGAAAAACCTGCAGGATACAAGCGCGTAGCGAGAAGGCCTCGCAAGACCAGGGTTCCTCGCCCCCATTCATGGGGGAGAGGTGGCGCGGCGAAGCCGCGACGGAGAGGCGCCGGCAAAGAAAAGGCCTCTCTCCGGCCGCGGCGCGGGCCCCACTCCCCCCCCGTGGCGCGGGGGGGTGGGACCCCACCCGGGGGGTCTGCGCCACCGGTCCGCGCCGCCTCACTTTGGGGGGGTTGGGGGGGCTGCTGCCCCCCGCGCAGGGAGAGGCGCCGCAAAACAAATCGCCGAGCTCGGGCGGCTGCGCGCCCACCTCTCCCCCCGCTTGGCGCGGGGCGAGGAACCCAAGCCTGGCTCTACTCCGCAGCCTTCGCCCGGCTGATCGGCTCCCGTACCGTTCCATACTGGCTGCCCCAGCGGTCGGTCATCGCCCAGCGTATGTCCCAGAGTTCCGGGAAGAAGCGGTGGCGGGCGCCGGCTTCCAGCAATTCGACCGGCCGGCCCTTCAGCGATTTCGCGCCGAGGCCGATCGTGCGGTGGATGAGATAGAGGTGGTTGGCACGGAATTTCTGGAACAGCTCGTCGAACTCGATCAGCGCTTCGGCAACGACATAGCTGTCGCCGTGATCGTAGCCGGTATCGTAGACATCCTCGACCGAAAGGCCGCGGTCGTCGAGGTACGACGCCTTGAAGGCCCGCCACAGATCGGGCGGCAGGCGCAGCAGCTGCTTGAAGCCCGGCGATTCCTGGCCGCTGCCATTGCCGAGCTGCAGCCGGATCTGCTGGTATTCCTTGGGCGACATGGTTTCGAGCAGGTCGAGCTGCGCCGTCATCAGCCGCATCAGCCGGTGCACGCGCGCCATCAGCGTGACGATGCGATGCGTGTCCTGCTTTTCCAGGAAATCGACGACGTCGATCAGCGTGTAGGCGATGAGCTTCATCCACAGCTCCTCGACCTGATGAACGATCTGGAACTGCAGCTCGTCGGCATTCACCATCTCGGCCAGCGGCTTCTGGCAGGCAAGCAGCCTGTCGCATTTGAGGTAGACGCCATAGTCGCGCATCTCAGGCGTTTCGATGCGGGCATAATAATCCTGCTTGTCCATGGCCATGCTCCTTGCCCCGGCCGTTGGGCCGCAGGCGCTTGTTGGATCCCGGTCCCCCGAGTCTAATCGCTTTCTTGCCGAACATTGTCCCTTTCTGTTATTCGATTGGCGGGAAACGAAGGACGAAAATTGTCGCTGAAGCAGATTGGAAGAACGAATGATGCTGGACGCGGTCGACCGGAAGATCGTCGCGGCGCTCGAACGCGAGGCCCGCATCTCCTTTGCCGCGCTCGCCGATGAGGTCGGCTTGAGCAAGACGCCGTGCTGGAAGCGGGTGAAGGCGCTTGAGGACGCCGGCGTCATCCGCGGCTACTCGACCCGGATCGACCCGGCCAAGCTCGGCTTCGGCATCGAAGCCTTCATCCAGGTGTCGATCGATTTCGAACTGTCGGACGCCTTCGAGGCGGCGGTCAAAAAGCATCCGCTGATCCGCCGCTGCCACGCCACGACTGGCGAGGCCGACTATCTCCTGCAGATCGTCACCGTCGACATGATGGCGCTCGACAGGATGCTGCGCGAGGAGCTCAGCCGGCTGCCCGGCGTGCGGCGCACGATCACCTCGATGGCGATGCGCGAGATCAAGGGCGGCATCTCGTTCGCCAATGCCGTCGGGCATACGCAGACCAAGCGATAGACCGGTCAGGCCCTGGTCATCAATTCGCGTCCCAGCCGCTTCGGTTGCTCGGCGCGCAGAACCACATTTGTCGTCACCGTGCCGTAGTGGCCGATGCTGTCGACGATGCTTTCAAGATCGGGCGGTGACGGGACCACGACCTTGACCAGAAAACAATCCTCGCCGGTCACCCGCAGCACCTCGACCACCTCCGGCAATTGGGCGAACCTCTTCAGGCAGGCCTGGATATGCTCATGCGTGGTGCGCAGGCGGATGACCGCCATGGTGCCGAGCCCGAGCGCTGCCGAATTGATCACCGCCTTGTAACCGGTGATGACGCCGCGCTCCTCCAGCCGCTTCACCCGTTCCGAGGTGGCGGGCTGGGACAGTCCGACGCGGCGGCCAAGCTCGGAGATGCCGATGCGGCCATCCTCCTGCATGATCTCAATGATCGCCAGATCGGTGGGGTCGAGCCTTGGCCGATAATCGCCGTTCCGCATGATCGCCTTTAATCCATCGGATTTCGTCGCTGCTTTCCGATGATCTCTCATTCCGCCACCTGGAAGAAGACCTAGAATTGCACGCGCTGCATCAGGAAAGAAGGGCTTCGCATGACCGACTTCATCATTGTGCCGGGCATCGGCGGATCGGGCAAAGCCCACTGGCAGACACGTTGGCAGCAGGCAAACCCGGCGATGCGGCGGTTCAACCCGGCGAGTTGGGACGCGCCGGACCTCGACGACTGGGTGGCCGCGCTGGAAACGGGTGTATGCCAGGCAAGGACACCGCCGATGCTCGTCGCCCATAGCCTCGGCTGTCTGCTCATCGTACACTGGCAGCGGATCTCCCCCCGCTCTATCGGCGGCGCGTTGCTGGTCGCGGTTCCGGACCCTGCGTCGCCGGCCTTCCCCTCCTCCGCCCGGGCCTTCGCCGACGCACCGCAACAACGGCTTCGCTTTCCGTCGCTGATTGTCGCCAGCACCAACGATCCCTACGGCTCGCTGGACTATGCCAGGGCGAAATCCGAGCGATGGGGCAGCGATCTCCATATCGCCGGACCGCTTGGCCACATCAATGGCGACAGCGGGCTCGGCAACTGGCCGGCGGGAATGGAGCTGCTGACAGCTCTAAGTCAAACGCAGGCAATCGCCCGAGGCGCCGTGCTTCAGCCGTAACCGCACCAGGACGGCTATCGCGCCGCCGTCCTGATCTGGTTTGCGCCGCGCCTCAGTTCGATGCTGCGGCAGGCGTGCTGAGTTCGAGGAACGGTACGGTCGAGCCCGGGATCATCGACTTCGGCAATTCGCCGTTCCATCTCTCCGCCTTGGTCAGTTCGACCAGCAGCGGATTGTTGGCGATTGCGGCGGCGCGAGCCTTGATGGCGCCCGCGGTCGCATCGCCTTCGACCCTGGTCTTGTAGGCGCTGGCCTCGGCTTCGGCCTTGACGCTGTCGGCGCGGCCCTTGGCCTGGGTGACGGCGATATCGGCCTTGATCTTTTCCTGCTGCAGGTTCTGTTCCTGCTTCTGCACCTCGACCTGAGCCGTCATCCTGGCTTCGACCGCCTGCTCGTAGGCGTCGGAGAAGTCGATGTTCTCGACCTGCACGCTGTCGATCATCACCGGGCCGTCGGTTACCGCCGCGATGGCCTCGGCGACGTCCTTGTTGAACTTCGCCCGGTTCTGGATAACCGACACCGCGTCGTACTGGCCGAACACCGTCTTGATCTCCTGCGGTGCTTTCCTGGCAATGACACGGTCGGCCAGTGCCTCGATCGATCCATAGTTGGTGTAGACGTTGCTGACTTCGGCGGCCGGCACGTGGAAGTTGACGGTGACGCGCATGTCGGCCGGCTGCTGGTCGCGCGAATAGGCCTGCATGGCCGGCAGGCCGCTGCAATCGTTCTGGTTCTCGCAGCCCCATTTGAGCACCTGCTGGCGCAGGCTGATCTTCTCGACACGCTGTAACCACGGCAGCTTGAAATGCAGTCCGGGATCAACGACCGAACTCAGCGCTCCGTTGGTCAAGAGCACGCCGCGGTCGCCCTGGTCGATCGTGTACCAGGATCCAAACAGCGCAAAGACGCCGAGCGCCACGATGACGAGTGCGATCAGGCCGGAACCGATCGACCCCGATGCCATCCCCGGCTTGCCCTGCGGACGGCTTGAATTACCTTGCGTTTCGGTCATCACCCCACCCCAACCTGATTGCCCGTGCTGCTTTTGCCCACAATAGTGGCGGCATTGCAATCCTCTGGATATGGAAGGACCTTCGCGCCAACCGGCCGGACCGGCGGGTGGTTCAGGCTGGCTAGCGGATTTCCCCTGCAGCCGCGGCAGCGGGCTGGGACGCGTTGCCTGGCGTCTCCTTCTGCCGTTCGGCATCGGTTTTGCGCTTCGGGCAATCCTCGTAGTCGTGGTCGCGCCCGCCGCAGTAGGAGCAGCATTTTGCTGGCGCGTCGGAGCGAAGCATCGTTGGCATGCACAAGAATGCACGAAACCCGACAGATTGCGAAGGCTTGCACACCGGCAAGGTCGATTTCGCCACGGAACCGCTGCCGCCGCATGAAAGTTATCCGCTCATTGCAACGGGAGCACAGGACATGGCCGACGACCCGAACCGCTACGAGACCGGAGCGAGGAAATATCCGGCAAAGACGAGCCCCGACGCGGCCGACGAATTTTCGCAGGATGCGGCCGGCAACAAGCCACCTCCCGGCGGCATGGGATTGACCAGGCCGGCTGACGATTTCGACGACAGGACCCTTCATTCGGAGGGCCAGAACCCGCCGCGCGCAGCGATCCGGCCAGACGGCAAGGCCACCGCCAAGAAGCCCGGCAAGGACGCAAGACGATGAACGTCGCCAATCTCCAGCTCGAAGGATTGATGATGGCGATCGCGGCCGTCAACAACGCGCTGGTCCACAAGGGCCTGCTGTCGGTCGACGAGGTCGACATGGCGTTGCGCCGGGCCGAGGCGGCGATGACCAGCGACGAGCGTCTCTATGAAGACATGTCGCCATCCAACCGCGACGCCGTCTGCTTTCCGCTCAGGCTGCTGCAGGCGGCCAACAACGCCCAGGGCGAAACCGGCGTGCCATCCTTTGCCGAACTGGCCAGGATGGTCGGCCGGACCAAGGAGCCCTATAACGACCAGATGTGATGGAGGACGCCATGGCCGACGACAAATCCAAGACCAAGCAGGATCGCAAACTGGTCTCAGGCGAAGAGCCTTACGAGGTCGCTGCCTTTGCCCGCAAATACGGCATACCGCAAAGCGAGGCCGCAACCATCATCAAGCGTTACGGCCCCTCGAGGAGGAAGCTCGACGCGCATATGGCGAGCCGCAACGCCTGATCTACTTTTGGCGGCAGCCGCCGTTCACGCCAGAAGTGGCCCTGCCCTGCCGCCTTGTCGAGAGTATCGGCACCGTCGGCTGTGCCCTGTCGGGTTCGCCCCTATGGGATTCAACGCCTGGTTTTGACAGCCGCGGAATACTCTCGCGGCGCAACAACTCATTTACCTCGACACTGTACCAGTCCGGTGAGCAAAGCCGGGGGTCGGATGCAGGAACAATTATTGCGCTACGAATGTGTCTTGGAGCCGAACGGCCGATGGATGGTGTGGGACATCGTTCACGATCTGCCGGCGCAATTTTCGGAAATCGCGCTGATCGGCCTGAGCCGTCGTGAAGCGGTTTCGCTCTGCCGGCTGCTCAACGAGACGAGCCGTTCCGAGACGCGGCAGAGCCGGGCCTCCTGAGAAGCGCGTGCATCTCAGGCCTGCCCAAGCTCAGGGGATTTACATGCGATCGACAATATTCGGTCTGGTCCTGCTGCTGCCGGCCGCCGCACTGGCGGAACCGATCGAGACCCAGAAGATCATCACGGCGGCGACCGGAGACTGGAACGGCGACGGCGCCGCCGATCTGGCGATGATCGTCGAGACCGAGCCCGGCCATCCCATGGACCTGCTTTTGTTCCTCAGGGACCGCGACGGCGATTTTCTCAGACCTGCCGGGGTCGTGCATGAACAGATTTACGGTGAATGGAAGAACTACGACCGGCCGGGCCCCGCCACATCCGACACCGAGCCCGAACTCACCGCGCTCCCCAACGGCTCGATCAAGCTCTATATTCCGGCGATGGAGATCGGCAGCGAGCGGATCAACAAGACGCTCACGCTCGCCTGGCGCAACGGCACGTTCGTCGTCGCCGGTTTTGCCTACGAGCATTGGGATTACATGGACGACAATGTTGCCAGCGACTGTGACTACAATGTGCTGACCGGCAAGGGCAAAAGCAGCAAGAAGCTGGCGAACGGCAGCACCAGGCAAGCGACCGTATCGGTCGAAGGCGAGGTCATCCCATTTGCGGAGTGGACCCCGGGCACTGGCTTCAGCGCTTGCGGAGAGTGAGAGGTTTCGGTTGCCTCACTGCAGAGGTGGCTTCCACAGCAGGCTGTTGCGATCGGCGGACTTGACGCGCAGCCAGGTTTCGCGGCCATCGCGCAGCACCCGGAGTGGGATCTCGGCGCCCGCCGGGCCGCTCTTCCAAAGCTTGCGATAAAAATCGGCAAGCCCGTCGACCGCCGTGTCGCGGACATCCGAGATGACGTCGCCTTGGCGAAGGCCCGCCTGGGCGGCCGGACCGCCCTCGGCAACGCTCATCACCACGACCTTGCCGTCGCTCTCGGCCGAGAAGGCGCCGAGCCAGGGCCGCGGCGGCCTGGCGACCTGCCCGCGCGTCAGGAGATCGTCGAGGATGGGCGGCAGAAGATCGATCGGCACGACCATGTTGATGTCGGCGACCTCGCCGTTGCGGCTCATCTGCAGGCGCAGCGAACCGATGCCCAGCAGCCTGCCATCCGCGCCGATCAGGCCGGCGCCGCCCCATGAGGGGTGAGCCGGCGCCGTGAAGATCGCCTCGTCGAGCAGATATTCCCAATAGCCGGCGAATTCCTGCTTGGTGACGATCCGCGCCCGCACGGAGCGGCCGACGCCATCGGCGAGCACGACGGGATCACCGATCTTCGCCCTGGACGCATCGCCGAGCGCAATGGCGGGCAGCCCGAGCGGCGCCAGCGCCTGCACCAGGCCGAAGCCCGATTCCTGGTCGTAGGCGAGCGCATGGGCGGGAACCACGCGCCCGTCCTGGTCGGCCAGCCAGACCTCCTCGGCCTCGGTGATGAGATAGCCGATGGTGAGCACCAGCCCGTCGCCGCGGATGACCACGCCGCTGCCTTCGCGGCGGGTGCCCAGCGCGTCTGCCGTGAAGGCGTCCTCCGGCACGGTGGCTCGGACGGCCACGATGGATCGCAAAAGGGGTTCGATATTCATGCTTTGGTTCCTGGCAATGTTCGCAGGCTGATATGGGCTATAGGTATGGCGCAGGTGATCAGGCGCAAGAGGCGGCGCCGGCTTTAGCGTGGACCGGCGCCGCGCCGTTCGCGCCGGGGTTTTGCAACTGCGCCGGCAGCCCTATCTGTACCTACGGCTATCCGAAGCTGCCCTATGCAAAGTTCCTCCGCCATTACCCAAGTTGATACCTGATATCCTCCCCAATCCTCCCAACCCAATCTTTCCAAAGGCCTCCCAAATGAACGACTACACAACGGACCAATACACGCCGCCAAAAGTCTGGACCTGGAACAAGGCAAACGGCGGCGCTTTCGCCAGCATCAACCGGCCGATCGCCGGCCCGACGCATGACAAGGAGCTGCAGGTCGGCAAGCATCCGCTGCAGCTTTATTCGCTGGCGACACCGAACGGCGTCAAGGTGACGATCATGCTGGAGGAGCTTCTGGCGCTCGGCCACAGCGGCGCCGAATACGACGCCTGGCTTATCAGGATCAACGACGGCGACCAGTTCGGCAGCGGCTTCGTCGAGGTCAACCCCAACTCCAAGATCCCGGCCATGATGGACCGCAGCGGGAAAAAGCCTGTCCGCATCTTCGAATCCGGTTCGATCCTGCTCTATCTCGCCGAAAAATTCAGCGAATTCCTGCCGACAGAGCAGCCGGCTCGCGCCGAGACCCTGTCATGGCTGTTCTGGCAGATGGGCTCGGCGCCCTATCTCGGCGGCGGCTTCGGCCATTTCTACGTCTATGCGCCAACGAAGATCGAATATGCCATCGACCGCTTCGCCATGGAGACCAAGCGGCAGATGGACGTGCTCGACCGGCGCTTGGCCGAAAGCGAGTATCTCGGCGGCAGCGACTACACGATTGCCGACATTGCGGTGTGGCCCTGGTATGGCGGGCTGGCCAAGGGCCGCATGTACGAAGATTCCGGCGAGTTCCTGCAGGTTGAGCAGTACAAGAACGTGCAGCGCTGGGCCGACGCCATCGACGCGCGCCCGGCGGTCAAGCGCGGCCGCATGGTCAACCGCACCTTCGGCGAGCCTTCGATTCAACTGCACGAGCGCCATGACGCCAGCGATTTCGAGACGAAGACGCAGGACAAGCTCGAGGCGGCCAAAAGCTAAGCCGACGGACTGAAACTGCTGATCTCCCCCCTCGTGGGGGAGATTGGCAGTTTCGGCTGGCTCGCCTCCACCGCCGCCATCCACAGCCGGTCGATATTGGCCAGGAATTTCTCGTCGAGCTTGTCGAGGTGCTTCCAGTACATGCCGTCCTCGAAGAAATAGCCGAGTTCCTCCTCCATCCTGTCGGCCTCCTCCGCCTGATCGAGCCACAGCCCGGCAAGCATCTCCGCCTTCATTTCCGAAAGTTGCGAGGAAGAAAGCGCGCCGAGTTCGTCGAGCGTCAGCCGCGGGAAGATCAGCCGGCTGCGCGGCAGATCGGATAGGTTGACGCAGAGGCAGCCGCGCCGGAGCGCATGGATGAGCAGGCGGGCCGACTTCGCCTCGAGGTTGCGCAGCGTCACGTCGTTGCGCAAAGGGTCGGCCCGGCCGACGCCGTAAAAATGCGTGTTGCCGGGCTGATCGTAGATCATGTCGCAGCCAAGGAATGCCAGCACGTCCGGCTTCTGGCTGTGGAGCGTCCAGTAGGCCGCCGTCATCGACATGGTGCCGCCGGCATAGACGAAGCCGCCAAAGCTGTTTTGCGCCGGCACGTAATGCGAGGCGCTGAAGATCTGCGCCTGCTGCAGGGGATCGCCTTGCGGCATCCGCTCCGCCGGGAAATCGCCGGCATGGACGAGGAAATCCCAGTCGGCGCGCACGCGCCAGGCATTGTTGATGGCGACGATCTTGCCGAAGGCCTGCTTGGGCCAGGCCGCGCAGCGCACCACATCGGGCGCGCTGCCGATCAGCAAGATCACGTTTGGCGTTCCGTCGGTGGCCATCATCCCCTCTTCGACCGGCCGACGCGCACCTCGATGCCGCACGGTTGAACAGCTTTATAGCCCTCAACGCCCCATCGAAAACACCAGCCGGATTCACAGGCCGACCAGCAAAGGACCGTTGCCCGCCGATTGTAAACTGTCGCCTCAGGCACAATCGTACAAGCGGCAGCCAGGTTTTCCCGCTAGCCCAAAACCGACGATATGAGTGGGGCGATATATATTAGTTGACTAAACTAGCGGAACGTCCAATGCACATTCCCAGAACCGAACATGTCCTGTCTAGACCATGATATCTATATGGGACATTACTGCCTAAGCTGAACGCGACCTCGACGGTTCGGCGGCACAGCCCTCAGACGCCGCGGCTTTGCCGCCGCGTCTTTCGCCCCGGATCCGTAGATCAACCGGACGACGAATAGAAAATATCCAACCTGCATGACGATCAAGGTCAAGATCGTCCAGGCCAGCGTCTTCCAGATTGAACCCGTCGCAAAGTAAGTCGAGATCGCCACGATGGACGATGTGGTGGTCAGCCCCACCAGGAACTGTGGAAAGTTCATGATTTTCTGCGCCGCCCCGGAACTCGCTACAGCCGGGACGAACTCCCCTAACCCATTACCCCGGACCAACATTTCCACCATTTTAGCAATTGCGCAAGCACCAAATAGAGCAGCAGTTAACGCATGCTTCCGTGATCAAGGGCCGCATGTCAGGTCACCAAGTTGGGCTGGCTTGGACGGCGGCTGCGCGTCCCCTCCTCCCCAACCAGCTCTCCATACTCCCTCACAACTCCATCAAGCCCACGTATTCGCCACGTCTCCCCTTCCCGCGCCTCAAGATGCGACGGGCCGAGCGGCACTTTCCCTCCGCCGTCCGGCAGGTCCAGCACATAGACGGGGTTGCAGATGCCCGACAGGCGCGCCCGCAAGGCGCTGGCCAGCGCCTGGCCCTCGGCGATGGTGGTGCGCCGGTGCGCCATGCCGCGCGCGAGGTCGCCGTGGTGCAGGTAATAGGGTTTGACGCCGAGGCGGTACATCAGCTCCCGGCACAGCTCCTCCAGCACCTCGATCGTATCGTTCACGCCTTTCAGCAGAACGCTCTGGTTCAGCAGCACGAAGCCGCCCTGCCTTAAAGTACGGCAGGCCCGCTCGGTCGCCTCAGTGATCTCCCGCGGATGGTTGAAATGGGTGACGACCGTGACCATCAGCCGGCCCTGCAGGGCTTGAACCAGCCCGCCGGTGACGCGCGACGGCAGCGCGACGGGCACGCGGGTGTGAATGCGCAATAGCCGCACATGCGGAACCGCCTCGACTCGGGCGCGGATTTCCGCCAGCGCCTTGTCCGGCAGGGACAGCGGATCGCCGCCGGTCAGGATCACCTCGCGGATTTCCGGACGGGACTCGATATAGGCGAAGGCCGGCTCCAGCGCCTCGCGCGAAAAACCCCGGCCTATCGACGTCAGCGACTCCTTACGAAAGCAGAACCGGCAATAGACCGCGCATTGATAGGTTGGGAACAGCAAAACCCGGTCGGCATGGCGATGCGTCAATCTCGGCACCGGACTGAAGGCGTGGTCGGCGATCGGATCGTCGAGTTCGCCCTCCTGCTCCGTCAGTTCATCGGGCGACGGGATGACCTGAAGCCGTATCGGATCGGCGGGGTCGCTCCAGTCGATCAGGTCGAGATAGGCCTTGGGAATGCGAACCTTGTGACGCGTGGCCGCGGCTTCGGCCGCCGCGCGCTCGGCTGGCGACAGCGGCAGCGAATCCAGATCGCCTATATGCCGCACGCCCTCGCGAACATCGTCCTGCCACGCGGCATCCGCCTCGCGTGCGCGCTCGTCATCGGCTGTCATGCCGGCCGCATCGACCGCCATGCCGGCGTCGGGGAAGTCGGGATGTGAGGTCATCGAGGCTCCTTGAAGTTCGGGCCGGGGTACAGCATTGGAGCCAGCACGTGAAGGCAATAAGCGGTGCTGGGCCGGTTGGAGTGCGCGGCCAGGAGCGGCGGCCGTCCACTGATCAGAAACCAACGTCCCGCATCGCTGACGCAAAACATTAGCTTGCTCTTATATTAGCTTGAGCGTATACACATAAACGGCCGGTAATCTACCCCCCACCGGTTAGGCTCGGCGCCAGTCCCTTCCTACCCCTCAGGTCAACGACGCCGGGCCGCTCGGGTTCTGCTCGGTCGCCCGCGGTCGAGACGGCCGACCGGATCGTCGACCTCTTCGAAGTCGATCATGCCCCTCCTCAACCAGCGCCCAAGTGGACACACCAGCTGAACACATCGGCATGCCCGCGTCTCTCGGCCTTCCCGTCGCCGGCCGCGGTCGCTAATCTCGGATCGCGAAAAAACTGGAGAAGAGCGTATGGCGAACGACTTGTCGCCAAGGCTTTTGGCGATCGTCAACGCGCTGCCCTTGCGGCCGGGCATGCGAGTGCTGGAGATCGGCTGCGGACCAGGTGCTGCAGCGCGCGAGATCGCGCGCAGGATCGGCGGCGGGCATGTGCTGGCGATCGACCGCTCGGCCAAGGCCATCGCGCAGGTCGGGGCCGCTTCGCGCGCCGAGATTGCGGCAGGCCGGCTGAGCCTTCGCCAGGTCGCCATCGAGGATTTCGAGTTGGAGGCCGACGAGAAGCACTTCGACATTGCCGTTGCGGTGCGCGTCGGCGCGCTGGACGGGCGTCATCCCGAAGCAGGAAAAATTGCCCTGCAACGGCTCAAGGCCGCGTTGACCGCGCAAGGCCGGCTGTTCATCGACGGCGGCGATCCGCTTCGCGAAATTGCGATACACGGCTGAGCAGTTCGTTCGAACGCGACGCGCTTGTCTTATGACATTCATTGCGAAGAGGCGAGAATGAACCGCTGGGAGAGAGTAGCAGCTCTCTCGTCAGCGGCGAGGGATGGATC